>JAPLDS010000020.1:0-67816 GCA_026391295.1 Bacteroidia bacterium | reverse complement strand
AATCTCCTTAACGGAGGTATCTATTGATAAACCATTGGATGCAACAGTTACAGCGCGAGCCTTTGAATGAATAGTCATGATTCCTCCAAGCAAAGTTGGATCAAAAGAGGCTGAGAGGTTTGCATCATCCGGAAGAACAATATTCAGCGCTTTCCCATTGTTATCCGAATGCTCTAAACAATACACCAATGGACCACGTTGAATTGCAACTCGACCTAAATTTTCAGTGATATTCTTATTCGCAACAACACGTTGAATATTCATGGTTAATTGAATGGTGACCTGATCCCCTTTTTTCCACTCACGCTCAATAACAGCATAGCCTTTATCCAACTTATAGGCAACTTCTTTCTGATTTAGCTTAATAGAAACCGTCGATTTATCTGGAAACAGCCAAGCATAGGCATCTCCAGGTACTGCCTGATTAACAGCCCATCCAGGAATACGAATTGATAACTTCTTCTTGATCTTCGAAGCAGGAGAAATGGTTATGGACGTTGTCCCATCCCATGGGTAATTACCAGTCTGAGCGATGGCGATTTTATTTTTCCCATCCACAATTTGGGTATTGCTACTCACAAATAGATTTACATAAATGGCATCAGGAGAGGTTGCATAAATATAATTGCCTATTGAACTTACCAACCGGGCGATGTTTGATGGGCAGCAAGCACAGCCAAACCATTCGCTTCTTGCATAATTACTTTTTACAGTCAATGGATTACCATAGAAAAATTTGTCACCACTTAAGGATAATCCTGACAAAGCACCATTGTATAGTGATTTCTCTAAAACATCAATATACTTGCTTTCTCCAGTCATTAAGTTCATACGTTGGTTCCAAAGAATCATCCCTACCGAAGCACACGTTTCGCAATAGGCCTGTTTATTAGGAAGATCATAATCTCTTGTGAACCCTTCGTTACTGCCAGACGAACCGATGGCGCCGGTGATATACATATTTTTTCCAACCAAATTATCCCATACACTTAGTAAAGCCGGTGAATATTTGGTCTCTTTTTTACTTGCATCCACATCAGCAGCTCCTGTATATAAATACATTGCTCTCACAGCATGCCCTTCAACTTTCCTTTGATTTTCAAATGGGATATCATTCTGGTCAAACATGGGATTTCTGGGAACACCTTTATAGTATCCATGTCCACGCTCTTCGATATACCAAGAGGCTAAATCAAGGTATTTTTGTTCTTTAGTCATATGATAAAGTTTCACCAAAGCCAATTCAATCTCTTCATGACCTGAAATCCAATGTTTTCCAGCAAGTCTAAAATTAGCATCAATATGATTGACCATGCGAATTGCCACATCCAATAATTTTCGTTTCCCAGTGGTATTAAAATAGGCAATTCCTGCTTCTAACAAATGACCAGCGCAATAATCCTCATGTTTTTCCATGTCAGACCATCGATTTTCTAAACCCTTTAAAGTATAAAATGTGTTGATGTACCCATCCGGCTGTTGGGCTGCCGCAATTTTATCAATCCATTCATCTGCCTTTTTTTCAATTGTTGCATCAGGATTATTTTTCAACGAATAAGCGATGGCTTCAAGAGCTTTATAGACATCAGAATCGTCAAAATACATCCCCTCATGCTTGCCACTTTTGGTCGCTGCCTTTTCGAAATTTCGTATTCTTCCACTTTTGACTTCGGTATAATTAATACAGGCATTTAAAGTAGAAGTTGCGACAGCATTCATCTTAGGAGTCCAAAAATTGTCCTTGATCAATACGTTTGAAAAATTTAGAGATGAAATTTGGCCAAAAGATTGGAATGAGAAAAGTATGAAAGCTGATACTATACAGCTTAAAAAAGGAATACGTTGTTTTTTCATGTTAGAATAGGTTGGTCGGTTAAGTATAGATTATAGCATTTAAATATCGCAATTGTTTTTTAGACTTTGATTATCTATTGAATTAAATTAAGACACGTGTAAATAAAATTGAATAAGTAAAGAAAAAGGATATGATAAGGAATCCAATGAGCAGCTTTCCCATTATAATAAGGGCATATGGGAAACAAAATGGGTTACAAAAACAGCTAGACAGGATAAGAAGCTATTCGTTAAACCATAACAGACAAGGTTTAAACTAATCAGAAACTATTTCTTTTTCAAGGAATTCAGCTTCTCCTCAAGAGCCTCTCCTCTTAGATTAGTGGCAATAATAACCCCATTTGCATCGACTAGAAAATTTGTTGGGATCATGCTAATTTCATAGCTCTGCATATAGCGAGCTTGACTATTTAACACGCAAACATGGTTTATCCAAGTCATATGATCATCTTTTACTGCACCTCTCCAAGCCGCCTCATCTTTATCTAAAGAGACGCTAAAAACAGTAAATCCTGTTCCACCTTTAAAGGAACTATTTTTGAATTTTTCATAGGCAGCTACCACGAACGGATTTTCATTCCGACAAGGCTTACACCAAGAAGCCCAAAAATCGATTAAAACAATTTTTCCGCTAAGCGAAGAGAGCTTAAGAGTCTGGCCAGCGATTGACTTCTCAACAATTTCAGGAGCCTTATTTCCAATTTGAATTCCAATAATAGACTGAGCTGCAATATTAAGGTGCAGACAACATAACAGAACAACAAACCCAAGTAAGAATTTCATAAGTATAAGTTTATTCGCGTTTTATCTTAGCTCCAATCGCATTCAGACGAAGGTCGATATTTTCATAACCACGATCAATCTGCTCGATATAATCGATAGTCGATTTTCCAGTTGCAGAAAGAGCCGCAATAAGCAAAGCAACTCCAGCTCTAATATCAGGAGAAGTCATACGGATACCGCGAAGTGCCTGAGTTTTATCTAGACCGATAACGGTCGCACGATGAGGGTCGCATAAAATAATCTTAGCACCCATATCAATCAACCGATCGACAAAGAACAAGCGGCTCTCAAACATCTTTTGATGAATAAGCACACTGCCTCTAGCCTGTGTTGCGATAACCAAAAAGATGCTTAATAAGTCGGGAGTTAAACCAGGCCAAGGAGCATCTGCAACAGTTAATATTGAACCGTCGATAAAGGATTCTATTTCATAATGATCCTGCGCAGGAATATGAAGATCATCACCTTTTAAATTCATTTGGATTCCAAATCGTCGGAATGATTCTGGAATCATTCCCAATTCACTATAACCAACATTTTTTATGGTGATATCAGAAGCTGTCATAGCTGCCAGACCAATAAAACTACCCACTTCAATCATATCTGGAAGCATGCGATGTTCGCAGCCACCAAGTGAAGTCACCCCGGTAATGGTTAATAGATTAGAACCGATGCCTTGAATCTTAGCACCCATGGAATTTAACATTTTGCAAAGCTGTTGCAGATAAGGCTCACAAGCTGCATTGTATATTGTTGTTGTACCGCTGGCCAAGGTTGCGGCCATCAACAAATTAGCTGTTCCAGTAACTGAAGCCTCATCAAGGAGCATATAGCAGCCCTTCAGATTCTTTGCTTCAACATGATAAGAGGAGTCTTGTGAGTTGAAGGTAAACTTAGCCCCCAGAGCTTCAAAACCGCGGAAATGAGTATCCAAACGTCTTCTACCAATTTTATCACCACCTGGTTGCGGAATTATTCCGATGCCAAATCGGGCTAACATTGGACCAACAATCATCAATGAGCCCCGCAAGCTTGCTGCCTGAGTAAAAAACTCAGCAGTACGAAGAAGATCTAGGTTAATTTTGTTAGCCTCAAAAGTAAAAACACCTTTTTCTAGACGTTCAACAGTGGTCCCTAAAAATCGAAGAATCTCTATTAATTTGAGTACATCACTTATTTCAGGAACATTTGAAATTGTAATTTTTTCTGACGTAAGCAGCACTGCACAGATCACTTGCAATGCCTCATTCTTAGCACCTTGTGGAGTTAACTCACCGCATAGTGGACTGCCACCTTCTAAAATAAACCTTGCCATGCCTTAAGAGAAGAGATAATTAAACGTACTATTTATGTTTCCGCGATTGATTTGAGGTAGGGGTAATCCGACCTTTTTTTACTTGCTGCTTAAATATTTCATTCACTTCCTGAAGACGAAGATCAGGATTTGGCTTTAATGAGCCATGTGAAAGATAGGTTAAGTCTGTTAAAATTTTTGAATCTTCAACCGCATCTTTATTCCAAACCAAATAGGTTTTCTTCATTTGGTTCGCTAAAAGTTCAATATTGACAGCTTTAGCAGGATTTTCATCTGGCAATAAGGCTGTTGCAGCAATATAATTCTCCATTATTTTTCCATAATGGCGAAATTTAATCTCTTTTTGACCATAAGGAACCAACTTTGGTTTCTCGATAAAAGTCTCAGGCTTCGGCGGATCATACGGGTAATCGATATCCAACTTAAAATCAGACATGATAGCGATGTGGTCCCAAAGTTTATGTTTAAACTCATTGATATCACGCAGATAAGGATACATCATGCCCATAACGTCAATGACTCCTTTGACGGCAAGAATACGTTCTTCTCTATTTTCAATTTGCATGATGTGATCAACCATTTTATGGATACTTCTTCCATATTCAGGCAGTTTCATTTTTTTTCGTTGGGTGTTGTAATCGCGTGCTATCATTGTATGTTATTTATTATCAATGGGAACAAGTCTTGTAGGAAAAACTTGATTTCATCTACAAAGCTAATCGTTTTTAATGGTTAATTCAAATTGATGCTAATATTAGGAGGGCAGATCGGTAATTTTAAGTTTAGCAAATTTCAAAAGAAGGTTTTTCTCTCCAGCATTTGGAAAGAAAACCTTGGCTTTTAAGTCTGGCATTCTACCCTCAAGGTTAAGTACTTTACCTTGACCAAAACGTTCGTGCTCAACCATCATGCCAACTTGAATCAGATCTGGATCATCACCTTTAAATAATGATGAACCTAACGATGATGTGCCTTGATTCGTTACAATTCGAGTATTAAATGGCTCTGGGCGACGAGGTTTTTGAAAACTATCTGGCTCACGTTGAAACCTGCTATTCGCCTGATCCTCTTGCAACTCTTTATTTCTAAATTGAGGAAACATTCGACTATTGGGAATATCCAGATATTGATGATCAATTTCGCCAATAAATCGACTTGGATTGCAAAATTCTGTTTTTCCCCAACGAAAGCGCTGCTGTGCAAAAGATAACCAGGCTCGATTTTCAGATCGAGTCAGGGCAACATAAAATAATCTTCGTTCCTCTTCAAGCTCCGACAAAGTGAGTGTTCCGGAAAACCCAGATGGAAAAAGATTCTCCTCTAAACCAACAATAAAAACATTTTTGAATTCAAGACCTTTAGATGAATGAACAGTCATCATGGTCAACTTATCCGAATTCGAATCCTTATCGTTATCCTGATCTGTTAAAAGCGCCACATCTTCCATGAAAACATTAAGGCTATTAGGCCTACCCTCTTCAGTAGCGGTTAATGAAAAATCTTGTATGGCGTTAAGTAGCTCTTGTGTATTCTCGTAACGACTAATGTTCTCGGGTGATTTATCTTGATACAATTCGGTTAGAATACCAGATTCGGTGGCTATTCTATTGGCCATATCGTAGGCCTCAACAGTCAAGAAGTCATTCGAAAAATGACTAATCATCTGCGTAAATACAGCTATCTTTTTTATTGTACCACTATTCAAGCCAGCAACCATCATCTTTTCTGAACTGGAGGCTACCTCAAAAATACTTATTCCTAATGATGCTGCTGCATCTTCCAATCGGTTCAAGGTCGTACCACCAATTCCTCTCGCTGGGTAATTTATGATTCGCTTGAACGATTCATCATCGCGCGGATTTACGATAAGTCTAAAATAGGACAAGATATCTTTAATCTCCTTGCGCTGATAAAACGACAAACCACCATAAATTTTATAGGGAATATTTCGTTTGCGAAGAATCTCTTCAAAAACTCGTGATTGAGCATTCGTACGGTATAAGATTGCAAAATCAGAGTAGTTCTCCTGTGCTTTCATTCGTTGATCGAACAACTCATTAACAACAAGATAACCCTCTTCATGTTCGTTCATCGCTGCTAAAACCTTAATTTTATCACCGATCGCATTTTCACTGAACACTGTTTTTTGAAGCTGGTTTTTATTTTTAGCTATTAAGCTGTTTGCGGCATCAACGATAACTTGAGTTGATCTATAATTCTGTTCTAGTTTATAGGTTCCGTAACCAGGATAATCATTTTTAAAATTGAGGATATTCTCTATTCTAGCTCCGCGGAACGAGTAAATACTCTGTGCATCGTCGCCAACGACACAGATATTTTGATGTCCATCAGCTAATCTTTTTACAATCAAATATTGCGAGAAGTTCGTATCCTGGTACTCATCAACCAAGATGTAACGAAATAAATTCTGATATTTTGCTAGTACTTCAGGGTGATTTTTGAATAATATGTTTGTCATCAGCAATAAATCATCAAAATCCATTGCTCCCGCACTTTTGCAGCGTTTGGTATATTCCAAATAGATCTCCGACAGCGGTAATTAAATTATTCTTAGCAGCTGAAATCTTTCCTAAAACCACACTTGCCTTATAGATATTATCTTCTAAGTTAAGTCCTTTAATAATAGATTTTAGAAGGCTCTTAGAGTCTTGTGTATCGTAAATAGTAAATGTATTAGGATAGCCGATGACAGCTGCTTGTTCCCTCAGTATTCTAGAAAATATTGAATGAAAAGTCCCCATCCATAAATAGCGAGAGATGCTGTTCCCAACTTCACTCTCAATTCGAGCCTTCATCTCTCTTGCCGCTTTATTTGTAAAGGTTAGGGCCAAGATAGATGAAGGAGGTACACCTTTTTGTAATAAATGAGCAATACGGTAGGTCAAAACACGAGTCTTTCCCGATCCAGCACCTGCAATTACGAGCGAAGCACCTTCTGTATTAATTACGGCCTCCTGCTGGGCACTATTTAAACCTTCTAAATAATTAGACAAATTGCTGAATTTAAATTACTTGTCATTTAAAACTATCGATTGTATTCGATTTGTTTGGCAAATTTAATCAAATATTCCCATTTCATTTTATTCAGTAAAGTTAAGGTTAAACCGAACCATTGAAAGCTCCATGACCCACAAACAGATCGGAAAAATTTCGTAATATTGTAGTTTATAATCGTAAACTATTTTAAATGAAGCTCTCTAGTATTGCATGGACTCTATTTATCACCTTTTGCATCAATATGCAAGGTACCAGCGATGCCTTTGGACAAACTTTAAAATCGACAACAGCTTCATTTGCTGAGTTAGCAAGCTATCCTACGTTTACAGAAAAAGACTTCATTTATTATTTTTGTGGAAGTGCAAATCATCAGGATGGCTCACTAAAGGCATCAACATCTGGGCCATCAGCAACTTTCAAATGGGATAAATACACGCAAGCCTCAGGAGTCTTTACTTCTTTTCTCAACGAAACAGGCACATCCTCGACTCTTACTAGCCTTTCTGATGGATGTTACCGAGTAAGCTTCACCGACAATGGAATAAATTATGTATTAAGAGCCTGGGTTATTAATAGCTGGATTACAGCAGCCTCAACAATTACAGATTCCAACTGCCAATCTTTTAAACTTTTAGGCTCAGTCAGTGGATCTAGTTATGCTTATGCTGATTTATCGACAAATCAAATCATTTCAAGTAGCCCCAATTACAAATTCATATGGCAGAGTGCCGGTAATTTTGTGTCGAATGCCCTAAATCCAATTGTCGTCAAACCACCTCCGATAAATACGGTATATCAACTGCAAGTTACTGACCGAGCAGGGTGTATGGTTAGTAGCCCAGTAACTTATCAGTCGATAGTTCCTAAAGCGAAATTTTCTTGGAAGACTAATCAACCTTCAGTAGCGCAGTATTCACTGCCAGAAGCACCATTGCCTGTGCAATTTATCAATGAATCAATAAATGGTGATGTTGAGAAATACGAGTTGTTTCTGTTTAAAGAAAAATCGATCCTAACAAACCAACCACAAGGGGCAAAGATTGACGCCATTATGGAAGAAATTTATCTAAAGGATCCAACCTACACCTATGAACATACAGGCAAGTATATGGTAAAATTGGTTGCTGCGAAACAATCATTAGGATTTACCTGCAGAGACACAGTATATCTGAAAGATTACATTTCGATTGACAGCTCTTTAGTAAAAGTTGCGCCCGCCTTCACACCCAATGGTGATGGCGTGAACGACATTTTAACAATTCGCACCAGATCACTCCAATCGCTAGATTTCCAGATATTTAATCGTTGGGGGCGAATTGTGCATCATTTCCGCAAATCGGGTTACGTTCCTGCAGATACAGAGCTTGCTACCTGGGATGGTAAAATAAATAATGTACTAGCCTCGCCAGGGGTATATTTCTATGTAGCAGATGGGCAAGGAAGAGATGGGAAAAGAAGACGAAAAAAAGGGTTTATAGAGCTGGTGTGGTAACCACCAATTAGTTTAGGAATAAAAAACTACCTTAGAAATCATATGTCAGAAAATATTGAAAAATTTAAAGAGTTACTAGCAGACCAAACACAATGGCCATTGCTCTATTATTTTAAGTTTATCATTCATAATAAGCAAGAACAACTCGACCAAGTCAAGGCATTTTTTGAGGATCCAGCCACAATTACCTACAAGACATCAAAAGACATTAAATTTATTGGAATATCTTGCAAACAGTGGATGCCTGACCCTGAATCTATTATCGCCATCTATGAGAAAGCTAGCAAGGTAAAGGGGTTAATTTCTTTATAGATTCAATATATTATTTGAACTCATACTAAAAGACCATGAAAGATTTTCTGATCAAGCATCGTGTAAAAATCATTTTCACCTCTATTGGTGCGATCGCAGGTATTGGGTATTGGCATTTTGTGGGGTGCAGTTCGGGCACCTGTCCTATTACCTCGCATTGGTACACGATGGGAAGCTATGGAACTGTTATGGGATGGCTTGTTGGAGACTTAATCAAGAAAAAATAAAAAGCTAAATTTCAAAAGATTAAGCTCTTTTATTCAACAACTGCTTTAATCTTAATAATCCTCTTTGTCTGGCTTGTTATTTTATATCGGTCGTCGAGTCGATATCCAATTATCCAGACAATCTGTTCGCCATTGGCCAGGATCCACACGTTTTCTTTTTCGAGAATACTTAATTTTGAATCCACAAAATAGTCACTAAGCTTTTTAAGTCCAGTCATCCCAAGAGGCTTAAAGTAGTCACCTTGCTGCCATTTTCGAATCAGCAGTGGAAACTGAATTTTATCCTGATCTATTGATGCCTCCAGCTGAGAATCAGCATAATGAATAGTCCCAGTTAACGTTTCTTTGCTGATTAACAAATGAATGGGGTCAATTATTTCATCTTGCTCTTGGTCAAGATAAAAATGACTCACCTCCTCTTTCACCAACGGTGTAAGGACAAGGTTCTCACGATCATGCAAAAGACGATGTGTAGCAGAAGTAAATTGCTTGCCAGATAATCCAGACAAAGACTGCACAATATCTCCAATATTAGAGCCTTTAAATCCAAATGGTTTTAGAAATTCAAACAGATACGTGTCTAACGGATCAAGATTTTGCAAGTCGGAAATAGAAATATAGTGTATTTGATCTTTTGTTGTAACCACACGCTGCCAAGCTTGAGCAATGGTCTGATTATAAATCACCGCTGTCTTATCAAGATGATCCATGGTCCGAATAAGTCCTTCTCTGAAATTTGGGTTCAGCGAATCCATGATAGGCATTAACGAATGACGTATTTTATTTCGCTGAAACTCGAGATTCTGATTTGAGGCATCCATTCTAAAATCAAGGAATAGCTCATGCCGGTAACTCTCAATCTCGATCCGCGAAGCAAATAACAATGGACGGACCACTTTACCATTTACAGGGTTCATCCCGGTCAAGCCGGCTAAGCCAGTGCCCCTCGCTAAATTGAGAAAAAATGTTTCGAGTTGATCATCGCGATGATGAGCCACAGCAATAAAATCATAGTTATTCTCAGCTCTAATTTTCTCAAACCATTCGTAGCGCAAATCGCGAGCAGCCATCTCGATTGAGATCTTCCTTTCGCTGGCTATTGCCAAGGTATCAAAAGCTATTTTAAAGATTGGAACATCGTATTTCAAAGCCAGTGTATGCACCAGGCGCTCATCCTTATCTGATTCAGCACCTCTTAGCTGGAAATTACAATGCGCGATAGCCAATGAATAGCCAGCCTTATCAAGCAGATCAAGCAATACTACAGAGTCGATACCTCCACTTACACCAACCAAAATCTTATGACTCTTGTCGAAGATTTTATTTTCTGTGATAAAATGAATAAGTCGCTGTATCATTGGTATTTAATTTTCGACTAAAGGTGTAAAAAAGCTTAAAAGACAAAACCTCTCTTAAATTCAGCTTCCTAAAGATTAAAGATAACGCTAAAAAAGATTAGATACTCAATAATCCAACTTTTTCAACGATGCGAACGATCACCTCGCACGCTTTGGCCATTGATGGTGTAGGGATGTATTCATATTTGCCATGGAAATTATGACCTCCAGCAAATATATTTGGACAAGGAAGTCCCATAAAAGACAATCGAGAACCATCGGTTCCTCCCCTAATTGGAACAATCTTAGGGGTCACACCGGCTTCTAACATAGCTTGCTCGGCTAAGTCGACAATATATTTCACAGGCTCAATTTTCTCACGCATATTGAAATACTGATCTTTGATAGCAAGTTCAGCTGTATTTTCACCAAATTCAGCATTTATCATACCGACCACTGATTTGAGTAGTTTTTTGCGATCGTTCAGTCCTGCCAGGGTAAAGTCACGAATTATAAATTCAATTTCAGTATGTTCAACAGACCCATTTATTCGAGTTACATGGTAAAAGCCTTGGTATCCATCTGTATGTTCTGGAACTTCAAAATTAGGCACCATAGCGAGCAATTTATTACCGATGGTCACAGAATTTTTCATTTTTTCTTTGGCATAACCAGGATGAACACTCGATCCATGAATAACAATCTTTACACCTGAGGCATTGAAATTCTCATACTCCAGTTCTCCTATCTCCCCTCCATCGATGGTATAGGCAAAATGAGCGCCAAAATCAGCTACATTAAAATGGTCGGCTCCCTCACCAATCTCTTCATCAGGAGTAAAAGCAATTTTAACTTGACCATGCTTTATCTCTGGGTGATTTACCAAATATTCCATGGCAGTAATAATCTCAGCTATTCCGGCTTTATCATCAGCACCTAAAAGGGTTTTACCATTGGTCACAATCAACTGCTGACCCACATACTTGTTTAATTCAGGAAAAACATCTGGAGAAAGGACAATGTTGGATTCCTTATTGAGCAATATATCGCCTCCATTGTAATCTGGCACCAATTGAGGAGATACATTTTTGCCCGTATAGTCTGGACTAGTATCCATATGTGAGACAAAACCCACCACAGGTGTTTGTATTACCATATTCGAAGGCAAAGTAGCATAAACATAACTCCACATATCGACTTTGACATCGGCTAATCCGATCTCTTTTAGTTCGGCAGCAAGAGCCAGTGCAAACTCGCGTTGAGTATCGGTACTAGGTGTTTTGCCACTCACTGAATCTGAACACGTATCGTATTTTACGTAGCGAATAAAGCGCTCTACAACATTTTTCTCCATAGTAGACAAATCCTATTCGATTTAGAAACTAGTTTAGCTTATTGACTTTTGACCCTCCAAAAAAATTAGTAGGCCAACGCAAAAATCACGCGCTGAGAGCTAGGTTTACCTGTAACCATACATTTGCCCTCCTCTTTAGCCCCATCAAAAGGGATACAGCGAATTGTCGCTTTAGTCTCCTCCTTGATTTTCAATTCAGTCTCAACCGTGCCATCCCAATGTGCCAGAAAAAATCCACCCTTGGTGACTAATAGATCTTTAAATTGATCATAAGAATCTACTTTAGTGGTGTTCTCTTCTCTAAATTGGAAAGCCTTATTGTATATGTTTTCTTGAATTTTATCTAATAAATCGGCTACAAACTGGTCGATATTCTCTAATTGTTCGATTGATTTTTCTAATGTATCACGACGAGCAACTTCGATTGAACCATTTTCCAAATCGCGTGGTCCAATTGCTAATCGTACAGGTACACCTTTAAGTTCATATTCGGCAAATTTCCATCCCGGTCTTTGTGAATCACGATTGTCGTACTTCACACTAATTCCGCGAGCTTTCAATTTTGCAACAATCTCATCAGCCTTAACAGAAATTTCGGCCAGCTGTTCATCGTTTTTATAGATTGGAACTATAACAACCTGATAAGGAGCTAATTTCGGAGGAAGGACTAAACCGTTATCATCAGAGTGAGCCATGATTAAAGCTCCAATAAGTCTAGTTGAAACACCCCAAGAAGAGGCCCAGACATAATCTAATTTGCCATCACGATTCGCGAATTGAACATCAAAAGCCTTGGCAAAATTCTGACCTAAAAAATGTGATGTACCTGACTGTAATGCTTTTCCATCCTGCATTAATGCCTCAATAGTATAGGTTTCAAGTGCTCCGGCAAATCGCTCATTGGCTGATTTAGCTCCCTTGATGACAGGAATAGCCATAAAATCCTCCGCAAAGCTAGCATAGACATTGATCATTTGTGTAGTCTCAGCCAATGCCTCTTCAGCCGTTTCGTGAGCTGTATGACCCTCTTGCCATAAAAACTCAGTAGTCCGAAGAAACATTCTTGTACGCATTTCCCAACGCACAACATTGGCCCATTGGTTACAAAGTATCGGAAGATCACGATACGATTGGATCCAATTTTTATAGGTACTCCAGATAATGGTTTCAGAAGTTGGACGAATTATGAGCTCTTCTTCTAATTTTGCGTCAGGATCTACCACTACACCCTTGCCATCCGGATCATTCATCAAACGATAATGGGTAACCACGGCGCATTCCTTTGCAAATCCATCAACATGGGCTGCCTCTTTAGAAAAAAATGATTTAGGAATAAATAAAGGAAAGTAAGCATTCACATGGCCCGTATCTTTAAACATCTTATCTAGCTGAGCTTGCATTTTCTCCCATATAGCATAGCCATACGGCTTGATTACCATACAACCACGAACAGCTGAATTTTCTGCTAAGTCTGCTTTTGAGACTAGATCATTGTACCACTGTGAATAATTTTCTGCCTTAGATGTGAGAACTTTTGCCATTACTTATTTTTTGGTATAGTATTTGCTTATTAAATGATAATTTTATCCCACAAAATAACTAAAAGTTCTGGGATATTTAAATATAAAGGAGAACAAATCATGAAAACAAATCTCAAACTGCTGTCATTCATTGCACTTCTTGCAAGTGCTTGTACGACTGGAAATATGATAACCACTGGGCCTTTTGTCGATGATGCCTATTTCTCCCCTGGTGATCATGCCCCTGTGATTGTTAGTGACTCGCCAAATAAGCCGCATGAAATTAAACGTGCGGGTACTATTTCTGGGATACGTCAAGAAGAAGCTGGAAAAATTGTCGACAACTATTTCTCAGACAAGAATTCTAATAATCAAGCAAATACCTTAAATGACAACCAGGCAAATAATCAAGATGCGGATCAAATTGACGATTCTAATAATTACATCAACGGTTACGAAGAACCCGAAGAATTAGATTATACGATGCGCATTCGCACATTTTATAATCCGTATGCCTACGACCCTTATTGGGATTCCTACTACTCTCCAGGCTTTGGTTTTGGATGGGGATTAGGCGTTGGAGCGCTCTATGGTGCTTTTGGCTATAATAACTGGTATGGCGGTTTTGGCTATGGCAGTTATGGCTACGGTGGATTTGGCTACGGTGGATTTGGATATGGTGGATATTACAGTCCCTATTATGGCGGCTGGGGAATGTCAAACATGTACTGGGGTAACAACTACGGGTATGGCAATTACCGAAACGGTGATTACCGTGATCGCTATTATGGACGTCAAAATGCTGCCGGAAGAGGTGGTGCGAGCAGCATGGGTCTAACTGGATTTAGCCGCAACTCACAAGCAGGAACTTATTCCGGAAGAAATAGTATTAGTCGATCAATGATAGGCTCATCAAGAGGAGGCAGAAGCAATACCAATGTTATTAACGGAACGAATCTAACTGGCTCATCAAGACAAGCAGGAACGCGATACACAGTTAGTCCAAATGGAACTAAAAGTGCAGTCATTAATGGCACAGGACAGTCTGTGTCTGGCAGAAGTGGACAAACACTTACTAATTTACGGAGAACACAATCAGTAGGTCAAAGCAATGGAAATGTGAGAACGCAAGGATCTACCTATGGCTCTTCAAGATACACTCCCACCTATTCAAGACCTAGATCAAATGTTCAAGGAAGTTACAATAGTGGGGTATCTCGCCAATACGCTAGACCGCAAGGGTCGAATGGAACCTATAGCCCAGGAAGTTCTTCTGTAGGTAGCACTTACAATCGTGGATCTAGTCGTATAGCTGCGCCTAGCCAAGGTTCACGCAGTGGTGGAAGTAGCACTGGAAGCACCATACGAAGTAGCTATTCAACAGGTCAAACACCGACCTATTCGGCACCAGCTAGAAGCAATATTTCAACCGGCGGCGGTGGCGGTGGAGGATCGTTCTCTGGGGGCGGAAATGCTGGCGGTGGCGGTGGTGGCGGTGGCGGCCGCAGACACTAAATAATAATCCAAGCAGTTAAAGAAAAACGAAAATCGATAAACGATATGAAACGAATATTACTTACACTAATTCTATCCGCTGGCATTATGGCTCATTCATTTGGCCAGTATGTTGACCAAGCATTACTCTTCTCACAACAAAATTTTGGCTCAACAGCACGTTCAAAAGCGATGGGGAATGCAGTTGGTGCAATCGGTGGAGACTTCTCAACCTTAAGTATAAACCCAGCTGGACTGGCTATCTATCTCCGACCTGAGTTATCTACAACCTTGAATGTTCTAGGTATGAATAATGTGAACTCTGAATACCAAGGTCAAAAATCATCCGCTAGGAACACCTCAATGAATTTCACTAATCTAGGTTATGTTTTCACCAATCCCCTGCAAGAAGAAAATACAGGGTTAATCTCCATTAATTTTGGAGTTGGATTCAATAAACTAGCGAACTTTAATCAATCCATCTCAGTGAGCAAAAACGGATCACCCCATTCACGCATGGATCTATTTGCGGATAACACAAATGGGATAATGAGTAGTAGTTTATATGATGAAAATAACCCTTACGATAACGGATCAATTCCCTGGGAAAGCAAGTTAGCTTGGGAAAACTACTTAATTGACGTGTCAAATCCGAATTTAAGTGGAGTTGGAAATCAGTACCAGTCTATTTTATATTCAGATGAACTTGTCAATCAAAACTTAACGGTTACGAAAGAAGGATTCTTAAATGAATATGTATTTTCATCAGCCTTTAATATCAATCATAAACTCTATTTAGGTGCTACCTTAGGCATGCAAGACCTATATTACAATGAAGTCTCCAACTATTCAGAAGGCGGAGCATTTGGTCGATTTGATTATTCGAATTCAGCAAGTACCAGAGGCATGGGATATAATTTAAAAATTGGCGCTATTTATAAGCCATCAAATTCCTTGCGTCTTGGATTCGCCTTACATACTCCTACCTATTTCAACTTTAAAGAGAACTACAGCGCTGTAATGTCTTCTAACCTAACTGGAGTTAGTGCAGATGCCAATGGCGGGCATAAAGCAGAGTCTCCACTAGGGGACTATGGCTACAAGATGAATACCCCAACTCGACTAATTGGAAGCATTGCTTATCAATTCGAGAAAAAAGGGATGATATCGTTGGATTATGAAAATGTTAGTTACAACAAAATAGAGTATATGAGTGGCAGAGATGGATATGCTTTTTCATCTGAAAATACGGATATCCAACAAACTTACAACTCAGTTAAGAACATCCGAATTGGGGGAGAATACAAGCCAGCAGATTCGGTTTATTTACGCGCGGGATATGAGCTTTTTGGCAATCCATTTGTCTCAAGATCTACCGATGCGCTGCCAAACAATAAATTTAGCTATCACACAATCAATGCAGGGATTGGCTATCGCATAGAAAATATCTCTATTGATGTTTCATATAGCCTCGCTCAAAAAACTCAATACAACTTTATCTACCCAAGCATTGACCCTGTAAAATATCAAAATAACAGAAGTGAATTGATGGTCACTTTAGGAATTAAATTATAAATTCGAAGTCAGATTCAACAAAAAAAGAGGAGCTATTTTTTTAGCTCCTCTTTTTTTTATTGTAACTTATCAACTACAAGATCATACCTGCACCGACGACATTATTTGTCCCTTCATCAATAATTATTAAACTTCCAGTATCTCTGTTCTTCTTATAGGAATCAAAGAATAATGGCTTAGTCGTTTTTATTGTTATTCTAGCTATTTGATTTAACCCAACGCTCAAATCATCATGAATCTCTTCGATCGTATTGATATTCACTTTATACTTCACCTCTGTAATGATTCCACGCATCTCATTTGAGTTGTGCTTAATCTGGTATTTACCTTTAACAACCAAAGGCTTCTCATTTAACCAACAAACCATTAGGTCAATCTCCTGAGACTGCTGTGGTTGATTTTTCGCATCCACGATCATCGATCCTCTACTAACGTCAATTTCATCTTTCAGACGAATCGTTACCGACTGCGGAGGGAAAGCATAATCTAGGCTCTCACCAGCAAAGTCAATGGCCTCAATAGTCGTTTTTAATCCACCAGGAAGAGCTACGAGGATCATTTAGATTCCAATCCTGGCCAACAGGTAATGCTTCTAGTAAACCTAGAAATGTATCACCGGTATACCAAGGCATATTTTGAGAAGCATCCACTACATTATCGCCTAATTTAGCGCTGATGGGTAAGAAATGGATATCCTGTGCATCTAAACGACTCGCTACGTCCTGAAAATCTAATTTTATTCGATTAAAAACATCTTCGCTAAAATCGACTAGATCCATTTTATTAACACAGACCAAAATATGCGGTATATTCAGCAAGGCGGCAATATAAGCATGACGACGAGTCTGCTCGATTACACCGTTTCGAGCATCGATAAGAATAACCGCTGCATTAGCTGTCGAGGCACCTGTGACCATATTCCGAGTATACTGAATATGCCCCGGGGTATCCGCAATAATAAATTTTCTTTTCGGAGTGGCGAAATAACGATAGGCCACATCAATAGTAATACCTTGTTCGCGTTCTGCTCTTAATCCATCAGTAAGCAAGGCTAAGTTAACCTCTTCTCCCCCTCTGCTGATACTTGCTTGTTCTAAAGCCTCCATCTGATCTTCAAAGATGGCTTTGCTATCATACAATAGTCGACCAATCAAGGTGCTTTTACCATCATCAACACTTCCTGCAGTGGTAAATCGCAGCAATTCCATATCAAGATATCCGTGATCTTTTCCAGACATATTCTTTGTAATGTATAATTAAAAATAACCTTCGCGCTTGCGATCTTCCATCGCTGCTTCAGAGCGCTTATCATCGGAACGGCTTCCACGTTCTGTAACACGACTGGCGGCTACTTCTTGAATAATTTCTTCCAACGAATTGGCTTCTGATAGTGTCACTCCCGTACAAGTGATATCTCCAATTGTACGGCAACGAACTTTACGAACTTCCAATTTTTCATTAGGTTTTAACTGCATAAACGAGGCACTTGCCATCCATGCACCATCCCGACAAAAAACTTCACGCTCATGCGTGAAATAAAGACTTGGCATGGGGATGTTTTCCAAGAGAATATATTGCCAAACATCCATTTCAGTCCAATTGCTTATTGGGAATACACGAAAATGTTCGCCAATCTCTTTAGCTCCACAGAAAAGATTCCATAACTCGGGGCGTTGATTTTTAGGATCCCATTGACCAAACTCATCCCGATGAGAGAAGAACCGTTCTTTAGCGCGAGCTTTCTCCTCGTCGCGACGACCGCCGCCCATGGCACAATCAAATTTCAACTCTTCAAGAGCGTCAAGTAAGGTGACAGTTTGAAGGACATTACGACTTGCGTTTAATCCTTTCTCTTCGACAGCTCTACCTGAATCAATTGAATCTTGTACATATTTAACGATCAGACGAGTACCTGTTTTCTCAGCTAAATCATCTCTGTATTTTATTGTCTCTTCAAAGTTATGACCAGTATCAATATGCATTAAAGGAAACGGAACCTTTAAAGGATGAAACGCCTTCCAAGCCAAATGAAACATTACAATTGAATCTTTACCTCCTGAAAATAACATAACAGGCTTCTCAAATTGCGCTGCTACTTCACGAAGAACAAAAATAGATTCTGCTTCAAGCTCTCTTAAATGATTTATGCTATACTGCTCCATATATAATATTTACTCCCTATCTACGAATAATTTCATGTATTGAAAACGAGCTCAAAAATAGTCAATCCCCCGATAAAAACATCCTCAATAAACTAGAATTTAGTTCAACTTTTCGAATTAGAATTAACATGAATGGATTAAAATCAGCCTCGACACCATACGCTTAATTATAAATCAATAATTTTCAACCAATTAAGGTCAGTATAATCGCAAATCCAAACTTCAAATTTCAGTACTTAGTTCTATCAAATAACAATCTCTCTAATCGAACTATTCAAGAGCAATAAAAACCATTTGGGTATCTAATTTGCGAAGAAAGTATTTGTAAATTTGTAGGTTGAAAATTTGATACACAAAAGAGTTGAAGAAAATTAAAAATACTAGCAATCAATACATTGATATTAAGGGAGCAAGAGTTCACAACCTTAAAAATATCGATCTTCAGATCCCAAGAAATCAATTAGTTGTTATTACTGGGCTCTCCGGATCTGGAAAGTCATCTTTAGCCTTCGATACGCTTTATGCCGAGGGACAACGGCGCTATGTTGAAAGCCTATCTTCTTATGCGCGTCAATTCCTTGGCCGAATGGATAAGCCAGACGTGGATTACATTAAAGGTATTCCACCAGCCATTGCCATTGAGCAAAAAGTAAACACCCGGAATCCCCGTTCAACGGTTGGAACGTCAACTGAAATCTATGATTATCTTAAATTACTTTATGCAAGGGTTGGTAGAACATATTCACCAATATCGGGCAAAGAAGTTATAAGACATGAAGTAAGCGATGTTGTCAAGGCTATTTTTGCCTATCCAACTGGGACGAAAATCATACTCCTAGCTCCATTTAAGATCACCAAAGAAAGAACACTTGAGCAAGAAGCTGAGTTATTACAGCAGCAAGGATTTTCTAGGGTTGAAATAAAAAATGAAGTAATTCGAATTGCTGATTTACACCAGGCTCTTCAGACTGAAAAAAATCTAAAAGTGATGAATCTTGTCATCGACAGGTTCGCTGTATCTGATGATGAGGATCTTCAAAGTAGAGCTGCCGATTCTATACAAACCGCCTTTTACGAAGGCAAAGGGGAATGCATCGTTCGAGTAACATCAGAAACGGAAGAGATATTATTAAATTTTTCAAATAAATTTGAAGCAGAAGGGATCGTTTTCGAAGAACCCACCTTACACTCATTTAGCTTTAATAATCCAATAGGTGCCTGTCCAATCTGCGAAGGCTACGGCAAAACAATTGGCATTGACGAAGACTTAGTCATCCCGAATAAGTCGTTGTCCATATTTGCCGATGCCATTGTCTGTTGGAAAGGTGAAAAGATGGGTGAATGGAAAGACCTATTAATTCTAAAATCAGATAAGTTTAATTTTCCGATCCATACCCCTTATTACGATTTAACGAATGATCAAAAAAGAGTTCTTTGGACTGGAAACGAACACTTTGAAGGACTTAATAAATTCTTTAAATTTATAGAAGAACAGTCTTATAAGATTCAATACCGAGTGATGCTTTCGCGGTACAGGGGCAAAACAATATGTCCAGAGTGCGAAGGAACTCGACTAAAAAAAGAAGCCTCTTACATTAAAATTGGAGGAAAAGCGATCTCTGAGTTGGTAGTTCAACCAGTCGATCAACTAAGTTCATTCTTCAAGAACCTAAAATTATCAGATCACGACAAAACAGTTTCTGACCGATTATTGATTGAGATAAACAATCGGATTGAGTTTCTATGTGATGTGGGATTAGGTTACCTAACGTTGAATCGTCTTTCGGCCTCTTTATCGGGTGGTGAGTCGCAACGAATTAATTTAGCAACATCACTGGGAAGCAGTTTGGTTGGCTCGATGTACATCCTTGATGAGCCTTCAATTGGCTTGCATTCAAGAGATACATCCCGACTCATTAAAGTACTTCACAAACTAAAAGACTTAGGCAATACGGTCATTATTGTCGAACACGACGAAGAGATTATTCGTGAAGCAGATATGATTATCGACATTGGTCCCTTAGCAGGCAGGGATGGTGGAGAGGTTGTATTCCAAGGTTCTCACAAAGAATTAGTCTCAAACACAACAAGTTTAACGGCTCAATATCTGAATGGAGCGCAAAAAATAGCACTGCCAATTAATCGGCGGAAATGGAATAACTACTTAGAGATTACTGGAGCCAGAGAGAATAATTTAAAGGGTATTGATGTTAAGTTTCCCTTGAACACCCTAACTGTTGTAACTGGCGTAAGTGGATCAGGTAAATCTTCGTTAGTTAAAAAAATTCTCTATCCAGCTTTAAATAAATATTTGGGGGAATATGGAGAGAAGACTGGAGATCATACAAGGCTCCAAGGTGACCTAGCTTTAGTTACAGCTGTAGAGTTTGTTGATCAAAATCCAATAGGAAAATCCTCGCGATCAAATCCTGTGACATATCTCAAGACGTACGATGATATTCGTAAATTATATGCAGAGCAGCAAGCATCAAAAATCAATGGATTTACTGCCTCACATTTTTCATTCAACATTGATGGTGGTCGATGCGATGAATGTCAAGGGGAAGGTGAGATAAAAGTTGAGATGCAGTTTATGGCTGATATCCATTTAACATGTGAAAGTTGCAATGGGAAACGGTTTAAAGCCGATGTATTAGATGTCAAATTCAAAGAAAAAAGCATCTTTGACTTGCTGGAGATGACTGTTGATGAAGCCATTGTATTTTTCAACAAGGCAGATAAACAGGATGGTCAAAAAATTGCAAAGAAGTTGGCACCATTAGCCGATGTTGGACTAGGCTATGTAAAGTTAGGACAATCATCAAGCACACTTTCAGGTGGAGAAAGTCAACGTATTAAGCTTGCCTCATTCCTAGCGAAAGAGCGGGATACCCCTACCCTATTTATATTTGACGAACCAACGACTGGCTTACATTTTCATGACATTCGAAAGCTACTCGATGCGATCCATGCCTTGATCTCTAGGGGCCATACTGTATTAATTATAGAGCACAATACGGAGGTTATAAAAGTTGCCGATTGGGTTATTGATTTAGGTCCAGAGGGTGGAGAAAAAGGGGGGTATAAAGTCTTTGAAGGAACTCCAGATGATTTGGCACGATGCAAAGAATCTTATACTGGTCAATATTTAAAAGACAAGTTAAGCTAATAAGTTAAAAAACGAGATTAGATGCTAAAAACAAAATACTTAATACTGATCTGTGCTATCCTTTTGAATGGAAGAGTCTGGGCAATTGATGGAGGAGTCAAAGACACACCAAGTGATAGCACCCAGAAATCGAAAGTGTTTAATGTTCTTCAATACGGGGCCGTGGGTGACGATAGGACGGACAACACTGAAGCTTTTTCAGCCTGTCTAAAGGCTCTAATAATGGCTGGAGGTGGGAAAATGGTTCTGCCGGACGGTATTTATCGAGGCCGTATAACTATCCCTCCTGTTTCCAAGCCCCTTAAAAGTTGGATAACCATCGAAATTGTTGGCCAAAGTGAACCCACACCTGTTTTTGGAACGATTGGATCATTTCCGTTGCAGAACAACGGCACCATTGTTAAAAGCTCAGAGAGTTCTGGCGCTGCTGTCATCTCTGTTAGTCCATCATCAAACTCACTTTATGGTGAATTTTCCGCTGTCTATATGGTTCTTCGCAATCTCGACGTGCGGACTTACGACAATCCAGCCATCGGAGGCATCGACCTAAAAAATGCCTTGCAATGTAGGCTTGAGAATATTTTCATCAATACTGGCGTATACAACGTACATGCATCACTGCCTAGCCATGGCACCAGCGGTCTTGTTACTCCTGCATGCAACAATGCGGCATTAACAATTCTTCGAAACTTGGCGGTCACCGGATATCATACTGGAATCCTAGTCAATGAGCATACCGATGGAGACAACATTGTGGTGGGCTCTAACGTAAACGGACTAGAATTTGCTTTCGCACATCATGCCTCACGTTTTGGACGAGTGGAAGCCTGCCGTAATACTCATCACATCACCATCTCTGGCAAACATGGATTTTCAATCCAACAGTTGGATACTGAACAGCCTGGTCCAGGTCAAACAGATTCGCAAAATGTGTGGCAGACTCTTGTCAGTAATATCAACGACCCTAAAAATTTAGGCATTGCCGACATCAACTACTGGGTTGTCGAGGGGAATGTGGGTGCAGTAGAGAATTTCACACGAATTGGTGGCGCCTCGATTTATGCCCGCAGAATTGGTACTACGAAAACTAAAAAAGAAGAATAACCAGTTTAGAAGTTTGAGCTGTCGAGTCTATTTATTCTTTCGATTAAGCCACCAATAGACTGGCAAACCGGAGAAGATTAGTGTAAGTCCCATGATTGCTTCGCGCGGTCTAGTCAGTACTGTATTAAAGACCAATACGATACAAAACAGAATAAATATGGCTGGAACGATCGGATATCCCCATACCTTATAAGGACGTGGTGCATCTGGCATTTTCTTACGAAGAACAAAGACAGCTAATGAAGTAGCGCCGTAGAAGATAAATACCGCAAAAATTATCATATCGGTAAGTTGATCAAAGGTGCCAGAAAGCACCAATGCAGAGGCCCAAATACCCTTAGCGACCAATGAATGAGATGGTGCATTTGCCTTATTCAACTTCCCAGCACCGCTAAAGAATAGCTTTTCCTGGGCCATCGCATAGTAAGGACGAGCACTAGCCAATATTGTAGCATTGGTGCAACCCAATGTGGTAATAAGAATAAGGAATGATATAAATAGAGCTCCATTCTGACCCCAGAACACCCTCACCACTTCAATAGCTGCAATCTGATTTCCAGATTGATAAATCTGCTCCAACTGAGGTATCGACAACAAAGAGAGGTAAGTTACGTTTACCAAAAGATAAGCGGCAATCACAATAAATACTCCAGCCACGATTCCTTTTGGGATGTTATGCTTGGCATCTTTTACCTCTCCACCAATAAATCCAACAGATGCCCATCCTTGATAAGCCCAAAAAGAAGCTAACATGGCGGTAAAGAAAGTTGAGATTGTAATTGGTGCATCTGAGTTAGTTCCGAAGCTAAAACTTTGTAGTGGATGAGCTTGATGACTCGTAAAACCGAACGCTACAATCAAAAACAGACCTCCAAAGACTAACCATAAAATAAGTTTACTAACGCTTGCCCCCGTTTTAATCCCTCTAATATTAACCAGAGTAAGGATCAGAATTAATACAATTGCAGTTAGTTTAACAGTAAAACCTTCAAAAGGAAAGAAAACACCACCTATTGAGAAGCTACTCAAATCTGAAAACAAGGGAGGAAGATCAAATAAACTATTAAAAGATTGAGCAAAAACATACGCTAATGATGAGATTGCAGCTGTCTGTATAACAGCAAACAAAGACCATCCATAGATAAAGGCAAAAAACCGATTATAGATCTTTTTATAGTAAACAAAATCACCACCAGTATCTGCCAGCATTCCTGCTACTTCTGCATTACTTAAGGCTCCAAATAAAGTGATTAATCCCCCTACAATCCAGGCGATTAAAACCCATCCAGCTGAATGAAGTTCGGCTGCCATGGGAGCAATTTTTTTATATACTCCAGATCCAATAATATTGCCAACAACTACGACAATAACATATCCTAATCCAAGTGAACGTTCAAATTTCCGAGTAGTATCCATATGTGATAATCCAAATGCAAATTATAAATCTAAGCCTGTTATTAGAGAATAAACATTACGCAACCTTAAAATATAGATCATAGGCTGATTTAACTTCCAGGTTTTTGACACATATAGTTTTTATATTGACAACCTAATTTTGGTTGTTTTATGCAATCATAAACGTACGGTAAAAATGTTAAAGCCCATCTAAGACCCATTAAAGATGGATAGTTAAAGGAAAAAATTTATCTTTGTCTTTACTGAATCAATTCCAGATATATCAACCTATACTTAACCATAAATTTAAATAATTCAGATCACTCTAAATTATTTATTTACAATATTTTAAAACCATGGAGAGTGATTTAAAATCCAAGGAAATACTAAATAATTTAAAGTCTTCAGATACTGAGTTTTTAATTGATACAATCGATAAAATAAGAGAATCCGGTAATCGTATGATTATGGAGGGGCTTTTTGATCTTTTGCATACGACTGCTGATGCAGAAGTAAAAGGGAGCATCATCGCACTTCTCTCAGAGCTGAAACATCAAGAGAGTGCGATATTGCTATTAGAAGCGATTAAGAATGAAAAATATCTGAATGAACGAAAAGATTTAGTTTGTTGCTGTTGGCAAAATGGACTCAGCTACATCGATCATTTACCGTTGTTTGTTGACCTAATAATAGATGAATCATTCCAAATAGCTTTTGAAGCTTTTACGGTTATTGAACACATGTATGGCAAAACGGAAGATCAAGTTATTGATCAAGAGTGCAAAAAGATTGAAGCGGCCTATCAAAATGCGAACAAAGAAAAAGCATATTTATTCAACGAACTTCTTACGATTTTAAAGGATATTCCTGAAAAATCTCAATTTAGAAATGATTAACAGGTTAAACCAGTAACTAAAATGTTTTTTATTCCTTGCTATAAACTTCTAGCATCTAGAGTAAAAATGGGTAAAAAAGGGATTTTCATTGGTTCTTTTTTCATCCTACTTTTATGTGCGAATCAAGTTAAAGCTCAAGACCCTGAGTTTTCGCAATTTTATGCTAATCCGATCTACTTAAATCCGGCCTTCACAGGTACTAGTGCCTTGTCTAGGACAGTTATGAATTACCGTAATCAATGGCCTAAGCAGGGAAATACCTATACCACCTTTAACCTATCTGTTGATGAGTATGTGAATAGCATAGCCGGTGGGATTGGTTTTAAAGTGATGTATGACAGACAGCTGAATGGAGTTATCAATACTCTAAACGCCTCATTTATATATTCGAAAAATGTGAATGTCAACGATAGATTATTTTTCTCTATGGCCCTCGAGACAGGATTAATTTATAAACAATTCAACTTTAGTGGGTTGATCTTTCCAGGAATGATAGATCAAGGAAATGGGGCTATTACAGGCACTTATCCAATGCCCAGCGAAGGTGGCAACAAGACCATACCTGATTTCTCCTTTGGAACCGTAGGACAAATAGACGAAGTATACTTTGGAGTTGCATTGCATCATCTTACAGAGCCCAGTTTAGCAATTTTTAAAGGCGATCAATCGGGAAAACTCCCCTTAAAGTTAACGGTGCATGCAGGAACAAAAGGTCGCGGGTTCCGCCGCGGGTTATTTTCTAAGGAATTTACCTTGTCTCCTAATTTCGTTTATCAGCAGCAAGGAGATTTTAAGCAAATTAATGGGGGAATGTATTTAAATCAAGACTGGCTAACGCTTGGTTTATGGTACCGCAACAACTTATCGGCTAGGCCTAATTCAATGATAGCGATGCTCGGTTATCAGTCGGAAGGATTTCAGTTTGGCTATAGTTTTGACTTTTCCTTATCCAACTCAGCCTCCTATAGCTATGGTTCTCATGAAATCTCCTTAATTTTCTTTTTCGGAGAATCTAAAAGACAATTTTTAAATAAAATGATGATTATCCCTCAAATGTAAAGAGGCTTTGTTAGCACAATTAGCTCCTAATATACCAATGTTACAGTACCTGATTGGCGATGTCTCCGACCCAGAAAATCTGTAAAATCCAAAATCCACACATAGACGCCAGAGGGTGCAAAATTACCATTCTCACCTTTACCATCCCATCCTTTTATCTCATTTATAGTTTCGAAAACTACATCGTCCCAACGACTTAATACAACAAAGTGATAATCCTTTGAATCAATTCCATCTGAAGTGATAGTAAAGGTTCGATTAATAGGATCAACAGCATTGGGAGAAAAACCTGTAGGTGGAAAAACCTTTTGAAAAAGTATCATTACCTTTTCTGAAGTAGTATCAGTGCAACCAAACTCATTGGTGACAGTTTCCAAGACTTTACGTCGACCAATTTTTGCATAATCATGAATTGGATCTTTAGCAGCAGAGGTTATTTGATCTCCAAAATCCCATAAATAGGATGATGCGCCAATACTAGCGTCAGTGAAAGTCACGGTGGGCTTGTCGTAATAAACAATTGGATGATCAAGCGTGAATTTGGCAGAAGGTTTTGGATAAGCCCACACCATTTCCTTACGTTTAATTGTATCGGAACAACCAGTTATGGTAGACAATGCGGTTAGTGTAATATTGTATTTATTGGATGGAAGTTCATACAAATGAGCAATTTGACTCCCATCTCCTTTCGTTCCATCTCCAAAATTCCAACTATAATTCACTTTATCCACTGGATCGTTAGTAGTCCCCTTAAAGCTTGTTTCTAAGGGTGTACATCCTAAATTAGAAATTGCTGCAAGTGAGAAATCTGGAATTCTTTTTAACAGCAGGGATGCCGTATCAGACTTACATCCGTACTTAGAAACCACATTCAACTTAATAGATGCCTGAGGTTTATTAAGTAAATTAAAAACCAATGGACCTTGGGTTAAAGATGGATTTTGAACAATTTCAACCGGATCAAAAGCAGATAAATCCCAATAATATTTCGCCAAAATATCGCCAGACCCAAGATAGGAGACGGTATTATTACCGAGATCTAAACAATTTTTTGGAAGGGATGTAAATCCGACTGTTGGAATTGGTGCTACATAGACCATACTATCCACATTTACCTGATTGGTGCATCCCTTGGTCGTTGTAACTTTTAGACCTACGGAATAATATCCAGAATGCTGAAAGGTGTGCACGGCACTAGTATCAACTCCAGCCAATAATTGACCATCACCAAAATTCCAGTCATAAGTTACGGTTTCAGTGCTATGGGCATTAAATTTAGTTGTAAAAGGTTCACAACCCAAATTGTTTAAAACGGAAACTTTCAAGTTGGGTATAACTTTGATATCCTTTAATATTTTATCTGAAGAGCAGCCTAAGTCTGTAACCGTTAGTTTTAAATCACGTGTAGCCCGATTTATTCCAAGTGGAATTAGATAAGAGGTAATATCCTTTCCATGCACAATGGTATCGCCACCAAATACCCAAGTATAATCAGAACCTAAGTCGGCATCACCAGCATATTTGACATTTAGATTGTAATTATAACAGGTTGTTGAATCGATTGAAAAATCAACTTTAGGGGTCTTATGAAATCCAAGTTGTATAGAGGTATCAGCATAGCAGGTAAACTGGTCGATCACCTTAACTTTCATAGCATAGGTTCCAAAACTTGGAACTGCAATATTCAAATCATTAAAAAGAAAATTATCGCTCAAACGTTCTACCGTAAACTTACCTCTATTGGCAGTTATATCTAATAGTGCATTTGTTTTTCCACAAATCAATGTATCTAGTTTGGCAAGGCTAATTACGGGTTTATTGACCGTTGACACCACGATTGAATCACTTGATTTACAACCATATTTGTTAATTCCTAAAACTGAATATTTCCCCTGAACAGAGGCGACTAAAGCTTGCTTATTACTATTCCCAATAGGTGTGGTCCAAGAATAACTAGTAAACTGATCTGTTTTTCCCGCATCGAGATTTAGAGTAGCTGGATTACAAAGTGTTGTATCATTTCCAATATTCAAATTAGGTTTATTAACCTGGACTTGTACACTATCTTTTAGCTTGCAGCCATCAGCCGTGGAAACTTGCACATTATACCACCCTGGATTTGTAGCTTGAATGGTCGAAGTTGTTTCTCCTGTACTCCACAGATATGAGCTAAAAGCATTGCCGGCATTAAGACTTAATGGACTCGATCCATCGCACCTAATTAATAATTTATCAATACTAGTATTAATATTACTTCCTAGATCAAGCACGACATCTAGGTTAAAACCGACTCCATAACCATAAGCCTCAACACCTCCAAAACCATATACATATGCAATAAATCCTTTGCCAGCAACGGTTGATTCAATGTAATGATTTCCTTTAACCAAGGCCACTTGTGCATAAGAATAACCAGTGCCAGCAATCGAAGTAAAGGTTACCGCGACATTGTCAAGCATTATATTAGCTATTGCATCATCTTTTACAATAATATTTATAAAAAACTTACTGTTAATCTTGGGCGAATCATAAGCCACAAATGCCACTTTTTCTCGAGTCTGATTAACGGGACTAACGATGACCATAAATGGATCTCCATCTTTATTGGTCCATGTAGCATCAACACTATTAGAATTACTATACTGGGCAAGTAAGATCGGCTTATCACTATCAATTAATGATGGCTCTGTATATAGTAGGCTAAATTCATAATATTGACCCTTATTCAATTCTATTGGAGTCTTAGAGCCAATCCGTATAGTTGTATTGTCAGAAGCAGCTAATATTCTATAAGTATCTTCATGCCTAGTCTTTAATGGAACGGCAATAAATTTCCTTCCCCAAGATTGGATGGGGGGCATTTGCTCGTAGAGATGATCCCAGGCAGAAACGTTAGCATCACCAGGCACTGTTGTTGACAACGACCCGGAGAAGACAGCAATTGGCTTATCAGAGGTTATATAAGTTCCTGTTAAATCACCTTGACCAGGATATTTAGGAACAGGAAGATTTTCGGACTGCACTTGATAAACTTCACCCTTATTTAAGGTAATGGTAAAAATAGTATTCGCGGGCTTACCTTGATCGGTAACTTTAGTAGGGGTAATATTCACCTTCGTATTATCTTCAGAAGCTACGATAAGAAATTCACTATTCCTTCCACTACCCGAGTTTATCCCATTCCCATTTATATGGGGAGTATAACACATCGCATAATATTCACTTCCTAGCGATGTCGTTGGAAAAATCAGAGCGACTTCAGAGGACGAATCACTCCAGTTTAATGCATAGACATTAAGGGGCTTATCTGAAACTAAATGAATCGCCTTACTCTGTATGGTCTCTGAACCTGTAGCCTCCACAAGCAACCAATTAACAGTTACTTTAATTGGCACATTAGGTGTCACTACACCCGTAAATGCTGGAGTTGTTGAATTACCTATAAATATTTTATACGAACAGGTATTACTTGAGGTTATTGTAATTTCATTATAATGCCCTACTTGGTAATTACGCCCTTCCATAAATCCAAACCAGAAGTCATTACCCTCTGTCGATTTTCGACATGCGCTGTCCTGTCCAAATGCAGAGAAAGCATTTGAAAGAAGAACAAAACAAAAGAGAGCAATCATTCTACTCATGAAGACAGACTTATTTAAATTAGCAAAACAAATTTAAATTATTAATAAACAAGAACAACAGTACCTGTTTGCTTATGTCGAACGCCTAAAAAATCGGTAAACACCAGCACCCACACATAAACGCCAGCAGGAGCAAAAGAGCCATTTATGGTTCGCCCATCCCAACCTTTAATCTCATTTTTTGTCTCAAAAATAACATCATCCCAACGACTTAGCACTGTTAAATGATAATCTGCAGGAATAATCCCATCTGTGTTCAAGGTAAAGATCCGATCAATAAGATTAGTCGCATTCGGAGAAAACCCATTCGGCGGGTATATATGGTCAAATGCAACTAGGAGTACATTTGAAACGGTATCGGTACAAAAATCTGTATTTGTTGCTTCAAGAATTATTTTCTGATGCCCCATCTTTACAAAATGATAATTTGGGTTTTGGACAATTGAAGTTGACCCATCTCCAAAATCCCAAAGCCAACTTGAAGCGCCTGTGCTATTATCGGTAAAACTAACGTCAGGTTTATCACTATAGACTAACTTATGATCCATTGTAAAATCAGCATGTGGTTTCGGGAAAGTCTTAAGAAAATCAGGACCGAGGACCGTATTACTACATCCAGTAATAGTTGATTTACCAGTTAATATCAATGAATACTTCCTATCTGGCATATCATATTTAGATGTAACCTCATTACCTTTCCCCGTTAAGCCATTGCCGAAATCCCAGCCGAAATCAATCTTATCATTCGGGTCATTTATGTGTCCTAGTAACACAGGGGTAAAAGGTGTGCAACCCGCAACCTTATCTGCCACAATAGAAAAATCAGGCTTTCTCTTTAAGACTATTGATTTAGTAGAGCTCTGACATCCAAATTTAGAAACAACCTTTAATCCCAGTGAAAGAGTTGGATGTACTTTAAGATCAAAGCTTAATGGTTCTTTTGTTAATAGCGGATCTTTTATAATTTCAACAGGATCAAATACCGAAAGATCCCAATAATAATGATCTAATGAGTCTCCTATTTTTCCTACATACGAAATTTTATTTATCCCTAGATTCAAACATGTATCCGCAGGTAAAGAAAAGCCTACGTCAGGTATAGGAGCCACATGAACCATGCTATCGATCTTAATCTCATTGGTACATCCCTTTCCACTAGCCACTACGGTTGTAACTTTTAAATTAACATCATAAAAACCAGCATTTTGATATAAATGTGAGGGTGTATTCATTAGCCGTTGTACTGGAGACCCATCGCCAAACGTCCAATCATATACTACCACCTCAGTATTATTTGCAATAAATTCTGCAGTAAAGGGCTCACAACCAAGTCCACTCTTCACTTGTAAATCAAGGTTTGGAATAACCTTTATATCTTTCTGAATAAACGAATTTGAGCAACCATCCTGAGTAACTGTCAAGGATAAGTCGCGTTGCGACCGATTTATTCCTAGAGGCACTACCATCGTACTTAGACCTACCTCATCCGCTAAGACAGACCCTCCAAATTCCCACTTAAAATTAGCCTGAGCCAAGGTTGCATCACCTAGATAACTAACATTCAAATTATATCCAGAACAAGTCTTATCATCGATAGTAAAATTTACAGTTGGTATTTTGTTAAATGACAAATCTATATTGGCATGAGTTGGACAATAAGCATGGTTTGCAGTATATACAACTGGAAAAACACCTAAACTAGATGAAGAAACTGATAATCCACTAATTGTCAAATGATTATCCGGACTTGTCAAAGAATAACTTGCGGCATTCGTTGAAATGTCTAATGTGTTAGTCTTTCCAACTCCACAACTTAATTTGTTTAACTTAGACAAATCAATAGTTGGAAAATCATTAATTATCACCTTGGTTGTGGATATATTTTTACAACCGTTTCCGCTAGAAAGTGTCACTTTATAATCACCCTGAGTATTTACTGTAATAGTTCTTGATGTTGCTCCAGTGCTCCAAATATAATCGTTAGAGGCTCCTCCTGGATCAAGTGTAATTGAAGCACCCTTACAAATGTTCTCCTCAGCCTTTAGCAACGAGACTGGCATTGGTCGTATTGGAACCATAAAACTTGCATTGCCTGTGCAAATCCCACGAGTACCTTGAACGATGTAAGTTGTTGTCGCGCTAGGTTTAGCGGTCGGATTGGATATTTTGCTATCCGAAAGAGATTGGGATGGCGTCCAGGTATAATTAGCAGTCGGATCAGACTGATTTAACTGAATAGTTTCACCTTCACAGATTTCCCCTATTACACCTGTTTTAAATAACATCGTATTTACCTGAAGGTCAACAGTTGCTGACAAATTCAACGCTGGCTCATCAGAATATCCTCCAAATTCAATCAGATATCCAGCGGAGACATAATCACCACCGCCTCCAGCATTTGGGAGATCATTCCATTTATAGGAACTAAAAGGATTATTTGGAAAGAATGTGATGTGGGCGTAATCTTCATTGCCTCCAAAATCATTAGGCTCGTTAGAATTCCAATTTGAGTAAGCACTATTAAATGGCGCTCCCGAACCTTTACCTTCCCAAAAGAGTGTTCCTCCATTCAACCCTTCCGGACCAGTAACCCAACGCCACTGCCCTTCTACCGCAGCATCAGAGGCGCCAATCCATCCAACGCCCACAGTTTTCAACCGAATAAAATCATTTTCTGCCTGACTAGTAATGGTGGCTAAATAGCCTCTTAATCCATAATACATTGTGGCATCAGCTTCATCTCTAGCCGAAGACCATGGCATCAGTGGTTTAGAAACAAATCGATAAAAATGGCCAGTCTGGGGAAGGTAATCGACATCATTTAAAGAGATTATGATCTTTCGAGTACCTAAAGTAGGGACAGCTTTTAAGTTTTTATATTTTATTAAACGCAGCGCATCTATATAATCCTGAACGGATACGCCTCCAGTAAGGACTAATGTACCTGGAATTGAGCTGGAAACCATAAGAGGACCCTCATAAATTAATACATCTTCATCAGGAACAAAACCTTGATTAATCGAAACTTTCATTCCTGACAAGCTCGGATTTCCATCAATTGTTAACATATTAGCTAACAAAACAGGATCATTACAATATTGTACTGGAGCAGATGTGTTTAAATGGATGGCAAAAGGATCAGCCCCACTTAAATTCAAAGTCAGGCAGATTAAAATATAGAATATAGTTAATTTTCGGTTCAATTAAGTAGGTTTTTATAGTAGGGAATATCCTTAAGGGGTATAGTTTCGGTCACCAAAAATTGAACTACCAATGCGTACCATGGTACTCCCATTTTGAATAGCTTGCTGGTAATCGTGCGACATACCCATTGAGAGTTCCATGAAATTAGCATCTTCAGAAAAATAGGTAGACTTCAATTTACCATAAAGCTGAGAAAGATCTGAAAATTCACGATTTACAATTTCAACATCATCCGTAAATGTGGCCATACCCATCACACCAGAAAATCGGATATGGTCAAATATTGCCACATCGTCAGTCGAGATAAGCTGATTGAATGCAGCCGGTTCAAATCCAAACTTACTCTCCTCTTCTGCAATATGAAACTGTAGTAAACAGGGAATTTTTCTATTCAAACGTTGACCCTCTGCCTGAATCACATTCAATAATTTCACACTGTCAACAGCATGAATCATGCTAATAAATGGGGCCAAATATTTGACCTTATTTGACTGCAAATGGCCAATAAAGTGCCACTCTATATCTTTGGGTAGTGTTTCCCATTTTTGCAAAAGCTCTTGCACCTTATTCTCACCAAAGATACGCTGGCCAGCTTGGTATGCCTCCATAATATCCTCATTGCTCTTCGTTTTAGAAACTGCAACAAGTTTTACTCCTTGGGGTAACACTTGATTAAACTTAGTTATATTTTGGGCAATAGACATTGTATTATTTTTAATTTCAAATGTATAAAAAAGCAGTCAGATAAAGGCACGATCAACAAATAACATTTTCATAAGGTAATGCGACAATCCTTTTTTTTATCTTTATGCCGAAATAAACTTGGTTGTTATTTTAAAAACACGAATGAAGAATTTCCTACTAGTAATTATTTTCACTTGTTGGTCGACACTAACCTTTGCACAAAAGGACGATTTTAAGACTGAACATTACATAGGTTTTAGTGGAGGAGAAACCTTTACGAAGGTTCGTTTTCATCCAAATATCATAGAGTCATATTTGCTTGGTAACTCTATGGGAATAGTCTATCGGTTAATTTCTGAGCCTCATATAGGGTTTCAAGCAGAGGTTAACATGACGCAAAAAGGTTGGAAAGAAGATTCTGTTGGATATTCTCGACGTTTGAATTATATCACAATTCCAATTATGACCCATATTAATTTGGGTAAAAAAGCTGTTCGATTTACCTTAAACTTAGGTCCTGAAATTGGATTTAAGTTATCGGAAGATGAAAAATTCAGCGATCCTTCTACAAGTCAACCCGGTGGATTTGGGAATAGGGAATTTTTCGGACAACCGATTGACTCTAAAATAGATTTGCTATTCACCGTTGGAATGGGAATGGAATATCATTTAAAAAATGGAACTGCCTTTGCTCTTGAGGGACGAGGATTTTATAGTTTACCAAACATTTTTAGCAACAAAACTTACAGCTATTCCCTTTCACAAAGCAATGGATTACAGGTCAAGCTAGCCTATTTATTTCAGCTAAATAAAAAGGTGAAGAAATAGATTCAGTGATTTATTCCTTGACAAAAATATATGATCATAAAAAAAGCGACTATTAAGTCGCTTTTTTTATGATGCTTATTCCAATTCATGAACCACCAAACCAGATCTAAGCTTAGGCTCAAACCAAGTTGTTTTAGGTGGCATAATATTTCCAGAATCAGCAATATCTATAAGTTGTTTCATCGACACAGGATAAAGAGCAAAGGCGACTTTCATATCACCCGAATCCACTCTGCTTTTCAATTCTCCTAAACCACGAATACCTCCAACAAAATCAACCCGTTTATCCGTTCTCAAATCTTTAATTCCCAAAATTTGATCTAGGATAAGGTTTGAAAGAATGGTCACATCCAAAACACCAATAGGATCATTGTCGTTGTAACGACCAGCTTTGGTAATTAATTCATACCACTCACCCTCGACATACATACTAAAGGTATGAAGTTGTTCAGGTTTATAGATAGCAGTTCCAACTTTTCGAACGTCAAAATCAACACCAATTTTTTCTACTAATTGAGCGACAGTAAGGCCATTTAGATCCTTAACAGTTCTATTATAATCAATAATTTTCAATTGATTATCAGGAAAATGAACGGCAAGAAAGAAATTATACTCTTCATCACCGGTATGATTTGAATTCTGAGCTCTTTTTTCTTTACCAACCAAGGCAGCTGCAGCAGTACGATGATGACCATCAGCCACATACGTAGCAGGGATTGCTGCAAAAAGTTTAACGATCTTATCAATGGTTGCGGTATCGTCTACTAACCAAAAATGATGACCAAATCCATCCTCAGCAACATAATCGTATACCGGCTTTTGATCTGCAACGATAGCACCAACAATCGCGTCTAATTCTTTAACTGCCGGATAAGCAAAAAATACCGGTTCCATGTTTGCATTGGTAATACGCACATGTTTCATCCGATCTTCTTCTTTATCATTACGTGTTAACTCATGTTTACGAATAACACCATTCAAATAATCATCAACTGAAGCACACCCTACGATACCATACTGCGTTCGACCGTCCATCGTTTGCGCATAGATATACAAGGAGTCTTTAGCATCTTTTACCAGCCAACCTTTTTCTCTCCAAATATTTAAATTTTCTGAAGCTTTGAGATAAACTGGTTCGATATGCTCATCAGTACCAGATGGAAAATCGATCTCTGGCTTAATGATATGCAATAAAGTATATGGATTTCCTGAAGCCTCAACACGAGCCTCTTCAGAATTTAGCACATCGTATGGACGTGAAGCAACCTTAGATGCCAGATCAGCTGGTGGTCTAAGTCCTTTAAATGGTTTTAAAATAGCCATAAATTAATTTTGTGTTTCAAATTCTTTCATTGCATCAACCAATACAGCAATACTTTCAATAGGCATTGCATTATAGATAGATGCTCTAAATCCGCCAACGCTTCGATGACCTTCAAGTCCAAGAATATTTAACTCTTTCGCTCGGGCCAAGAAAGTCTTCTCAAGCTCTTCGTAACCAGGAGCCATAACAAAGGTGACATTCATTAAAGAACGATCGGCTGGGTCTGGAACCGGGCAAATAAACATCTTATTACGATCAATTTCGTCATACAACAACTTGGCCTTCGCAATATTCTTAGCTTCCATAGCTTTAATACCGCCATTTTCTTTAAGCCATATTAAGGTTTGAAGTGCAGAAAATACGGGAAGAACAGGTGGTGTATTAAACATTGATTCACCTTCGATATGAGTCAAATAATTGATCATTGTTGGGATTGGGCGATCCATCTTGCCGAGTGCCTCTTTACGAACAATAACAAGGGTTACGCCGGCAGGTGCAAGATTCTTCTGAGCACCAGCATAAATAAGGTCGTATTTTGAAATATCTATTGGACGACTAAAAATATCAGAAGACATATCGGCCACTAAAGGTACTGGAGAATCGATATCCTTATAGATCTGAGTACCATAAATGGTATTGTTTGAAGTGATATGCAAGTAATCAAGATCAGAAGGGATTGTTACATTCTTCGGAATATAGTTGTAATTTTTATCTTTTGAAGAAGCGACTTCAACGACTTCACCAAATAGCTTAGCCTCTTTTAACGCCTTTGCAGCCCAGACTCCCGTGTTATAATAACCAGCTTTAGTCTTAAGAAGATTAAATGGAACCATATAGAACTGTGAACTAGCTCCACCTTGAACAAAGAGCACTTCATATCCTTCAGGGACTTCAAGTAACTCCTTAACTAATGCGATAGCTTGATCCATAACCGCAATAAACTCTTTGCTACGATGAGAAACTTCTAATACAGAAAGAGAAGTTCCTGCGAAATTTAGGATTGCCTCTGCCGTTTTCTGAATAGTAAACTCAGGAAGAATTGACGGACCTGCGTAAAAATTGTGCTTTTTCATTTGAAAAAATTTAAAAAAATATGAATTAGATGCAGCTCAAGATAATCTAGTGTTACGAATTGAAGCAAGATCAAAAAGATGCGCTATTTAAAATACAAATTTAACACATTTGGACAAAAGTAAATTCAAATCTAGAGGAAAAACCACCTAAGTTATGAACTAATTAACATTAAGTTTAACCTTTGATAAATGGCATCTTGACCACCTTTGCTTTAACGAGTTTACTGCGAATAAGAATATAGATCTCGGTATCAAGTGCACTATGCTTCACATCGATATAGCCCATGCCAATACCTTGATCTAAAACTGGTGACTGCGTGCCAGAGGTGACGACACCAATGACATTACTTTGGGCATCAACAATCTCATAACCATGTCGTGGAATCCCCCGATCAATCATTACAAAACCCTTCAGAGATTGAGTAACTCCCTCGTTTTTATGTTTCAATAAGAGCTCTTTATCTATTAAGTTTTTAGATGGCATAAATTTAGTTATCCAACCAAGGCCAGCAGAAATTGGAGAAGTGGTGTCATCAATATCATTTCCATACAAACAATAGCCCATTTCTAAACGCAAGGTATCACGAGCCCCTAAGCCAATTGGTTTAATCCCCTCGGATTTACCAGCTTCAAAAATAGCTTCCCACATAGGCTCCGCAAACTCATTTTCAAAATAAAGCTCGAAACCTCCGGCACCGGTATAGCCAGTGGCAGAGATTATAACTCCATCAATATCGGCTAAGCGTCCAACTTTAAATCGATAATAGCCAATAGAAGATAAATCTACTTCGGTTAATTTCTGTAATACTTGCAAAGCTTTAGGACCTTGAACAGCAAGTTGACTTAATTTAGGTGAGGCATTTTCAAGTTCTACACCGAAGGTATTTTGAGAAACTAACCAATCGTAATCCTTTTGAATATTAGAGGCATTCACCACTAAAAGATAGTTGTTGGGCTCGAAGTAATAGACCAGTAAATCATCGACAATACCACCCTGTCCATTTGGAAAGCAGGCATACTGTGCCTGACCTTCGACAAGAGCCGATACATCATTTGAAGTTGCGGTTTGTAAAAACTCCAATGCATTAGATCCCTTAACCCAGATCTCACCCATATGCGACACGTCAAAAACACCTACAGCATTGCGGACAGTTAAATGCTCATCTTTTATACCAGTATATTCAATTGGCATTTCAAATCCTGCAAACGAAACGATTTTAGCGTTATAACGGTTGTGAATATCAAAAAATGGAGTTCTAATCATCGGACAGAAATTTTAATTCTTGTTAAAGTGTAAAAATAAAACTTTCAAACTGACTAAAAGCAGAAAAATGACACTTTGATTTAAATAATTAGCGGTATATTTAAATGAAGATTCAGAAGTATTAAAATTCAAGCAATTATGCCACTTACGAATTTAGATTATCTAAAAAATATCACAGACAATGATTCTGATTCTATACGCGAGATCATTGAACTTTTTATTGAGCAAATTCCACAATCAATAGAAAGCATGCATAAATACTTAGGCGAAAAGAGATTTTCCGATTTAGCAAAAGAGGCTCATAAAGTTAAGTCGTCTGTCGAGATTGTCGGCTTAACCGATCTTGGTCTAGCTCTTAAAAATCTTCAGCAATCTATTCTAAAACAGAAAGATACCGACACATACTACCTTACAATCTGCCGATTTGAAACAGAGGGCTTACAGGCAATTAAAGAGCTAAAAGAAGTCATGTCCAAGTTATAATAAAGACTATCGAAGTGGAACCATCTTCAAAATTGATTCCGAAAAATCATAGGTAGATTTTGCAACCTCAGCTACACTGTTCGAAGTAAGCTTGCATGCAATCACATGCGCCCCAGCATTTGGAAAAGCAAGTGCCCTCTTTTGATCCTTGGGGGTACCAACCTGTTCATACATCTTAAGTGCTGCTTGAACATCGACCACCTCATCCTGATTTTGTTCATCTTTATAATAATAGCCGACAAAAAGAGGGCATTTAACCTTTGAGAAGGTTGTCTTATCCATCGTAACATCCATTAATTGTTGCAAATATACCGGTCCTTCAGCCCGATACTTACAATACCAGTAATTACACTTATCACTCTGCGCCTCGGTAGAAGTTACTCTATATTTACCTCCAAAATTAAGTCGAGCAATTTGCAATCCCCATGGCTTTGACAATAACATAGACGCCTTTTGTTTAATTTGAATATTTGGGGAATAGAGGATCATCGCATAGACTAAGTCAGGAAAATCAGCAGCTAATTTAAGAGCTAAAGTTCCACCCGAAGAGGTGCCCATAATCACAATTTTCTTACCTAAATGTGAGGCAATGACCAATGCTTGCTTTGCAGAATCATAATATTTCTCAGGAGTCATATCCAGCAGTGGGTCATCTGTGATTAATCCATGACTTGCTAATCTTGCCAGATAAGCATTACAACCGTAACGCTTTGCGTAATCTTCATTAACAGGGAAACCCTCCTGGCGACTAGCCGAAAAACCATGCAAATACAATAAAACATATTCTGTCTGGGAGCGAGTAGTATCATTAGCCCAAATTATTTTGGCTTCATTATCCGGCTTTATATGCTCCTTTAATTCTTGATTTTTTACAAAATCAGCAATAGGCTCAGAAACCACTGGAAGAACTTTATTTAATTGGGGTTCAGGCATTACTGGCCCAGATAAATAGACCACAACACATAAGAGGATTAAAGCGGAAATATATTTAAACATAAGCTACTTAAAATATCAGTTACTGAATACGAATGATGGCAGCCTGCTGCCGACCATCCATTAACAACTCAAAAGGTTCGCGAAAAGATACATGCTTAACATATTTACCTTCCCAACAAACGGTTTGTTGCTCCAGCAAATCTAAATGAAAAAAATCAAATTCATTGTTTGCCTGAATTGCAAAGTAACCAATATTCATTGAAGTAACATTGTGAAAGAAGTGAGATCCCAATGATGGCTCGGCTACAAACCCAGGTATAGCCAACTCTACGATAACCTGTGCATTTGAAATATCGGACCAATTTACTGGAATCCCCATGAAATTATCACGCGTTCCCCACCTCCCTTGACCAATTAACAAATAGCGTTTATTCTGACTAACCAATAGTCGATTTAGAGTGGCAATTTCAGCAGCGATCTCCTTCGTTTTAAATCTATCAAACGACGAAACATAAACAACATCCAATAATTCAGATAGTAGTCCATTCCCCATCCCCTTAGATGAGCGCATTAGTAATTTATCTGTCTCCTTAGCGTTTAGATCAACCTCTAACTCTTCCGATTTGCGAATCAAAGGCTTTAGCTGTAACAAGAAAAATGTTGGCCATCCATTTTCCGTTTGACTAAGATCAATGGCGAACTCCATCTCAACTGGTGATCCCATCGCTTGCTTAAACAAATCGAGCAAAAGATCCAAGGTATCACACAAAGGAAATTTCTTATACTCAAGAATAGCAGCATAATCAACAACCATTGTCTTACCCTTTTCATAACCAGGAACTAGAATATCATTATCTGCATGGTAAGTCGACACACAAGAATCAAAAACGCGATCCTTCTCTAATTCAGATAATTGACACTTTTTCAGAAAAGAAAAATCGTTACCCAAACGAACTTCAGATTTTCCTAGCTGCATGTCAATACTATAACATTCACGTTGTGAGTCTTTAATCTGATCCTCAGCCATTCCCATTTTAAGTTCAGGATATTTTGGGCAAAATCGGAATGCTTTTTCTCCTGCCATTACAGTCAGACCAAGTCCTAGAGAAATAACAGCGAGGCCATCATCAGGCTTCAGATAACTATAGGGATAATAATTAAAAGATTGAGCCATTCCACTTATATCCGCATAATACCGAGAATCTCTTTCTTGACCTACCACCGGCTGAATAACAACAGCCATCTTCTCTTCTTCGATCTTATAATTCAATGACTCAAAAAAAGCTTTCGCTTGGTCACTAAAAACAGAAGCAAAAACAAGTTTTATAGCAGTCTTTAATTGCTCTAAACGAACCGATGTATCAGCATGATTATTCGGGATTAGATAAGTAGCATAAACGCCCGAGCAGGGCTGAACCAAAGAATCTTCAAATAGACCTGAGGAGCGCACGGCCAAGGGTTGAGACACTAGATTAATGTATTGAGCAAGATTCTCACACAAGGAGGGACTAAGTTCACTTTGCAGAAAATCAGTTTTTAATTGATTAAAATCTGATCCATGATACGCTGATTCATATAAATTATTGTGATGAATGAAAGTATCAAACTCACTGGTTCCAATGACTACCGTAGCAGGCATCCGAATATTGATGCCTGGAAGTAAAACTTTCATATCAATATTCGCAATCAAATGACTAATAAACGCTAAGCCTCTTCCCTTTCCTCCAAGAGAACCATTGCCCATCAAAAGCAACCAGCGATTACCATGCACCAAATCTGGGTCAAAACGAATGACTCGACCTCTATTTTTCTTCTCTTTAACATCCTTAAAAATGCTAAGACAGACTTCTCGTATCCGCGAAGGATCTTGAAAACTTTCAATTTTAAATGGAATTAAACGTTCCGCAATCTTGATCTCTCCTCGAGCCATCATCCAAGAAGAAAAATCGTTTTTAGACCCATGAAACACCAATGACTCCTCAGGAACAGTTTTCAGATAAGCTTCAAACTCATCTAAATTCTTTGCAATGCCAATAGGATCGCCTTTTGAATTTCGAAAAACAAAGTCTCCAAATCCTAGATTCTTATTGATAAAATCATTAATATCATAAGCAAGCGTATCTGAATTCTTCGTAATAAATCCAGCCTCTATCTCTTTTGCTTTTACGGCGTTGGAAGCATCATGTGATTGCAGGAGCAAGGGGATTGGATAGCGCAAGGTTTGCCGAACGTAATTCAGTAAATCAATGCCAGCATTGGAATCATCCACGCCATTTCGCGGAAATTGAACATCAGAAATAACGCAAAGTAATTTCTCTTTATACTCATTAATAATTACAACTGCTTCTTCATAAGTGCTAACCAATAAAACCTTTGGACGAGCCCGATATTTAAAGATCTTATGCAACTCATCTTCCGACTTATCGGAAACCAAGGCTTGAGTTTGCATCATTACACTAGTAAATAACAGGGGTAAATAACGCGAGTAATATTTTATTGAATCTTCTACAAGTAAAATCACCCGAACACCTCCTAGCACAGCATCATTGGCCGCATTTTTCTTGTCTTCAATGTATTTAATCATAGCCAGAAATACATTGGAATTAGCATTCCAAACAAAAATACGATCGATTGCAGGGAAATCTTGAATAGCTAACTGAAACGGGCGAATATCACTGTCACTATTAAGCAATAATAGGATTGGGATCCGAGGCTTTGCCTCATACGTCACTTGTGCCACCTCCAGAGGAAGAAGTTTATCCACACCTGCCATTATTATTACCAAATCGAAGTGACGCGAATGGATGATGCTTAAAAGATGCTCTAACGAATTGACACTAGTAAATCGAGGAGCAGCATATAAGTTTAGCTGCAAGTATTCGCCAAAAATCTTATCAGAAAACTGCCCTTCTCGTTCTATGGAAAAAGAGTCGTAGAGGGTTGCAAAGAGCAATACCTCTTTGACCTTGTGCGGCATAAGCTCCTGAAAAATATCGCGATCCGAAAGCCTTCGCTTATAGATAGATCCAATCGAATGATTCTCATTTTTCAGCATACGACAAAAGCTAAATCAACACCTAAAAGTAACTAAATTCGTTACAAAACAGAAAAAGGGACCGAAGTCCCTTTTTTCGAGAACAATTATAAATTGTCACTCAACAACCCACGTATTTCCGCTATTGAGTAAATCGTCGATTGATTTTATTTTCGATTTACTTTGAACATCTGCGATTTGCTGCTCCATCATCTGATCATAAACTGGAGCTTCAACAGCACGAATCACGCCCATCGCAATTGGGAATTCAGGTAACTTCATCCCTATTAACTGCTGATGAACATAGCCATAAGGTTCAGTCACGTCATGAATAAGAATATCGTCAAGGGTAACTCCATTTTCGCCGATGGTAACCACCTTAAGCATGGCCTTATCAAACATCAGTCCCTTATTCTTTTCAGTTCCAAAGATCATTGGTTCTCCGTGTTTAAGAAATATCTGACGTTCATCCCGCATTTTAGGATCAGATATCTCTGCATGAATTCCATCATTGAATATGATGCAATTTTGCAATACCTCAACCACAGAGGTCCCTTTGTGCTTAGCCGCCTGCTCATAAACTTCTTGCGAATTTTTAATGTTGTTATCGACACACCTCGCAAAGAAAGTCCCTCTAGCACCCAGCACTAGCTGACCTGGGATAAATGGACTCTCGATAGTTCCCTGAGGGGAAGTTTTGGTGACAGCACCACGATCAGAAGTCGGAGAATATTGACCCTTCGTTAGTCCATAAATCTTGTTATTAAACAAGATAATATTCAAGTCAATATTACGACGAATGCAATGAATAAAATGGTTGCCACCAATAGCCAATGCATCGCCATCACCTGTTATTTCCCAAACGGAAAGTCTTGGATTGGCGCATTTTACGCCAGAGGCCACCGCCGCTGCTCGACCGTGAATGGTATGAAACCCATAGGTGCTCATATAGTAAGGGAAGCGCGACGAACATCCAATACCGGAGATAACGGCAAAATCTTCTTGCTTAACACCCAAGTTCGCCATTGCTTTTTGAATAGCATTGAGAACTGCATGGTCGCCACATCCAGGGCACCAACGAACCTCGTTCTCGCTCTTAAAATCTTTCAAGGTATATTCTAGTACGTCTATCATTTTTTATCCTCCAAAAGTTTTTCAAAGTTTTCGACTAATTCAATGACTGTAAATGGTAATCCCTGAACTTTATTGTATTGATAATAGTGAAAGTTCGGCATCTTATCTCGCAGATAAGCCGCAAACTGACCTAGATTGAGTTCACAAACCACGATCTTTTTAAATTGCGCAAAAACGGCTGCCGTATTTGCTGGCAATGGCTTGATATAATTAAAATGAGCCAATCCAATGGCGACGCCTTTGGATTGCAAATCTCTCACGGCTCCATCCATATAGCCATAAGTACCTCCCCATCCAACGACTAATAAATCACCTTTAGCATCACCGATCACCTCTAGATCAGGAACCAACTCAACAACCTTGTTTACTTTTGCCTCACGTATATCAGTCATTCGTTGATGATTAGCTGGATCATGACTCACATTTCCAGCTGCATCTTTTTCAAGACCACCAATTCGATGTTGGTAGCCATCCATGCCAGGGAAAGCCCAATCGCGAGCTAATGTTTGAGCATCGCGCGAATACGGCTTAAATATCTCTGGGTAAGTAGCGATTCGCGGAGTGATAGAAGCTAGTTCAGCCAACTTAGGTATTCGCCAAGGCTCTGAACCATTTCCTAAAAATCCATCGGTTAGAAGAACGACAGGAACCATGCGCTCTAAAGCTATTTTAGCTGCCATATAGGCAAAGTGGAAACAATCAGATGGTGAAGAAGCTGCAATGACAACCAGTGGACTCTCGCCATTTCGACCATATAATGTTTGAAGTAAATCGGACTGCTCGGTTTTGGTAGGAAGTCCAGTTGAAGGTCCTCCCCGTTGAACATTCACCACCACCAAGGGAAGCTCTGCCATGACACTTAAACCCAAAGCTTCTGATTTTAAAGCAAAGCCAGGTCCTGACGTGGTGGTAACAGCAAGCTTACCTGCAAACGAGGCTCCAATGGCGGTACATATACCCGCTATCTCATCCTCTGCTTGAAAACTCTTAACGCCTAAATCTTTGCGATCAGCTAAAGCTTGCAAGATCTCTGTTGCAGGAGTTATGGGATACGAACCGATAAATAGATCTAGACCGGCCTTTTGCGAGGCAGCTAATAAACCCCATGCGGTCGCTAAGTTCCCATTAATGTTACGATAGGTCCCTTTTTCAATCTCAGCCGGATGCACAACATAACGGGGTGTTAGATGCTCTAAGGTAAGACCATAATTCCATCCCGCATGTAAAACACGTAAGTTCGTCTCTACAACAATCGGACTTTTAGCAAATTTGCGATTTATAAATTTCTCTATATAATCAAGAGGCTTACTAAACACCCAGCAAATTAATCCGAGCGCAAACATATTCTTACTTCGAAGAACACTTTTATTATCGATATCCAGGTCCTTTAATGCCTCCCTTGTCATGCTGGTGATCGGAACTGCAACCTTTATAAAATCCTGAAGGTTACACTCCTCAAAGGGATCATCAGTCTTTAGTTTCGCTTTATCAAAGTTTTTCTGAATAAAGCTATCCACATCATAGAAAATTGTACCGCCAGGACTCATGAAACTAGCATTCGCTTTTACAGCTGCAGGATTCATAGCCACCAGAACATGTGCAAAGTCGCCAGGAGTTTTAATCCTGCTTTTTCCAAATTGAACTTGAAAACCACTTATCCCTCCAATAGTCCCTTGAGGGGCCCTAATCTCGGATGGATAATCTGGAAAGGTAGAAATGTCGTTACCAAATAACGCGGAAGTATCTGAAAAAAGGGCTCCAGTTAACTGCATTCCGTCGCCAGAATCGCCAGAAAACCGGATTGCAACCTCTTCCAGTTCAACAATTTTTGTATTGCCCATAAAAATAAGTATTTATATTTCAACTACTTATGAAATTTATATGCGGATTTACATTAACTGACAAAACCCATCTTATAAACGATAAAAAGAAACTAGCGAAATAGGTTGTAAACCTTACGAGATATTCGTTAATGTATATGCACAGCAAAAGTAACTAACTAGGTTGATATTTGCCATTGAAATCCACTAATATGGAGTATTTTAGACGGATTATAAACAAGGGTATGCTTAGAAAATGATTCCATTAGAGGTTGAAAACCAAAAGAAATATTCGTTAATATTTAGGTTTGTAAAATACAGTCCGATTTAATCCTTCAGTATTGTGTGTATATTATTAATTTTGGTCTTCAAATTTTAAATTTTTGACGCAATGGCTATCATAAAAACATTAAAGGGAAAGAAACCAACTTTTGGTAAAAATTGTTGGTTTGCTGAAACAGCAGTGATCATTGGAGATACCACAATCGGTGATGGTTGCAGTATTTGGTATGGAGCCATTTTACGGGGTGATGTTCACTACATCAAGATTGGAAATAATGTGAACATTCAAGACAATGCCGTGATTCATGCTACCTATCAGAAATCACCCACCACAATTGGCAACAATGTCTCCATTGCACACGGCGCAGTAGTCCATGGATGCACCATTCACGACAATGTCCTGATTGGAATAAATGCGGTTGTTTTAGATGATGCTATTGTAAACAGTAACTCTATTGTGGCCGCTGGAGCAGTGGTCACAAAAGGGACTATCATCGAATCTGGATCAGTCTATGGTGGCTCTCCAGCTAAGAAAATAAAAGATATTAGCCCAGCATTACTTGAAGGGGAAATTAACCGAATTGCAAATAATTATCAGACCTATGCGGGTTGGTATAAAACCGAAGATTAATAATTAAAATTTCAGAGCCAGATCTTAACCGATCAAAATCTCGAAGAAAAATAGAATCATAGCGGCTAACAATCAAAAATGATTATTTTCGCATCTGTGTATTGTAAAACTTAATTTAACTCAATTAAACCACTAACTAAAATGGAGATGAATCAGACCAGTAAAAAGAGCTACCTCTTACCACTGATTATTGTAGGGATCATGTTTTTTGCCATAGGCTTTGCCTTGGGAATAAATAGTTATTTAATCCCCTTATTAAGCAAGGCGCTTAATATCTCGTCCGGACAATCCTATCTTGTTCTTGCAGCAACTTTCTCTGCCTTTCTAATCTTTGGCTATCCAGCCTCTTTGGTTATTGGAAAGATAGGTTACAAAAACACTATGGCACTCTCTTTCTTAATGTTTGCTACAGGTTTTTACCTCTTTATTCCTTCGGCTAGATTAGGCAGCTTACCCCTATTCTTGTTTGCTTCTTTTATTAGTGGAATGGGAAATGCCTTCTTACAAGCCTCTGTTAACCCGTACATCACAATCCTTGGCCCTATTGAAAGTGCGGCAAAGAGAATGAGTATCATGGGAATTGCAAATAAATTAGCTTGGCCTATAGCTCCCCTATTTTTGTCACTTGTAATTAGCAAAAATGTTAAAGATGTGCAACTTACAGATATCAATTTGCCATTTTATATCATCATCGGCGTATTTATTCTTCTTGGTGTATTAGCCTATTTCTCACCGCTACCTGAAGTGGCTGCTGCTGGGGAAGAAGATAGCACAGAAGATTGTGCCTATGCAGCCGACAAAAAATCGATCTGGGAGTTTCCCCATCTTCTTTTAGGTGGATTAACGCTTTTCTTATATGTAGGTGTTGAGACTATTTCATTGGGAACTTTAGTAGATTATGCGACAAGCATCAATCTTCCAAACCCAGGATTGTATGCTTGGATAGCGCCTGTTGGAATGGTTATTGGTTATATCTGTGGAGTAATCTTTATCCCTAAACACCTTAGTCAAGCAAAAGCACTATTGATTTGTGCCATTGTAGCGCTAATTGGATCGTTAATGGTTGTCTTCGTTACGGAGTCACTATCAATCTGGTTTATCTCGTTAATGGCCCTTGGATGCTCATTGATGTGGCCAGCACTTTGGCCTTTAGCAATTGCTGATCTAGGCAGATTTACAAAAGCAGGCTCCTCGTTATTGGTTATTGCAATCGTTGGTGGTGCTTTAGTTCCAACAATTTACGGATTCTTAAAAGACGCCTATGGCGCACAGCATGCCTACTGGGTAGCTGTTCCATGCTTTTTGTTTATCCTTTATTATGCCTTAAGTGGTCATAAAATCAGAAAATAAATAGTTCATCAATGATCTTGAAGCACAAATTATCAAGATATTAAAATAACAAAACATCCATGTCCTTCTTTTCATCTTTTGAGTAGAAGAGTTCATGGATGTTTTTTAATAAAATAAAGCTCAAAAATGAAACCAACATTAGTAATTCTAGCGGCAGGCATGGGCAGTCGTTATGGCGGTCTTAAACAATTAGATGAAGTAGGTCCAAATGGGGAAGCGATTATTGACTATTCCCTTTACGATGCAATCAAAGCTGGGTTTGGGAAAGTTGTATTTGTGATTCGGACAGATTTTTCGGATGCATTTAAAGCGCGATTCGAGCCGAATCTGAAGGGTAGAATTGAGGTTGAATATGTTTATCAGTCTCGCGATAAGATTCCTGCAGGATTCCAAATTCATCCAGAGCGTGAAAAGCCCTGGGGAACAGCTCATGCCACCATGATGGCCGAACCTGCAACCAAAGAGCCATTTGCAGTTATTAATGCGGATGATTTTTATGGTGGTAATGCATACCGTGCTATGGCAGATTTTTTAACTTCTTCAACCGACCAGAACGAATATGCGATGGTTGGTTATTATGTAGCCAATACGCTGTCTGAGTTTGGGTCTGTGTCGCGCGGTGTTTGCAATACAGATGCAGAAGGATATCTAACGACTGTCGTTGAGCGGACTAAGATCCTAGGAGAATCAGATGGCATCTTCTACTACGAAGGTGAAGATCGGACGAAACTAGAAGGAAACACACCTGTTTCAATGAATTTCTGGGGACTGAAGCCAAATGTATTCAACTACCTTACTGAAGATTTTAAAGATTTTCTAAGCAATCATGGGAATGAGTTAAAATCAGAATTTTACATTCCGCTTGTGATTAACAACAACATCGTCAAAGGAACTGTTAGAACGAAGGTTCTAAGCTGTGACTCACCTTGGTTTGGGGTTACCTATCAAGAAGATAAGCCATTCGTACAAGAGAAGATTAAGTCCTTGATTAAATCTGGGGAATACCCATCACATCTTTGGAGCTAATCTATTAAAAAATACATTCCTGAAATTTCAACTCTTATCTGCTCTTTTATGAACGAAGAAAAACTTTACGATCTGGTCAAGAAATTTGAGCTAGAACTAACAATCTCATCGATCCGTTCATTTGGGACTGGTCATATCAACGACACCTATTTGGTTGAAACGTCTCCTGCCGAAGCCCCTAATTACATCATCCAACGGAAGAATCATAAGATTTTTAAAAATGTCGCTGGGATGATGGAGAACATAGTGGTGAGCACCAATCATATTCGTGAGAAACTTTTGGCTTCAGGTGAAAAAGAGGTCGAACGAAAAGTGATGACGTACTATCCGGCAAAAGATGGGAAGATGTTTGTCAATGACGAAGAGGGAAATTTCTGGACGCTATTTCTGTTTATCAAAGATTGTCGGGTTGTGGAATTAATCCAAGAGCCCGAACAAGCCTATAATGCGGCACGTGCTTTTGGCCATTTCCAGCTGCAGCTTTCCGATTTACCAGGCGAGAAATTAATTGAGACGATCCCTAATTTTCACAATGGGCTATCGCGATTAAAAGATTTCCAAACAGCAATTACAGCCGATCTTGCTGGCAGAGTAAAAGAGAACCAATCTATTATTGATCAAATTTTGCAACGCTCCGATTCCATGACCTCATTACAGCGTGCCTTGGATGACAAATCGTTGCCGATGCGAATTACGCATAACGATACGAAAATCAATAACATTCTTTTCGATCAAGAAAACAATTCACTTTGCGTCATCGACTTAGACACGGTGATGCCGGGTTCAGCTCTATATGATTTCGGTGATGCCATACGGACGCTAGGTAATACGGCTCCTGAAGATGAGCCTAATCTGGAAAAAATCACGTTCAACAAACCAATTTACGAAGCGTTTGCAAAAGGGTATATTTCGAAAGCAAAATCATTTCTCACCCCAAAAGAGATAGAGAACTTAGCCTTTTCATGTCTTTATATGGCCTGGGAACAAGCCATGCGATTCTTTACCGACTATCTAAATGGTGACACTTATTACAAGACAGAATATGCCGGTCATAATCTTGTTCGCACCAAAGCACAACTGCGCTATTTAGAAGTCCTTGAATCAAATAAGCAAGCCATGGATGAGGTAATTCTGGCCAGCTAAAAACGGGTGCCCTATTCGTGGACAAAGAGGTATCTATTCGAAGTAGTCAAGATCCTTGTGGTACGTCTCTTCTGTGAAATATAGCGCAGTAAGCGTTATGGCAATCACGATAGCTGCGGTGTAGATTCCACTTTTGATAATATTCAGTCCCAAATCTTTTTGAAATAGGTTAAGAAACATCATGTTTATTAAGGGCAGAGAGCCTCTTACCATGTTCGGAATCGTGGTCGTTGCAGTGGCTCTAAGATTTGTGCCGAATTGCTCTGCTCCCATTGTAATAAAGATAATCCAGAAGCCAGAACTGAATCCAAGTATAGCACAGATAATAGCCATTGAGGCGTTGCTTGTATTAAAGCCACTGAAGAATAGCATGATGCTTAAGGAGCATAATGTATAGTATAGAAGTAGACCCTTTTTACGACTTTGAAAATACTGACAGACAAATCCAGCGATCAGGTCACCAATGGCAATACCCACATAGGCTAACATGACTGCTCGCCCAGAATCAAAATCCGTACTGCCGAACATCGCCTTTGCAAATCGATCGCTCTGTGTTACCAAGATTCCAATTATACACCATGTAGGCAGTCCTAATAAAATTGCTGTGAAATATTTTTTAAATCGTATTCCGCTTGAGAAAAACAGCAAGAAATTTCCTTTCGAAACATTTTTCAGTTTAACCTGATTAAACATGCCTGATTCAACTAGGCTAACCCTTAGAAATAAGAGCAAAATACCCAATACTCCGCCGATTTGGTAGCACAGACGCCAATCCAGAGTTACTTGATAGGTGAAATAGGCAGCAATAACTCCGGTTAAGCCAAAACCTGCAACTACCGAAGTGCCGATACCACGTTTACTTTGAGGTAGTAGCTCACTGACCAATGTTATACCAGCTCCAAGCTCTCCAGCTAAGCCAATGCCAGCAATAAACCGACAGATTATATATTGATCAACGGTATGAATGTAAGCGGTTGCAAAATTTGCTACAGAATAAAGAATGATTGAGCCAAATAAGATACTAAGTCTCCCCTTCTTATCACCCAACACGCCCCACAAGATACCTCCAAGTAGCAATCCGATCATCTGCCAATTCATCACAGCAATGCTATCGGAAAGCAAGGTAGAATCTGTAGATCCAACTGCAAATAGACTAGGGCGCTTAACAATCGTAAACAAAAGCAAGTCATACATATCAACGAAGTAGCCGAGAGAAGCCACGATTACTGCTAAGCTAAAAATTGAACGATCTTTTGATTGCATAAATGAGTAAAAAATGTGGAAGTTTTTAGTTCAACTAGAACACAGTGACAACTTAGAGTTTATTTATCAAAGAGGCCTGGCAGGCAGCTCCAAAGCCATTGTCAATATTCACCACAGAAACACCTGTTGCACAGCTATTTAACATCGAAAGCAAAGCTGATAAGCCTTGAAAATTAGCCCCATATCCAATGCTAGTTGGAACACCGATAACCGGTTTATTAACTAATCCCCCAACAACGCTTGCGAGTGCGCCTTCCATGCCAGCCACAACAACAATTACCTTAGCATTGGTAATCATATCTAGCTTATTGAATAAACGGTGGATTCCAGCAACACCGACATCGTAAACAGTAACAACTTTGTTATTTAAAAATCGGGCTGTTTCGGCTGCTTCTTCAGCGACAGGCAAGTCTGACGTTCCTGCTGAAATAATTGCGATGTAACTTTCGCTACACACTTCATCTTTGTGCTTATAGCTTATGGTCCGTGCTAATTGGTTGTAGGAGGCTTTTGGCACGATGGCTAAAACCGCTTGGGCCATCTCCTCTGTGATACGTGTAGCCAAGATATCCAATCCCTTATCATACATGCGCTGAACAATCTGCCGCACTTGATCAGCGGTCTTACCCGCGGCATAAATCACCTCAGGAATGCCAGTTCTTTTTTTACGATCGGTATCGATATTTGCAAAGCCCATATCTTCAAAACCAGTATTAGAAATTGCAGATATGACCTCATCCTGGGCTAACTCGCCAGCTTTATATTTTTCAAGTAGTTCTCGAAGCTCCATCTTACCGTTTCTTGTTAACTATCCGTTCCACTTCACTCATACTTAATCCATGGAGTAGCGACAAACGCTTGATATCATCAAATTCCACTTTGGCATGAATCTCTTTGCCTTCAAAAATGGTTGACTTTATGCGAACCTTTCCTAGCTCTGTATCGATCTCCTTTTCGGTGCGATCAAGAAATGTTTTGGTTACAGGATAAGTAATAAGGCCAATAGATGTTGAGTGTTTGAAGATGATCGATTTTAGTTCTGACAGTGTTTTCTGTGTACCTAAAACCGAAAGACGATTTGCTGGTCGCGACTTTTTCATAATCACCGGGGTGATAAACACATCATTAGCACCAGCCTCAAAGAGTTTCTCAACCAACGGTTCATAAAACTCTGGGTTCATATCATCAATATTGCATTCGATCATCCAAGACTCGAGTTGTTGCGTATTCCCTAATCCCTTTTCAGATTCTGACAAGTAGACGCGAAGGACATTAGGAACCTCCGAAATATCGCGATGGCCAATTCCGTAACCGGTCTGTTGAATTGGAAAATTAAACTGTTCTGTAAACTCATCGACCAAAGCCACTAGGATAGCAGCCCCAGTTGGTGTTGTAGCCTCATGTTGTATCAAACCCATTTTAATTGGAATACCCTTCACAATTAATGCGGTGGCAGGAGCTGGAACAGGCATAATACCATGTGCACATTTTACCGTACCGCCACCTAGCTGAATAGGTGATGAAATGACTTTATCTATCTTGAGATAGTCCCAGCAGATGGCCGCGCCTACAATATCTGCAATAGAATCTAGAGCTCCGACTTCATGAAAATGGACTCTTTGTTTATCAATCTGATGAACGTTAGCTTCTGCTTCGGCTATTAAATCAAAGATCTGTATCGATTTCGCTTTTACCTTTGCAGAAAGGGTAGAATTATTAATCAACTCCTCGACATGTCTCAGATGACGGTGTTTCTCATTGTCAGGGTTCTCAACGACAACGGTCGCCTTCGTACCAGAAATACCGCGACGGTTATCTTTTGAAACCTCAAGGTGAAAACCTTCAATATTTAATTTTTGTAGTTCCGCGATTAGATAGGCCGAATCGACACCAAGATCGATCATGGCACCAAGGTTCATATCTCCGCTGATACCAGCAAAACAATCGTAAAATAATATTCTCATCGAGTAGCCATTTTCAATTCGTTCACATTTAATACTCGGTTTAATTTACCCGAGACTAATCCTTCTTGATCAAGTTTTATCTCCTCAAAACCTATCTTTTGCATCTCAACTCTAAGCACTTGTTCTATGTTCATTAATTTGTCAAAATCAGCTTTCAAGACTTCTATTTTGCCATAAGAGCCATAATGACGTACACGAACATCTTCGAATCCATAAGTATTTAGCAACTCTTCAGCCGCCTCAATCTGCCGCAGCTTGAGGAGAGTAACCTCCTGCTCATAAGGTATCCGAGAGCTCAGACAAGGACTTGCAGGCTTATTCCAATTGGGTAAGGCAAAGTGTTTTGCTAATGTTCGCACGTCCTCTTTAGTGATCTTACAATCCACCAAAGGAGAGATAACACGATTTATCTTTCCCGCTTCAAGTCCTGGCCGATAGTCACCCAGATCATCCGAGTTAGTGCCGCTTAAGATTTCAAACTGAGGAAATTTTGCTTTAATCTTATGAAGGTCTTGAAAAAGATGATCCTTACAAAAGAAGCAGCGATTAACAGGATTTGAACTATAACGAACATCGCTGAGTTCGTTTGTTTTTATAATTTCAAGGTGTATATCAAATAATTCACAAAATGACACAGCCAGTTTAAAGTCTGAAGCTTTCAAACTTTCCGAGTTTGAGATCACTCCAATCGCCTGCTCTTTGCCCTGAAATTTACGAGCAAGATAAAGTACTAAAGCAGAGTCTACACCACCAGAGAACGCCACGATGGAACCATTACGCTCAAGAAACCAACTTCTGAGATGTTCAAGTTTTTCAATGACATGTGCGTCTAAATCATTCATCTATAATCGACTTAAGAAGGACTATAAAACTAATTTTTACAGCATATTAATTCTGAACACTAAAAATCACAGAACTTTTAATATGATCCGTAAAGCTATAAAATAAAGCTAAAATATCACCGAATATTTAAAAAAGGAAGCCTAAAGTGACACATAGAAGAATCCAACAAGAAACGAAACCACTAAAAGACAAAAAAGCGAATTTTTTAAATTAACAAAACATGAAGTTAAAGGGTAACTTATAACAATTATGAATTGTCAATTTACCACAAATTCTCGACGAATTCAGGAAAAATATCTCTACTTTTGCCTATCTAATTGTTTCAATTAGGCATATTATAATTTCATCCTAAATGTAGCAATTAGTCAACTTTTTATTCACCAAAAAATTTACGCTATGAAAGTAAGAATTTCTATAATCTCCACATTTCTATTGATCTTATTCGTCGCTTGCAACAATTCCCCTAAAGTGAACAATTCGATGGTTCAAGGTGTCCATAAGATTCAAACAGTTGAAGTTATTCAATCGAGCAATTATACCTATCTTAGAGTATCAGAGGATGGCAAAGAGGGTTGGATTGCCATTGCCAAACAAGAGGTTGAGATTGGTAAAACATTCTATTACGAACCGAGTGTGGAGATGACAAATTTTACCAGCAAGGAGCTAAACAGAACTTTTCCTGCTATAACATTTGCCTCAAAATTCAGTTCAGAGCCAATTGGAGTAGAAGTTAAATCTACAAATTCAGCTCCAGCTAATGGTAAAAAGGCAGCCGTTGCCAAAGAAGGGATTAAAATTGAGAAAGCTAAAGGGGGAATTACCATTGCCGAGCTATTTGCAGCAAAGGATACCTATGGTGGCAAAGTAATTCGCATAAAAGGTGAGGTTGTTAAGTTCAATGCGCAGATCATGGGTAAAAATTGGATTCATATTCAAGATGGCACCAATAGCAATGGAGCTTTCGATCTTACAATAACTACAGCAGAGGAGGCTAAAGTTGGAGATATCCTTACTTTCGAAGGTGTTATTGCGCTTAAAAAGGATTTCGGTGCAGGTTATGCTTATGATGTAATTCTAGAAGAGGGCAAGTTGATTCCTTAATCTAATTAGATATAAAATAATAGAGATCTCTCATCGAAAAATCGATGAGAGATTTTTTTTTGTATTTTAGTCGACCATTAGACTTCTGCATGAAAAATAGCATCCTATTTGAAAAACTATCACAGTCGATTGACGGTGAGCTTTATAGTGACAAAGCGCATCGAATCATCTATGCTACTGATGCTTCATCCTATCGGGAATTACCTTTAGCAGTAGTCCTTCCAAAGAGCAAAGAGGATGTCAAAAGGGTCTTAACTTTCGCTCAAGAGCACAAAACATCTGTTATACCACGTGGTGCTGGAACATCACTGGCAGGCCAAGTTGTAGGGCCAGGCATTGTGATCGACATCTCTAAATATCTAGATCGCATCATCGAATTCAATAAAGAAGAGCGATGGGTTATTGTGGAGCCAGGTGTGAACTTAGCAGAACTAAACATATACCTTAAGCCATATGGTCTGCAGTTTGGACCAGAGACCTCAACAAGTAATCGTTGTCGTATTGGCGGCATGCTTGGGAATAACTCATGTGGGTTAAGGTCAATTATATATGGCAGTGTTCGTGAACATGTCCTAGAGGTTGAGACGATATTAGCCGATGGTTCAGAAGTTACTTTTGGACCCTTATCAAAAGCTGAATTTAGAGCCAAATGCGAGGGTGAACCATCAACACTTGAGACCCAGATATACAAACAGATTCAAAAAACATTAGAGAATAACTTAACAAGAAATCTCATCACAGAAGTCTTTCCAGAGCGCGAAGTATCTCGAAGAAACATGGGTTATGCCTTGGATGCTCTAATGGAAACAGATCCGTTTATTGAAAATGGTGTCCCATTTAACTTTTCTAAGTTGTTAGCGGGTTCTGAGGGAACACTAGCATTCACCACTTCCATAAAATTAAATCTCCTCCCCTTACCCCCTAAGATAAAATGTGTGGTGCCTGCACATTTCACCTCTTTAGAGGAGGCTTTAGAGGCAAATATTGTCATCCTAAATCACAAGCCATCGGCTATTGAACTAATGGATGACATCATTATGGATTGCACCAAGGAGAGTATTTCTCAACGTGAAAATCGATTCTTTATTTCTGGAGATCCGAAGGCCATCTTAATGGTTGAGTTTGCTGCAGAAACACTTGAAGAGGTTGAAGAGTGGTATAAAAAATTGGTTGAAGATCTTACAAAGGTATCGTTAGGCTTCCATTTTCCATTAGTTCTAGGCGACGATCAGATAAAAAAAGTATGGGAATTACGTACTGCTGGATTGGGGCTATTATCGAATATCCCAGGCGATAAACGAAGTACAACCGTTATTGAGGATACCGCAGTCTCACCCCAAAGGCTGCCTGCTTATATTGCTGAATTCAAGACTGTAATTGCTAAATACGGACTTAGTTGTGTGTATTATGCCCATGCAGCGGCTGGAGAGCTTCATCTTAGACCCCTGTTAAATTTAAAAACGGAAGAAGATCAGAAGATCTATGCCTCGTTGGCCCAAGATGTGGCTGAGCTTGTAAAAAAACACAGAGGATCATTATCCGGTGAACATGGCGATGGAAGGCTAAGAGGATCTTTTATTCCTTTCATGTTTGGTGAGGAGATATATAGTATATTCAAAGATATTAAGCATACCTGGGATCCATTGAATATTCTAAATCCAGGAAAGATTACCGACGTTCCTCCGATCACTCAGAACCTTCGTTTTGAGGTTGCCAATCGGTATCCAGAGATAGCCACAAACTTCAGTTTCGCATCAACACACGGATTTTTAAGAGCTGTTGAACAATGTAATGGCTCGGCAGACTGCAGAAAATCGGAGCTAATTGGTGGAACGATGTGCCCAACTTATATGGCCACTCGAGATGAAGATCAGACTACGCGAGCCAGAGCTAATCTGCTTCGAGAATATATGCATCACTCGAAAAAAGATAAACCTCTTGTTCAAAAAGAGATCTACAAGATTTTAGACCTCTGCATATCGTGCAAAGGATGTAAAGGCGAATGCCCTTCGGACATTGACATGGCTAAGATAAAAGCTGAATTCATGCAGCATTATCACGATGAACATGGGACTCCACTTCGCTCTTCATTAATAGCTTACCTGCCACGTTTTGGAAATCTAGCTATAACTTTTAGACCAATCACTAATTTCTTGCTTTCTAAATCGTGGTTTACTCAAATGATAGGTTTTCATCCAGAAAGAAAATTACCAAGTTATTCAGCTCAAACGCTAACGAAATGGGCTAAAAGAACACCCAAACAAACTGGATTAAAGCGCAAAGTGTACTTATTTGCAGATGAATTTACCAATTACCAAGAGACTCAACTTGGAATAAAAGCAATACTACTGCTCAATCAATTGGGATACGAAGTGATCATTCCGAAACATCGGGAGAGTGGACGAACGTATTTATCTAAAGGACTTGTCCGTGAAGCCAAAAAGATTGCAGTTGAAAATATAAATCTATTAAAAGGGATTATCAGTGCCGAGACTCCATTAATTGGCATTGAACCCTCAACGATATTAACCTTTAGAGATGAATATCCTGATCTAGTTGACCCATCCTTAACGAGCGATGCGATCGCCTTAGGCAAAAACGCACTCCTATTTGACGAATTTTTTGTGCAGGAGATGGAAAAAGGGAATATCAGAGCCGACCAGTTTTCCAGTGAGAAAAAGGAGATCAAACTTCACACTCATTGTCAACAAAAGGCACTTGCCTCTTCCCTTTCCACGCGCCAGATGCTTATGTTACCTGAGAACTATGCGGTACAGGAATTAAAGACTGGATGTTGCGGTATGGCTGGATCTTTTGGATATGAAAAAGAGCATTACAAACTATCGATGCAAATTGGAGAGATGATTTTATTCCCTGAAATAAGAAAGAGTGAAGCTTCAGATATCCTATCGACCTCAGGAACAAGCTGTCGTCATCAGATAAAGGATGGAACAGGCCGTTCGGCTATTCATCCTATCGAGGTCATGTACAATGCTGTTTTAACCTCCAAAGAGATCTAGAAACAATAGCCTATTTCCGATAAACGACTGGTGGATGTGTGAGGGCATGATAGATTAGCCATACTCCAGCCACTGCAAACGGAACACTTAAAATCTGACCCATATTTAGGCTCATACCCGATTCAAATGCCTCTTGATTTTCTTTGATAAATTCGATTAAAAATCGAGTAAGAAATACACCAACTAAAAATACGCCTGTCTGAAAACCTAAACGGTCTTTCAGGTCTTTGGTTTTGTAATAGAAATACATCAAAAGTCCAAAAGTGATCAAATAGCAGATTGCCTCATAGATCATTGTAGGATGTTTTGCAATGGTCTCGTTATTTCGTTCAAAAATAAAACCCCATGGTAGATTTGTAGCCACACCGTAAATTTCAGAATTCATTAGATTACCAGTCCTAATCATAGCTCCAACCAAGGCTGTAGGAACCAAAACCCGATCCAAAGTCCATAAAACAGGCAGTTTTGTAATTTTTTTTGAAAAAATCCAGATCGCAATGATAATACCAATTGCTCCTCCATGACTAGCAAGACCCTGGAATCCTACAAATTTATAGCCATCTTCTCCCTTTGCGATCGGGAGAAATATCTCGATTAGATGTTGTGAATAATAATCCCATCCATAAAAAAGCACATGACCTAACCTAGCACCTATAATGGTTGCAACGATTAGATAAACAAATACGATTTCAACTAAAGCAGGATCTGAACCTTCATGTTTAAACATCCTAGTTAGGATAGAGAAACCGAATGTAAAGCCCAAGGCAAACATCAAACCATACCAACGAATGGATATTGAGCCGATACTGAAAAATTCAGGACTCGCATTCCAATGTAACCAGTTTATTAATCAACTAGACCGTGTCCGTGACAATTCTTAAATTTCTTTCCACTACCGCAAGGGCATGCTTCATTACGACCAACTTTTGGAGCTACACGTATAGGCTGAACATGTTTCTCCTCTTGCTGACTAGCAGGAGAGCTCGCTGAAACATCGCTTTTCTCTTCACGATATTTAGATCTGTCGGTCTGACGACGAGCGGCAGGAGCTTCTTTAACCTGTTCTGCATCATTGATCGGAATCTGTCCTTTCATCAACGTAGAAACAACCCCTTTATTCACTCGTTCCATCATAGCCTTAAACAGGTTAAATGATTCGAGTTTATAAATTAACAATGGATCTTTCTGTTCATAAGATGCATTCTGAACCGAAGTCCGTAGTTCATCTAATTCTCTTAGATTCTCTTTCCAATGCTCATCAATAGTTGCTAAGATCACCTGTTGTTCGTATGATTTAACTAAATCTTGACCTTCACTCTTGTAAGCTTTTTCAAGATTTGTAATGATATTAAACAGTCTTAGGCCATCTGTAATCGGAACAACAATATTATTATACATATGACCTTTGGTCTCAAACACATCTTTCACCACGGGCATAGCCTGCTTAGCTATTGCTTGAGATTTACGGTTGAAATTAGCTGTTGCTGCCTGGTATATTTTTTCGGTCAAATCTTCAGGCTTCAAATTATTTAGCTCTCTTTCGTCAACGGGACTATCAAGCGACAAGGTACGGATCAGTTCAAGTCTAAAATCTTCAAATCCCTCTTCGCCATTTGGTTCATATTCAGCAGCAATAGCATCACTGATATCGTAGATCATATTTAAGATATCGACATCAATACGTTCGCCATAAAGGGCATGCTTTCTTTTCTTATAAATCACCTCACGTTGTGAATTCATCACATCGTCGTATTCAAGCAAACGTTTACGTATGCCGAAGTTATTCTCTTCAACTTTTTTCTGTGCACGCTCTATTGCATTAGTAATCATAGAGTGCTGGATAACCTCGCCATCTTTCAAACCAAGTTTATCCATGATTCGAACAATTCGATCCGAAGAGAAAAGTCGCATTAGATCGTCCTCTAAAGAGACGAAGAACTGTGATGAACCTGGATCACCTTGACGACCAGAACGGCCTCTAAGCTGACGGTCCACACGACGAGACTCATGTCTTTCTGTACCGATAATGGCTAATCCTCCCAATTCGCGAGTTTCAGGTGTAAGCTTGATATCTGTTCCACGACCAGCCATGTTGGTTGCGATGGTAACCATACCTAGCTTTCCAGCTTCAGCTACAATATCAGCCTCTCTCTGATGCAGTTTTGCATTCAGTACTTGATGTTTGATGCCTCTCATCTGAAGCATCCGACTTAATAATTCAGAGATTTCAACCGAGGTAGTACCGACAAGCATCGGTTGTCCGATCGTATTTAACCTTACAATCTCATCAATAATGGCATTGTATTTCTCTTTTTTGGTCTTATAAACGAGATCTTCAAAGTCTTTACGAACAATCGGACGATTGGTTGGAATAACAACAACCTCTAATTTATAGATATCCCATAGCTCACCTGCTTCAGTTTCTGCAGTTCCAGTCATACCAGATAGCTTGTGGTACATTCTGAAATAGTTCTGAAGAGTAATGGTTGCAAAGGTCTGCGTAGCATCTTCAATCTTTACATGTTCTTTCGCCTCAATAGCTTGATGCAGACCATCTGAATAGCGACGACCTTCCATGATACGACCAGTCTGCTCATCCACAATTTTCACCTTACCATCCATAAGAACGTATTCAACGTCCTTCTCAAACATCGTATAGGCTTTTAATAGCTGATTCACCGTATGAACTCGTTCCGATTTCACAGCAAAATTTTGCAGCAAGACATCTTTTTGCTCTAAGCGATCTGAATCACTAAGATTTTTATCATTTTGAATATCGGCTATTTCTGCGCCAACATCAGGAAGAACGAAGAAACCGTTGTCTTCGTTATCTGTTGATAGGATTTCTATTCCATTATCAGTCAACTCAATAGAGTTCAACTTCTCTTCGATCACAAAAAATAGTGGATCGGTAGCCACATGCATATTCTTGTTGTTATCTTGCATGTAGTAGTTTTCCATCTTAAGCATCTTGGCTTTATTCCCCTCCTCACTTAAGAAACGAATCAGTGGTTTATGCTTAGGTAGACCTTTATAAGCTCTAAATAAGGCCAAGGCACCCTCTTCAGATTCCTTATTATTATCAGAGCCAATTTTCTTTTTTGCTTCAACAAGATAATTACCAACAAGATCACGCTGAGCTTTAACTAGTCGTTCAACTGGGGCTTTTAGCGCATCAAACAACTGATTTTCCCCTTTAGGAACTGGTCCAGAGATGATAAGAGGTGTACGAGCGTCATCAATCAATACAGAATCAACCTCATCAACGATCGCATAATGGTGTTTGCGCTGAACAAGATCGGCTGGACTAACAGCCATATTATCTCGCAAATAATCAAATCCAAATTCATTATTTGTGCCAAAGGTGATATCGGCTTCGTAAGCTTTTCTCCGTTCTGGTGAGTTAGGTTGGTGCTTATCGATACAATCAACAGATATACCATGAATTTGATAGATAGGTCCCATCCATTCGGAGTCACGTTTTGCCAAGTAATCATTGACAGTAACCACATGAACACCCCGTCCAGCTAATGCGTTTAAGAATACAGGAAGTGTAGCCACAAGGGTCTTTCCTTCACCGGTTCCCATCTCAGAGATTTTTCCGTTGTGAAGAACGATACCACCGATGAGCTGCACATCGTAATGGAGCATATTCCATTTCTGCGCCGAACCGCCAGCATTCCATTCACTTTTGTAAATAGCCTTATCCCCTTTTATTTCAACAAAATCAGTACTAGCAGCTAAGTTCCGATCGAATTCGGTAGCTGAGACCTCAATTTTATCATTCTCCATCAAACGACGAGCCGTATCTTTTACAATTGAAAACGCCGTTGGAAGTATCTCTGTTAAGATCTCTTCTATCTTTTTTAGAATCGTCTCTTCAAGTTTATCAATTCGATCGTAAATCTTCTCCCCTTCTTCAAGAGCAAGCTCACCACTCTCAGCTTTAGCTTTAAGTTCAGCGATCTCATCCTCTTCTTGTTTTACGTAGTTAGATATCTTTGCTTTAAGCGCAGCTGATTCTTCACGCAATTGATCATTGGTAAGGGCTGGAAATCGAAGGTATTCCTGCTTGATACTTTCTAATATCGGCATGATCTCTTTGATATCCTTTTGGGATTTATTGCCAAAAAAGCTGGATAGAATCTTATTTAAAAATGACATTATCTTATTTTGTATAATTAATATCTGAAATACAATTAGTGACAAAGTTAACTAAAACGTTGAAAGTACCGAAATCTAAAGTGCCATTTTCGCACTTGAAGATCAGAATATAATCGGTTCTAAACAGGATGCATTTAAACTAAAAAAGAACAGGTTAAAACCCATTCTTTTTTAGTTTGCAAAATTCTATATACCAATAAGATAAAAGAAAATATCAATTCATGTTTTAGAATTAATTACCCATTCTAGCATTCATCAATTTAGCTAATTCAGCCATGAAAAGCTCTGTTGTTAAGTAGTTCTCAGGTTTTAAATCATCACCATAGATCGACAAAGCAAGATCTTTGGTCATTTTTCCAGCCTCAACGGTATCGATACACACTTGCTCAAGAAGCAATGAGAAGTCAATTAAAGCTTGGTTATTATCAAGTTTACCTCTAAAGGCAAGACCACGAGTCCAGGCATAGATCGATGCAATTGGGTTTGTAGAAGTAGGTCTTCCCTTTTGATGCTCGCGATAATGACGAGTAACCGTCCCATGAGCTGCCTCCGCCTCCATAACATCTCCATCTGGAGTCATTAAGACAGAGGTCATAAGACCCAAAGAACCAAATCCTTGAGCTACGGTATCCGACTGAACATCACCATCATAGTTTTTACATGCCCAGATAAAGTTGCCATTCCATTTTAAAGCAGAAGCAACCATATCATCAATTAGACGATGTTCGTAGGTAATGCCAGCTTCCTGGAATTGTTGTTTGTAAACAGCAACAAAGATCTCTTCAAAGATATCTTTAAAGAATCCATCGTATTTTTTAAGAATTGTATTTTTTGTGGAGAGATAAAGAGGCCATTTTTTTGTCAGAGCCATCTTGAAACAGCTATGTGCAAATCCTCTGATCGACTCTTCTGTATTGTACATTGAAAGCGCTACACCAGGACCTTCAAAATGATACACGTCATGAACTTGAGCGCCCGATGCATCATCTGGAGTAAAGGTCATGGTTAACTTACCTGGTCTATCGACAACGATATCGGTAGCACGATATTGATCCCCAAAAGCATGACGACCAATTACAATTGGTGCAGTCCATTGCGGAATTAATCTTGGAACATTTTTAACAACGATAGGCTCTCTGAAAATTGTACCATCTAAGATATTCCGAATTGTGCCATTCGGAGATTTGTACATTTTCTTAAGTCCAAATTCTGTCATACGAGCCTCATCAGGTGTAATGGTGGCACATTTAATTCCAACCTTGTACTTTTTGATTGCATGAGCAGCATCAACCGTCACCTGATCATCAGTGGCGTCACGATGCTCAATACCTAGATCGTAATATTTAATATCAATATCAAGAAAAGGCAGGATAAGCTCTTCTCTAATCATTTTCCAGATAATTCTGGTCATTTCATCCCCATCGAGTTCCACGACAGGATTAAGTACTTTAATTTTTTGCATTGATAAAATTTTACATTAAAAACTAGAAACTATACTTTTAAAGCAGAAACCAGCTAACGACCTTGCTATCTTGTAGGAATAAGCCTAAACGAATAAGGAATCGCAATGACAATTTAACCTATTACTATAGCATTGGCTAATTTTGAAAACAAGAGAATTTGAATTCGGGTACAAAAGTAATCACTGTAATTTAATAATGCTCAAAATCTAAGCCAAATTTTGACTTTAATAATGCTAAAGATGGATATTTACTTACTAATACATTCCACTTCTCCTCATCCGTATAGGGAATATCAGAAATTGGTGCCAAATCATCAGAAACTTGGAATGTTATTTCTATGGCTTGATTTTCCAATTGACGACGCAAAAATCCAAGCAGTTTAGGTTTTAAATCTAAGGTTAACCGATTATACTGCAGCTCAGTATCTAGTTCATAGAGTATTTCCCATTCACCTATTATCTGTGGTTCCCTGGCACTCAAGGCTGATTTAAGCTGAGGAGGAGCCTCCACGGTACCAACAAAGGTTAGCCATGCGACTAATAATTCAGCTAGCTCAAATGGCTTTGCAGTCTGCTTTTCACCATAAGAAGTAGCAGTAGAATCGGCAATTATGCCTAGCTCTGATTCTTTAGATAAATCATTTAATGCATCTAAGATTGAAGGTGTAGCATATGAACTGCGTCCAACTGGTTTGCGCGCAGGAGCTGCTGGCACATCAGGATTAGATGCTTTTACAACTATCTCTGGAGATTCTGTTGGAGGAATTGGAGCTGGAACTGGGACTGCGACTTGAATTGGAACTGGGAGTGGAGCCGGAGCTGAGACAGGGATTGAAACACTTGGCACCTTTGCCGGATCTAACTTTGAGAAAATTGGCAAAAGCGATAACGTTGCTAAGGCGTCGTCAAGTGTTTTTTTTTTAATAATTCTTCTAACTGAGCAATTCTAACGATCGTAAGTTCAACCAAAAACCGTTGGTTTGAAGAAGCCTTATAGGAGATATCACATTCTGAAGATAGCTGCAATGCACCAATCAAAAAGTTAACAGTACATTGTGCGGCCTGTTTTTTATAACGCTCGCGTATTTCGCCTCCCACTTCAAGCAATTGAAGTGTAACAGGATCTTGACAAATTAACAAATCACGGAAATGCTGACCAAGTCCCATAATAAAATGGTGCGCATTAAACCCCTTATCCAGAATTTCACTAAAGATTAGCAAAGTCCCGGAGATGTCAGCATTCTGAAAGCAGTCTGTCAGTTTGAAATAGTAATCGTAGTCAAGCACGTTAAGATTAGCGATAGTATCCTTATAGGTGACCTTTGCACCGCAAAAACTAACGACCTGATCAAATATAGAAAGGGCATCTCGCATGGCACCATCAGCCTTTTGAGCAATTATATTCAAGGCTTCAGCTTCGGCAACGATATTCTCTTTCTGTGCAACCTCTTGCAAATGCTTTTCAATGTCTGATATCGAGATCCGATTAAAATCGTAGATCTGGCAACGGGATAATATTGTGGGGAGAATTTTATGCTTTTCAGTGGTTGCCAAGATAAAGATTGCATGAGCAGGTGGCTCTTCTAACGTTTTTAAAAACGCGTTAAAAGCCTGTGTAGAAAGCATATGAACCTCATCAATAATATACACACTATATTTTCCTAACTGAGGAGGAATACGAACTTTATCAACTAAGGAGCGGATATCATCGACTGAATTATTCGATGCTGCATCGAGCTCATGAATATTATAGGAACGATTTTCGCCAAAAGACAAACATGATTCACAGGAATTGCAAGGCTCTGTATGACTATCGATGTTCAGACAGTTAATTGTTTTGGCGAATATTCGGGCTGAAGTAGTCTTACCAACACCCCTAGGTCCACAGAAAAGGTAGGCATGCGCGAGATGATTACTGCTAATGGCATTTTTCAATGTCGCAGTAATCGAAGGCTGACCGACAACTGTATTAAATGTGTCGGGGCGATATTTCCGTGCTGAAACGATATAATTTTCCATAGGGTATTAAAGGCGTATTCTGGAAGCCAAATATATTACTTTTTCCAACCCTCCAAACGTGAGTGTTCAAGAAGTTATCAACGAAATAGCCGATATTCGAACATTTAATACGTATAATTGTTGTAAAACCAATATTAAGTCGTTAATTTTAAACAATTAAAACCCTTTATAACATGAAAAAATTAGTCCTATCACTTTCTTTTGCCCTTTTTATTTTAGGAGCCATGGCTCAACAGAAATCACTTTATGATTTCAAAGTCAATGCGCTAGATGGCCAACCATTTGATCTTTCATCCTTAAAAGGGAAGAAAGTCCTTGTCGTAAACACCGCCTCTAAATGCGGTCTAACGCCTCAATATAAATTACTTCAACAAGTTTACGATAAATATAAAGATCAGAACTTTGTTATCGTTGGCTTCCCTGCAAACAATTTCATGAGTCAAGAGCCGGGCACAAATTCTGAAATTCGTGAGTTTTGCACAAAAAATTACGGAGTTACCTTTCCTATGATGGCAAAAATATCTGTAAAAGGAAAAGACATGGATCCGCTCTATAAATGGCTAACTTCTAAAGACCAGAATGGTGTTGTAGATGCTGACGTTAAATGGAATTTTCAAAAATTCATGATCGATGAAAGCGGAAAAGTTGTTGGCTTCGCCTCTCCTGGAGACAAACCTGATTCAGAGCAGATTATCAGCTGGATTGAAGGTAAAAAGAGCAAGTAATTTAAATTAAGAAAGCTAAATTATGAGACTCTTAGGAAACATCATCTGGTTTATTCTAGGAGGCTTTTTTAGTTTTCTTGCCTACCTCTGGGGCGGATTTTTACTGTGCCTAACCATCATTGGTATACCTTGGGGACTGCAAGCCATGAAGATTGGAATTGCTCATTTAACCCCATTTGGGCGACGTGTAGTATCGACCAAAAGTTCTATTCCAGTTCTTTCGTTTTTATTAAATATAATTTGGCTGCTTTTTGCAGGAATCTGGATTGCAATAGCTGAATTCGTCTTAGGATTATTGCTCTGCATTACAATTCTCGGGATTCCATTTGGAATTCAGCATTTTAAACTAATGCGTCTAGCCTTGTATCCGTTTGGTTATGATCTAAAATAGCTTCAAATCAGATTTCTTGAACTAATACACAGCGATTTTTCAATACGCGAATCAGTTATTGTAAAAGGCGTAAAAAGTAAATATACAAATTAGATGGACGCAGATATAATCACCATTGGAGACGAGATATTAATCGGTCAGATCGTCGATACCAATTCAGCTTGGATCGCACAAAAACTTAATGCAGAAGGGATTAATATCCGTCAGATCACAAGCATATCTGATCACCCTGACCATATCATTGCTGCCTTACAAGACTCTGGAAGCAACTCATCGATAGTATTGATAACTGGTGGACTAGGACCAACGCGTGACGACCGAACAAAGGCAGCATTGTGCAAATATTTTGACACGGAGCTTATTGAAAACTCGCTAGTTCTAGAACATATCACTCAGCTATTAACGCCTCGAGGGATCTCGATTAATTCGCTTAATCGCGAGCAAGCCTTAGTGCCTGAAAAAGCCACTGTTTTGCATAATAAATTAGGAACAGCACCAGGATTATGGTTTTCATTTAACGAGATAATTTATGTCTTTATGCCTGGAGTACCATTTGAAATGAAATACTTAGTCGAAAGCGAGGTAATCCCAAGGCTACGTAAACTATTTAATACGCCAGTGATTCTTCACCGCACCATTCTAACGCAAGGATTAGCAGAATCAACCTTAGCTGAAAAGATTGAAACATGGGAAGATAGTCTCCCTGAAAGCATTAAACTTGCCTATCTGCCGAGCCCACAAAATGTAAGACTTAGGCTTACTGCAAGAGGTGAGAACGAAGAAAACCTTGTTGAGCTATTAGATCAAAAAACAAAAGCACTTAACGAACTTATTCCAGAATATATTTTTGGCTACGATGAAGATACAATGGCTGGGAATGTGGGTAAGCTACTACAGAACAATGGACGAACACTTTCGGTAGCAGAAAGTTGTACTGGTGG
>JAPLDS010000049.1:20918-74435 GCA_026391295.1 Bacteroidia bacterium | reverse complement strand
GTCCCGTCGCCAGCCCAACAACCTCGGCTTGGCTCATTGCCCCGCTGAGGCACGACTCGATGGGCAGACAGCGTAACGCGGCGATGCTATGAGGGTTCCGGGCGTATATATCGCTCAGGATCAGATACCACATATCCAAAGATTACTGCCTTTTTTTCATTCTTAACGATGTCAACCGAATCGTGAAGCATCCCCGAGAAACCATACCCATAAAAAATATTGTCGCCGAGTACCAGACAAACATCATCAGAGCCAATAAACTCTTCGCCAAGAAGAAACGCTTGGGCAAGACCATCTGGAGATGGCTGAATTTTATAACTGATCTGAATGCCCCACTCTTGACCATTTCCTAATAACCGTTCGTACATTCCAATGTCCTCTGGTGTCGATATCAATAGGATGTCCCTAATGCCTGATAACATCAAGGTTGATAGTGGATAATAAACCATTGGCTTATCATATATGGGTAACAGTTGCTTTGAAACTCCTTTTGTTATTGGATAAAGTCTCGTTCCTGAGCCTCCTGCAAGTATGATTCCTTTCATGACTATTCTTAAGCTTTTAGGTTCAAATTTAGGTCCATTATTTCTTGATAACCTATCGAAATGATTGACCGTTTAGTATAGAGTTAACTTTGCTAAGTTATGACTCTTTTTACTATGATCCTCCAAAAGTAAGTTTTATTCAGTTAACGTAGAAATTTAGAATTTTAATTATTTAACTACACAGATTATAATTGGCCTATCTTTATGTTTTAGGGCTATGTTTTCGAGATATAAATCGCATTTTTAAATCCTATTTCAATCATGTTACAGCAAAGAGTAATTTGTTATTTTTGTATAGCTAACCTAGGCACAAGCAACTAACTAATACCATCTGCACAAGGCCTGCATAGTGTTGTACACTAATATGCTAGCCTGTGCTTAACTAACTGTTTTAAAAACTTTTAAATCATGAAAAAAATAAAACTAATTCTAGTGTTGACATTTTTGTCAAGTGCATTATTTGCTGGGCAAGGGAAATGGGAAAGTCTATTTAATGGTAAATCTCTTGATGGATGGGAAAAGTTAGATGGAGGGGCTGAATATACCATCTCAAAGGGTGAGATCGTTGGCCATTCGAAGGTGAATACTGGAAATACCTTCTTGGCGACTAAAAAGAGTTATGGGGACTTTATTCTCGAATATAAGATTAAGATGGATACAGGTCTTAACTCTGGCGTTCAGATCCGTTCGGAGCAAAAGGCTCAAAACATAGAACATGTGCATGGTTATCAGGTTGAGTGTGATGATTCGCCTCGTGCTTGGTCGGCGGGTATCTATGACGAGTCTCGTCGTGGATGGCTATATCCATTAGAGTATAATCAGCCAGCCAAAAAAGGTTATAAGCGCGGACAATGGAATGCCATTCGGGTAGAGGCCATAGGAAATTCAATCCGAACTTGGATGAATGGCGTCCCTTGTGCCAATCTAGTTGACGATATGACACCCTCCGGTTTTATCGCACTGCAGGTTCATAGCATTGGTAAAGATGCCACGAAAGAGGGCCGGACTATCAGCTGGAAAGATATTCGAATCATGACAAATGATCTCGAGAAATACCGTAAGCCGATGGATAAATCAGTCCGAGAAGTAAGTTATCTAAATAATACTTTAACGCCGAATGAAGTGTCGAACGGCTGGAAGTTACTCTGGGATGGTAAAACTACTGAAGGATGGAGAGGTGCTGCTGCGACTAATTTCCCTTCTAAAGGATGGACGATCGAGGATGGAGCTATTAGTCCGAATAAGGTAAAAGGCTTACGAGGAGGAGATATTGTAACAACGAAAAAGTACAAAAATTTTATCTTAGAAGTTGACTTTAAGCTTACCGAAGGGGCTAATAGTGGGATTAAATATTTTATTCAAAGCGAGCCAAATAAACTCAATACAATTGGCTTTGAATTTCAAGTCTTGGATGATTTAAGACATCCGGATGCGAAAGAAGGGATTGATGGAAACCGCACCGTTGGTTCGCTATACGATCTGGTGACAGCGAATTCAAAACGTTTTGACGCTGCTCAACCAGTAAAACGAGTCAATGCTATTGGTCAGTGGAATAGAGCTCGAATTGAAGTGATTGGTGCGCGAGTGACTCATTTCTTAAATGGGGTTAAAGTTGTCGAGATCACCAAAGGTTCACCAGAGTTTAAGGCTGTCATTGCAAAAAGCAAGTTTAGCAAAGTGCCTAAATTTGGCGAATATGAAGATGGTTATATTCTGCTTCAAGATCATGGCGATCAAGTTTCGTTTCGAAATGTAAAGGTTAAAGAGTTATAGTCTTCGACTCTCTTTACGAGTGCTTTATTCCTTTAAGTATAACCCTGGTCGTTAGTTGTTATTCTGCTTGTTGGATCATTCCTCGATCATCGGCTTTGCTATCTTTGAAGGTTGAGCGATCAGGTGCCCATTCATAGTGTCAAGCACAGAAGCAAATGTTAAGGATTATTTTGAAAAATATAAAAATCAGAACAAATTTATGAAGAGTTTATACGTATTAATTATGATTGCTGCTTTCCCAGTTATTTTAAGCTCAAAAAATGCAGAAGGAGCTTCTAGTTTCGAAAAGAAGACGAAGCCCAGCACTTTTACTGGAGCCAAGGGTGAGGTGAAACTGATCACACTTGACCCAGGTCATTTTCATGCCGCATTAGTTCAAAAGAATAATTACGTTCAAGTTAATCCAGAGGTTTATGTTTATGCTCCCAAGGGCACAAGAGCCGTGAGTCCTACCGTATGGAAAGAGACGAGCTATATTGGCAACGACTATCTGGAAAAAATGCTTTCTGAAAAACGGGGAAATGTAGTTGTGGTATCTGGCAATAACCGAATTAAAGGCGATTATATTGCAAAGTCAATAAATGCCGGATTGAATGTGCTAGCCGATAAGCCAATGGTGATTACAGCTGACCAGTTTCCAGCGTTAGAGAAATCCTTTGTGATGGCACAGAAAAAGGGATTGCTGCTTTATGACATTATGACTGAGCGTTATTCGGTGACTACTGCCATTCAGCGGGAGCTTTCTATGAGGGCTGATATTTTTGGAACTCTTGAGATTGGATCAATGGAAAGACCTGCAGTTGAAATGACAAGTGTTCATTATTTTTATAAAAATGTCTCAGGAAATACGTTGGTTCGACCAGGATGGTTTTTTGATGTCAAACAGCAAGGTGAAGGGATTGTAGATGTAACAACTCATCTGGTAGACTTGGTGCAATGGGAATGCTTCCCGGATCAGATTTTGCATAAGAGTGATATTCAGATTTTAGACGCAAAACGGTGGCCAACTCAATTCTCGAAGTCTCAGTTTTCTGAAGTTACGAAGCTTGCCGACTTTCCTGACTATCTTTTAAAGGATGTTAAAGCAGATAAGCTAGGGGTATTTGCAAATGGGACGATCGTTTATAAAATTAAAAATAGCGTGGCGAAAGTTACTGCGATCTGGGACTATAAAGCATCGGAAGGAGCCGGTGATACCCATTATTCGATGCTGCGTGGGACTTTATCAGACCTTGAAATAATTCAAGGTAAAGAGCAGAAATATGACCCCACCCTTTATATTCACGCTAAAGTTGGAGCTGACTTAATCAATTTGGAGAAAGGGATACTCGCAGCGTTGGCAAACCTTCCTCAGCAAGGATTAGCGCTGGAAAAAGTCCAATCAGGTACCTGGAAAATAGTCGTTCCAGACCCGCTCAAGATTGGTCATGAAGCTCATTTTTCCCAGGTTGCAGAAAAATACCTCGAATATTTAAAGGCGGGGAAACTACCAGAGTGGGAAGTGCCCAATATGATTGCAAAGTATTATACCACAACCCAGGCACTTAAATTTGCCCAAACAAACCATTAATTGCTCGCTTAAACTTTGGCTTCGCATTATTATAGTGTTAAATAACAGCAAAGAACAGGCTTTGGGTTACGATAGTTATTATCTTTGAACCCTATTTTAAAATAATCTAGAAATATGATCCCTTCTGAAAATAAAGAGACTGCAAGTAGCAAAAGTATATTGCCGCGAATTATCATCGGCACGGTGATCGTCCTCGGATTATCATTTTTAGTCAAGCAAGTTTGGTATGCGATCAACCATGAAGAGACGGATAACGCCCAAGTTGAGATGCGCGTTGCACCAATTCTTTCGAGAGTATCTGGCTATGTAAACAAGATCTATACCGATGATTATGCCACGGTGAAAAAAGGTCAGCTATTGATGGATGTAGATTCCACTGAACTGAATATGCAACTTCAAGAGATGGAAGCGGATTATGCAGAAGCTCTTACGGAGATCGAGAATGTAAAAGCTTCGTTAAACAATGCATCTGCTATGTTATCTTCGGCAAAGGGGAGCCTAGAGGTTGTTAAAATGCGTTATGCCAAAGCGACTTCTGATCTTAGTCGTGAGAAAAGCCTTTTTGAGGGCAATGCAAGTACTAAAAGACAATTAGATGATAGTCAATCTAATTATGATGTTGCAACGAAGCTTCTTGACGCAAGTAAGATAGATTTAAAAGTTGCACAAACTCGAATTGCAGTTTTAAATGCGCAAGTAAAGAAAGCACAAGCTCAGGCTGAAACAAAAAAATCACGAATCAATCAGCAACGTTTAAAACTCTCATATTGTCATATTTATGCAATCTCTGATGGCAAGATTGGGAAACGAAATATCGATGAAGGCCAGTTTATTCAAGCTGGAACTCCGGTTCTTACGCTTGTTAATAGCCAGAGCCATTGGGTAGTAGCCAATTTCAAAGAGAGTCAATTAAAGAATATTACCATTGGAAAAATTGTTCATCTTAAGATTGATGGATATCCAAAGCTAGAAGTTCAAGGTAAAATCATTTCAGTATCAGATGCTACAGGTGCTCGCTTTTCGCTACTCCCTCCGGACAACTCAACGGGTAATTTTGTGAAGGTTACACAACGTGTTCCAGTTCGTATCGAGCTCTTGGATGAGGAGAAAGTTAAAGATATTCTTCGTGCTGGTATGAGTGTGGTAGTATCTGTCCCTCTTTAAGCTCTCGATGGAACCCCTAAGTAAAACGGCAAAGATTTTTATTGCGATAACGACGATTTCAGCTGCCATCATGGAGCTGATAGATACTTCGATCGTGAATGTGGCCCTCAACCAGATGGCTGGAAACCTTGGTGCCTCTATTGAAGATATTGCTTGGGTTATCACTTCGTATGCCATTGCCAATGTGATTATTATTCCGATGACGGGGTTTTTAGCAACGTATTTTGGAAGGTTGAGATATTACATGTTTTCAATTGCCTTATTCACGGTGGCCTCAATCTTATGCGGAACTTCGACCTCACTTTGGGAACTTGTATTTTGGCGCTTTGTTCAAGGTCTTGGGGGAGGAGCCTTACTATCTACCTCTCAAGCAATCCTTTTTGAAAACTTTACGGGCAAGGAGCGGGGCATGGCAGCAGCCTTGTTTGGAATGGGTGTTGTCTTAGGTCCTACTTTAGGTCCAACTGTCGGAGGATTAATTATTGATAGCTACTCATGGCCATTGATATTTTTTATCAATATCCCCTTTGGTATTGTAGCTAGTATATTGGCCTATAATTTTGTCCCTAGGACTCCTAAAGTGGATGTGAAGCCAAGTATCGATTGGTCTGGTATTTTCTTGCTCACTATTGGTATCGGTGCATTGCAGTATGTCCTTGAGCGAGGAGAAACAGAAGATTGGTTCGACTCCAGATTAATTATTGGTTTAGCACTCGTAGCTGCAGTTGGATTAATCACGTTTATTTGGTGGGAATTCAAGGTGAAAGAGCCGGTCGTTAATTTGCGGATCTTTAAAGATCGGAACCTAATGATTACGGCTATTCTAACTTTCTTCGTTGGATTTATCCTATTTACTTCCGTATTTATCTTCCCTTTGATGCTGCAGCGGGTGTTAGGGTATACGGCTTACGAAACAGGAATTACGCTGCTCCCAGCCTCCGTATTGTCTATAATTTTTATGCCTCTGATAGGAAAAAAACTGCAGCAAGGCACTAATCCTCAAATATTTGTAACTCTAGGTTTTATTACGCTAATGGGTTTTGGATTGTTGATGTCGCAAGCTGATCAGAATGTTTCATCAGGGTTCTTCACGTTACCGTTAATGATTCGAGGAGCTGGATTGGCTTTGTTGTTTGTCCCTTTAAATGCAATGGCTGTAGCTGGGTTAGCACCTAAAGATATTGCCCAAGGTGTTGCTCTTAACAATATGGTGCGTCAGATCGGTGGCTCTTTTGGTATTGCAATCGTAAACAATTATATAGCTCATCGAACCGCCATTCATCGAGTTGATTTAGTTAGTAATATCTACAATGGAAGCCCTCAGTTTGCAGAGCGCTATACTCAGATTTATCAAGGTTTGCAATCGAAACTTCCGGTTGCGGCGAATTTGCCACAGCAGACTTATCAGATTATGGAACTCTCGATGATGAAACAGGTCTATCTACGAAGTTATTTAGATGCTTTTGTCTACGTAACAATATTTATAATGGTTGCCTTCCCGCTTATTTTTCTAGCTAGAAGGGCACCTAAAGCAAATAAAGAAACCCTGCATGCAGCGGAGGAAGTCTAATGATTAATTCAATGAAGCTTAAATTAATTCAGCTTATTATGAAAACCATATTTTTTATACTCGCAACATTATTTCTTGTTAATTCAAGCATTGCTCAGGATCTGATGGTGCCTGCGGATTTAAAACATTTTGTTGATCAATCGTTTGAGAAATATCCAAAGGTTGCCGAGATGAAGCAATTGATTAGTCTGAGTGAGACAAAGGTTCAGCTTGATCGCACGGCTATTTTGCCTACTGCCATGGGTGATCTTTCTTATCGTCAACAATTTCCTACCCCTGCCTTTCATATCCCATCTGCCTCTGGACAAATTCAAGAAATGAGAATTCAACCGGCGGATAACTACAATGCATCAGTATCCCTGGCTCAACCTTTAATTGACTTTCGCTTAAGCTCTGCCTTAAATAAAGCAAAAGGCGAGCTGGAGATCTCAAAAGATAATCTGGAGGGTTTTAAGGTTAATCTAGCTTATCAGATTGCACAAGTATACTACTCAATTATTTTTCTGAATAAGAGTATCACCGTTCAGCAAGAACAATTAAACCTAATCACAGCCACCAAACAACAGATTGAAGTGCGAGTGAAAAATGGTGATGCGTTAAATTATGATCAGGTCTCCACAGACGTTAAATATAATAACGCTGTAAATTTCTATACCGAATTAAAGTCTCAGTTGAGCAAACAATATAATCTACTAGATATGCTGACTGGGAATAGTGGTCAAGAGTATATCAGAGATGCTGGTTTTAATGCCACTTCGTTTAGTTATCTCTCTGATTCTATCTCGGCAATCGCGTCGCATAATAACATGGATATTCGAATTGCTGATGCGAAGTTAAAATTGGCTGGATGGGATATCCTTACGGCCGAACGGAGTAAACTGCCCAGCGTGAACTTGCTTGCTGGCGCAGGATATAAGAATGGTTTCATGCCGAATATTGATGTGGTTAACTTTAACTATTTCGTAGGATTAGGTGTTACGATCCCAATTCTATCTGCTAGCCGACCTGGCTTCCGACAGAAAATGGCGGTTATCACCAGAGATGCAACACAGCACGCTCTTGAGACACAAAAGGCAACGCTTAACAAGGATCTGCTAAATGCCCTTGATGACATTCAGAAGAATCAGAAAAAGCTCTCGTCAGCTGATGGACTTATCAAACAAGCTAAATTGGCCAATGAGCTAGCTGCTGATCGCTATAAATTTGGCGTGATTACAAACCTTGATCTGTTAACCGCTGTTTCAAATCTTAGCGATGCTCAGTTAAGTAAGTTGCAGTTTGAGTACAATCTGCTACTTTCTCGCATGGATCTTTGTCGTCTCGCGGGTCTTCGGTGGTGGTAGATTTATTCCCTTGTTAAAGTCAATATTCCATTTTTAGGAAATTCGATTGATAAAAGATCGTTCGTCTTATCTATTTTCCCCTTCCAGCTGTATTTTGCGTTAAAGTTGAAGTCTTTAAAAGGATTTTTTAGTTTGCAGACTCCACCTTTTTCTGATCTAATCGTAACCGTAACAACATCTCCTTTTTTCTGCTGAGCCGAAATTAGAAAGGCTCCAACAGTGCGTAAGGAGGTAAAGTTTGCATCTTGCCAAGCTTTAGGTATGGCAGGGAAAAGGTGAATAATGCCGGTATGACTTTGAATAAGCATCTCTTGCACGCCTGCTGCAAATGCAAAGTTTCCTTCTAGGGTAAAGGGGCGATATTTCATTTTTGAATACCCCTTGTTATGTTGCTCACCATTGACATGAAAGCTGTTAGGGAGACAGAAATTTTCAGAGAAAATACGAAGTGTCTGGGCTGCTTTATCACCCATGAAAGCACGCGCATAGAGGTTGCCTAGCCAGCTATAGGTATACCCGCACCACCAGTCAGGGCCAGTTTTTTCTAAGTTCTCGAGCGTTGCACGAATAATGGCTTGATCTTTCTCTCCTTTCGACCAGTCGATAACCCCTAATGGATGATATCCTACAAGGTGTGAAAAATGGCGGTGTGATTCTACATAAGGCTCACCGGGAGCAAAGGCTAATCCGCCTGCATTATCCAAGGCAAAAGTTGGCCACTCTTTTAGAATAGTCTCCCATTTTTGTGCCTCCCCTGACTTGCCTACAGCATGAGCAAGTTCTGCGGCCTTTTCGAATGTCCAACGGATAAAGGATAGGTCGTAATTTGTTGTTTGTCCAAACCAAGCTTTGATAGAGTTGTCATGTATTTCAGGGCTGGAGCTAATGGGTAATTTGCGAATCCCATTAATATCCTTTACTGATATTTGATCGAGGTAATCGGCTACATCACTGATCCAAGGGTATGCTCTTTCACGCAAAAACTGCTCATCCTTCGAGTAGATCCAATGGAGGTAAAAATGTTGCGATAACCAGCAACCTACCGTTGGACCGAAAGAGTATTGTATCCATCCGCCCATTGGCTCTCCAGTTAGGGTCGTAACTCCAGGAACATTCATCCCCGAAGTACCAAAGTATGTTTTTGTATACTTTTTAAATGTCTCACGATATTTCCAAAGCCAGTTTAGATACCCCTCTTCCAGATCGAGGTGGTTTGCTGAATAGGCAGGCCAGTAGCTTAGTTGTGTATTTAAATCGTGATGAAAATCTCCTTTCCAGGGTGGTAGCTTACCATTGTCGGCAGTCCAAACTGCTTGTAATGAGATTGGTGGCGCATCGGCACGTGCTGCCGATCCAAATTTATACTGTTCTAAATCCCATTGTCGTTCAAGAATGGTGTCGGGTAGTGAGATGGAAGATTTCATCCAATAGCTACTCCACCAATGTGTATGTGCTGAAAATGAATCTTTAAACGTTGATTTTTTTAGTGTTTCTTGCGTTAGCATTCCTGCTGTTTTGTGCGAATTCTTTTCTGATTCTGTTGAGGTGATCGTCCAAAAGCCTACTAAGCTATGGTTTGCAAATTTCCACGATACCGACACTTCGTATTCAAAACCATTATTCCCCTTTTGCCTGTAGGTTAATTGATTTGGCAGCGAAATGATTTTGCCTTGTTCGTATCCCAGTCGTATTAAATCTTGTCCTGCTACGGAGTCCTCATTCTTTACTCCGGTAGTTTTCCCATATTCGGGTGCCAATAATACCGGAATAAAATCACTGGTCACATTTTCAAATTTAAACCATCCTCCTGGTTGTGAGGCATGGACAAAAGTCTGCAGAGTAGTTCCATTTTCCCATTTTGTTTCGCATATTGCTGTCGCAAGGGTTAGCTGGACTTGCAAAACGTTTCCGAATCCTTTGGTGTCAAATTCAAGAGCTGCTCCTGGGATTTTCGATGGGGCAGGAAGCTGCTCATAAGGAGCATCGAACATTTGCTGCACGACTTTGTAGTTATTCTCTTTAACCTGTTTTTGTACCCACTTAAAGTTGAACTCTGGTTTCGATAGATTGGCAATTGGTCTTAAGTCCCATAAGTCGGCACGGTCTAGTGAGAATCTTAGATGATCCCCCTTTTGCCAGATTAGCGCTCCTAACATCGCATTCCCAAGCGGAATACCTTCGTCCCAAGTAGATGCTAGGCTTGAAAATTTTAGGTTGTACTTGGGTAGTGTGGTCTCGGTGGGAGATGAGTATATGCGCAGAGAACTGCTGATTAGAATGATTAAGATGGCAAATTTTTTCATCCGGGATCTTTCGTTTTAAGGTTTATAACTTTTACCTTCTTATTTAGCTAGTTGGGTTCTCAAAGTTAATAGAATCGCTATTCAATAATCATAAATCCGGATTTAATTTAGTTCCAATAGGGCAAAATAAAACCGGGGTAGCACTATGAAACTACCCCGGTTAATTTGGCATTATAAAAGAAAAATCAATCGAAAAAAACGAATGGCATTTTCATTCTGCTGCGAATCTCTGATTTAATATGGTTTGTTTGTACCTTGGATAAGCCACATTTTAGACCATTGATCATCGGTTGCAGGAGATAATTTTGCAATTGCACTTGCAACATTAGCCTTATTTAAAATTGGCTCTTCAGCACCATATGGATAGCGTACTGGAATTTTCGTTCCATTGCTGGCAGATACTAAATTGGCTCCAAAGTTTGGAAGACCAGTTCTTCTCCAGTCGAACCAGAATTCAGGTGTCATGAAAGTCGCGATCCATTTCTGTGTCATTAAGACATTTAATTTGGCCGCGTCATCAGCAGCTGAAGTGTACTTGGCTACTTGTGCAGCAAGGAAAGTGGTTTCGTTATAATTTTCTAACGCATGTGTTTGCGGATTGTAAACAGTTTTACTTCCATCTGCAATACCAAATTGGCGTAAACTAGCTGCGATACCTGATTTGTAATATTCTGATGCATCGCTGCTTGAAATCCATCCTTTTAGCCGTCCTTCAGCTAAGATAAAGTTAAGCTCTGCATAGCTCATATAAACTGCTTTCACCAATGAATTGGTGTTTTGAGCATATATATCACCAAGATAAGATACATTCGGATTCGCTGCCTGATCGATATAGATACTTGAATTTAACGCTTTCAGCGAATTGAAATTCGTTAAATTAGACAGGTTATACGCATCGGGTGTTGCCATTGCAGCAGGAAGACCTACGTATCTTGCAGTATCAATTGCAGTACTACCAACTTGAGCGGCAGTCACATTATATACAATCTGTCCGTCTGCAAGTTTAACATATCCTGTTGAAGCGCTTACTTTTAATTGTGAATCCACTGGACGAATGAACGTTGTTAATCGTGGATCTAAGTTAGTCTTTAACGCCTTAACAAAGGTTGCACAAGGTTTACGACGGTAGAATTCTGAACGGTTGTTCCATCCAAGAGGACCACCTGGCCAAGCTGTATTTGAATCAGTGCCTGGATAAGGAATCGCCGCATTGTCGGAGCTTGAAGTGAAAATTGGATAGGTTGAAGCATTTCCAACCATTGCACTAAATTCTGCTTTTACATCAAGACCTGCAGGCTGATCTGAAAGTTTCTCAGAAAGTCTTAGTAGGTATCTTAATCTTAAAGAGTTGGCAAATTTTCTCCATTTTAATACATCTCCTTGGTACATAAGGTCCGCTGAAGATGCTCCATCCACTGTTGTTACGGTTGCAAGTATGTCATTAGCAGATTTTAGATCCGCAATGATTCCTTTAAAGATGTCCTTCTGACTGTCGTAAACAGGCATAAAGTTCCCTTTTGAGGCTTGCATTGCTTCCGAATATGGCATATCGCCCCATAGAGAAGTCATAAAGCCATACCAGAAAGATCGCATGATTTGACCTGTAGCGGCATAAAATTTCTGGTTGCCTTCAAGAAGTTCATTTTTTGCATTGTCAACCATATATTGACTGTTGATTAACGAACCATTGAATCCACTGAAATTTTGAGGAGACCAGCTAAAGGTGTTGGTCCCTGCAAAGTCGATATAGTCTCTCTGCATATATTGCATAGCTTCCGACAAGGTGATGGTGCTTCCGTAAACGTTTCCACGAATATAGTTAGTGGCGGAACTGGATAACACCGATGTTAGCACATACTTTATGTTAATATCACTAGCATTTAGCATGTTTGGACTCTTGTTGATCTCGGTGAGATTTTGGCAAGATGAGGTCAGCAGAATTACAGTGGTAATCATGCCGAAAAATATAGTTTTTAGATTTTTCATCTTTTTCGGATTAAATTGAATATTTTTCATCTCTTACGATTTTAGAATGATACATTGATTTTAAAACCGGAAGGCATAATGATCGGGGATGCATTCCAGGTGACGAATCCCTGCATGGTATTTCCGTTAAGCTGCTGATTGTAGATTCCTTCAGGATCCTGGTTGGTCCCGTTTGCAGCATAAAGGATAATGTTCTTCATGAATCCAGAAAGGATGATTTTTTGTGCTCCCACTTTTCTTGCCCATGCATCAGGTAAAGTATATGAAAGTGCGATTTCACGAAGCTTAACAAATGTTGCATCATGAACCCATTCTGTCTTTTGGTCTAGATAAAAGTAACCTCCTGTAGGCTGGAATACATCGTATGATTTGATGATTTTTGTTCCTGCAGCACCAAAGTTCTCTCTGTAGCCGCCTGCTCCATCAGATATTACACCTGGGAAAAAGGCTCCTTCGTCGTATAAACTTCCTGCATAAGCAAAACCTCCAAGATCTTTCGTACGTCCACCGATCCACACATTGTCTTGGTATTTCGCTGGATTAGATTTAATCTCACTTGCTAAGGCATTCATATCACCATGGAAGGAGTTGTTATCAAGTATACCAGAGAAGGTGCTTGCACTTTTATCCCCTTTAGTTTTATAATAATCAACTTTTCCACCTCTAGCCAAACGCATCGTAGTTTCATCCATGTATTTTCCACCTTGTCTCCAGTCGAAACTTAATGAGAGAGTGAATTTCTTATAGTTAAGACTAGTTTGTAATCCAACCATGAAATCGTTCATGTAGCTACCAATCTTATCACCACCGGCTACACCATTTTGCAGCTTTCCGTTTGAATCAAGTAAAGACCATCCCTTGTAAGGACCATCTGCTACCCTTTTGTCAGCTGTTCCATAGAATGTTCCAATGTAGTCTCCTACTTTAGTCCAAGCATATACTTCGCGACTTGCCCAGTTTAAGAATTGATTAATTCCTGGGGTTAACGATACCAATTTGCTTCTCTCCTTGGTGAAGTTAGCCGATACGTCCCATGTGAAATCTGTTGTTTTTACTGGAATTGCATTGATACCAATTTCTATCCCTGAATTCTCAACATTACCCGCATTGATTGTTGCTGAACCATATCCTGACATGGCTGAAGTTGCCGCATTTAGAATCTGATTCTTGTTTTGAACTTTGTAATAGGTGATGTCAAAGCCAAGTCTATTGCTAAAGAACGACGCATCAGTACCGATCTCAAATGATTTAGCGATCTCTGGTTTTAGATTAACATTTGGTAAGCTGCCGGGAACTGAATAAGCGGTGCTTGAACCCCATGCTCCTTGATTCAGGATAGTTGCAATAGCATAAGGACGAGTATCCTTACCAACCTGTGATAAACCTGTTCTAACCTTTAATAGTGAAACCCATTCTGGCAATGTAACCATCTCATTCACCAAGGCACTTAAAGAGGCAGACGGATAGAAATAAGACCTGTTGGCTGCTGGAAGAGTACTTGACCAGTCATTTCTGGCTGTAGCATCTAAAAAGAGCATGTTATTGTAGCTAAGATTCACAAGTCCATATACGCTATAGATATTTTTCCGGTATGTATTGTCAGAATAACTTAAACTACTTCTGTTTACATTCGAAAGTGTGTATAGGTTTGGAAGCACTAGTGCATCACCCCCAGCATACATCGAATAGCTACGTTGAGTCATTAAGTTACCTCCAATAGAAGGTACAATCTCGAATTTGCCTATCTTTTTCGTGTAAGTTATAAGGGCGTCACCGTTCATCTCTCTAAGATTGTCGATCTGCTCATTATACATACCATTCGCTCTGTTGTTTCCACCACCATCGCCACCGTAACTAGACCATGGCTGTCTGTAGGTTCTTTTGTTGTTGTTGCTTGTGAACGAGTAGCGAGCCATTGCCTTTAAGTCAGGAAGAATTTGGTAGTCCAATTTAATGTTTCCCATTCCTCTTAAGCGGTTAAATCCGTCTTTTAACTCATTCGCAGCAAACCAAGGATTGTCGTAGTTTGTACTTACTCCTCTTTGCAATACGCCTGGGGTAGTCCAATAGTTCTTAAGATCATTCACATTCACGTGAGGAGGAGTCTGGAAAACTGCCATGTACTGACTATCTCCACCATTTTTAACTGGATAGTTGTCAGAATTTGGATTCTCAAGGTCTAAATTGGCCGATAGTTTGGCTTTTTTATTGATGTCATAGGTAATGGCCATGTTCACTCCGTTACGATGCAACTCTGTACCAGGATAAGTACCAGTGGCTTCGAGGTTAGAGAGCGAAAGTCTATAAGTTCCCTTATCAAATGCTCCACTTACGCTTGCATTCAAAACTTTTTCGACACCAGTATTAAAGTAATCCTGAAGAGCATTGTTGTAAAACTTCAACGGTTGCGCTACACCTTTTGTATTCCATTGAATAGCGGATGTGCCAGCTTCAGGTCCATTCCATTGTTGGTATGAACTTTCATTTAATACGCCACTGATACCCGTTGTAAACCTGTTCTGAAGTTCCATGAATCTGTAAGGAACTGAATAAGTTGATCCAATACTCACATCTACACCAATTCCATTGGTAACTTTCTTACCCGCTTTGCTGGTGATCAGGATAACGCCCGCACCAGCTCTAGATCCATAAAGTGCCGCAGCACTAGGGCCTTTTAATACTGTCACGCTCTCGATATTTTCTGGAGCAAGATCTTTCATAACCTTTTGATCGCCACTTGGAACACCATCTACTACAACTAACGGATTGTTATTGCCCGCAAGAGAAGTAATTCCTCGAATATTCACAAAAGTTTCAGAGTTGACATCATTCGAAGTATTGGTGATCTTAACCCCTGACATTTTTCCTTGAAGGGCGCCAAGAAGGTCTTTCTGAGGAACACGTAGCATTTGATCCGATTTTACCTCTCCTACAGAATAACCGAGTGCTTTCTTCTCTCTTTTGATTCCAAGTGCAGTAACCACTACATCTTTTATTGCAATGCTTGCCTGGCCTAATACAACATCACCAATATTCTTGCCTGCAAAAGCAACTTCTTTTGATTCTAATCCAATAAAGGAGAAGACAATTGTTTTGCCATCAGCAGGAACTGTTAATTGATATTTACCATCTAAATCAGTGATAACACCAGCTGTTGTCCCTTTAACAAATACAGAAACCCCTGGAAGGGCAGAGCCTGTTTGGTCTGTAACCTTACCAGATACCTTGCGATTATCTTGAGCTGCTGGAACTGGATCTGCTGTTCCCGTAGGTTTGACAACAATATAACGATCAATAACTTTATATTCTAATCCGGTCTTAGCTAAGACTTGATCTAAAATCTCAGTTACTAAAGCGTCTTTAACCTCTAAAGAAACTGCATCTTTAGATTTAACTTCTTCCTTTTTGAAGTAGAAGTAAAATTCGCTCTGATCTTCAATTTGTCTGAACACATCAATTAAAGATGAGTTTTTAATCGACAAATTAAGCTTTGTGCTCTGAGAATAAGTCGGTGCACTTATGGCAACAAAGCTTGCAAATAGCAGAATTACTGTTAGTTGAATAATTCGCAAGGTTTTCATCCATGGTCGTTCTCCGCCATGGATAAGTCGAGACATTTTCATAAATTTGGATAGTTTAAATTTGACATATAGGTTTGTTTAAATTAATTGTTTCGGTGAGGATGGTACGAACATCTTCACCGCTTTTTTGTTGGTTTATTTTTATTCATAGGCTTTAGTTTGCATAGTTGGTTTTTAGTTATTTAGGTTAGGCCTAGGAATTGTTATGATTTACTATAAATAATTATCTTGTCTTTTCCTGTTGCATTAATCTCATGCTTAAACTTTATGGGGGCAAGTAACTCCAATGCTTGCATAATCTGATCCACAGGCTTATTCTTTAGGATTGTGCCCGTGAAACGATGTGATTTAAGTTTTTCATTGTCAAAAGTTATTTTCACGTTAAACCAACGGTCTAGCTTGTTCGCAATCTGACCCAATGGCTCGTCATCAAAGAATATGCGCCCTTCAATCCATGCTTTATAGAAATCGGTATCTACGGTCTTAATTGAAATATTAGAATTGTTCTTATTTTTCGTGGCTAGCTGTCCTGGGATTAGATTAATCATGCTTTTCCCATCAAGACTCTGAGCATTTACTTTCCCTTCAACTAAGGTAACTGCACTCTCTTGGTCTTCTTGATAGGCCGAAATATTAAATGAAGTTCCGAGAACCTCAATCTTCAAGTCTGAGGAGTTTACCGTAAAGGGTTTGTGAGCCATTTTGGCAACTTCAAAGTAAGCCTCTCCATTAATGGTTACTGAACGACTATCTGCAGCAAACTGTTCTGGATAACGAATAGTAGTTCCAGAATTTAGCCAAATTTTCGTTCCATCGCTTAATACTACCTGGCTCATCTGGCCAAATGGAACTCTTATTTCGGAATACCGAATGTCTGTTGCAATCTTTTCAATTTTTGAGGAAGGTCTGAATACGAACCCTGTTCCAAATGCAAATATAATTATCGCAGCATATTTCAACATGGCGTTCAACTTCTTAAACCTCCGAATCTTTATGGTACGCTCAATCTTTTCCCAAGATTGAGCACCTTGTCCAGAAGAGATATATCCAACTTCATTTAAACGCTCATTGATTTGTTTCACGCTATTGAATTCGTTTAGATGTTCTTCATTTAAAAGAAGTCGATCGAAATCTGCCAACTCTTTTTTATTCATTTCCTGGTGTAGCTTGCTTGAGATTTTCTCCCAGTAAGCCTCTTGATCTTCAATCATCTAATGCTATTGCTTTTTATAATATAGTTATGACGGATTAATTCAATTGGAGGGTGACAAGTAATTTAGAAAACTAATATAACAGAATGATTAATAGGTATTTGTATTCTATAAAATTTTGAGGAATCTCACATTCAGTCGTTATTTTCTTGACTCTTTGCCATTAAGATTGAGTTGCAGTGTTTTAGGGTCAAGCTCTTCTTTCAGAAAACGGTAAGCCCGCCCAATTTGCGTTTTTACGGTGTTGATAGAGATTTCTAGTTTAATGGCTATTTCAGCGTAGGAATGAGATTCAAAAATGGCAAGCTCAAGTATGCGACGACGCTGTTCAGGGATCTTTTCTAAGGCAATATATAATTTAGCGTAATCGTCTAACTCTTCAATAGTATCGTCGCTTGGCACATCTGGAATAGAACTTAAATCAATCTGAATACCCCATTTTTTCTTTCTGAAGTTGTCGATCAACTGATTCCGTAGCATTAAAAAGAGGTAGGCTTTTACCGAACGGTCAATGATGATTTCATGACGTTTGGTCCATAATTTAATAAAGCAATCGGAGACTAATTCTTCAAGCCCACTAGTGTTTGGATAGTTTCGTTTGACAAAGACGAGCATGGGGTAATAGTAGCGACTATGCAATACCTTTAGGGATGCGGTATCACCATTCTGGACTTTATTCCATAATGCTAAGTCGTTCGTCATGTACTTTAAATCTTAAGCGTTTAGTCGTTAGTTTTCGACATGCCAAAGTGTGGCAACTCTAAAAGATAAAAAAATATATTTAATACGATTATGCGATGATCTATAAATTTTCATTCTTAAGCTATGGAAATGAAAATATTAGTCCACGCTAGCCTTCATGAAATAAAGCCCCAGATCGAATTATGGCTTTAGTAATTCAGGATTGATTCTTTTGATTAGGGATTTGCCTTCATTCCCTAAATCTTGAATTTTAACTGGCTTATCCTGAGGCCGAATTTGCTTCTGATTAATCTCGCCCATTAAAGACCAATTTCGAGTACTCCCTGAAGTGGGTTCTGCTGCTTTTAAATCATATCGGGTAAAATCAATGACCATCTCTTCGTCCTTTTTACTTTCATCTCTTAATAATGAGAGTCTATAGCTTTTATTCATAAACCAACGAATCCTCTTTCCTGAATCTGAGCCTCCAATGCCTGATCCAACTTCCTCAAATTGATACTTAAAACTGTTCTCTTTGTAGTGTTTTCTCCAGATAAGTCCAAGCTCGCCTTGCGTAATAAGCTTCACTTCTGGCCATCGTTGTTTGGTCTCTGTGAGCCATTTTGTAAGTCCAGATACCTCAATTGGTAAGCATAACTCCCAGCAATTGGTCACCCAAGCAAAGCCATTCAACTCAAATCCTTTGTCAAATTGTATGGCCGTTGAATGGACCATCTCTTTCACGCCAATCTCTTCTCCATATTTGCGAAGTGTTTCAATCGGACCGACACCCATTCTGCTATTGAATCCACTTCCTGCGCCTCCTGCTCTGCGTGCAGCTAAAAAATCCATCGACCACCCATCTAGATTTACACAGTCTATAAAATCATCAGCCCCTTGAGCCGGTTTGCAAAAATGTTCTTTTGATGGGTAATAAGGATAACAGATCGATCCTTCCCCGTCTTGGTTGTCTATGGCATACTGGCTCCAGATATTACCTTGACAGACATGAATATTCTCTTCTTTGGCAAGATATTCAAGGTTAGGAGCTGAAAGAAACCCTGCCACTACGCTGTTTGGGCGATAACCGTGCCCTACAATTTCAGATACTTTAGCTAAACCTTCGTGTAAGTCTTTATTCACTTGCTCTGTCGAGTTATAGGCATTGGCAAAATAGGCCCCTGGAATAAAGGTGATCTCATCCTTGTATCTTAGGTGATACCCTACTACAAGCTCTCTGATTTGGCGATAATTCGACGTGGTATCATGAAGGGCAAGCCAACTGAAGGCCCATGTAATTCGGGCTCCAGGAAACCCTTTTTCAATGGCATTCCTGAACTTTATAACCCGCTCAGGAGTATGATCTTTGCGCTCGTCGTGACCCACATTCCGATCTCTTGCAACCTCAATTTGATTCACACGAATAACGGTGTTAAAAGTAAGGAATCGCTCACCCATCAACTTATTTTGCTTGTTTTTTTTGGAACTCCCTAGTCCCACTAACGTGATTGAGATTAGACAAAAGACTAAATAGATAGTTCTCATTTGGTAATTCGTTTTTGTTGAATTTTAGGATTCGATATTGGTCGTTTATTGACCTAGCATGAAATCAAGTTATCTCAGGTTTTTACCTGTTTTTGAATTTCCTTGTTTAAATTCCCCAATTTTTATTTGGTTTATCACCCATTATTAACTCAAGCACTCCTCCATTGGTGATGGTTTTATGATCAACCCAAGATTTATTATATGGTTTACTATTGAGTCTTGCCGACTGGATATAGATATTTGTCTCAGAATTATTCTTAGCTATAATCGTAAAAGTCTTCCCTTTGGCATAGGCTGGATCGAGGTTCAGTTGAACGCGCTTGAAAACTGGACTTGTAATTTCGTAGCGAGTTTCGCCTGGGCAGACAAGGTGCAATCCGCTGGCTGCCAATACATACCAGGCCGACATTTGTCCAACATCTTCATTGCCTACTAATCCTTCAACTGTATTATGGTACGCCCGTTTACAGATCTGACGGCTCCAAAATTGAGTCTGCCACGGAGCACCTAATCGATTAAAAATAAATGGAATATGATGCACTGGTTCGTTAGCTTGATTGTAGTAGTTATTCCACATCATACTCTCTGGAACATTACTGAAAAGGTCAGTTAGATCAGCCAACGTTTTTTCTCTTCCTCCAAGAAGATCACATAGTCCAGGTAAGTCATGTGGAACAAACCACCCTTGCTGATAAGGATTGCTTTCTACGCAACCGTAATCTTGTCTTAAGCGCCCTTGTTTGGGCCAAGTTACCCAAGTTCCGTCGTCATTGTGAGGCCGAAACCAGTTAACCGAAGGATCAAAACTATTTTTGTAATTCTTTGCGCGTTTACCATATAATAGGGCATCATCTTTCTTTCCTAAACTATCGGCAAAGATGGATAAACACCAATCAAAATAAGAGTATTCAAGCGTTTCGGAGATCGAATTTGAGTATCCTCGGGAGCCATTTCCAAACTTCTCACAGCTATTCTTTGCGTAAAGATAGCCCTTGTCGATATCGAAGTTGCGTATCCCTTTATTGTAAGCATCGACCATAACCGCAACGGCTGGATTCCCAATCATGCAACCACTATAGGCATTTAGAAATTCCCATCTCTCGAGGTATTTCTTTCCACTTTCGTCGGCAAGTTCTACTAACGAGTTGACCATGTCGCCGACAACTTTCGGATTGATAATAGTCTGCAGTGGAAACTGACTTCTAAAAACATCCCATCCACTAAAGATTGTTCGCTTGACAAATTTATCTGTTTTGTGAATCTTGCCATCTCCTCCAGGATAACTTCCATCAACATCGGTAAAGCAGCGAGGATCAATCATGGTGTGGTATAGCGCTGTATAGAAGATTGTTTTATTCTCTTCATTTTCAACTTCAACAGAGATTTTGCTCAGTGCCTTATTCCATAGTTGCTTTCCTTGGTCTTTTATTCGATCAAAATTATAATCTGTTATCTCGGTCTCGAGATTATTTCTAGCCCCTTCAATACTGACAAATGAAATTCCTGATTTTAAGATTACTGCTTCATCTTTGTCACTCGGAAATTCAGAGTAGAACCCAAGGTGTTTCCCTCTCTTCTCTCGGCACTCTTTTTCTACTGTAGCTTTAGCTACAAGTTCACGAAAGCTGTCGCTTTCGATGTATTGCCGTCTGCGATTTTGCTTCTCTGGGATGGCCGCACTCCAGACGCCGAAATTCTTCAATGGTTTACTAAACTGGGCATAGAAATAGACCGTGTAATCAGCCTTGCCACTTCCATTTCCCCATCCGCCTCCATCGGGCGTGCATTTCATCCATCCTTGAATGGTGTGTTCATCAATTACTTTGACATACTGCTCGGTTGAAGTTCCCCCAACTCTGTGGGCTAGATCAATCTGAATGCGTGAATGGTCGTTTTTGGGAAATGTAAAACGGAGTATCCCACTATGAGGCGCAGCGGTGGCCTCCGCCCTAATGTTATAATCGGTCAGTGTGGCTGCATAATAATCTGCTTTAGCTACTTCGTTGTCTTTTGAATAGCGCGAGCGGTAACCTTCGCCCGGATGATCGGTTCTTCCAGATGATGTTTTTAACTCTCCCGTTGTTGGCATAACTAAGAAATTACCTAGATCGCCGTACCAGCCAATCCCACTCATCTGGGTAAAGGCAAATCCTTCTATAGTTGGGTGCTCGTAACTGTATCCTGGCCCATTATCGCCTCCAGTAAACGTATTTGGACTAACCTGGACCATGCCAAAAGGTGTGGTGGCGCCGGGGAAAGTTTTGCCCAATCCATGCACCGCCTCCGCTTTGTCAACATTGGTGCTTGCTCCAATAAATGGATTAACATAATCGGCAAACGATTTATGTTGTGCTTTGGCTAGCCCAGCATGGAATAGGAATAAGACTAGGAATATATTTCGGAAGAGCATATTTTTAGGTAGGTTAGTTTATCGAGATGCTATTTTATTTTTTAAATACGCGCTGAAGTAAGCTTGAGCTTCTTGCTTTTACATCAGTGCGGATCATCTTTTCCCGTTCTGCTATTTTAAGAAATAGCCCTTTGAGCGCTTGTTGCAGAATGTAATCTTCGAGGTTTATTACAACTGATTTCATACCTGTCATCTTCCCGATAGGAGAGTCTGCAATCTGGTTCCATGTTTTGGTTATGTCACTCCACGATTGTTGTGTCGAGACCCCTGCTACTAGATTTTTACTTAAAGACTCTTGTATTTTAGGTCGATAGAGATCTGATAGTTGCTGGCTTGTCTTTTGTTCAAAATAAATCGTTGCGGCATTTTCTGACCCTTTTAGAATTTGCATGGCATTGGCTAGGTCCATTTCTTGAATCGCACGGGTAAAAATAGGAGCTGCGTCCTTGGCTGCATTTTCAGCAACCCGATTGATGCGAACCACAATCTCTGCAATCAAATCAGAGCCTCCGGGTATTAATGCAATATTGTCGGTAATTGGTTTTGCTTCTGGGGGCAGACCAATCTTAACGGCAGCATCTTTAAGGTAGCCGTCGACAGCCGATAGATGCGCAGTTGCACTATCAGTTCCTATTTTTAGGGCCTCTTTAAGACCATCCGTAATTTCAGTATTGGAAAGTTGGCTTGTTTTGCTTACGATCTTACCAGCTAATTTACTCAGTTGGGCTGGTGAATTAAGACATAAAATAGAAAGGACAATAATTAAGACACTAACTTTTTGCATTTGAGTTTGATTGTGATTCAAAGCAAAAGTAATACGATACTTGGATTTGCATCGGCTAGTTTAAATATTTTTTATCCTTTGGCGTCAGATTTAAAGATCAAATTCATGCCTTGATTCAGGAATCTCAATATCCCCAAATCCTGCCTCTGTCATGCGCTCTTTGTAAAACTGTTGAGCCTCGTAATCGCCATGGACAAGAAAAGTCTTTTTGATCACTCTTGGATCTTGGCATTTTAGGTAATTAAGCATCTCGCTGTAGTCTCCGTGTCCAGTAAAAGCTTCGATTCGTTCAATGGTTGCATTAACCGCATATTTAGTGCCAAAGATCGAAATGACAGGATCCCCCTTCATGATTCTTGCACCTAAGGTTCGAGGAGCGCAATACCCAACGCAAAGGATCGTATTTTTCGGATTTGAGATGTTATTTGCTAGGTGATGCTTGATGCGGCCGGCTTCCATCATGCCAGATGAAGAGATAATAACACACGGCTTCTTGATCATATTTAACTTCTTCGATTCCTGAGAAGTTTTGATATAATGCAATGAGTTAAACCCAAAAACATCATCGTCTGATTCTAATACTTTTATGACATCTGCATTGAAACATTCAGGATGTACTCTGAAGATATCTGTTGCATTGACAGCGAGGGGGCTATCTACATAAATCTGCACTTTGGGTAATCGTCCTTCGTTGAAGAAATTAGTGAGGGAGTAGACTAGCTCTTGTGTCCGGCCAATGGCAAATGATGGGATGATTAATTTGCCGCCACGCACAACGCATGCCTCTCTGACGATCCGAAGTAAATCCTCTTCGGCAGCTTTGAAATGCGGATGTAAACGATCGCCATAGGTCGCTTCAGTGATTAGATAATCAACCTGAGCAAATGGTTCTGGCACTTTAAGAATCCTACTTGTTGATCGCCCAATGTCACCCGTGTATCCAATTTTGGTGACCTTCCCGTTTTCGGTGATCTCTATAACTGCCGCCCCAGCACCAAGCAAATGCCCAGTTGTTGTAAATCGAACTTTTAAGTCTTCATTGATGTAGAACTTTCTATTGTGTGCTGTTCCAATAAAGAGTTCCATGCAATTAATTGCGTCTTGCTTGACATAGATAGGCTTTACAGGTTCTAATCCTTGTCGTTCCCTTTTCTTATTGTGCATCTCGGTATCGCTCTCTTGGATGTGCCCACTATCGGCCAGCATTATCGCACAGAGGTCTCGCGTGGCATTGGTGCAGATCACCGATCCTCTAAATCCCAATCGATAGGCATAAGGAATTAAGCCAGAGTGATCGATATGCGCATGTGAAAGGATAATATGATCAATCTCGGAAGGCTCGAAGCCGAGATTTCGGTTCATCAGATCAGTCTCTTGACCCTTACCTTGAAACATCCCGCAATCGAGTAAGATCTTTTTCCCGTTGTCGAGAGTGATGAGGGTCTTGCTGCCGGTTACCTCCCGCGCAGCGCCAAGGAATTTTATTTTCATAATACAAGAGGTTAAGGATGACCTAAAGATAACAAAAATAAGTCTGTACTATAAGAAATCGCAGGTGATTAAATTCAATGACAAAAAGTTTTGCCTCCATCCGTCAGCTGATGGATGAAGGCAAAAATTCGACAGCCGATTAATTGGTCCGTCAGCTGACGGATGGAGGCTCATCGTTATAGGTAAAGAATTTATTCTTCGGCGTGATGTTCTGCTTCGTAGGCTTTAAGTAATTCGTCTTGCACCTCGGCAGGCACTTTCTCGTAGTTTGAGAATTTAAGGGTGAACATGGCCCTTCCTTGCGTGATTGAACTTAAGGAGGTTGAATATTTATTCATCTCTTTTAGCGGAACTTTGGCCATGATTTTCTCAAATCCCTTCTCTGAACTCATCCCCATGATTAAGGCTCTTCGTCCCTGCAGATCACCCATCACATCACCTAAGCGATCCGCTGGAACAAGCACTTCAACATCATAAATAGGCTCCAAAATCTTAGGCCCTGCAATTTTAAATGCGGCACTAAAGGCATTGCGACCTGCCAGACGGAACGAAATCTCATTTGAATCGACCGGGTGCATCTTCCCATCGTAGATGCAAACGCGAATATCTCTGGCATAAGATCCGGTTAGTGGACCTTCTTCCATCTTTTCCATGATCCCTTTTAGAATGGCCGGGTGAAATCTCGCATCAATAGATCCTCCAACGATGCAGTTACAGAAGACCAGCTTGCCTCCCCAAGGAAGCTCAGCGACTTCGGTTCCTCTAAGGCTAACCTTCATATCTTTTCCGTCGATCTTGTAGGAGTCAGGAGCTGGCATCCCTTCTTCATACGGTTCGATAACAAGGTGAACTTCGCCAAATTGGCCCGAACCGCCACTTTGCTTTCTGTGGCGGTAATCTCCAGGTGCTGTTTTTGTGATGGTCTCGCGATATGGGATCTTGGGCATTAGAAATTGAATGTCGATCTTATAGACATTGTCGAAATACCATTTTATCGTATTGATATGGTACTCGCCTTGGCCATGTATGAGTATTTGCTTCAGCTCTTTGGAATATTCGAGGACATAGGTTGGATCTTCTTCTGCTAGCTTATGCAGGTATTCGCCCATCTTCTCTTCATCTGACTCATTTACTGCTCTGATTGCTGTAGTATATCTTGGTGCAGGATAGGGTAATGGCGGATATTCTATATCGGCGTCTTTATCGCAAAGGGTATGGTTGTGTTTCACGTCCTTAAGTTTTACCGCGGCACCGATATCTCCAGCAACCATTTCAGAAACTTTATTGCGCGTCTTTCCTGCGACAGCATAGATTTGCGAAATACGCTCTTTTGAATTTCTATTTGTATTTACTAGATCCATCCCCTCTTTCAGGATGCCAGAAATCACTTTAAAGTATACCACTTCGCCAACATGCTGCTCAATGGCTGTTTTGAAAACAAAAATTGAGGTTGGTCCTTTTGCATCAATGGCAACCATTTTACCACTGACAGTCTCAACGGGTGCAAGTTCTCCTGGATGGGGAGCAACATTGCAAATAAATTCCATTAGCCTTCTTATCCCCATGTCGCGTGCTGCGCAAGTGCAGAATACAGGGAATAGACTTCTGGATAGCATCCCGAGCTTAAGCCCTTTACGCATCTCGTCTTCATTTAGATTTCCTTGGTCGAAGTAAAGCTCCATCAAGGCTTCGTCGTTCTCTGCCGCCATTTCCACCAATTGGTTGTGCGCCTCTTCTGCACGGTCAATTTCTGACGGTGGGATGTCTAGAACTTCAGGAACTCCACCATTGGGGCCCCATTGGAGCATCTTCATTTTAAGGACATCAATAACCTTATTGTAGTTCACCCCTGGGTTAATAGGATATTGAGCGATGGCTAGTTTATTTCCAAAGGTAGTCTTGGCCATTTCAATCGTATTCTCCCAATTGCTGTTTTCGTGGTCAAGGTGGTTGACGACAAAGATCAGCGGCTTATGAAAGCGTTCTGCTTTTCGGTTAGCGATCTCAGTGCCTACTTCTACTCCATTTACGGCGTTGAATAGCAATAATCCGGTAGCCGCGACACTAAGTGCTGGGATTACCCCACCTACAAAATCATCCATCCCCGGAGTGTCGATGATATTGATTTTACAACCATCAAATTCGGTATAGAGAACAGTGGGATGTACCGAATTGCCGTACTCTTGTTCTACGAGGTTATAGTCGGAGGCGGTAGTCTTGCTCTTTACATCACCTCTTCTACTTATAATACCACCCTCGAAGAGCATTGTCTCTACAAGGGTGGTTTTCCCAGCGCCGGAATTACCTATTACGGTAATGTTCCGGATCTCATTAGTTTGAAATACTTTCATGTGATAAAATTTAGGTAAAAATTTAAGAATTTTAGCTCTTCGAAACTCAACTTCATTCATCAACATTTGCAACACGAAATCCAATAATGAGGATTTCAAACTCAAACAGAATAATTAGCGAGAAATAATCAAGCATTCACAGTGCATTGGGTCCTGAATGTCAGGGACTGTCTTTCTTTCGTTAAGCGGGAAATTGAAAATAAGGTCCGAAAGGATATTGCGCTCGGATTATTTTAGGCTTAACTGGGATGATTATTTTAGTTAACACCAAAGTTATAAAATAAAATAAAATGATACTCATAAGGACACGATTTTGACCCCTTCTAAATAACGAGTGGTTGTGGAGGTTGTTTTAGGATGTAAGTTGTTGTTGCGCAGGATATTGTTTTGAGTGCTTATTCGTGGGGCCCGGATCTAATAGTCCTAGATTATTTTAAAATATAGCAATACATTCAACTGGACAAATACTTTTTTTGGTTTAGTATAAATAGTTTTAAACAAAGTTGCCAATTTATTTAAAGGAGAGGAAATGAGCGATTTGAAGGCTGATTTAGTTGTTTTGAGTCGAATTTGTTAATTAAAATCGCTTTTTTTTTCATCAAGCCATTGTTTTATAGCGAAATTGTGTACTTTTGCAGTCCATTTTGGGAGGGATTCGTCTGTTTGCGAACGGATATTTATGAGTCCAAAGTTCCTTTAATGGGTTGAGATTGAGTTTATTTTCGTGTGTATTTTATAATATAAAAATTCAAAAACGTTTATGCCTACTATTCAACAATTAGTACGTAAAGGAAGAGTAAGTATCGTAGATAAGAGTAAATCTCCTGCGCTAAACTCTTGTCCGCAACGCAGAGGTGTATGTGTCCGTGTTTATACCACAACACCAAAGAAACCTAACTCTGCTATGCGTAAAGTCGCAAGGGTAAGGTTGACTAACCAAAAGGAGGTCAATGCTTATATCCCAGGAGAAGGACATAACTTACAAGAACACTCTATCGTGCTTGTTCGCGGTGGTCGTGTAAAAGATTTACCTGGAGTACGATATCACCTTATTCGTGGTGCATTGGATACTGCAGGAGTTGAAGGTCGTAACCAACGTCGTTCTAAATATGGAACGAAACGTCCGAAACCAGGACAGGTTGCAGCAACAACTAAAAAGAAAAAGTAAATAATTAAAATTAGTTATTTGTTTGGAGGTTTGGCTGAGTAAGGGTTTGCCGTGAGCAGACTATTTAAACTGAAGACTAAACAACAACCGATTCGAATAACACAAACAATGTGTAACTAAGATGAGAAAAACAAAACCAAAGAAAAGGATCATTTTGCCTGATCCAAAATTTCAAGATGTACTGGTGACAAGATTTGTCAACAGTTTGATGTTTGATGGCAAGAAATCGGTCGCTTTTAAAATCTTTTACGATGCAATCGATATCGTTGCAGCGAAAATGAAAGATTCAGAATTATCACCCCTTGATGTATGGAAGAAAGGGTTATTAAACATTACCCCGGCTGTCGAAGTAAAGAGCAGACGTGTTGGTGGTGCTAACTTTCAAGTTCCAATGGAGATTCGCCCAGAACGTAAAGTGGCTATCTCAATGCACAATCTAATTCAATTTGCAACAAAACGATCAGGTCATTCAATGGCAGAGAAACTTGCCGCTGAAACACTTGCTGCATACAATGAAGAGGGTGGAGCTTTTAAGAAGAAAGAAGATACACACAGAATGGCAGAGGCTAACCGCGCATTTGCTCATTTCAGATTTTAATTGAATAAACATTTAGATATCATTATCAACTATAATGGCTAAAAGAGATCTTACAAATACCAGAAATATTGGTATCATGGCTCACATCGATGCTGGAAAAACAACTACCTCTGAGCGTATCTTGTTTTATACCGGTAAGGTTCACCGTATTGGTGAAGTGCATGATGGTGCCGCAACAATGGATTGGATGGCTCAGGAGCAAGAGCGTGGTATTACTATCACTTCTGCTGCGACATTCACCGAGTGGACTTACAACGATATCGTTCATCAGATTAATATTATTGACACCCCAGGACACGTTGACTTTACAGTAGAAGTTGAACGTTCATTAAGAGTATTAGATGGAGCTGTTGCTACATTTTGTGCTGTTGGTGGCGTTGAAGCTCAATCTGAAACAGTTTGGCGTCAAGCGGATAAATATGGAGTTCCAAAAATCGCGTTTATCAATAAGATGGACCGTGCTGGAGCTGATTTCTTCCGCGTCTATGGTGATATCAAAGAAAAATTAGGAGCTAATCCAGTTCCAATTCAGATACCTATCGGTGCTGAAGAAAATTTTAAAGGTGTTATCGATCTTATCCGTATGAAAGCAATCTTCTGGCACAACGAGGCCATGGGTGCTGAATATGATATAGAGGAGATTCCAGCTGATTTATTAGAGCTAGCGCAAGAATGGCGTGAAAAATTAGTAGAGTCTGTGGCTGAGCAAGATGAGGCATTAATGGAGAAATTCTTCGCCGATTCTGATAGCATCACTGTAGATGAGTTAATCGCAGTTATTCGTCAAGCTACCCTTTCAGGCGTTATTATCCCAATGCTTTGCGGATCTGCATTTAAAAACAAAGGTGTTCAAACTTTATTGGATGCTGTTTGTGCTTTCTTGCCTAATCCATTAGATATTGGTGCTATCGAAGGTAAAGATCCTGATACCGATGCGGTTGTAGAAAGAAAACCTTCTATCGACCAACCATTATCTGCACTGGCATTTAAAATTGCAACCGATCCTTTCGTAGGTCGTCTTTGCTTTATCCGCGTTTACTCGGGTAAGATTGATGCTGGTTCTTATGTGTTGAATATGCGTACTGGTAAAAAGGAACGTATTTCACGCTTATTCCAAATGCACTCTAACAAACAACAACCACGCGATGTGATCGAAGCCGGTGACATCTGCGCTGCTGTTGGTTTTAAAGATATTCGTACCGGTGACACCCTTTGTAGCCTAGATCATCCGATCATTCTTGAATCGATGACCTTCCCAGAGCCAGTTATCGGTATTGCTATTGAGCCAAAAACTCAGAATGATATTGATAAGTTATCAAATGGTTTGCAAAAACTAGCTGAAGAAGATCCAACCTTCCAGGTTCGGACTGATGAGGATAGTGGTCAAACTGTTATTCGTGGTATGGGTGAGCTTCACCTTGAAATCATCGTCGATCGTTTGAAACGTGAATTCAAAGTTGAATGTAACCAAGGTGCACCACAGGTAGCTTATAAAGAAGCGGTAACTAAAGAAGTTGAGCTTCGCGAGGTATTCAAGAAACAAACTGGAGGTCGTGGTAAGTTTGCCGATATCAGCGTGAAAGTTGGTCCGGTTGACGAAGGTGTATCTGGTCTTCAATTTGTGGATCTTATTAAAGGGGGAACTATTCCACGTGAATTTATCCCTGCTGTTGAGAAAGGATTTAAAGAGTCTCTTAACAACGGACCACTTGCTGGTTTCAAAATTGAGAACTTAAAAGTTACCTTGATCGATGGTTCATTCCATCCGGTTGACTCGGATGCATTGTCATTTGAATTATGTGCTAAACAAGCGTTCAGATCTGCGGCTTCTAAAGCGAAACCAGTTTTATTGGAGCCGATTATGAAAGTTGAAGTGGTTACGCCTGATGATTATATGGGAGATATCGTATCTGACCTTAACCGTCGTCGTGGTCATGTTGAAAGCATGGACTCAAAATTTGGAGCACGTGTACTTAAAGCGAAGGTTCCACTAGCCGAACAGTTTGGTTATGTGACAACATTGCGTACACTTTCATCTGGTCGTGCAACTTCATCAATGGAGTTCTCACACTATGCTGAGGTTCCTCGTAACATTGCCATCACTGTCTTAGAAGCGGTTAAAGGTAAAACTGAATTGTTATAAACAACACCAAAATACGTTCTTATCATGAGTCAAAGAATTAGAATTAAACTGAAATCGTACGATCACAACTTGGTTGACAAGTCAGCTGAAAAGATCGTTAAGACTGTAAAATCTACAGGAGCCATTGTTAGTGGACCAATTCCACTTCCTACTCACCGTAGAATCTTCACAGTTTTAAGAGCAACCTTCGTGAACAAGAAGTCAAGAGAGCAATTTGAATTGTCATCTTACAAAAGGTTGATCGACATTTACAGTTCAACAGCAAAAACGATCGACGCCTTAATGAAGCTTGAGCTTCCTAGTGGTGTTGAGGTAGAAATTAAAGTGTAATTATTTAATTGCTTAATAAGTAAAAAAATGCCAGGATTAATTGGAAAAAAAATCGGAATGACTTCCGTATTCAGTGTTGAGGGGAAAAACATCCCATGCACTGTGATCGAGGCAGGTCCTTGCGCTGTATCGCAGGTTCGTACGCTTGAAAAAGATGGTTACGAAGCTCTACAGCTAGGCTTTCTAGATAAGAAAGAGAAGCATGCGACTAAGCCCGAAATCGGCCATTTTAAAAAGGCCGGTACCGCACCAAAGAAAAAAGTTGCAGAATTTAGCAGCTTCGATGGTACTGCAAAACTTGGAGATATCTTAACAGTAGAACTGTTTGAAGCTTCAGATTTTGTTGATATTACTGGATTCTCAAAAGGTAAAGGATTTCAAGGCGTTGTTCGTCGTCACGGTTTTGGTGGCGTTGGCGAATCGACACACGGTCAGCACAACAGATTACGTGCGCCAGGATCTATTGGAGCCTCTTCGTACCCTTCACGTGTATTCAAAGGAATGCGCATGGCAGGACGTCATGGAGGAATCAAAGTTACTGTACAGAACATCGAAATTCTGAAAGTTATTCCTGAGAATAATCTATTGATTGTTAAAGGTTCCGTACCGGGGCCAAATGGTTCATATATAATCGTTGAGAAGTAATGGAAATCGCAGTCTTTAATATAGCAGGGAAAGAAGCCGGAAGAAACGTAGAGCTGAATGCAGAAATCTACGCGGTAGAACCCAACGATCACGCGATTTACCTCGACGTGAAGCAATATTTGGCGAATCAACGTCAAGGAACACACAAAGCGAAAGATCGTGGTGAGATCGCAGGATCAACCCGTAAGATAAAAAAACAAAAAGGAACTGGTGGTGCCCGTGCAGGTAGCCGTAAGTCTGGAACAATCCGTGGTGGAGGCCGTATCTTTGGTCCACGCCCAAGAGATTATAATTTCAAACTTAATAAGAAGCTTAAAGAGCTTGCACGTAAATCGGCCTTGACTTATAAAGCACAGTCTGATGGTATTATGGTTTTGGAAGATTTCTCTTTTGAAGCCCCAAAAACTAAGGAATTCTTGGCAATTCAGAATAATCTGAATATTAGTGATAAAAAATCATTAATAGTGTTACCAGAAGCAAATAAAAACATATATTTGTCCTCCAGAAATTTACAGAACGTAGAGATTGTAATCGCCTCTGAATTAAGCACTTACAAGATAATGCGCGCCAATAAGATAGTTTTGGTTGAAAGTTCTGTGAGTAAAGTAGAAGAATTATTTAAGATTTAACGCTAAAGACAATGGTTGATATTTTGATTAGCCCTATAGTTACCGAGAAAATGAATCTCTTATCGGAGAAGTTTAACCGATATGGTTTCAGGGTAGATAAGAAGGCAAATAAGCATGAGATCAAGAAAGCCGTGGAAGAGATCTATGGCGTTAAGGTAGTCACTGTTAATACAATGGTGTATGCCGGAAAATTAAAATCCCGCTTTACAAAAGCAGGAGTTATAACAGGTCGTACCAATGCTTATAAGAAAGCTATTGTTACGTTAACCGAAGGAGATAGTATTGATTTTTACAGCAATATCTAAATTAAGAGATGGCAGTTAGAAAATTAAAACCAGTAACCCCGGGACAAAGGCACAAAATTGCAGGTACCTTTGAGTCCCTAACAACTGGCAACACACCTGAAAAATCATTGTTAAGGCCCATGAAGAGTACCGGTGGCCGTAATAGCGCCGGGAAAATGACAATGAGGTATATAGGTGGAGGGCATAAACGGAAATATCGTGTAATCGATTTCAAAAGAGAGAAAGATGGTATTCCGGCAAAAGTTGATTCGATCCAGTACGATCCAAATCGTACCGCTCGTATTGCACTTTTGATTTATGCCGATGGAGAGAAACGTTACATGCTTGCACCGAACGGTCTACAGGTTGGACAAATCGTTCTATCTGGTGCAGAAGTAGCTCCTGAAATCGGTAATGCACTTCCATTAGCAAAAATACCTCTTGGTACTATTGTTCACAACATTGAGTTGCACCCTGGACAGGGAGGCATCATGGCCCGGTCTGCCGGAACATATGCTCAGCTAACTTCACGTGAAGGACGATATGCCATCATAAAACTCCCTTCTGGCGAATCCCGTATGGTATTAGTAACTTGCCGTGCAACGGTAGGTACCGTCGGAAACTCAGACCATGGACTTGAAAGATCAGGTAAAGCCGGTAGAAGCCGTTGGCAAGGACGTCGTCCTCGCGTCCGCGGTGTTGTAATGAACCCTGTTGATCACCCGATGGGTGGTGGAGAAGGTCGTGCTTCCGGTGGTCATCCACGTTCACGTAAAGGATTACTTGCGAAGGGCTTCAAAACCCGTTCGAAGAAGAAAGCTTCTAGCAGGTATATCATAGAACGTAGGAAAAAGTAATCACTAATTTTAAATGAACAGTAGATTATGAGTCGTTCGCTAAAAAAAGGCCCTTTTATTGACTTTAAGTTGGAAAAGAAAGTTCTGGTTCTCAATGAAGCAGATAAAAAGTCGGTCGTAAAAACATGGGCAAGACATTCAATGATTTCGCCTGATTTTGTAGGTCACACTATAGCAGTTCACAACGGGAACAAATTTATCCCGGTCTATGTAACTGAAAATATGGTAGGTCATAAATTAGGAGAATTTGCTCCTACCCGCACCTTTAGAGGTCATGGTAACAACAAAAAACGTTAAGCCATGAACGCGGAAATGTATAATAGTAGTAAAAAGTACCAAGATGGGTTCTAGAAAAAAGAAAAGCGCTGAATTGCTGAAACAGGCAAAGAACGATCGATTTCAATCTGTTCTGCGTGACTGCCCAACTTCGCCACGCAAGATGCGCCTGGTTACCGATATGATTCGTGGAATGGCGGTAAATCGTGCACTTGACGTTCTGAAGTTTTCCTCAAAAGAGGCTTCTCGCAGAGTAGAGAAACTTCTTCTATCTGCAATTGCCAACTGGCAAGCTAAGAATGAAGGGGTTCGACTTGAAGAAAGCAACCTATACGTGCAGGAAGTTTTTGTTGATTCTGCTCGCATGCTTAAACGGTTACGTCCTGCACCGCAGGGTCGTGGTCACCGGATAAGAAAGCGTTCAAATCACGTAACTGTCCGTTTGGCAAGTAAAAATGTTGTAGCAGAAAATACGAAATAATAGTATGGGACAAAAAATAAATCCGATTTCAAATAGACTTGGAATCATACGAGGATGGGATTCCAACTGGTTCGGTGGAAACGATTATGGTGACAAACTTGTCGAAGACCACAAAATCAGGGGCTATCTAAATGCCAGGCTATCAAAAGCTAGTATTTCAAGGATCATTATTGAGCGCACCTTGAAGTTGATCACTATAACTGTGCACACCGCTAGACCGGGTATTATTATCGGTAAAGGGGGACAGGAAGTTGATAAACTGAAAGAAGAGCTTAAGAAGATCACGAAGAAGGAAGTTCAAATCAATATTTTTGAGATTAAACGTCCTGAACTTGATGCTCAAATAGTAGCTAGTAATATTGCTCGCCAGGTGGAGGGAAAAATCGCTTACCGTAGAGCAACAAAAATGTCAATTGCTTCAACCATGAGAATGGGTGCAGAAGGGATTAAAGTTCAAGTATCTGGTCGTTTGAATGGAGCTGAAATGGCTCGTTCAGAGATGTATAAAGATGGTAGAACTCCTTTGCATACGCTTAGAGCTGATATTGATTATGCACTAGCTGAAGCATTGACTAAAACAGGTTTGATTGGTGTTAAAGTTTGGATCTGCCGTGGTGAAATTTATGGCAAACGTGATCTTTCTCCTAACGTAGGACAATCAGCACAACAACAGCGTGGACCAAATCGTCCTGCAGCCGAGAACGGTGGCAAAGGTGGATTTAAGAAACGTAAAAAGTAATCATCGACAAAGCTAAACAAGATGTTACAACCGAAAAAAGTAAAATTTAGAAGAGTACAAAAGGGCAAACTGAAAGGAAACGCTGGACGTGGAAATCAGTTATCATTCGGCTCTTTTGGTATAAAAAGCCTGGAAACAGCATGGTTAACCGGCCGCCAAATTGAGGCAGCCAGGGTCGCGGTAACGCGTCATATGCAGCGTCAGGGTCAGATTTGGATTCGTATCTTCCCAGATAAACCGATAACCAAAAAACCTGCAGAGGTTCGTATGGGTAAGGGTAAGGGAGCTCCTGAAGGTTTTGTGGCTACGGTAACACCGGGTCGTATCATCATCGAAGTAGAAGGAGTAGCATTCGGACTTGCTAAAGAAGCATTACGTCTGGCAGCTCAAAAGTTGCCTGTGACTACCAAATTTGTTGTTAGACGCGATTTTGTTGAATCTTCAATAGTTGAATAATGAAAAATTCTGAGATCAAAGAGTTAACAACACCAGAAATCATTGAAAAGATTTCTATTACGAAAGAGGAATATATTCGTATGTGTTTAAATCACAGCGTTAATCCGCTTGAAAATCCGATGAAGATACGGTTTACCCGTAAAAACATTGCTCGCCTAAATACGGAATTACGTAAACGTCAACTTGCAAATTAATTAGTTCTATGGAAACCAGAAATCTTAGGAAAGAGCGAATCGGGGTTGTTGTCAGCGACAAAATGGAAAAAACCATTGTCGTAGCAGAGAAGGGTAAAGAAAAACATCCTATTTACGGTAAATTCGTAAACAGGACGACCAAGTTCCATGCGCATGACGAAAAAAATGACTGCAATATCGGTGATACGGTATTAATAATGGAAACACGCCCTCTGTCGAAACAGAAGGGTTGGAGATTAGTTAAAATTTTAGAAAGAGCGAAATAGCCATGATACAGCAAGAATCACGTTGTACAGTCGCAGATAATAGCGGTGCTAAAGAAGCTTTAGTAATCCGCGTTTTAGGAGGAACCCGTAAACGTTACGCCAGTGTTGGAGACAAGATTGTGGTAACCGTTAAGAAGGCTATTCCTGGAAGCGATATGAAAAAAGGGACTGTATCAAAAGCAGTTGTCGTGCGCACTTCAAAAGAAGTACGTCGGGCCGATGGGTCATATATCCGATTTGATGATAACGCGGTTGTGTTACTCAATGCGGCAGGTGAATTACGGGGTACCCGTATCTTCGGTCCTGTGGCTCGTGAACTCCGCGATAACTTTATGAAGATTGTCTCATTAGCACCTGAAGTACTTTAATCTATTCAGACTATGCAGAAAAAATTACACATAAAAAAAGGAGATACAGTAGTCGTAATTGCTGGGAACTCAAAAGGACAACAAGGGAAAGTTCTCGAAGTTGTTCGTGAAAGTGAACGCGCTATTGTGGAAGGTGTTAATTTGGTGTCTAAACATACTAAACCAAACGCTAAGAGTCCTCAGGGTGGTATCGTCAAACAAGAAGCAACAATTCATGTTTCTAATCTGATGTTGAAAGATCCAAAATCTGGTAAACCAACTCGTATTGGTCGCCGCCTTGATAAAGATGGAAAACTAGTTCGCTATTCAAAAAAATCAGGGGAGGAGATTAAGTAATGGGTTATGTACCTACATTAAAGCAGAAGTTTCGCGACGAGATTGTGCCTGTCATGCAGAAAGAATTCGGATATAAATCCGTTATGCAGGTTCCTCAGCTCGAGAAAATTGTAATCAACCAAGGAGTTGGTGCTGCTATTGCTGATAAAAAAATTATGGAAGTAGCCATTGAAGAGATGTCTACTATCACCGGTCAAAAAGCCGTTACCACGCTATCAAAGAAGGATATCGCCAACTTTAAGCTGCGTAAAAAAATGCCTATCGGTGTCCGTGTTACACTAAGAAGCGATAAAATGTACGAGTTTCTTGAGAGACTTGTGAGCATCGCGCTTCCTCGTATCCGTGACTTCAAAGGTATTGGTGACAAATTGGATGGACGTGGAAATTACACCTTGGGTGTGACAGAACAAATTATCTTTCCAGAGATCGTATTAGATAAAGTTACCAAAATGAATGGTTTTAATATAACTTTTGTAACCACAGCTGCGACTGATGAAGAGGGCTATGCATTACTTAAGAGTTTTGGATTACCTTTCAAGAACGATAAAAAGACTAATTGATATGGCTAAAGAATCACTAAAAGCTCGTGAAGTAAAACGCGCTAAGCTTGTTGAAAGGTATGCTGAGAAAAGAGCCCGGTTAAAAGCAGAGGGTGACTATATCGGAATGAGCTTGTTGCCTCGCAACTCCGCTCCAATCCGTATGCACAATCGCTGTAAACTAACTGGTCGTCCGAAGGGATATATGCGCCAGTTTGGCATCTCGCGTATTCAATTTCGCGAAATGGCTTCTGCCGGTTTGATCCCCGGAATTAAAAAAGCTAGTTGGTAATCGTATAAAATAATTTTAAAGATGACTGATCCTATTGCAGATTTTCTAACCCGACTACGTAATGCCATTAAGGCAAAGCATAAAGTTGTGGAAATACCTGCTTCGAACATTAAAAAAGAGATTACCAAAATTCTAAAAGAAAAAGGGTATATCTTGAATTATAAATTCGATGACGAGGTAAACTATCAGGGTAGTATAAAAATTGCCTTGAAATATCATGCCGCCGATGGTACCTCAGCGATTAAATCGTTGACACGCGCTTCAAAACCAGGACTTCGTAAATATTGCGATACCGACAATGTGCCTCGTGTACTGAATGGTCTTGGCGTGGCTATCATCTCTACTTCTAAAGGTGTAATCACCGATAAAGAGGCGAAAGCATTGAATGTAGGTGGTGAAGTTTTATGTTATGTTTATTAATTAAGGAGGAATTACAATGTCAAGGATAGGAAAACTACCAATTGAAATACCTGCAGGAGTTACAATAGACGTAGCGTCAGATAATCTAGTTACCGTAAAAGGTCCTCTAGGAACTTTGACTCAGAAGGTTGACCCAGATCTGGTACTTGTTGTAGAAGCAAAACAGATGTTGGTAAATCGCCCAACTGAACAAAAACGTCATCGTGCTATGCATGGTTTATATCGTTCACTCCTTAACAACATGGTTGTTGGAGTATCGAAAGGTTATGAAGTTAAACTTGAGCTAGTTGGGGTAGGGTACCGTGCTGAATCACAAGGTCAGATCTTAGATCTAGTTCTTGGATTTTCTCACCATACTTATTTACAAATCCCTAAGGAAGTTAAAGTTGAAGCGATTACAGACAAACGTGCTAATCCGATCATTACGCTAAACAGTGCCGACAAACAATTAATCGGTCATGTGGCTGCAAAAATCAGATCTTTCCGTTTACCTGAACCGTATAAAGGCAAGGGTGTTAAATTTGTTGGCGAAAAACTTCGTCGTAAAGCTGGTAAGACAGCTTCTAAAAAATAATTGACTTAAATAAGTTATGGCTCTCACAAAATTAGAAAGAAGAGAAAGAATCCGTAAACGAATTAGAAAAGTAGTTAACGGTACGAACATGGTTCCTCGCTTAAGCGTATATCGCAGCAACACACAGGTTTATGTGCAGATTGTTGATGATCTAGCGGGTAAAACACTAATGTCAGTTTCTTCATTGAATAAAGACATTGCTGCTGTGGCAGGTACAAAAATTGAAAAAGCAGTCCTAGTTGGAAAGCTTGCTGCCGAAAAAGCACTTGCTGTAGGTATCAGTGTTGTAAAATTTGACCGAGGAGGTTACTTATATCATGGACGCGTGAAAGCATTAGCTGAAGCGGCACGTGAAGGAGGTTTAAAATTCTAAGCATTATGGCGAAAAATATTAAAAAAGTTAAAACCAGCGATTTAGAGCTTAAAGATAGGTTAGTAGCAATTAACCGTGTCACAAAAGTTACCAAAGGTGGTAGAACATTCAGCTTCTCAGCTATTGTTGTAGTCGGAAACGAAGACGGCATCGTAGGATGGGGACTAGGTAAAGCCTCTGAAGTAACAGCTGCAATCGCAAAAGGCGTCGATGCTGCTAAGAAAAACCTTGTAAAGGTTCCCGTGATAAACGGAACAATCCCTCATTCTCAAGAAGCAAAATTTGGTGGTGCTAATGTATTACTAAAACCAGCCTCTTCTGGAACAGGAGTTAAGGCAGGGGGTGCGATGCGTGCCGTGCTTGAGAGCGTTGGAGTGCATGATATCTTGGCTAAATCAAAAGGATCATCTAACCCTCACAACTTGGTGAAAGCAACTTTCGCTGCATTACTTGAAATGCGCGATGCTTACACTGTTGCTGAGCACCGTGGAATTACCTTAGATAAAGTGTTTAACGGATAATTTATATAAATATGGCTAAGATTCGTATTACACAGTATAAGAGTGCCATAGGCGCTACTAAGACTCAGAAAAAAATTATGGTTGCACTAGGATTAGGCAAGTTGAACCGTCCGGTTGAACACAATGCTGTTCCAGAAGTGTTAGGTATGGTAAGAAAACTTCAGCACCTTTTGAAGGTAGAAGAAATAAACGAATAATATTCTTTAGATATGGAATTGCATAATTTAAAACCTGCTGAAGGCTCTATTAAGAAAGAGAAACGTATTGGCCGTGGACAAGGTTCTGGTCATGGTGGTACTTCCACACGTGGACATAAAGGGGCTAAATCACGTTCAGGTTACAAATCAAAACGTAGCTTTCAAGGTGGACAGAATACAAAGGTGTAAACCTTAGCTCTTTGCAACTTCTGGCTGAAGGTAATAGTCTGACTGTTATTGACTTCCAAACTTTACAAGATGCTGGCTTTGCGGGTAAAAACGACAGAGTTAAAATTCTTGGTAAAGGTGAGTTGAAATTAAAAATCAATGTGACTGCTCATGCATTTTCAAAAAGTGCTAAGGAGGCGATTGAAAAACTTGCAGGTACTGCAGAAACACTTTAGACCGGATGAAAAAACTAATCGAGACACTTAAGAACATCTATAAGATCGAGGATTTAAGATCACGTCTTGGATTGACACTTTTGCTTATTGCGGTTTATCGCTTTGGCTCTTTTGTCATTCTTCCAGGTATCGATCCTAATCCGGCGAACTTTGAGTCGTTGAAAAGTCAGACTTCAGATGGGATTCTTGGTTTGTTAAACATGTTCTCAGGAGGTGCTTTTTCGAATGCGTCAATATTTGCATTGGGAATCATGCCTTACATTAGTGCTTCGATCGTTATTCAGTTGTTGGGTTTTGCGGTTCCATTCATTCAGCGTCTTCAAAAAGAGGGTGAATCAGGTCGCCGTAAGATTAATCAGATGACCCGTTATCTAACGGTAATTATCTTAGTATTCCAAGGATGGGCATACCTAGCAAATCTTCGGTTCCAACTTCCTGAATCAGCTTTTATAATGAGTGCTTTCTCATTTAATGTGAGCTCTACTATTGTTCTTGCTGCTGGTTCGATGTTCATTATGTGGTTGGGAGAACGAATTACAGATAAGGGTATAGGAAATGGAATCTCCATGATCATTATGATCGGAATCATTGCACGTCTGCCTCACTCTGTTGTTCAAGAATTTGCAAGTCGCTTGGCAGAACAAGGAAGAGGATTCATTATGATTATTCTTGAATTGGTCATCTTCCTTTTCGTTATTGCCGCTACCATACTACTTGTTCAGGGAACACGTAAAGTGCCTGTTCAATATGCTAAACGAATTGTTGGTAACCGTCAATATGGTGGTGTTCGTCAATATATTCCATTAAAAGTTAATGCTGCTGGTGTAATGCCAATCATCTTTGCTCAGGCAATTATGTTTGTCCCTATCAGTTTGGCTGGCTTATTCGGTTCTGAAACTATGGGCCGTTTAATGTCGTCATTCTCGGACTATACCGGTTTTGCTTATAATATTACGATGTTCCTTATGGTTATTATCTTCACCTATTTCTACACAGCGATTACGGTTAATCCGAATCAAATGGCTGATGATATGAAAAAGAACGGAGGTTTTATTCCAGGTATTAAACCAGGTAAGCGGACATCTGAATATCTCGATGATGTGATGTCAAGGATTACTTTACCAGGATCTATCTTCTTGGGATTGATAACCATCCTTCCTGCGTTTGCAATGGCGCTAGGCGTAAACTCTGGTTTTGCTCACTTCTTTGGAGGAACATCATTGTTAATCTTAGTAGGTGTTATCTTAGATACCTTACAACAGGTTGAGAGTCATTTGTTGATGCGCCATTACGATGGACTTCTAAAGTCAGGTCGTATTAAAGGTCGTACAGCATAATTAAAATTGAGTATTAGCTGCAAAGCATACTATAATCAGTGACAATTCATTTTCGAATTTATCTGATGCGTTCTGTGAAAATTTTTGAAGATCGAAGTTTTAAGTATACTGTGTTTCTGTCTTAAATAGAAAGCTCTAATGTAGTTTTCAAATTTGGTCAGTTACTGTTTCATAATGATTGATTGCCATTTATCTGCTGGCAAACAAGCGCGGCAATATGAAACCTAAAGGTTCTCCTTTAGAGAATATATATTTAGTTCTGCCTTTATCGGCTGATCTTTCACTGATTTTTCAAACGCAAAAACGCTTTTAAGCGTTCAATTAAAGTTTAAAGAACAATTCAACGCAGTACAAAAATTTTGGAGAAGTAATACGTTTCTATGTCAAAACAAGCATTTATAGAACAAGACGGAACCATTATTGAAGCATTGTCGAATGCAATGTTCAGAGTGGAATTGCAAAATGGTCATGTTATCACAGCCCATATTTCGGGAAAGATGCGCATGCACTATATAAAAATTTTACCTGGAGATAAAGTTAAAGTTGAAATGTCACCTTATGACTTAAGTAAAGGAAGAATATCTTTCAGATACAAAAATTAAAACGTAGGATTATGAAAGTAAGGGCATCTATTAAAAAACGTAGTGCAGATTGTAAGATTGTCAGCCGTAAAGGCCGTCTCTACGTGATCAACAAAAAAAACCCGAAGTTCAAGCAACGTCAGGGATAATATGTTAATTTTGTAAGATTTTTAATTCGTATAAGAATATGGCTCGTATAGTTGGCGTAGATATACCAAATAATAAGAGAGGTGAGATCGCCTTGACTTATATTTATGGGGTAGGCCGTAGCCGCTCACAAATGATTTTCGACAAAGCTGGCGTTGATAAAAACATCAAAGTTAGTGATTGGAATGATGAGCAGCTAGGTGCAATTCGTAAAGTAATTACGGAAAGTTACAAGGTAGAAGGTGAATTGCGTTCTGAATATCAAATGTCGATTAAGCGATTAATGGATATTGGTTGTTATCGCGGAATTCGTCATCGTATCGGTTTGCCGGTTCGTGGACAGAGTACTAAAAACAATGCTCGTACACGTAAGGGTAGAAAGAAAACAGTTGCAAATAAGAAAAAAGCCACTAAATAATTGTAAGTAACAATGGCAAAAAAGACTGGAGTATCTAAGAAAAGAGTAGTGAACATCGAGGCTGTTGGACAGGCTCATGTATCATCCTCTTTTAATAATATCATCATCTCGATGACCAACAACAATGGAGAAGTTATCTCTTGGTCATCAGCTGGTAAAAAAGGTTTTAGAGGTTCGAAAAAGAACACCCCTTATGCGGCTCAAACTGCATCTGAGGAGTGCGCTAAGACCGCTTTTGACCTAGGATTACGTAAGGTGAAGGTTTTCGTTAAAGGACCGGGAAACGGACGTGAATCTGCTATTCGTGCAATGGCTAATGTGGGAATCCAGGTGACTGAGATTGTTGACGTTACTCCATTACCACATAACGGATGTCGCCCTCCTAAACGTCGTCGTGTCTAATTAATCGTTTAAAAGTAAAATCACATGGCAAGATATATTGGACCTAAGTCCAAAATTTCAAGAAAATTCGGTGAAGNTTGGACCTAAGTCCAAAATTTCAAGAAAATTCGGTGAAGCCATTTATGGTCCCGATAAAGCTTTTGAGCATAAGAACTTCCCTCCGGGAATGCATGGAAACAGCAAACGCCGGAAAAAGGTTTCTGAATACGGAACTCAGCTAAAAGAGAAACAAAAAGCGAAATTCATGTACGGTGTACTTGAGCGTCAATTCCGTAACCTATTTGAAAAAGCACATTCGCACAAAGGGGTTACTGGTACCGTTCTTTTACAACTTCTTGAAAGTAGATTAGATAACGTGGTTTATCGTCTTGGTATTGCTCCAAGTCGCGCCGCTGCTCGTCAGTTGGTGTCTCACAAACATATTGTTATCAATGGTTCTGTTGTAAATATTCCTTCCTATACCTTACGCCCAGGCGAAGTGGTTAGTGTACGTGAAAAATCTAAATCGCTTGTTGCGATTACTGATGCCTTAGCAACCCAAAGACACAATAAGTATCCTTGGTTGGAATGGGATGGCGATGCCAAATCTGGCACTTTTATGAGTGTTCCTAGCCGTGACGAAATTCCGGAAAATATCAAGGAACAATTAATCGTCGAATTATATTCGAAATAAATAATAATATTTAGGTTTATGGCAATTCTAGCTTTCCAGAAGCCGGATAAGGTGATAATGATCGAGTCGGATAATCGAATTGGAAAATTCGAATTTCGTCCACTTGAGCCTGGTTACGGTATTACCATTGGTAATGCTCTCCGGAGAATTTTGTTATCGTCTTTAGAAGGGTACGCAATAACAACGATCAAAATAGAAGGGGTAGAACATGAATTCTCTACAATCCCTGGGGTAATTGAGGATGTAACCGAGATGATCCTTAACTTGAAACAAATCCGTTTCAAAAAGGTGGTCGATGATTTCGATAGCGAGAAAGTTTCTGTTTCAATCTTTGGACAGGATACTTTTAAAGCTGGCGATATCAACAACTTTATCACTGGGTTTAGAGTTCTTAATCCTGAGTTATTAATCTGCAACATGGAATCAGGCGTTAAACTTCAGATTGAACTTTCAATCGAAAAGGGTCGCGGCTATGTTCCTGGAGTTGAAAATAAACCAGCAGAAGAAGAATTCGGAGTTATCCCAATCGATTCGATCTTTACACCGATCAAGAATGTTAAGTATGATATCGAGAACTATCGCGTAGAACAAAAAACGGACTACGAGAAATTACTTCTTGAAATAACCACTGATGGCTCTATCTATCCTAAAGATGCCTTGAAGGAAGCAGCTAAGATTTTGATTTATCATTTCATGCTATTCTCTGACGAGAAAATCACACTGGATTCTGACGAAAAATTTGCGAATGAGGAATTCGATGAAGAGATCCTTCATATGCGTCAGCTTCTTAAAAATCGCTTGGTAGATCTTGACCTTTCTGTTAGAGCCCTTAACTGCCTTAAAGCAGCTGATGTGGATACCCTAGGAGAATTAGTAACTTATAATCGTAACGACTTATTGAAGTTCCGGAACTTCGGAAAGAAATCATTAACCGAACTTGACGATTTATTGGTTAACCTCGGTTTAAGTTTTGGGATGGACATCAGTAAGTATAAATTAGACAAGGAATAATAGAAATGAGACATAGAAAAAGTTTCAATCATTTAGGCAGAACTAGTTCTCATCGTCATGCGATGTTGGCTAATATGGCAAACTCTCTAATTCTTCATAAAAGAATTAGCACTACGCTAGCCAAAGCTAAAGCACTGCGTGTATATGTAGAACCTATCCTTACCCGTGCGAAAAGTGATACAACTCACAATCGTAGAGAGGTGTTTAGCCTTCTGCAAAGTAAGACTGTCGTTACTGAACTTTTCAGAGACATAGCTTTAAAAATCGCTGATCGTCCAGGTGGCTATACACGAATTTTGAAAGTTGGAAACAGATTAGGCGACAACGCTGAAATGTGTATCATCGAACTTGTAGATTACAATGAAAATATGCTCTCTGCAGGCACGAAAGAAACAAGTAAAAAACGTAGGTCACGTAAGAAATCTGATGGTAGCGACAACCAAGCCCCTAAAGCTGAAACTGTAGCTTCAAAGGCTGAAGTAATTGCTCCTGCAGTAGAAGCGGTTGTTGCAGCTGTAGTTGCAGAAGAGATCATTGAGGAGATTGTTGAAGAGACTAGTGTTGAATCAACTCCAGAAGCGGAAGAAATTGCAGAAGAAGTAGCTGAAGAATCAGCTCCAGAAGATGAGGTTTCAACTGAAGACGAAGCTCCAGAAGAAGAGAAAACTGCTGAGTAAGATCAGTTTAATATAGATTAAAAGGGCAACGAAAGTTGCCCTTTTTTTATTGTTTTATTCAGCCTAAAACCTTTTTAAAGTTCCAGTTGTTAAAATATGAACATTAGTCTATTTTAGACTAATTCTTTATAAAATATTATATATATTTGAACGAATAATAGAAGAATTAAATGGACCAGATTAAGAAGAAGCTTTTAGAAAAAGGTGAGAAGGAGTGTGCAGTAGTTAAGCGGTTGATCAGCGAGTTTGGAAACGTTGTTGTAGAATCTGTAAATATCGACCAGATCCTAACAGGAATGAAGGGAATGACCAGTTTATTGACTGTTACCTCTAAGCTAGACCCTGAGAATGGTATCCGATATAGAGGATATTCAATCCAAGAACTGCAAGATAAATTGCCAAAAACTAGTCCTGATGGCGAGCCCTTACCTGAAGGTCTCTTCTTGTTAATGCTTTTAGGTGAACTTCCTACCTTGGAGCAAACTCAGTCTTTAAGTAAAGAGTGGTTTGAACGGAGCCATGTGCCAGATCACGTTAAAAAGGTGCTTGATGCAATGCCTTTAGAGGCTAAGCCAATGACACAGTTTAGTACTGCTATTATTTCAATGGCAACTGATTCGCTGTTCCAAAAAGCTCACCGTGCTGGAATAAGCAAAAACGATTATTGGGATACAACTTACGAGGATGTGATGAACTTAATTGCTCGTCTTCCTGTCGTTGCAGCATATATTTATCGCCGTACATTTAAAGACGGAACCTTTATTGAGCCAGATCCAAAACTTGATTGGGCTGCTAACTTTGCGCATATGATGGGCTATGACGACGAAGAGATTTATCGTCTGTTCAGAATGTATATGTGTATTCATGCCGACCATGAAGGTGGTAACGTCTCAGCACATGCTACTCACTTGGTAGGAACTGCTCTAAGTAATCCTTACTATTCGTACGCTGCTGGAATGCTTGGACTCGCTGGACCATTGCATGGTTACGCAAACCAGGAAGTGATGTTCTGGATCTATGAAATGATTAAAGTTATCGGCGATAGTGACGACAAAGAGGAAATACGTACCCAGATCGAAGCTTATGTTCGGAAAACAATCTCCGAAGGAAAAGTAATCCCTGGTTATGGTCATGCTGTTTTGCGCGTTACCGATCCTCGATTTACTGCACAACAACAATTTGCTGAAAAATACGTAGCGGACGATAAGTTGATTAATATCGTCAATATGCTTTACGATATCGTCCCTCCAATATTGAAATCATTGGGCAAAGTGAAGAACCCTTGGCCTAATGTGGATGCATTCTCTGGCGCTCTCCTTCAACATTATGGTATCTCTGAATATTTCTTCTATACCGTTATGTTTGGTGTGAGTCGTGCACTAGGTGTATTAGCACAATTAATTTGGGATAGAATGTATAACCTGCCTCTTGAACGACCATCCTCAGAGACTCTGGAGTGGTTCAAAGAAAAGGCTGGTATTTAATAACGGCTTAAGCACAATAAAAAAGGGGACCAACAGTCCCCTTTTTTATTGTGCTTAATTTCCATCCGCATTAAACCTCATGAACAACAAAAGAGGTTGTAACTGGCATAGTCTTGCTATAAACTGCTGAAACACCACAATATCGTTCGTGAGAAAGGTTTATTGCTTTCTGAAGCTTGTCCTCTGGAAGGCCTTTCCCCCAGAACTCATAAATGATATGCATATTGATGTAATGCACAGGCTGCTCCTCCGATTGATCAGCTTCAACTTTGATGTCAAAATTGGTTAGCTCGATTCTCATCTTTTTTAAAATCGAGAGGACGTCAATCCCGGTGCAACCCGCTAGTGCAACTAACATAAGGGGCTTAGGCCTAGGTCCTAAATTTTGACCGCCAAACTCCTCGCTGGCATCTAGTAGAATCTTATGACCATTCACATCGGCTTCAAAGGCCATCCCTTCTTTCCATGAAATACTAATATCTTGCTTCATATCCTTAATTTATTTTTGATAAAGTTAATGCTTATTCTGCTTCTACCTTTAATACATCACGAATCGCCGTTCTAAACGACTCTTTAGGCAATGCCCCTTGAGCCATTTGTGGTTGCGCATCAAGGGGTATAAATAATAGGGAAGGAATACTCTGTATCCCAAATATTGCCGCTAACTCTTGCTCCTGTTCTGTGTTAACCTTGTAGATCGTGAGCTTATTGCCATATTCAGCCTGTAGTTGCTCTAGAACTGGTGCAATAGTTTTGCAGGGGCCACACCAATCGGCATAAAAATCTACTATCGCTGGAACGGTCCCTTCAAACCGCCACTCCTTGTGAATTTCGTAATCGAATACTTTCGATTTAAAACTCTCTTTTGTTAAATTCTCAAGTGCCATATCTTATCGATTAAAATTAAATTGCTATTAGCAATTATTGTGATGCAAATATATTAATATTATTTGGAATTAAAAAATCAGTAATAATTAATTTGCTACTAGCAAAAAATGTGCTTGGAAATAGAATTCATCTTTCTAACTTTGTAGAAAGATAATTTTGCCATGGCAACTTCTCCTCGATTAACCGATCTCATTTACGAATTAAAGAAACGGTGTGTACAAATAGACCAGCAACTCATGTTGGATTTAAAAATTTCACAATCTGAATTGTTGTTTTTTTCATCTGTGTCACATTGTAAAACCATTAGCAGTCCTGAGCTAGCAAAGCAGATGGATCTCTCTTTGTCAAGGGTTAGTCGGGTTGTTGAAACTTTAGTTGTGAATGGATACTTAGATCGGCAAACTGATTCTAATGATCGACGAGCTATTCGATTGTGTCTTACTCCGAGCGGAAAGTTGATTCAAAGCAAGATAGACAAAGCACGGCAATTGTGTGAGGGTCGGTTGTTAGAGAGCCTTCCAGCTGGCGATGTAGAGCATTTTGAACAGCTTTTCTCTAAGCTTCTAGGTCACTTGTAGTCTTTGACTTGAATTCCGCGGATTGTTTGCAGCGTAAAAGAATTTATTATTGATGCGATTTCCCGTCTATTTTTCCCCGGTATTTCAGGGAATATAACTAAATTGCGTCAGAATTCATTAATGGATATTTAGGGTGAAAAAAGTTTCAATTCAAGGTATAAAAGGTTCGTTTCATGAAGATGCTGCTCGTCGTTATTTTGATGATGAGGTTGAGATTGTGGAGTGTAAATCGTTTCGCAGTGTTTGTGAGCAGATTGATGATGACAAAGTGGATTATGCAGTGCTGGCCATCGAAAACTCAATAGCTGGAAGTATTCTTCAGAACTATACTTTGATTCGGGATTTTCACCTGCGTGTTATAGGAGAGATTTATATTCATATTCAGATGAATCTGATGGTTCTTCCTGGGGTACGCAAGAAAGATATTACAGAGATCTATTCGCATCCGATGTCATTCTTGCAATGTGCTGAATATCTTGAGAAATATTTTCCTAATGTTGAGACTAAAGAACTTGGCGACAATGCTGCTGTAGCTCGTCTTATTTCTAAAGATAAGATAACTTATGCCGCTGCAATCAGTAATGTTCGATCAGCTCAACTGTATGGCTTAGAGATTATCGATAAGGGGATTGAGAGCAATAAGAAAAACTATACGCGTTTTCTGATCCTAGCCAAACATAATACAACACCTGTCAATTCAAATAAAGCCTCTATATGCTTCGAAGTTGGTCATCTTCATGGAGCCTTGGCAAAAGTGCTAAACACATTTGCTGAACATGAGATTAACCTAACTAAAATTCAATCATTGCCGATCATTGGAAAACCAAACGAATATTCTTTTCATGTGGATGTCGAATGGGATTTAATGGAGAATTATGAAAAAGCAATTCACATGGTTCTTAAAAATGTATCGAGCATGGCGATTCTTGGCGAGTATGTAAGAGGAGAGGTTGCTATTCACAACGAATAAATTTTCAGTTATGGGAAATCTAGCTATTTTTTTCGGTCCGGAAGGGGGAGCTGTTAACCGTGTTGCTAATTTACTGGCTTCCAAATTGGAGCCGGGGTCATTCGATTTGATCTCTATAAATAATGCTTCAGCTTCCGACATTGGTCGTTATGAGACCATCATTTTTGGATTATCAACGATTGGCAGGGATACCTGGGATCAGAAATTTGGGAATATCGATTGGTCGAAGTTTATGCCAGTGGTCTCTCAGGTTGATTTTACAGGTAAAAAGGTCGCTATCTTCGGTTTAGGCGATCATATCACCTATGCTTTTCATTTTGTCAACTCAATGGGTATCTTGGCTCGAATCGTGCAAAATAATGGAGGCACATTATTCGGGAAAGTCAGTGCCGCAGAGTATGAGTTTAGTGATTCAGAAGCTGTTGAAGAGGGGATGTTCCTTGGATTGCCTCTCGATGAAGATTTTCAGCCAGAACTGACCGAAGGTCGTCTGAATGCTTGGGTTACTCAAATAAAGGCGGAATTTTGAATCAGAGTCTACCATTAAATACGCCGATTAACTCAGCTATCGTTGAGCAGAAAATCAAAGAACTGAAGGTTCCAACGATAGGAGAGGCATCGATACGCGAGATCGTTCAACTTGTTACCAGCATTGAGGCTGCAACAGGTGAAAAATATATTCGAATGGAGATGGGCATTCCTGGTCTACCTCCCACGCAAATCGGTGTTGAAGCGGAGATTGCTGCACTGAAGCAGAATGTGGCTTCCGCTTATCCGCGGATTGATGGTATTCAATCCTTGAAGGAGGAGACTTCTCGTTTCCTTAAGTTATTCATGAATATCGATGTGCTTCCCGAAGGTTGCGTCCCTACTGTGGGATCGATGGAGGGAAGCTATGCCGCTTTCTTGGTTGCTGGGAGCTGCTCGAAAGAGCGTGATACGGCTTTGTTTGTTGATCCTGGGTTTCCAGTTCAAAAGCAACAAATGCTCGTCATGGGACAAAAATACGAGTCGTTTGATGTCTTTGATTTTCGGGGCGATAAATTACGTGATAAATTAGAGTCCTATCTATCCAAAGGAAATATCAATTGCATCATCTACTCCAATCCTAATAATCCGGCCTGGATCTGTTTTGATGAAAATGAGTTGCAGATAATTGGGGAATTAGCCAATAAGTACGATGTTGTCATCATTGAAGATTTAGCCTATTTTGGGATGGACTTCAGACTTGATCTCTCAAAGCCCGGAGTGCCACCATATCAGGCGTCTGTCGCTCGTTATACCGATAAGTACGTCTTGCTAGTCTCTAGTTCAAAGGTATTCTCCTATGCTGGACAACGAATCGGGATGATGGCCATTTCAGTGCGTTAGCAGCGATGTTTAAGGCGGCAAATGATGGTCAATTTAATTTTATTGACGACGTAAAAGAATACGGAGAGAAGGCTAAGATTATGAAGCAGCTATTTCTTAAGAATGGTTTTCAAATCGTTTATCATACAGATCTGCACCAGCCTGTTGGTGATGGGTTCTATTTTACAATAGGCTATCCAGGAATGAAGGGCTCGGAATTACTTCACAACCTGCTTTATTATGGTATTAGTGCCATTTCACTTGGGAATACCGGGAGTTCAAAAGAGGGGCTAAGAGCCTGTGTCTCTAGCGTAAAAAGATCACAGTTTGATAGTTTGGCTCAGCGTCTAGAGCAATTTCATCGCGATTTTCCTATTTCTGAATAGTACTTTTCAAGCATCAAAGCAATCCATTGTCGATCTGCCAGACGATATAATTAATCAGTTGGTCTTCATGCTCAGCATCGAATTCTGATTTTAGATTATGTCCAAAAATACGAGCCACCCCTTGCCAGAAGAAAGCACTAAATCCGCCTTTGAACTCTTTGATAATCTCAAAGGATGATTTACCCGTTTGTCGATCAATTAATTTGATCAGTATTCTTCCTGTGCTTATAGACATGCTTCTCATCTCGGGTTCAAACTCTGCAAAAAGTTCCTTTTCTATTTTCTTAATGTAGTTTTTCCGCTCACGTTCCGTTTTAAAACTTACATATGCTTCATTGTATTCTTTTAATTTGATGGCTGCCATCTTGGCGATGGGATAAACTTTTAAGACCCTTAGCTCAAGAATAGTATACTGATGCAATGCTTTTGGCGACCAGTTTTTGTGTTCTGGGTAGACTATTATCTCAGGCAAGACTAGGTGCATGATTGAATCGGTCTCCGCAACAATGCTCTTGCTATCATATTGATAGGCTGGAAGATCCTTCACTTGACCATGGCTAGTGATGGGAAACCAGACGCACAAAACTATCGAAAGCCATTTAAACATATTGAGTCGATGAATGATCATGCTCAAAATTACTAAATCGTTAGAGTATGTAGTTAGGTTTTGGACTATTTAATTGAAGGATTTATGACAGGCTGATTCTTAAATCGGTATCTTTGTTAATTTTGAATATCACCATAGTCTAATTGATGCGAAAAAGAGATAATGAAGAGTTGGAACGCCTTTCTATTGAAGGGTTTAAGCTAGTTGATAAAACCCCTATTGTAGTGATTTTGGATCACGTTAGGAGCTCCAATAATGTTGGTTCTATTTTTAGAACTTCCGATGCCCTGTTGATCACAAAAATTTGTTTGTGTGGTATAACAGCTAGGCCACCCGATAAAGAGATTCACAAGACGGCTTTAGGTGCTGAAAACACGGTCGCTTGGGAATATTATCTAAACACTGAAGAGGCAGTTCTACAATTACGGGATCAAGGCTATTCAATTCTTGCCATTGAGCAAGTTGAAGACAGTATAAGTCTAAATGACTACATCCCTCGTCCAAACGAGAAGCTTGCGTTAATCTTCGGAAATGAAGTCAAAGGAGTTCAGCAAGAGGTGGTTGATATGTGTGATCAGACTATTGAAATACCACAGTTTGGCACCAAACATTCTTTGAATATTGCTGTTACAGCGGGAATCGTATTGTGGGACTTGTTTAATAAATTAAGAAGATCTTAATGCGATCCTCTTAATTAATGATTTGCCCCCTTTATGATCTGAATTTCGCAGTTAAATGCATATTTTAGCTCTGGAAATGTTATGATCTGTTAAACATTAAAAATAAACCCATGGAAGATTTTGTCTTCAACTGGAATGTTATAATTTTACCAATTAATACTGCACTTTACGAATTAATTAATTAATTAATAATAAAAATCAGGCAAAATGATTAATCGACTTATTGGAGAGATGCCCAAAATTGGAATTCGCCCTGTTATTGACGGTCGTCTGCAAGGAGTAAGAGAATCTTTAGAGGTTCAAACTATGAATATGGCAAAGGCTGCAGCCAAACTTATTTCAGACAATCTGCGGTTTCCAAATGGAGAGAAAGTAGAATGTGTGATTGCTGAACATACCATCGGAGGTGTTGCTGAAGCCGCTAAGTGTGCCGATCAGTTTTCACGTGCTGGAGTTGGAGTTTCATTAACAGTAACACCTTGTTGGTGTTATGGGACGGAAGTTATGGATACCGATCCATTGATCCCGAAAGCAGTTTGGGGATTTAATGGTACCGAGCGACCAGGAGCAGTCTATTTAGCTGCCGCTTTAGCTGGATATGCACAAAAGGGATTGCCAGCATTTGGCATCTATGGTCATGAAGTACAAGATTCTAATGATACCTCAATACCTGAGGACGTTAAAGAAAAAGTACTTCAATTTGCTAAAGCGGGTCTTGCTGTAGCTCAAATGCGTGACAAATCATATTTGTCAATCGGCGGAATGTCGATGGGTATTATGGGGTCGTTTGTGGATCAAGAATTTTTCCTTGACTACTTAGGTATGCGTACTGAAGTGGTTGATATGACTGAACTTATTCGTCGTGCCGAGCGTGGTATCTACGATCCAATTGAATATGAAAAAGCGTTGGCTTGGGTTAAGAAAAATTGCAAAGAGGGAAACGATTTAAATAGTCCTGAGAAGCAGCTTTCGGCAGAGCGCAAAGAGTGGGAGTGGGAGATGGTTGTTAAGATGACTCTTATCTGCCGCGATTTGATGATTGGCAATCCTCGTCTGGCTGAATTAGGTTTTGGTGAAGAGGCTTTAGGTCATAATGCGATCGCTGGGGGTTTCCAGGGACAACGTCAATGGACCGATCATTTGCCAAATGGCGATTTCATGGAGGCGATTCTTAATTCATCATTTGATTGGAACGGCGTCCGCCAAGCGTTTATTATGGCAACCGAGAACGACTCTTTAAATGGAGTGGTTATGTTGTTTGGTCATCTGCTAACCAATACTGCTCAGATATTCTCTGATGTTCGGACCTATTGGAGTCCGGAAGCGGTTCAACGTGTAACCGGAAAGAAATTAACGGGTAAAGCTTCTGAAGGGATTATTCACTTGATCAATTCAGGCTCTACAACATTAGATGCTACTGCGAAACAAAAGCTAGATGGTAAGCCAGCAATGAAGCCTTTCTGGGAAATTATAGAAGCTGAGGCAAAGGCTTGTCTAGATGCGACCGATTGGCCAGCTGCTGACCTTGGATATTTCAGAGGTGGAGGATTCTCTTCTCACTTCAAAACTGATGGAGAGATGCCAGTAACCATGTCACGTGTAAATCTAGTGAAAGGAATTGGTCCAGTTATTCAGATTGCTGAAGGATATACTGTAGTTCTGCCGGATGATGTTCACAATACACTCGATTCACGTACAAATCCAACCTGGCCTACAACTTGGTTTGCTCCTCGTCTTACGGGAAAGGGTGCATTTGCTGATGTATATACTGTAATGGCTAATTGGGGCGCAAACCATGGTGCCATAAGCTACGGGCATATCGGAAGTGAGCTTATCTCTTTAGCAGCAATGCTTCGTATCCCAGTCTCAATGCATAACATCGCTGATGAGAAGGTATTCCGACCAGCCGTTTGGAGTGCCTTTGGTATGG
>JAPLDS010000049.1:0-20829 GCA_026391295.1 Bacteroidia bacterium | reverse complement strand
GATTCGGAATCTGAATAATGCAAAAGGGGTGATCAACAAATTTGTTGATCACCCCTTTTGCATTATTCAGATTCCGAATCCCAGATCAAAGCCTTTAGAAACTCATTGGAACCTCCATTAGTAGAATCTCTGACTCAGTGTCAGCTGTGATTGATAATTCCGCAATGTCCCAAATCCCAAAACCATCGCGTGCCTCTAAAGATTGGTTGTTGATCGTTATTTCTCCTTTTAGAACAAAAGCATAGACTCCGTTTCCATCCCCTTTGATTTTGTAAGTAGTTGAATTGCCTTTATCGAATGCGCCTAAATGAAACCAGGCATTCTGATGAATCCAAACACCTTCATCTTCTGCATTTGGGGAGAGTATTTGTTGTAGTTTATTGTGCCGGTCATCAAGGTTCAAGGTTATTTGATCGTAACGCGGGGTTACATTTTTCTTGTTCGGGAATACCCAGATTTGCAGAAATTTAACCTTGCGATCAGTATTTCTGTTGTATTCACTGTGATAAATTCCTGTTCCTGCACTTAAGACCTGTATATCCCCATGCTTGATTACCGCAAGATTGCCCATGCTATCTTTATGCTCCAAGTCGCCTTCCAAGGGAATTGAGATAATCTCCATATTTTCATGTGGATGCGTTCCAAACCCCATCCCCTCATCTACGGTGTCATCATTTAAAACACGTAAGGCCCCAAAATGCATCCGTTCAGCATTGTAATAGTTTGCAAAACTAAACGTGTGAAAGCTGTTTAGCCATCCATGATTGGCATGGCCTCTTGAACTATTTTTGTGGACTACGATATTGCTCATTTGTTTTTTTACAAATCTAGTCTATTCATTATCGATTCGCAACTTCCAAATAGATGGAAATAAGGGGTTGATAGATCTGCCTTTCTTCATAAAATATGGACTTATTTGCGTTAATTTGTATTGGAATGGATTTTAATAGGTTTCCACAATACGTGAGAAGATTAAATGTCGTTACTTTGTGAAAATAATAAATCAATAGTCATGAAAAATTCAAACCTTTCAGATCGAATTCTATTTTGGGTTTCTCCTTTTAGACTTGGTCGTCTTTCCGTTTTAATTTTTATGTGCTTGTCACTTTTCTTTTCTACTAAGGAATCGAAAGCTTTACCTAGTTATGCTAGACAGACGGGGATGTCGTGTTCTGCTTGTCACTATTCGTTCCCTGAATTAAACTCTTTTGGTCGTCAGTTTAAGTTGAATGGTTACGTGCTTACAGGTATGAGAACCATTGATTCAAAGGAAGATAGCAGTAAAATGACTAGATTAAAACTTTTATCTACATTACCAGTATCGGCGATGGTGCAATCCTCCTTTACGCATCTTGAAAAAGATATGCCAGGCATTCAAAATAACTCAGTTACATTGCCGCAACAGTTAAGTGTATTTTATGCAGGTCAAGTGTCACCACACATTGGAACATTTATCCAGATGACTTATGACGGGCACTCTTTTGGGATGGATAATGTAGATATTCGGTATACCAATCAAGCGAAGATAGGAAGTCGAAATATAACTTACGGCCTGACGCTTAATAATAATCCTGCAGTACAAGATGTATGGAACACTTCTCCTGCTTGGCGGTTTCCTGCTGCCAGGTCTGATGCCGCGCAGAATCCTGCAAAATCTGCGATTGTTGAAAATCTTGGCACACAAGTGGCAGGTATAGGAGCCTATACTCTTTACAATAATTTCCTTTTTGCTGAAGCGACGGTTTACCGGTCTGCTCAGCAAGGTGCAACAAATCCTGCCGATGTATTTAGCTCTGACGTAATAAGTGGCGTGGCCCCTTATTTACGTTTAGCTTTGCAACATCAATGGGGGAAGAATTATCTAGAATTAGGCACTTTTGGGTTCGCACCCAAATTTTATGCTACGGGAATTCAGGGGGCTTTAGATAAATATAGCGATTTGGGCATAGATGCACAATTTGAACACAATCTGTCGTTTGGAGCGTTCACAGCACACTCCTCTTTGATAAAAGAGTCAGAGACTAAGGAAAGGGGTATTCTTCCAAGTCAGAAATTCGATTTTACCTCCTTGAAAGTGGATGGTAACCTATACCTTAAAAATGGCATTGGAGGCACTGTGGTTTATTTTTATACGATAGGGTCAGCTGATCCGAGGGTTGGAAGCTGGACGAATAAACCAGATAGTAAAGGTTACATTGCTCAAGTTGAATATTTGCCTTGGTATAATACAAAGATTGCCATGCAATATGTGGCCTATAAACAATTTGATGGCACAGTCACCAATTATAATATGCATGAGCGAAGTGCTGCCAATAATAGCACCCTCTATCTTTTTGTTTGGCTTAATTTTTAGTTGTTAATTTAATTTTTGTTTATGAAAAAGTTTTTAGTTGTATGTTCGATTAGTGTTTTTAGCTTATTCAATTCAGGAGTTCTAAAAGCAGAAGATTTGTCATTGGGAAGTTCTTCTCCAGTTATTCCTCAAGATAAAAATTTAGGTATTGGTCCTGTTAAAAAGTTAGTACTTGGTCCTATTGATAAAAAAATGGTTGAAGAGGGGAAAGCTCTTTACACTGCGCAATGTATTGTTTGTCATGATATGGATCAAAAGAAGATTGGTCCAGCATTAAAGAATATTACCAAAATGCGCACGCCTGAGTATCTTATGAATGTGTTGTTAAATTCGGCTCAGATGCAAAAGGAAGATCCAACAATGAAGGCCTTGCTCAAAGAGTATAACAATATGCCGATGCCTGATCCTGGATATAATCAAGCAAAAGCACGTGCAGTAGTGGAATATTTAAGGTCTGTGGCTAAATAGGTTACTAATCGTGAAAATAAAAAAGGTGGATGTCAACAGACATCCACCTTTTTTATTTGATTTAAATTGGTTTATTGATCCTGCGGGAATCATCCTTTATGATGATGCTTTTTTACGAGAATAGATAGACCAATAAACGCGATAATTAAGATTATCGGTAATACAGACATATTACGAAGTGTTATTTGAGGTCCTGCTGTTTCAATAGATTTGCCCATAATTGGTAATACCATTGAGGTTGCTACGAACCCTGCTCCTCCAAGGATAGACATCCCTAAAGCGCCACTCTTTGGAACATATTCCGATGTGAAACCAATCATTGTTGGCCAGAAATAACATACTCCAACAGCAAATACTGCTGCCGATGCAACAGTCATAGCTGGTCCACTAGAAATGCTAAGTAGCCATAATCCAAGTGTAGAGGTAATCGCTGAGCCTAGTAACACACCAGTTGGGTTTAGGCGGTGAATTAATCCCCCTGCAAAGAATCGACCAATTGCCATGATACCTGTCACTACGACCAATATAAGCATTGGATTAATTCCATTGGTGCTTAGTAAGGCATTGATCCATTGGCTTGTTCCAAGTTCAGTTGAGGATGTAAGCAGCATGCAAAATAATACCAAGGGGAATAATAGACTTATTTTATTGATGAAACGACCCTCAACAACAACCAAAACTACAATTGCCGAGATCAGAACATAAGGTACTGCACTATCAAAATTCAAGCTAAATGCAGGGATGAAAGCCGAAAGAATCATCAGGAATACGGCAACAATGATTGTATATGGTGCTCCCACATTGCGCATCATATCTTTGTAGCTTGCGCCACTAGTAACACGTTCTGTTTCAGGAATAGACTCATTAAAGAAAAAGTATCCGTAGATGGCCAATGGAATAAATAATACACTCACTAAAGCTTGCCAAGGAAGATTAAGTGTATCCATCATTAACCAAGCTAAAAATCCTCCAATCACAATTCCTCCAGGAAACCAGACATGGAAACGGTTTAACATTTTTGTTTTCTCTTTCGGGAATAGCACTGTCACAAGTGGATTACAAGCCGCTTCTACACTACCATTGGCAAGTCCAATAAATACATTGGCAATAAACAAAGAGGTAAAATCTTTCGCCACTAAAAGCAAAATAATTCCGACCACATGAAGACCAAATGCTAGACGAACAATAGTTTTTGTTTTGACGATATCGATGATAAAACCGCCAGCAAACATGGCAATAGCAAATCCGAAGAATGCTGGTGCAAAGGCACGACCAATATCTTCTTTGCTTAATAAGTAAGTTGTTGAAAATACGCCCTCTATCTTTGCTCTAATTGCAAAAGTTAGACCGGTAACCAATAAGGCTAGACAGCTGGCAATAAATAATTTTTTTTGATTGACTTGTTCCATAATTAAAGGATTAAGGTTAGATAATAATTAAATTAGTTTTTTGGATTCGCAATCAATTTAGATTGCAAGTTTATTCTAAGTAAAGAGAGATTTGAGCATTGATACTAGGTCATTGATTGCTCGTCTGTTCTTTACAATAGACACAAATATAGAAATAATCAGTATACAATAAGTTTTTAGCTGAGAATTTTTAGAGTCGGGGATAAAGTTCTAATTGTTCGATCTCTTTTTGTTGCTAGTTATGTGTTTTTAGACTTTACGGGGATTAAGTCTAAAAGTTTATTTGAGAAGGAATATTGATTTTACTGTCATTAAGACCTACCAAGACCCTCCGGCACCGCCACCACCAAAGCTGCCACCACCAAAGCCGCCAAAGCTATCACCTCCTGATGATCCGCCTCCGCCGGAGAAATCATTCCATGAACCACCGCCACGATTACCGCCAAGTAAATCCATTAGTAGTAAGGTCCCTAAAAACCCTTGTCCACTGCCAATGCCATGGGCGGAACTTCGACGTTGGGCTAAGAAGATTACTGCTAATACGATTAGCATAATCACAAACCCGCTTGATTTCGATTTCCTTTTGTGAACGGCATTGACATATTGATCGGCCGTATACTCGCCAGCCGTCAAGGACATTAAAACATCGGTGCTTCGGTCTAAACCTGTATAATAATCATTTTGTTTAAAGGCTGGAAGCAACTCTGCTCCAACAATGGATTGTCTAGCTACTGCGTCTGGAACAACAGCCTCAAGTCCATACCCCACAGCTACAAAGACTTCTCCACGCTCTTGTCCAAATTTGGGCTTAACGAGGATTAATATCCCATTGTTCTTCCCTTTCTGACCAATGCCCCACTTCTCAGAAAGTTTAATGGCAAAATCGGCTTTGTCATAACCAGAAAGACTTTTGACGATTACAATCGCAATCTGAGTGGATGTTTTTTGATTGAAACCAACCAATTTGTTCTCTAAGACTGCTTGCTGCTCGCCAGATAGAACACCAGCAAAGTCATTTACTAGGCGCTGTGGCTCTGGTCTATTAGGGAATTCGCCTTGGGCCTTAGCAAGTGGGCTTAAAAAAAGGACTAGAGCAGCTAAGAATAAAACAGCTCGAAGCATTGATTTATAGTTTTTCATTATTTACCAAATGAGATTTCGTCAGATAGCTCATTGGTATCGTCTGTCTGAAACGGGAAAAATTGCTTGAGCTGCTCACCTGTTAACTTGATTCCATCAATGATACCTTCGGCAAACTCACCTTTGGTAAAATGAGAGATCATATTTTCTTTAATTGCATTCCAGAATCCTTCAGGAACTACCTTGTTAATACCAATGTCTCCAATAATCGCAAATTTGCGATCCTTGGTAGAGAGGTAAATTAGAACCCCATTTCGGTCTTTTGTCTTGTGCATGTCTAGTTTCTTAAAAAGCCAGGCAGCGCGATCTAACACCTCATTTTTGCAGCTTTCCTCCAAGTGAACACGAATCTCTCCACTCGTCTGGTGCTCCGCAACTCCAATTGCCTCTTTAATTAATCGTTCGTTCTCTTTCCCAAGAAAATCTTTAGGATTCATACGTCGGATTATTAAAATTGAACTTTGGGTGCTTTATCAGCACCTTTTTCTGCTTCGAAATAGGCTTTTTTCTCGAAATTACGCATCGAGGCAATAAACATTTGTGGAAATTGACGGATATAGGTGTTGTAGGTCCGCGCTGTCTCATTGAATTTTTGACGTTCTACGGTAATCCTGTTCTCTGTCCCTTCCAATTGAGCCTGGAGATTTAGAAATCCCTCGTTGGCTTTTAGATCTGGGTATTTTTCCGCAACAACCATCAATCGACCAAGAGCCGAAGATAATCCACCTTGTGCTTGCTGAAACTGCTGCATAGAGGCTGGAGTAAGTTTTGTAGGGTCTACAGTGATCTGAGTCGCTTTCGCACGAGCCTCAATAACCGCTGTTAACGTTGATTTCTCAAAATCGGCATACCCTTTGACGGTATTGACAAGATTTGGTATAAGATCAGAGCGACGTTGGTATACGTTTTCTACTTGTGACCAAGAAGCGCTTACCCCTTCATCCATGGTTACCATTTTATTACCAGTCGAGATTCCCCAAGAAAATCCCCAAACTATTAAAACTACAATAGTGATCAATACGATTAAACCTGTCCTTTTCATCTTTTTGTTCTTTATGATTTTTACTAAATATGATCTAACTTAAATACGTTGTGAAATTAAACAACAAAAGTTAGAAATTGTTCGTTTATGCGATTAATTTTTTGAGTCTTGTATGATCATGATTTGAGATCACAGAACTTCAATCTGCGATGTAAAAAAATAAAAGGGATAAAGCTGAAAGAAACTTATTGTTGTTAACAAATCAATCTCATTTAAACCAAAATGGATGAAAAATAACGTCAGCTAAACTTCGTTTTTAAAGAGCCTGATGATCCATTCTTTGAGGTTATTAAAAGGGAAAGTAAATTGCAGGAGTTTTGGAGAATCTCCTTAACTTTTGTAGGTTTGTGGGAACCTAGTAGACCTAAACACGAGCAGCTAGTTTGGCTGTTTTTACTTTTTTATACAAAAAATTAATTTTTAGATGGTTTTAAAATTTCAGAGTACGTGCAGAGGTAAGATTGATACAACTAATTGTGGGTTAAACTTAGTTCGAAATATCTTTTTTAGTTGTTTGGTTTTAATTCCGATACTTGCGGGGGCCCAAGGGGTTCAGTCAGCGGACTCTCGAGATGGTAAACTATTGCGCAGTGAACTTTGGCAGCCATTTGATGCAAAAAAGGTCAAGGGTGATTTTTTTGTTTCTCCTAAAGGGAATGACAGTTGGTCTGGAACTCTTGAAACTCCAAATGCAACCCTTACGGATGGACCATTTGCCACGATTACACGTGCCAAACTTGCAGTGCAGGAATTAAAGTCGAAGGTCTATAAGCCCAAAGGTAAAGCTATTGATGCTCGATATTCTGGAACAACGTACCCATTTGGCAAAGGCAAAGATATTGTAGTTTTTATCCGTGACGGTTTTTATCCCCTAGCCGAATCTCTGGTGTTTAAACCTGAAGATGGTGGAGAAAGGGTAGAGACAAATTTACCTTCTGGCGCTTTTGAATGGCATCATCTTCGAGATAATTATGTCACTTATTCTGCATATCCAGGAGAAAGCCCCGTTATTTCAGGTGCCGTTCCAGTGAAAAATTGGAAAAAAATAGGAAAAGTTTGGGTAGCCCCATTTAATAAATGCCGTTTAAGCCTGGTGACTTAAAAAGCTGGAAAGAGATGCAAGATAATCGTATTGTGATCTTGCTTCGATGGAGAACAGCCTATAACTCAATAGACAGAATTGATTTTAAAAAACAAATCGCCTATCTGAAAGAGCCGGAGGACGGTCCCAATAAGAATAATGGACTGTTAGTTGTTCCTCCACGTTATTATATCGAGAATGTTAAAGAGCTTTTAGATGCTCCTGGGGAGTGGTTCTTTGATAAGAAGAAACAGGAGATTAGTTATATTCCGGAGGAAGGCATTGCAGATCCTAATCTCGCAGATATTTCTGTCCCTCAAATTAATAAACTTGTTATCGTTGCTGGTAATGAAGAGAAACCTGTCCGTAATCTTCGGTTTTATGGCTTGGCTTTTGAAGGGGCGAAAGAGAATTTTAGAAACTTCCCTCATCATTATGACGCGACAGAGGGCTGTACTGCAATTACGTACGAATATGCTACCGATTGTGAGTTTGCTTATTCTCAATTAAGAGCTTGCGGTGGCGTCGGTATGGCTGTCGGTGGCGGCTGCTATGGGGTACGAATTTTCAATTCTATTTTTGATGGTCTCGAGCAAGGTGCACTAAGCATCAGTAGCACAGGAGATCTTAAAAGCGGAAAGCTTATTCAGATAAACCACCAGACCTTAGTCGATCATAATATATTCTCTTCGTGCGGTCAAGGTGGAGGGATCACACTGGGAATCGGCGGGACCATTCACACGACTATTTCACACAATTACTTCACCAAATCAGGTCGGCCATATACCATGGATATTGGTGCAGGTGGCTTGGAAGGGACAATTACTGGGGATGTTGTTGTGGAGTATAATCATTTTGAAGATGTTCAGACAGATGCAGATGATGCTGGAGTTGTTGTCGTTACTGGGATGACGTTTAACTCATCAATCCGGAATAACATCATCCATCGAGTGCATCGCGGATTCTTTAGCGATAATGTGGCGTTCTGGTTCGATAACTTGTCAAGCAACTGGACCGTAAAAAATAATATCTATTTTGATCTGGAGCAGGGTGATATGAAAACCTGCGGGACATATCTGATCAACAACGATTATTCAGATAATTTCTTGATTGAGACGCCCAGAGTGCTACCCGAGAAATTTATTGAGGGGATGCCTGACTTTGCATGCTCTAATCTTCAAATTACACAAAATGGGAAACCCGTGACTGGTCCTTTGCCTACTGGAAGCTTAGTGAAAGTTAAAGCCGACATCTTTAATTCAGGCAGTTCTGGAGTTGCTCAAGTATCCTTGCTAATCGATAGACGACCGATTGAGTCTAAACCATTTCCCGTTATTAAAGGGAACTCGCGCACAGTGGAGTTTGAGATTCGCTTAAATAATCCAGGAGTTCAGGAGCTGGCCATTGGAGAAACAATCCCTCAGAAAATTACTGTTGAAGGGGAGAAACCTAAGGTCTCTTTCGATCAACTTCATCTTTCAGAAGAACGCATTTTGGCTGGAGAGACAGTTCGTGTTACTGCGAAAGCTACAAACCTGCAGCAATCAGAAATTCAAACGGAGGTTCATCTATTTGCTTCAGGCAAAATCATTCAGGCCGAAAAGGTAATTCTCAAAGGAAACGAGACGAGAGCAATTTCATTTGATCTAGTGCCTGAGGCCGGATTATACCCACTTCGAATTGGAAATAGTGGAGAACAGACCTTGACCGTATTAAAATGTAAAGAGCTTGATCTGACGAAACAAAAACTTTTGACTTACCTCTCTTCGAAATCAAAGCCTGCCTCGGTAGAGGTCTTTCAAAAGGAGAACAGATATGTATTGAAGGCCAGTGGCTGGGATTTTTATCATGCTGAGGATGCTTATGCCACGGTGTATGTTCAAAAGCTCAAGGGCGATTTTGTATCGACAGCTAAAATAGCATCTTTTGGAAATCGCACCAGTGAATGGTATCGGACTGGATTGTTTGTCCGAAATGATATTGCCAAAAGCTTTGATGTCGATCGTGGAAGCCTAGGCTCGGTACTGATGTTTAGCACACCTGGTCGTGCAGGGATTGAATACGACGAGTTTGGAAATGGCTGTATGCATAAGGCTGCTAGCGAGAATCTACCTGAGAATTCACCAACGCCAATCTGGATAAAACTTGAACGTCACGGCGATCAGTTTACTGGTTATATTAGCTTGGATGGTAAGAACTGGATCATCAAACGTCAGACTAAAAATATACCAGGTATCGAAGAAGCTGTTGACTTAGGTCTTGCCGCTGGGTCACCAGATCAGAAACAATATACGGTTGAGTTTATCGAATGGAAAATTAAAATCCAAGAGTAAGTAATTCGCCAGAAGCTTTTTAATGATGATTTATTATTTTTTTGGTCCTCTAATTCCTCGGTTATGATTCGTAATTTACTTCTAGTTATTTTCTTCTTGTTTGCCTTGACAGCATGCAACTCGCAAAGCTCTAAAACATCTCCTAAACTTACAATGAGCACATTGCCAATCCTTCTATTGATGAAGAAAAAGGTTTATCTCGATTCATCGAAAGTGCTTTTTAATAAGGGCGTCACAAAAGAAAATTTTGCACAAGAATGGGATGTTCATCATAGCGAATGGAAAGTTGATGGGGAATGGCTAGTCGGAGAGAATAAAGGCAACTGGCCTGGAATGGCAGTTCTAAAACAAGATTTTCCAGGTAATGTATTAGTCGAATTTGAGGCGCAAACAATTTTACCCTCTTCGCATGATATCAATGTGATGTGGAATGGGGAATGGCTGAAAGATACCGATCAACGCGGTTTAGCTTATGTCGCAGGACTTCAAGGATGGTGGACTGGTAAAGTGGGAATCGAAAAATCAGACAAATATAAGTTTATGGTGGGAACACCTCTTTTAGATTTTGTCCCGGGAAAGATTTATAAAATCCAAGCTGGAAGTATTGATGGTCATTGTTTTATTTTTGCTGATGGGAAGCTCTTACTCGAAGCCATGGATCCTGATCCGATCGATAATCAAAAATATACGAAGGTGGGATTTGAGGCTTATTGCAGTAAGATTCAAGTACGCAATATTGTGATCCGTCAAATCCATTGGGAGCCCGTGACGATGGAATACAAACCCGATTTTTAGAAATTAGTAGACTCTATCTCTCCTTAATTCAAAGGTGTTTTTAAACTTCGAATAGACTTATCGTTTTTCTTTGGGTATTGCAATGTTAATTCCCCACAAACTTAACTCCGAAAGAGACGATGTTTGCATTTAGTCCATCGCTTCTGTTGTAATGGCTAAACTTTAAATTGGCATTTTTAAACCCGAGGTGTTTTGGCTTTGCCGTATTGAAGATTTGCGTGTAGTTGAACGCAACGCTGTATTGATCACTGGTGAATTTTGAAAGATCATAGTCTGACGTGAAAAATTTCTCCGTTGATTTATGCATTTCATAAGGAGCAAAATAATCAACTTGATTTTGAGAATAATAGCGGTATGAAGGAGTTATGCTAAACGCCTGACTCATCTTAATTGGCAAATCAAAATTTAGGGTGTTTGCTTTTAGCCCCCAGTCGTCGGTGTAAAACCGATAATAACCTCGAAAGACAAAATTCTCATTGATATAATAACTCATCCGACCGCCTAAAGGGAGTTTAAATCGACTAGTTGGTAGAACCTCAATGTTATCAGCTAACTGATAAACGCCATGATTTAAAGGTGAAGTATAGTATTTAATATCATTTGCGGTCCCAATGTAATAGTTTGGTTTATCCGAAAAATAGACCCGCTGATAAGGTGTTGACAGCATCCCTTGCTGAATAACGAGATCAAAAAATAACGCTCCCTGAAGTCTGCTAGATATAATTTGTGAGGCATAGAATGACAAGGTAAAGGAGTTTCGGCCATTCTCTGTCCAAGGGACAAACTTATTCGGCAGATAATTTACAGAGGCTTTCCCCGTTTGATCAAGTATTGTAACACCTTGGAAATAACCAAAATTTTGAAATGCTGGGCCAATTCGCTGATACTCTTTTAACTCTGTCGGATAAATTGGGCGCCATTGGTCTAGGTAAACAGATCCCTTCAGCCCTATCTCCGTATTCTTTTCATTCATGAGCTTAGTCAGGTTCCCCCCGAATCCCAAAGAAGTATAGTCAAACTCATTGGAGACCGACACATTTGTGCCCCAAAGAGAATTACGGTCGTTAGAGCTATGGGCGTAATTCACGTGTAGTGCTTTGTTGGCATCCGAATGCGAGGCTCCAGTCGAGGTCAGCCAAGGTGTTCCAACTGGATTAATCGCATTTTGAGGTGCTGGTGCTCCACCGCCTCCTGTATTTATTACTCCACCGCCACCCCCTTTTGAGGCTCCAGTGGCATTCCCAACCCAAACATTTTTTAATTGTGAACTACTTGAAACGAAAGGATTAATGTTACTAGATGAAGCCGAAGTGTAAGCTGAAATTCCCAAATCAATCGTTAACACATCATCGCCGTTAAGCGGAGTATTGATAATGATGTTCGCTGCTCTGTCTTCTAGCTGCTCTGTTCCGATACCACCATTTACTGGGGAATGAACGCCCTCCTGGTTGTATAGGCTCATCAACACATCTACTTCGGCTGTTTCTAAAACCTTTTTTTTGTAGATCTTTGTTGAATCAGCACTTGTTGAATCAGTATTTTGCGCAAACAACTGGCAACATGCTAGAATCAGACAGAAAATTAAGAGTATATATTTTTTCATCTTGTAATTTAATTGCATCCGCAGCCACCACCCGTTTTCCCTCCATTAGCTCCAGAGGCAGCCTCCCGGTATACCTGGAAATTACTTTCAAAAAGCTCATTTTGATTGGCAGATAATTTCATATCTGGATCGTTGATATAGATTTTTTTATACTCTTTTACAGTTACGCAGGAAGAGAATCCAATCAGAGTTATTAGAATAAGTAAACCTAATTTTATTTTCATTGTAAGGTAGTTTTCATTTTTACATGGTCCGACTCGAAGATTTTACCTTGTTCGTCGACAACAACAAATTCAATCCCTTTAATTTGTTTTAATAGGTTGATCCCAACTTCGCGACCCATCACAAAAATAGCTTTTGTTAAAGCTGTTGCTAGCTCTGCATTTGGACCGAAGAGTGTTACGCTTGAAACGCCATGAACTGGCCATCCTGTACGCGGATCGATGATATGCGCATATCGTATTCCATTGAATTCAACATAATTCTCGTAATTTCCTGATGTACCAATTGATTTGCCAAAATAGGGAAACCAAGAGAAGACTTTTCCTTTATTGAAGGGATTGGTGATTCCAATCATCCAGGGTTTGCCGTCGGGTTGCGTCCCCCAAGCTGTAATGTCACCAGAGGCATTCATGATCCCGCCAGGTACGCCCATTGATTTTAGAAGCGCTGCCCCTTTGTCCGCACCGTAACCTTTCCCAATGCCACCAAACCCAAGACGCATACCTTTAAGCTTAAGAAAGACAGTTTTATTTTTCGCATCAAGGATGATGTTTTTATAACCCACTTTAGCGGCAGCAAAAGCGACCTCCTCTTTTGTCGGTAGTCGTTTCATGGAGCCATCAAATTTCCAAATCTGATTCATAGCTGCCCAGGTGATATCAAAAGCTCCATCGGTGAGTTCTGAAATCTTATTGCTTCGCACGATAAGATCAAAGACTTCTTGATCGACTTTCACGGGGTGAATCCCCGCATAAAAATTAACGTGTGAGATCTGTGTGGTAGAATCCCATTCTGAGATAAGCTTTTCAATTCGGGTAACCTCTTTAGCGGCAATATCAATGAGCTTATCTCCTTCTAATTGGTTCTTTGCGATGACGGTAATCTCGTAATGGCAACCCATTAATTTTAATGTGCGGGCATATTTCTCCTGCGCCTGAAGAATCACGGGAACGAAAAGAAATATTAAAAGCGCTGCTTTGTTCAAGGTTAATTCTTTTCTATTGAATGCAACAAGGCAATGTATTCAGCTGGAGTATTATTTTTATATCCTGTTGACCCTTTTATCTTCCCATTTTTATCTAAGATCACCACATAAGGAAATAGACCATCTTTGTTGTAGGTCTCTGCAAGCTTATCGTTATGCGCTTGCTGATCTTTAGACAATGCATTGGCCTTCTTTTTAGGAAAATCAGCTCGTAGCATGACGAAATGTTCCTTCGAATAGGAGATAAAATCGGCAGACTCCCAGATGTTTTTTTCTAGCCTCATACATGGAATACACCAGTCTGATCCTGAAAAGACAAGGATAATATTTTTGTTCTCTTGTGCTGCTCGAGTTTTAGCTTTTTCGATGTTGGTCTCCCAATTCTGAGCAGATGCAATAACTGAAATGCCTATAAAAAGTAAAAGAATAAGTGCTTTTCTCATGGTTTATATCGCTCTTCTGCAGTAATTAATAGGATTAACTTGAAATTTATTAATGCAAGAATATAGTATTTTTTTGAATTTATAGCTTCTTAGAGTGTTAAAAAAAAATCATAAACCGAGCTGTTATAGATCATTGATAGCAGGATTTGTCTTTTAATTCTAATTGCAACTTGCCTGAAAATTCGTTTCGGGGTATTTGTAGGATGGTGTTTTATTTTAGATAAAAATGCCGAACGATTAACTCTTTAGTCTATCCTGCAGGCTGGGGCGAAGGTTAAATTATGTTGTCCTGTTAGGTCTCGAACCTAAACTCTTCTGATCCAGAAACAGACGTGTTGCCAATTACACCACAGGACAATAATAATTTTTTATTGGGATTTGTTGATATTAGAAACTTGGAGAGCTTCTGTTTGATCAAGCATTTGAAGCCGAATCTGAAGTCTGGTTTGAGTCAGACTGGCCATTTAAGCATTTCTGAATCAATTGATTATAAATACTTGAAGGGCTATTTAAATTAGTTGACCCGCCAAGGCTCGAACTTGGACTCTTCTGGACCAAAACCAGACGTGTTGCCAATTACACCACGGGTCAATCAATAATGTCTTATTGTTTAAGACGGCGCAAAAGTACGAAGTTTTTTTTTGTGGCAAACTGATCTTGGATAAAAATTAGAAACAAATCAATAATTTATTCATTTTGGTATCAAATATGCCTGAAAGCAGAAGGCAAAAGTTAATTAATAATAATCTTCAGACCTTAGTTTGGTGACACGATAAAGATTATTAATATCTTCGCATCAATTTTGAGTTTAATACATAATCAATAGGCTATAACGCTAATCTATATTTCGCTATGAATACTTTGAAGACACAAGGATATAAATTCTATAATATTGTTGTGGGATGGTTTATTTTCCTAGTGGCAGCTGTTGTTTATCTGTCTACTATTGAGCCAACTACAAGTTTCTGGGATTGCCCTGAGTTTATTACAACAGCTTTTAGTCTTCAAGTTGGACACCCACCAGGTGCCCCCTTATTTATGATTATGGGCCGCCTTTTTGCCCTATTTGCAAGTACTCCGTCTCAAGTTTCAGTTATGGCCAACGTGTTATCTGGTCTTGCCAGTGCCTTTACGATCTTGTTTCTTTTCTGGACTATCACCCATATGGCTCGCAAGATCGTTTTGCGAGATAGTGCTGAACTTACGTTGCCTCAGATGATTGCTGTATTGGGTGCAGGTGCCGTTGGTGCTTTAGCCTATACCTTTTCAGACACTTTTTGGTTCTCAGCCGTTGAGGGTGAAGTTTATGGGATGTCCTCGTTTTTTACAGCGCTGGTTTTTTGGTGTATCTTGAAATGGGAAAATGAAGCGGATGAGCGTTATGCCAATCGTTGGATTATCTTTATTTGTTATTTGATTGGACTTTCTATTGGGGTTCACCTTTTGAATCTATTAGCTATTCCAGCAATCATATTGGTATACTATTTTAGAAAATATGAACCAACACGAGCAGGCGTAATCGCAGCAGTGGGTTTATCTTTGTTGCTTGTTGCCTTTGTGATGTTCTTATTTATTCCAGGGGTTGTTATCGTCGCTCAATGGTTTGAACTCATCTTTGTAAATGGTATTGGGGCTCCATATCATACGGGTGTTATCGTCTATTCCATAGCATTGTTTGCTGCAATCGTCTGGGGTATAAAATATACGATAAAGAAGCAACAGGTATTAGCCAATACAATTATCCTTGGCTTAACGGTTATGATTATTGGCTATTCATCGTATGCGTTAATCGTTATTCGTTCTGCTGCTAATCCCCCAATGGATCAAAATAATCCAGATAATGCTTTCTCTCTATTGTCTTACCTAAACCGTGAACAATATGGCAGTAAGCCAGTGTTTTATGGCCAATATTACAATGCACCTTTGGATGCTGAAAATCCATATTCCAAGGGAAGTGCTAACTATATTCGGAAAAATGGCAAATATGAGATCGCTGACTATAAACAAATACAAAATTACGATAGTCGATTTACCACGCTATTCCCTCGTATGTTTAGCTCAAGCCCTGATCATGTTAAGGAGTATCAGAGTTGGGCGAATATTAAGGGAACACCAATATCAGTTACCGGACGTGATGGTGAGACACAGCGATTAATTAAACCGACGTTTCTCGAGAATATAAACTTCTTCTTATCCTACCAAATCAATTGGATGTATTGGCGTTATTTCATGTGGAATTTCGCTGGACGTCAGAATGATATACAAGGGAATGGTGATATTTTAAATGGCAACTGGATAAGCGGTATTAACGCAATTGATTCTTTCCGCCTGGGAGACCAAAGTCACCTCCCCGATTCATTGGCAAAGAATAGAGGTAAGAACAAATATTATATGCTTCCTTTGATTCTGGGTCTACTTGGATTATTCCTTCAATTTAATGGAGGTGAGAAAGGAAAGAAGGATTTTTGGGTTGTACTCTCCTTGTTTGTAATGACTGGTTTGGCAATTCTTGTCTACTTAAATCAAGAACCTTTGCAGCCTCGAGAACGAGACTATGCCTATGCTGGTTCCTTCTATGCCTTCGCCATTTGGATTGGACTAGGAGTGTTATACGTCTACCAATTGTTAACCAAAATATCACCCGCAAAACAAAGTGCTATTGCGGCAACATTAATCTCGCTTATTGCTGTTCCAATGGTAATGGCAAATCAAAACTGGGATGATCATGACCGCTCTGGACGATTTACGGCCCGTGACTTTGGACGCGACTATCTGGAGTCTTGTGCTCCAAATGCCATCATCTTTACGAATGGTGATAACGACACTTTCCCTCTTTGGTATGCTCAAATGGTTGAAGGCGTTCGTCAAGATGTGCGCGTATGTAATTTAAGCTATTTCCAAACCGACTGGTATGTCGATCAGATGAAACGTAAGGCGTATGATTCTGATCCGCTTCCAATTAAATTTGAGCGTAATCAATATGTGCAAGGTACTCGAGATGTGGTTTATGTATTAGATCAAATTAAACGTCCAGTGATTCTTAAAGAGGCGATGGATTTTGTTCGATCAGACGATCCTGGCACTAAACTACAGCAAGCAGAAAATGCCTCATTCCTCCCTTCAAGGCAGCTCGTTTACGAAGTTGATAAAGCTGCCGTAATAGCGAACAACGTGGTTAGCCCGAAGGATGTCGATAAAATTGTTCCACAGTTGGAGATCAATATAACAGGTAACTATCTAACTAAAGATGAGTTGATGATCTTGGATATCATTTCAAATAATAATTGGAAACGACCAATCTATTTTGCAATTACCGTTGGTCGCGATAAATACCTAAATCTTCAGGACTATTTCCAAACCGAAGGTTTTGCCTATCGTTTGGTTCCCATTAAAACACCAGCAGGTAATGGACAAGTGGGCCGAGTGCGGACTGATGTGATGTATAACAACATCGTCAATAAGTTTAAGTGGGGCAACATGAACGATCCTAAGGTCTACCTAGATGAAAATAATGTGCGGATGTCGATGAATGTGCGAAACAGTTTTGTGCGACTTGCTGATGGTTTACTATTGGAAGGTAAGCGCGATTCTGCCATTGCAGTGTTAGATCGTTGCAATGAACTTGTGCCAAACGAGAAGGTTCCATATAACTACTTTAATTTGTTGATGGTTGAAGCTTATTATAAAGCTGCTCATAACCTGAAAACTATCGATACCGACAGTCTTAGCAGAGAAGTAATTATATTCCCTGATGCAAGCAAAAAAGGGAATGACGTGGTGAAGATCATGGCTAAAAACTGCGAAGATGAACTTAAATATTACTTCACTCTTGATCCAAAGTTCCGTGCTTCGGTGCAAGAAGAGTTGCAGCGTTCGTATTATATCATGCGTGAGCTAAGTAATATTGCTGGGCATTATGGTGAAAAGGCCTTGAGTCAGGATGTGGCAAAACGGTTAAATGACCTGCTTTCAGTTTATCAGCCTGAACTGGTAGAACAAGGATTAAAAAAGTAATATTCTTAGTTTATTCTGAATAGAAATATTTACCTTTGAGTCTAATTAACAAATCATTGCAGCTAATTAAATCTTCTCGATGCGATTAAAACTGCAGGTTCACCTGCCGCACTACATTACAAAATGGTTTCCATTAGCCATATGGAGGATGCCCGAAACTTCAAAAACGGTCTATCTTACCTTTGACGATGGTCCAATACCTGAAGTAACAACATGGGTGTTAGATGTTTTGCGCAAAAATAAAATCAAAGCTACTTTTTTTGCTGTTGGAGAGAATGTCTTTCGTTATCCTGAGATCTATGACCAGATCTTAGAAGATGGGCACGCTGTTGGAAATCATACTTACCACCATATCCAAGGATTAAAAACAGATAGTCTTGCCTATTATAAGGATATTTTTCAAGCTGAAAAATTAATCAACTCAAATCTTTTCCGACCGCCTCATGGATGGCTTAAAAGAAATCAATACCGTTACCTGGCTAATCGCTATAAGATTGTCATGTGGGATGTGATCTCTTGCGACTACAATCAGAATATTACCAAGGAAGAGGTTTTGAAAAATGTTCTAGATTATGCTCGAGCCGGAAGTATCATTACCTTCCATGATTCTATCAAGGCAGCTGATCATCTGTATTGGGCTCTGCCTCGTGCCATCAAGGCACTTAAGGCGGAGGGGTACTCCTTTGATAAGATTGTGTTTCCTCAGGAACGACAAATGATCTACCCACCTTCTACGCATTTTATCCGTCGGTTTCGCAATAGTCTGCGTCAGTTAAGCCGCTGGGCCTAAGATCCCTCCAGCAAAACTTTTCACTCATCTCAATTTTATCGCATCTTTAACCTCAAGAAAAGTTGAGTTTTCATCGAATTTGATCATTGTTTCTGCCTGCTCCTCTATAACTTATTGTAAGGTATATTCTTTATAAAGATTCTTTATAGTCTGATTGCTTAAATTTTGTATTCTATTTTTATTACGAATAAAAGTAATTCTGTAATTTTAACCTACTTAAGCCCAACTTAATTCGTAACCGCAATGAAAGATGCAAGAAGCCAGGCCAATAATCGAAAGGGATTAACTGATTCCCAAGTGTCGAGTCGTCGCGAGAGGGAAGGCTATAACGAATTGCCTACTTCCAAGCCTAAAGGTCTCTTTTATATAGCATTTGGAGTTGTTAAAGAGCCTATGTTTTTATTGCTTGTGGCTTGCGGTACTCTTTATTTACTTCTCGGTGACATTCAAGAAGGTCTCATGCTCTTGGTTTTCGTTTTTGTGATCATGGGTATTGAGTTTTATCAAGAGAAAAAAACGGAACGAGCACTGGAAGCCCTTCGAGACCTGTCGAGTCCCAGAGCCTTAGTAATTCGCAATGGTGTTGAGTATCGCATTGCAGGCCGAGAGGTGGTTGTCGATGATTTGTTGATCCTCCAAGAGGGTGATCGGGTGCCTGCCGATGCAGTAGTGCTCTCCTCAGTTAACCTCACTGCCGATGAGTCCTTATTGACAGGTGAGCCTGTTCCGGTGCGCAAATCAGAATGGTTAGATGGCGCATTCTTTGGTCGACCAGGAGGTGATGACTTGCCATTTGTCTTCTCTGGCTCCATGATCGTTCAAGGAAATGGGTTCGCTAGGGTTACTGCCACAGGATTAAAAACCGAATTAGGAAAGATCGGTAAAGCCCTTAGTGAAGTTAAAGAGGAGCCAACACGACTTAAACGTGAAATGGCTGCATTGGTGAAAAAGCTTACCATCATAGGAATTCTTCTCTGTTTAGTCGTAGTTGTTGTTTATACGTTCTCTCGAGGCGATTTACTAAAAGGATTTTTAGCCGGCCTAACCTTGGCTATGGCTATGCTTCCTGAAGAGTTTCCGGTTGTCCTTACCATTTTTCTGGCCCTTGGCGCTTGGCGGATCTCCAAAAAACATGTCCTTACTCGAAAGCCTTCTGCCGTTGAGACCCTTGGCTCCACAACTGTTTTATGTACCGATAAGACCGGTACCTTAACGCAAAATAAGATGACGGTGGTGAGCCTATTCAATGGCGCCGATTTTATGTCTGTTCATTCCCACCCAGCCTTTCCAGATGAGTTTCATGAGATAATTGAGTATGGAATTTTATCCAGTCAGATGAATCCGTTTGATCCCATGGAGAAGGCGATTACCTTAGTGGGCGATCAATACTTAAAAGATACAGAACATCTTCATGCCGACTGGGAGATGATTAAAGAATATCCACTATCGAAGGAGCTACTTGCGATGTCGCGAGTTTATCACAATACGGATGCGCATACAAGCACTATTGCAGCAAAGGGTGCACCAGAAGCCATTTTCGATCTGTGTCACCTGCCCGAATCACGACAAACGGAGCTCTCACTTGCGGTGGCAGAAATGGCGGCAGATGGTTTACGCGTTCTAGGAGTCGCTAAAAATATGAATCATGCCGATGAGCTTCCATCTATTCAGCACGATTTTACCTTTGAATTTGTGGGTCTCATTGGCTTCTCTGATCCGGTGCGCAAAAATGTACCCAATGCAGTAGCGGAGTGTTATAAGGCCGGTATCCGAGTAATTATGATTACTGGCGATTATCCAGTAACTGCCATGCATATAGCCCGAGAGATCGGATTAAAAAATGCAGCCTCATTTATTACGGGGGCACAACTCGAACAACTGAGTGAAGTTGAACTTGCAGAGCTGATAAAAACTACCAATATTTTTGCGCGGGTAGTCCCAGAGCAGAAATTAAAAATCGTGAATGCCTTAAAATTGAACAATGAGGTGGTGGCCATGACTGGTGATGGGGTGAATGATGCTCCAGCGCTTAAAGCAGCCAATATTGGTATTGCGATGGGCGAGAAGGGGACCGACGTGGCTCGTGAAGCGTCGATGCTTGTGCTTATGGATGATAATTTTGCCTCCATCGTTACAGCCATTCGAATGGGA
>JAPLDS010000063.1:64018-67950 GCA_026391295.1 Bacteroidia bacterium | reverse complement strand
GTGGTGTAATTCTAACCTTGATTGTCCCATTCTTAGTCACCTTAATACTCACAATTGGAACTTAGAAATCGGCAGCTTTCTATTCAACTTCAACCAGCTCATTTGTTAACAAATACCAAATAAATCCCTTTGGTTCGGAATAACCCATCTGAATAAAATCATTCAAATATCCTTTGACTTGGGCTTGATGTTTGTCAGAACGATCACCAGTCTTATAGTCGACAACAACAAGTTCTCCAGCACGTATCATCACTCGATCGGGCCTATGCTGCTGCTGCTTACCCCTTAAAATTGCACGCTCATTAAGCACGTCCCATTCCCCACTAAACCAAGAGCGAAAAGGATCTTCCTGCAGTAAATTAAATAAGATAGACTCATAGTCCTTGGCAGTGGTTTGATTAATCCGACCTTCAGAAACAGCTTTTTTAAGTGAAGGTGTCACGTCATCTTTTGAGGCTATATGCTCAAACAACTCATGCATTAGCTTCCCATGTTCAACCCGATCAGACTTCTTTATATCGCGAAGATTTATGTATGCTTCACTATGAATTTTCAATTTCAAACGGGTATTTTTCTGGGTGAAAATATGACTTTCAACAACTTGATGCTCTGCTGTGTTGGTATTTTTCTCTTTGGGACTATATTCTAAAGACCCTAATTCTAGAATTCTGGCATCTGGATTCCAAGAAGAATGAAGATCAATATACGATAGTCGATCACTCGAATCTAGAAAAGCTGGTTTTTCAAGTGCCAACTGAACGAATGTTGAAATATTACTAAACGTTTTTTTGACATCTTCGGTATAAGGACAAAAAGCTATCAATGTGCTAATTGCTCTGGTACAGGCCACATAGAGTAAGTTCAGACTATCGACATTATTATACAGCATCTCTTTAAAGTAAGCCTGAGAGAATTGCGTATTAGGAAGAATATTTCCATAACGAAGAAACACGACATCCATCTCATCAAATGGGGCATGTTCGGGCTGACACCAAAGTCCAGGAGATGCCCCATAGGAATTCAAAGGCAACGTGCTCCAATCAACAAATGGGATAAAAACGGTATTAAATTCAAGTCCCTTCGATTTATGGATCGTGAGTATAGAGATCGCATTCTGACCCTCTTCTAAAACCACAGTCTTGCGACTTCCAAAAGATTCCCACCAATCTAAAAATCCAGCTAAACTGCCCCCTTCATCGCGACTGTATTGCAACACTAAATCAAAAAATGCATCCAGATAAGCTAATTCTCCTTTGATGTGGTGAAGATTAAAACTCTTTGCCAAAAGTGTTGTCAGCTCAAACAGCGGCAATGTAAGAAAGCTAGAACCATAAATACCTTGTTCATTTGCAGCAAACCAGGATTTAAATAACTCTGGAACTTCGTGATCTTTAGAAAACAAGTAATTAAGCTCAAAGCTAGGGACTGGCACACCATCACCTGCAATCAATGGGTTTAGGAAATTATAATAACCATATAATAGATCGGCTTTTAATATATCGTTCTCACCCGATGCAAATAAAGTTAAGAAATTCAGTATAAAACACACACTGGGCGATTGTCCAATTTGCAGTGTATCATTCGAGATCACATCATAACAAAATGGGCTTTCTGGATTTCTATTTTTGTGCTCTAATAAGGCATTCGCAATCGATGACCCCTCTTTTTTATTACGAACTAAAATGGCAATCTCACTCGGAGGAACGCCCGCTTGCTGAATTCGTTCAAGCTCTGGAATTAATTTAGAAATAACATCCAACACATAAGGTTCCGAGTGTTGGGATTTATCGACAAATTCAATCCTGACATAACCTTCAGACTTATTATTCCCTGAATACTCTTGAAAATGGTCGATATAAGCATTCGATATTACCCCCGTCATCTCAGGAAACTCCTCTAACTGATGTCCTGATGCGGCAACCAATGACTCGAAGTTACTGTTTAAAAGACGAGACGTCTCCCGAAATAACGCATTATTAAAATCAATAATTTTCTTCGCACTTCTCCAATTCGTTCCGAGAGTAACCGTTGAGATCGGAAAGGGAGATAAGTCTTGTTGTATCTGCGTGGCAAGTAGGTTCCAATCTCCATTTCTCCAGCGATATATCGACTGTTTAACATCCCCTACAATCACATTTAGATTCCCTTCGGCGAGTGAGTTTTCAATCAATGGCTTAAAATTCGACCATTGCAGACGTGAGGTATCTTGAAACTCATCCAACATAAAATGACGGTATACGGATCCCATTTTCTCATAAACAAAAGGAGTATCACTGCCAGTAATCACATTTCTAAGCAACTGTGTCGAATCGGTGAGCAAGACAATATTCTTCTCCTTTGAAACCTCTTGCACCTTTAGCGCAATATCTGTAAGTAATCCAAAAGAGAAAAGATTATCTAAAATTGCAAGTGCCGTACATGCGACAACCCCATCCGTATTCATCAGCAAGATAGAATCTCTCAACAATCGATTTAGACCTTGCTCATAGATCATTTTAATGCGAGCAATCAAAGAAGGATCGATATCGCTCTTAAACCATTCGTCAATGTTATCGCAAGATTTTATAGGACGAACAGCTGCTGGCTCCATGGAGCCATTCGCAATCTTATTAAAATGGCCTACAAAAGAGCCATTTCCATACTTAAACTGATCGGCCGATAATCCACTTGTCTGCAATAAGGCCAATGCTTCATTTCCAATAGCACTAAGTTGTTGTTGATAATTCTCAACTATTTCAATCAAGCCTTGCTTATAGTTCGTTAGAAAGATTTTATCGGCTAGTTTTTCTAGAAGTGCACCACTAACTAGTTTAAAATCTTCATTAAATAGCTCCTGACCTTGTATCGTAAGTTCCTTTTTGAAATTCCAGTCCTTCCCCTCCTTTAGCATATCTTCCGCATAATTCAGCATCCAATTCTTGAGTGCCAAATTGACATCAATATCTAAAAACAACCGGTCTATTGCCTCTTCAAGCACCCTTTTGCTGTCTAGCTCTGTCCGATAGGATGAATTTAGGCGCATCTCACGCGAGAAGGCTCGAATCACACGCTGAAAAAAACTATCTATGGTGGATACCGAAAAACGAGAGTAGTCATGCAAGATAAGCTTTAGTATTTTGGTCGCTTTAGCTTGAATCTGGCCATCGGAATAGCCAAATTCATCCTTTAAATAGGCGTGATGATCAGATTGCTTTCCAGCTGCTAAATGTGACAGATCCTTTAATATTCGATCTTTCATCTCAGCTGTTGCTTTGTTGGTAAAGGTGACAGCTAGAATATTTTTATAAGCTCCAGGGCGTTGGAACACAATTCGTAAATACTCACGAACAATATTGAATGTTTTACCTGATCCAGCGGATGCTTTATAGATTTTAAGTGATGACATTGACTGGATCAAGAGGATTAAAAATAGTATTTTACTTGAACTGTGTTATGTGTTAAAATTAGGAAATAAACCTCACATATAAATAGCCTAGTTGGATTTCGATAAATCAATCCAGGAAAACGATTGGTAATTGAACCCAACTTATTAAATTTGAAAAAAAATATCAAATGAAACTCACCTTATTCTTATCCTCACTTTTGCTTTTGGCAAATGTGGCATTGGCAGATACAAAAGGAGAAAAGCCCTTCCAGCTTAAGATTTCCTTAGAGGGAACAAAAGACTCTACAATTTACTTAGCTAATTACTATGGTTCCAAAATATTAAAAGTCGATTCAACGAAGCTAGACCATCAAGGTGTTGGCCTGTTCACAAACGCAGATAAGCGACCTGAAGGAATCTATGTGATCTATATGAACAAGGATAATTACTTTGATTTCCTGATTGGATCTGATCAGACATTTTCCATTAACACCTCATTTACGCCACAAGCAAAGCGAAATTTCTCAGGAGCATTAGAATCGGAGGCTTTTCAAAGTTACCAGGAGTT
>JAPLDS010000063.1:27345-63974 GCA_026391295.1 Bacteroidia bacterium | reverse complement strand
AGACTCTATGTTAGTGATCACCGAAGACCTAAAAAAACTCAATCACCAAATGGAGACTTATTGGGATGAGAAATCCAAAGCTTATTCAGGGACATTTTATTCAGACTTCCTTCGATCTATGATCTTTTCAAATCCGCCTGAGACTGCAACAGCAGATAAAAGCAGATCTGCCGATTCTTTAAGATGGGTGATGAAGTATAATTACATGAAAGATCATTACTGGGATAATTTTAATTTCGCTCAAAAAGGTTTACTTCGATCGCCACTAATCGACAGTCGGATAGATAATTATTTCAAGAACACCTTACTGCAAATGCCCGATTCGTTTTTAAAGCCTACGATTAACTTAATTGAGAAATCAAAAGCAAATGATGAGATGTACCATTACATCGCTCTGAATCGATTAAATGCCTCCTTAACCTCCGAAATAATGGGTATGGACAGAATTTTCGTAGAGTTGGCAGAGCGCTATTTTTTGAAACCAAATAGCGCATGGCTGGACACTGCTGCAATAAAAAAAATCAAGGAGAAAGTTAGATCGACGAAGCCTAATTTAATTGGCAATCTTGCTCCAGAGATAAAACTACCTGACTCGGAGGGGAATTATTACAGCCTTCGGCAACTAAACGCGAAATATACGATTTTAGTGTTTTGGGAACCCAATTGCAGTCATTGTAAAAAAGTTATTCCACAGTTGTACAAAGATCTATACCTTCCGCTGAAAGACAAAGGAATTGAAGTCTTTGCTGTTTGCAGTCAGAATAAAAAAGAGGAATGGATGAAGTTTGTGATCGAAAATAAGCTGATTGACTGGACCAATGTATGGGATCCTGCACTCACCTCGAATTTCAGAATCAATTACGACATTTACAGCACACCGGTTATCTACATTCTAGATGCCACAAAGCATATTATTGCAAAAAGACTCGATGTCGATTCAAATCTAAAATTCCTTACCCATCTGCTCGAGAAGAAATAAGCAGAGGCAATATTTTGGCACATAAAAAGAGGTTTGAATGCAGTTTACCACTCCATTCAAACCTCTTCGGCTTTTCACACGTTAGCTATTTCGCTGGAGCGTGTTTTCCAGTGTCACGACCTTCCCAGCCAGTACTTCCTTTATCGATGTATAATTCATGAACCGATTTTGAAACCCGCTCATCCACCTCTTCAACCAATTGCAATCGAAGTGGGTTTGTAAGTTTTTTCTGAAGTTCAATGACAGGCAACCAAGGCTTGTCACCCTTAGCTGTTTCGTAGATCAAATAGGCCCATTTCTCAGAGAAGATATTCCCTTTCATCGCAGGGATCATCTGTTGCATATTCGACGATAGGAAACTTAAAGAGAGAGCACGTGACCAATAGATCCAAGGGCCTCCAGTAATATAAAAATAGGGATTAAGCAACCTTGGTGCAGATTCCAATCCAGCATTTGAATAGCTGAGCTGAATACCGGCAAAGCCAACACCAGTTTTTTCATTGTAAAATGTGATCCATGGCACATCGGCTTCCATCTTAAGATCGGTAAGATCGGGCATTTCACGAATGTCGTAGTTGATAATCGAATCACGAATGACATCATACCAAGCTGCATGCGAAATCAGTTCACGTTTGATCACGATCTCTGCATTTCGAAGTGCGATACAATTAACGGTCTGATTGATTCGCAATACCGACGAGCTAATAAAATAGGGTTTACCTGGAAAGAACTCATAACGCACCGAAGCATCTACTTGAGGAATATCTCTCAGATTACCCCACTCTTCGCTAGTTGCAAATACTGGTCCAGAGGTTGACTTCACATTTTGTGGCGGCTTCCAGTCTGATGTATGGGTCCAAGGTGCAGGTGGAGCATAAATCTCAGGATTCCAATGAATTGCTCCATTGGTCTCTTTCCGGTGAAAGAGCGGAAAATCTGGACGCTTTTTCAGCGAGATCTGATCTAAATGACCCGAATTAGGATGTAAGGTGGCAGAGATCTGGTCGTTATCAATCTGCAAACCGGGCGCCTCACCTTGAACTCGAAGATCAGATAAATAGGTCTTAGCCATTGCATTTGCATTGTTGTAATAGATCAGAAAAACACGGCTCGACTTAGCAGGAACATCAGCTAAAAAAGACACCCGAGCAGTCACAGTAGGAAGCCAAATAGGTATTTGACGAGTAGGCTTGCCATCTTTATCTGGTGACATATCATCTTTAGTCAAGAACTCTTGAATATCGTATACCTGACTAGCCACCTCCGTTTGAAGATGGGTAACTGGATCAACGGCCACAACGCGAATCTCTCGTTTTAAATCTTTGATCTCATCTGGATAAAATGGCAACAATACATCCACTGACTCCCCCTTACGATCGATTCCAGCCGTCTCACTAAGAACCACTGACTTGTATTTTTTCCAAGCAGAATCGTATCCAGTGATTACATTAGGCGCCACAATAGACTGTTCAGCAGTCAGTATCAAATCAGAATCAGCAGCCAAAGGCCCCTTCTTCATCCTTACAGTCACTTTAATATCATATTTAACCCCTGGATCCCATTTAACCCAACCAATCACATAGGGTTGATTGTATATTGAATTATCTTGCGCCATTCCAGCACCCGATGGAGGACGATGTGTAAGAACGGGCTTATTTAAGTCCTCTTTATCAGTCGACTTATGCAAGTTTGTAAAACGAAGTGTTTTGCCATTCACGGCAACCTCTACTTCCATAATGGAAGGATAAGGTAAATCTAAGTCTGCCTTAAGAAAATAAAATGGGATTGCAGGACAGGGATAACCTAGCTCTAACTTACTAATCTTAAGTTCTGGTTTGGGAGCACTGTAACCATTTAAAGCGAACAAACTCAATAAGACCAAACAAAGACTGGCCAAATAGTTATTGATCTTCATGTGTAAATATATTATAGTTTAATTAATGAGATGAATCCAAAATAAAAATAAAAATTTGCTCTAAATCATAAAGAGTCAGAGTTAATCTTGCTCGATAAAATTAACAAAAAAATCCTTTTTACACCTAGAGTGGTTTCAGCTTGCAATGTCAACTATCAACTATCAGATTTTTACATCCCTAAACTTATAGAGTGTAAGTAAAAAAATCAAATTCATATGGCCAACATTGATTTGACGGGAGCTAATTATTCCTATTTTTGCAGGGAAATTAAACCGCGAAAAGTTAGCGGATCATAACAAAAAGCTAACTCATTGTATTTTAAATTATTAACAAACGAACAAACAAGATGAAAGTATTCAAATTTGGAGGAACATCAGTTGGGACTGTGGAGACAATGCGCACAGTTATGGAGCTTATTGCTGATGGGGAACAAAAATTGATTGTTTTATCTGCAATGTCTGGCACAACAAACAACCTTGTTGAGATCTCAGATTATCTTGCAAAAAAGAACAAAGAATCGGCGCTTAGTGTCATTAGCGCGATGGAGAAAAAATATTACTCGGTTGTTTTTGACCTTTATCAGACAAACGAAAAGAAAGAGAGTGGCAAAAAGGTGCTTGAAGAGCGTTTTGAAGTCATCAAATCATATACATCTGGTGTTTTTCCAGAACATGGTGCTCGTGCACTTTTAGCACAGGGTGAATTAATTTCTACCGCATTATTCACACTTTTAATGCAAGAAAATGGTTACAAGGCTACACTTCTTCCTGCACTTGATTTCATGAAAATCGATAAAGACAAGATGCCTGACAGTGCATTTATCAAAGAAAAACTCAATGCAATCTTAAAAAGTCAGCCCAAAGCTGATTATTACATTACGCAAGGATTTATCTGTCGTAATCAAGAAGACGAAATAGATAACCTTCAACGTGGTGGATCTGACTATACTGCTACCCTTGTTGGAGCAGCTATAAATAGTGAAGAGGTTCAGATATGGACTGACATTGATGGATTTCACAATAACGATCCACGATTTGTTGAAAACACGAAAAAAGTGGATACCTTATCTTTTGACGAAGCATCGGAATTAGCCTATTTTGGTGCAAAGATCCTGCATCCGCAAACGGTACTGCCAGCAATGATGAATGGCATTCCTGTCAGACTTAAAAATACCATGAATACAACTGATCCAGGAACATTAATTACTGCCGACAGCAAGACCAAAGGGATCAAAGCAGTGGCTGCTAAAGATGGTATTACAGCCATTAAAATTAGATCTGGACGGATGCTTAATGCCTATGGATTCATCAAAAATATCTTTGAAATATTCGAGTTTTTCAAGACCTCAATCGATATGATTACCACCTCTGAAGTTGCAGTATCTGTGACGATCGATGACGACAAGCACCTTGATGAAATTGTTGCAGAACTTAAAGAATATGGTAAAGTTGAAGTTGATAGAAATCAAACGATCGTCTGTATCGTTGGAAATATGATCGCAGAAGAGAAAGGGTTTGCAGCTAAAGTCTTTACCTCACTAGATAATATCCCAATCCGTATGATCTCCTATGGTGGAAGCAGGCACAATATCTCTGTATTGGTGAATACAAACGACAAGAAAACAACTCTTCAGGCCTTAAGCGCGAAACTTTTAAACGCTTAAAAAGTTTCAGATACTCTTTTGTAAAGCTTTTAAGCCACTGACAACTTGTGCTCCAGATTTCACCAATCTAGCATGCGATTGATGTCCATGAGCCGTTAAAATACAGCTACAGCCCAACAATTTTGCCACTTCATAATCATGAATGGTGTCTCCTATCAGTAAGGTTCTGGACGGATTTAGCTTGTATTTCTCAACCAAAAGCTGACCATTCTCAAATTTCGAGGTTGCTAATTGATGATTTAGTCCTGAAGCACCTTCGAAAAACCGCATTAGGTCATGATCCGAAAGCATCTTATCTAACTGCTTCTGCTCCATTGCAGACAATATAAACTGTCGGCATCCTAAAGATTTAAAATAATTCAAGATAGTTGTTGCGTCCTGATGTAGTTCGCTTTGTTCCGCAGCTTGATTGTAGTGTTTAATATAATGAGCCGCTGGGATTTCAAAAGGCTCATGGTCAAAATCAAAACCCAATTGAGCATAATAATCTTGAACAGGGAAGGTGAAAATATCGAGATAACGATCTTTGGAAATTTGTTCTAGATCACGAAAGGCTAAAACCGTATTTATGGTCTCTAAGGAGATCTGAACATCATCGAGTAATGTTCCATTCCAATCCCAGATTATAGATTCATAATTCACGGTTAAACGTGAGGTGAGCAGTTTTCTAAACTTGTTACTGGCGTAGCATACATCTTCAACCACAAACTCATAGCCTCTTCACGGTCTTCATCGACTAGTTTTAGTCGCTGATGAGTTAATTCAATAAACAGGCGCTGCTCCTCTTGAGTGTATTTTTCAGTGTATTTATTGCATTTGAAAAATAAATCGTAAGCAATGTAGTTATTTGGGTAGAGCCTATAATTCTGATAAATCTGTAGATCAATATATTCGGCTAACCTCTTTAATTCATCGTTTACATTTCCATTTTGATTCAAAGCGGTGATTGCAGCCCCTCCAATTGGGGCACTAAATTGGATGTGCACACGACCTTTATGATTTTTAAGACCACTTACCATACTTAGAAGATCGTCTTTTTCTGATTTCTGAAATGTGCAATCAGCTTGGCGCTTAAGCAGTTCTGCTACTTTTTCATTTCCGCAAGGCTCTATCTCATAGGAGATAGCCATAGGTACAATTGTCAGTTCATTAAATCCATCAGCAAAACTTCCCTTGTTAGACATGTTTAACATCTTCAAAAGAGCAGGAGATGTTTGATCCAGACCATCTTTTGATCGACCTTCGCGCTGAGCAATCCAAATTGAATTACCATTGTTTGTAATCGTATGGCGCATATATTGAGAAAGCAAAGCCGACGATTCAAGCATTTGACGGACAGGGATATTACGTTTTACAATAAAAGACCTATTAACACGAGAAACATCTTCAATCCAAGGATAAACCAAAAGATTACTGCCGATCGCAATTTCTGTTGGTTTGAAACCATTACGGTAGATCTCAACATTTAAAAATGCTGAATCCAGAATAATATCGCGGTGATTTGAGACAAATAAATAGCTCTGCTCTGAATTCAACAACTCTAGTCCACCAATTGTTAGTTCAGTGACACTAGATTGAATAATTCGCTCTAAAAACGGAACAGAAAAATTTAATTGAAAAGACTCAACGGTTTTAGTGGCTGCTAATGCTGCTTTAACTGCATTTATCTTAGATTCTTCAACAAAAAGATTTTGGAGTACTTTAGCAAAAACAGGATCTACCAATAACCTATTCATGACCTCAGCCACTTCCGCATCACGGTAGGGTCTGATCTCATCAAAATCGTTAGAATCCTGCATAAAATTGAAGTTATGTTGAAGCTTAGTAGTTAAAAACAAAGTTACAAAAATAGCTATACAGATGAATAAATGTTAAAAAAAGTCAGATTTGATCAAAATAAACCGCTAACTTATTGATTTAAAGAACTTCAAAAAAGCATTTATTTTACTAATTGATTAAAACCGCCAAGCGAACAATCCCCTCAGCTCAACTCGTTTATCTCCTGGCGTTACATCATAGCCGGAACCCCATGATTCGGCACCTGCGTGAATGGTCAAACCCGACTTTAGGTAAAATGTTGTATGCGAACTGGGCGACCATTTTAGCGTTAAATAAGTCCGTTGACCGATACCATGAAATTCAGGAATTGAAAAACTATACAATAGATCATTCTCATAGGCATAAACACGCGAATTGTAACCATCGGTATTAAACCAGCAGTAACGGATCCAACAGGTTAAATTCTTTATCGGTGCGATAACGACATCCTGAAAGGCCAACCACCCTTGCTCTGTAACCTGATTAAAACTAGTAGAAACATATTCGCAACGACTGCGAAGAGTTACCCAACGGCTAACAAGAAAATCGCCTTGCAAACGCCATTTGGTAGTTCGCTCATCTAAATCAATTATGGGTGATTTAGACGAAGGGGTCTTTTGAGGCTTCGTTTCAAATTTACCCTTTAAGTAGAGGGTGACTTTTTTAGTAATCGAATAACTCAGCTGACCCATTAAATCCTGCCCGCTTGAAGGAGCTACTGTACTATAGGTAATCCACGGGAAGTGAAAAAAATCGAAATAACCAAATATCTTAAGCTTTGATAGTGGACTTGCCATAAGACCCAAGTAAAGGCCAGTCTCATCATGATTCCCTGAACTCTCAGATAATGAACTTCCGTAAAAAGCGTGAAATCCGGGGTCAAATTGGCGATAATAAGCACTTAAACTCACCTTTGGCATCGTGTGCCAAACAACACCCTGCACGACACCAAGCTTTCCATTCCTTGATCGTCCTACCTCGCCAAAACATTGCAATCGTTTAAGTGACCACTGATAATCGATACCTAGATTTGAATTATCCTGACCTGAAAAACTCTTCGCCTTATAAAGGGAAGATCCCGTAATCATAGGAAGATTGTAATGCTGGAAGACCACTAACCCACCAATTTTAAATCGAGTAAATTTTACCTCACCATAAGCACCTAAAAGTTGCTCGCTTAGGCTATGCTCATCATCTATCTCAGACAAAGTACGATGATAACCAGAAGTCTGGAGAGAAGTAAAATTCCGTACTCCAGAGATGATGGAGGTATTTGCATCCCTGTTTTTTAGAGAATAAAAAAGCACCAGCTTTCCATAACCCTTTTGTAATTCAACCGACACACCACGAAAGAATCGATTTTCATCAGATGAAGTATACGGCCTGAGTGTTTGTCCGAATTTCAGAATCCCCATAGTATTAGCAGATTTTCCCAAACCACCCCCTCCCCCGAAACTTAAGCCCTGACCAACCTGAAATAAAAAATCGCCAACCGTAATTTGCTTTAGGATGCCATCACCTTTATAGGAAAGATAACCCGAATAATAATCAAATCCATACTTATTACTCAGCGAAAAAAATTGCTCACCTGCATCATTATCAACTAAAAAGCCTAGTTCCAATTTGCGGTTTACTTCAAGGTGATAACGACTATAGAGCGAGATCGGAATACCGGAATAAACAGCCGCTTTATTTAGCGTAGCTGATTGATAACCTTTCGCTTGTGGAAAGGTGCTTTTTACTCGGGTGATCAGGTTGTTTCGCAAATATGTTCGGGGCTTAAGCAATGAATCGGCGGGCAATTCAAAAGTAATCATTGGCCTTAAAGCATTGAGATCATCAATTGTAATTCCATCAATAGCCATTAATTCATACGGCGAAGAAAAATATCCAAACTCTTTTCGGTACGTTAAAATCTGCTGTATCTGACTAAAATTCAATCTATTTAATCTTTCCAATTCATTTTCATTTGCCATATTAACATTGATAGGATGTTCCAAATTTGAGGTCAGATCCTCGAGCATGACAGAATTATCGACATCCCCTTCCTCTGAAGTAGCTATCGACTCAACAGCTAGCTCAAAATCAAGGTCTGTTTGATCTTCTAACCCTTGAGAAAACAAAATTTTCGGGAAGCTAATCAGCAGAAGTAGGAGAATGACGTAGCCACTCTTCATAAGAGCCGGTCTGTTTCTAAAAACGGCAAACTGAAGCCGTATAAAAAGCTAAAATCCTGAAGCGGAATAGAGAAAAGATGACTAGGGAAATTATGAAATAGAATTGCAGATGACCTACTAGGAAGATCGCTGGAACCTTTTAAAAATAGAGGAAGCAATAAAGCATTACAGACAGAATAACAAACAACTTGCAGCATAATACGAGCAGCAAGCAGAACGAAAACCAGAACCTCAAATATTTAAAGCAGAAAAAAAGAGGAGGTTCTCATCTGATCACCTCCTCTAATATACGGAAATTAAAACAAAAATTAGGGTCTAATTTGTTTTGTATGGGAATTTAATTTTCGATAATTCAGCGTTTGCATCAACGATTTTAACTTTTAGATTTTCCTTGAAGGCAATCAGTTTAGTCATTAGCTGTGGATCTCCACTCGCTATAATTTGTGCAGCAAGAATAGCCGCATTGCCCGATCCATTAATCGCAACTGTTGCCACTGGAATACCTGGAGGCATCTGAACAATAGCTAGAAGGGAATCCAAACCATCAAGACTTGCATTAATTGGGACACCGATAACTGGTATTGGGGTCATCGCAGCAATTACGCCTGGCAAATGTGCTGCCATCCCAGCAGCAGCTATGATAACTTTTATTCCACGAGCATGAGCGCCTTTTGCAAATTGTTCAACCACATCCGGAGTCCGGTGTGCCGACAATGCATTCATCTCAAAAGGGATCTCAAAATCATTAAGAATACGAGCGGCAGCCTCCATAACAGGAAGATCAGATGTGCTGCCCATGATAATGCTTACTTTGGGTTCCATTACTATAAAATTAGATTAGAATTGAACTTAGAATTAAATTGATCTTACAAAATTAGAATTTTTTAAACAATCAAGATGAATTTTCAATTCTTCTCAGAATATTCATAGATCTAGCCGAAAGAAATCCTATCTTTGTTGCTCTTAACGGAGCCAACCTAGGCCAAATTAAACATCAAATTACAATAAATAAGTATATTACCTATTTTCTTAATCAATAGAGACATGAATCGCATTAAGCTCTGGGATAAAGAATTCGAAATCTCATTACCCTATACCGAGATCCACAAGGCTATTAAAGAGATGGCTTCGAATATGAAACAAGATCTTGAGGGGAAAGAGGTGTTATTTATTTGCATTCTCAATGGAGCATTTATGTTTGCATCCGAATTGATGAAAGAGATGGAATTAACCGATGCGGAGATCTCATTTCTCAAATTAACATCTTATGTAGGGAGCGAATCCTCAGGTGTTGTAAAAGAGCTAATTGGGTTAAATGAAGAGGTTACAGGAAGAACAGTCGTGATTTTAGAAGATATTGTGGATACCGGACATACAATGCAAGAGGTTATCGAGCAATTTAAACATAAAGGGGCCAAAGAGGTGAAAATTGCAACGCTACTCTATAAGCCAGATGCATTAAAAGTAGACGTAAAACTCGATTATGTTGGGCTTGAAATCCCAAGTGATTTTATCGTTGGCTTCGGATTGGACTACAACCGAAGAGGACGAAACTTCAAAGATATTTACACCTTAGTCAAAGAATAAATCAAGAATTAATTATAATATAATGCTGAATTTAGTACTGTTTGGACCCCCGGGGGCAGGTAAAGGCACTCAAGCGAAACTTTTAGCGCAAAAATTTAATTTAAAACATGTATCAACTGGAGAACTGCTGCGTAAAGAAATTGCTGCCAATACTGAGATAGGAATAATTGCAGCTCAACTTATTGATAAAGGTGAATTCGCCCCAGACTACATTGTTATTGAGATGATTAAGCAGGTTGTAACAAGCAACAGGTCAACTGTTGGGTTTGTTTTTGATGGATTTCCTAGAAATGTGGATCAAGCAAAAAAACTAGACGAGCTATTAACCGAAAACGATTCAAAAGTTTCCGTTATGCTTGGCTTAGTCGTTGAGAAAAGCCAACTGGTTGAAAGACTTCTAAAAAGAGGTATAGAATCGGGAAGGTGTGACGACATGACGGCTGAAACTATTGAACATCGAATCGATATTTACGATCATGTTACTGCTCCAATTATCAACTACTACGAGAAACAAGGTAAATACCACCCAATTTCCGGAATGGGAACCATTGAGGAGATTGGAGAGGACTTAATTGAAATGGTAAAAAAAATAAAATAGCAAATTGGCTCCCAAACCTATTTGAAATTACCCTGTCGAGTTATTTCCAATGTGGCAAGAAGATCTATTGAATAACCCAAATTAGTAGATATTCAGATAAAGAGCCTACCTTTGTCCTTTAATAAGAATAAAAAAAATGGATTCGAATTTTGTCGACTACGTAAAGATCATGTGCCGATCAGGTCATGGAGGACCTGGCTCTAGACACTTTAGACGAGAGAAATGAAGACATTTACCTTGAAGTACCAATTGGCACCATTGCAAAAGACGCAGAAACAGGTGAAGTTCTGTTTGAAATAAATGCCGATGGCGAGACGGCGATACTTGCGAAAGGTGGTCGTGGAGGTCTAGGAAATGTACATTTCAAATCACCAACCATGCAAACTCCTCGTTTTGCTCAGCCAGGAGAGGACTTCGAAGAAGGATGGAAGATATTAGAGCTTAAGATCCTTGCCGATGTCGGTTTGGTTGGTTTTCCAAATGCTGGAAAATCTACCCTGCTATCTAAAGTATCGGCTGCTAAACCTGAGATTGCGGCCTATCAATTTACAACGTTTGTTCCGAACCTAGGAATTGTCTCATACCGCGATAATCAATCGTTTATCATGGCAGATATCCCTGGAATCATTGAAGGAGCGCATGAAGGCAAAGGATTAGGACTTCGATTTTTAAGGCATATTGAACGGAACTCGATCTTGTTATTTTTGATCCCTGCAGATAGTAAAGATCACTACAATGAATATCAAATCCTTCTAAACGAGTTAAAACAATTTAATCCTGATTTGCTAGACAAACAACGGTTAGTTGCAATATCAAAAAGCGACTTATTGGATGAGGATTTAATGAAAGAGATTACCAAAGAGATGAAAGAGATACCACATTTTTTCTTCTCTTCTATAACAGAACGCGGAATTACGGAATTAAAAGATTTAATTTGGAAGTCATTAACGATCTAAATTCGATTCGCTTATGGAAATACTTAATCTGCTCAAGGGCTGGGACAAAGATCTTTTCCTACTTCTAAATGGCTTACATAGTCCTTTAATGGACTATTCCATGACACTTTTCACACTGACCTCTACCTGGTTAATATTCTATGGGGTTATTCTGGTCTCAATCATCCTCAAATACGATAAGAAATCACTCTTTGTTATTGTGGCACTAATCTTATTAGTTCTTTGCTCAGATCAATTAGCTGGGCTTCTTAAGCATACCACTGAGCGTTTACGGCCATCAAATGATCCATCTTTAAAAGGATTAGCTCACGTGTTCTATAGCGGTGGCGGATTGTATGGATTTGTCTCAGCACATGCAGCAAACACATTTGCCTTTGCAACCTTTACCACCTTATTATTCAGCAATCTACGATTTACTACCTTTATATTTCCGTGGGCATTCCTAATCGCCTATAGTAGAATCTATCTAGGAGTGCATTACCCAGGCGACATCTTAGGCGGGGCAATTTTAGGAGTTGGCGTGGGAATATTGGTATTTAAATTGATGCTGCTTAGCGAGCATAAGCTCAGTCGAATAAACCTGTTTGTGCGTAATCCACTGAATGACAAAGAAGCGAATCGCTTTCTAATTTCGGGAATTTTTACGATGCTCGCAGTTATAGGAATCGTTCAAATACTGCTTAAAAATAATTTAATCAACATTAAATAGAGTTCTTGGTCAGGCTTATTTAACTAAGCATCCAAGCTTCACCTGAATTCTTAACGAAGAATCTTCCTTTCAGGCTTAGCAACATGCTTATCCTCCGCCGGTCCGCGTTTATAGATAATCAAACCATTCAGGAAGTTACGCAATAACTGATCACCACAAAGTTTATAGTTGGGATGATCATCGGCTCTAAAGATTGCCCCTAGCTCACTCTCCGTAATATCAAAATCAACAAGCTTCAGAATATCGATGATATCGGTATTTTTTAGACTTAGTGCTACTCGAAGCTTTTTTAAAATATCATTATTGGTCATTTATTACGGATTTAAAGGTAAAATACAGTTCTATGAGAAATAAGCTTAAGAGACCATTCCTTATTGCACAAAGGTACGAAAAGCCATAAAAAAAGCCACCCTAAATTCAGGGTGGCTTTTAACTTTATTTGAATATGAACAAACTACTTTGTGAAAAGCAATTCGCGATATTTTGGCAATGGCCATAATTCGTTGTCCACAACCTCTTCTAATTTATCGATATGATAACGAACAGAGCTTAAATAAGGAGCTACGGTAGCTTCATAAGCATGAGCCTTTTTATGACCTTCCTCAATTAAGTTAGCAACTTTTCTTGCTTCTGTCATCGCAGTTACCTGGCTCTTAATTTCTGTAATATGACCAGAGATTTTACGAATAAGATCAAGTCTAGCACCAGCAAGTTGTTTGTATTCAGCATCAGAGAAGATCTCTTTTAATCCCTTCACGTTTTCAATCAAGGATGTTTGGTATTCAATTGCGATTGGAACGATATGATTACTTGCTAAATCTCCAAGAACACGTGATTCGATTTGAATTTTCTTCATGTATTTTTCAAATTCAACCTCAACACGAGCTTCGATTTCACCGTGAGTATAGATACCTAAATCTTCGAACACCTTAAGTGATTTCTTAGTTAGATAAGCCTCAAGTGCTTTTGGAACACTCTTAATATTCGTTAGACCACGACGTTCAGCTTCCTCTGCCCACGCTTGGCTATAACCGTTTCCATCGAAACGAACAGCTTTACAAGCGGTAATGTATTTTTTAAGTACTTGGAAGATTGCTTCGTCTTTCTTGATATCTTTTTCGATCAACGCATCCACCTCAGCTTTAAACTGAACAAGCTGATGAGCAACAACAGAGTTTAAGGCAATCATTGCTGATGCACAGTTCGCAGAAGAACCTACCGCACGGAACTCAAATCTGTTTCCAGTAAATGCAAACGGTGAAGTACGGTTACGATCGGTGTTATCTAAAAGAATTTCAGGAATACGTCCGATATTTAATTTCAATGATGTTTTCTCATCTGGAGTCATCTTGCGTTCGTTCACGTTATCTTCTAGAAGATCAAGCATACGATTCACTTCAGTACCTAAGAAAGAAGAGATAATTGCAGGAGGAGCCTCATTTGCACCAAGACGGTGAGAGTTGCTCGCAGAAACAATTGATGCACGCAATAAATCTTGATTGTCGTATACCGCTTTGATGGTATTCACAACATATGTCAAGAATTGAAGATTTGATTTTGGATTCTTTCCAGGAGAGAAAAGATTAACACCAGTATTAGTTGATAATGACCAGTTGTTGTGCTTTCCTGAACCATTCACACCTGCGAAAGGTTTCTCATGTAATAACACACAGAAACCATGACGACGTGAAATCTTGTTCATTAAATCCATGATCAACTGATTGTGATCATTTGCAAGGTTAGCCTCTTCAAAGATCGGAGCAAGCTCGAACTGATTTGGGGCAACTTCGTTATGACGGGTCTTGCAAGGAATACCTAACTTGTAGGCTTCATTCTCAAGATCTTCCATAAACATAGAAACTCGCTCTGGAATAGATCCAAAATAATGATCTTCCAATTGCTGATCTTTTGCAGAAGAGTGACCCATTAAGGTACGACCCGTAAGCATAAGGTCAGGACGTGCATAAAATAATGCTTCGTCGATCAAGAAATATTCTTGTTCCCAGCCAAGGTTAGCACCTACCTGAGTAACGTTTTTATCAAAATACTGACAAACATCAACTGCAGCCTTATCAACAGCATTCAATGCTTTTAATAGAGGGGCTTTGTAATCGAGTGCCTCACCAGTATAAGCGATAAATACGGTTGGAATAGAAAGTGTAGAACCTACGATAAAAGCAGGAGATGAAACATCCCAAGCAGTATAACCACGAGCCTCGAATGTGTTACGCAATCCACCATTAGGGAATGATGATGCATCAGGCTCTTGTTGTGCAAGTAGTTTTCCAGAGAAGTTTTCTACCACACCACCTAATTCAGAGTGATCAATAAATGCATCATGTTTCTCAGCTGTACCATCAGTCAAAGGATGGAACCAGTGCGTATAATGAGTTGCCCCATTCTCCATTGCCCATGCTTTCATGCCAATAGCAACTTGATCTGCAATTTTACGATCAATCGTTGTACCGTTGTCAATAGCGTCGATAATGCCTTTGAAGGCCTCTTTCGACAAATATTTTTTCATTTTAGGCCTGTCGAAAACCAACATGCCGTAATAATCAGAAATGAGGTTCTCTTCCCTTTTAACCCCAACAGGTTTTCTGGAACTAAGAGTCTCAAGCGCTTTAAATCTTAATGATGCCATAATGATAGATATTTAACGTTTAAATTACTTCTCTGAAATTTTCAGCTAAATTACACTTTTACTTGAAATACCCCATTTTTTTGACATGAATTTTTAAAAATTCACATTATTTTAACATTAAGAGATATAATAATCGAAAAAAGAAGCATAATTACAAGATTTTCAAGAACACTTCAAGTTTTTGAAAATCTGTATTATTTCAAAAAATGGTGATAAAACCGAATAGTTGTCCGAATACCATTGAAAAGATTCTCTAATGGGAAATTCTCATTGGGGGAATGAATAGCGTCAGATTCTAAGCCAAAACCCATTAGAATGGTCTTAGCACCAAGTATTTCTTCAAAAGCTGAAATAATCGGTATGCTTCCGCCACTTCGAACAGGAACGGGACGAATACCATAAACATCGGTATAAGCAGCCTCAGCGGCCCGATAAGCAGGCAAGTCTATTGGGCATACATAACCTGGCCCACCATGCAAATAAGTTATCTTCACTGAAACAGAATCTGGAGCAATCGATTTAAAATAATCGCTTAACAAATCTGAAATTTCATGATAATCTTGTCCTGGAACAAGTCGGGCGCTAATCTTAGCATACGCCTTAGAAGGTAAAACTGTCTTAGCTCCTTCACCAGTATAACCTCCCCAGATACCGCAAACGTCGAAGGCAGGACGAATACCCACTCGCTCCATCGAAGAGAAGCCTTTCTCACCTTGCTCCTGTTTTACACCTATAGATTCGCGATAAGAGGGCAAATCAAATGGCGCTTCCGCTAACATAGCACGCTCGGCTGAACTAACTTCTTGCACTTTATCATAAAAGTCAGGAACGGTAATATGATGATTCTCGTCTGTCACTTGAGCAATCATTTTGCATAGCTCACTTAATGGATTCGCCACTGCACCACCAAATAGACCCGAGTGAAGATCGCGATTCGGTCCAGTTACTTCAACTTGCAAATAGGCTAATCCACGCAATCCAACTGTGACAGAAGGAATATCTCGAGCGATAATCCCGGTATCCGAAACTAAAATGATATAAGTATTTGTCTTGACTAAATACTCAAATGCCTTCGCCTGAATAAAAGATTGACCTTTGTCGTCGTCGGCACCACGAGCCCAAATTTTGCCATCACGAATAACAGGCTCAAAAGGATTACTATCCCAAAGCTCAATTGGATCAACAGGCATCACATCCATATGGGCGTAGACCAACACAGTGGGCAACAGCGGGTCAATAATCTTCTCCGCAAATACGACAGGATTTCCAGGGGTTTGAAAGATTTCGGCACGATCAACACCTGCCTCGGTTAAAATCTTAACCCAATAAGCAGCCGCTCGATCCATATCTGGACGATTCTCTTTAAGCGAACTTATCGAAGGAATACGTATTAATGCAAACAACTCTTCGAGGAACCGATCCTGATTTTCAGCAATATATTGATTTATCTTTTCCATTGGATTCAAAATTATTTTGGTCCAATATAACCATTCCTTTTGAATCGGGAAAGCTGAAAAATCAATAAATATTATTTGTTATTTTTCAATTCATTGAATTACAAACCTAAAATAGTGCCCCCTTTTCGAAAATCGTGAGCCAAACTCTGAACCGTGTTTTGGCCAATTAATTTATTAATAGCCGCGCGAATTGGGGCAAACTGCTCATGCAGCGGACAGGGATTCTCATCGCCACACTCTTTCAACCCAAAACCGCAGCCAGCATAGGTCTTATCTCCTTCAATAGCCTGAACAACGGTCTTCAAGGGGAGATCTGGCTTGGTAGTATCAAAATAAAACCCTCCACCTTTTCCTTTGGTCGACATCAAAAATCCCATTTTAACTAAACGTTGCAAGATTTTGCCCGTATAAAATAGTGGTGCCTCAATCTCCCGAGCTACCTCTACAATACCAGGCTTGTGGCCCAGCATCTGCTGAAACTGAACATATACAAGCCCTCGCAAGGCGTATTCGGTCTCTTTATTAAACATCTTGTCCCCTTTCTTTATTTATTACGGTTCAAAATTAATAAAAAAATCAATAAAATATTAAAAGACCTTTTGGTGTTTTAATAAAGATGATTAACATTGCATCATAATTAATTCAATAACCCATGGAAACAGATAATCTTACCGCATTAACCATTGGAGAAATGGTTGCTCAAGACTTTCGTCTAGCTGAAATTTTCAAAAACAACCGCATCGATTTTTGCTGTGGTGGTAAAAAATCATTGACTGAGGTTTGTGAAGAATCGAATCTCAATCAACAACTATTAGTCAGAGAAATAAATTTAATAAAAGCCACACCAACGAAACCAGGTCAGGATTTTCGTTCTTGGAAAGTTGATTTCTTATGCGATTACATTTGCAATACACACCATCAATATGTTCTGCAGACCCTACCCCAGCTAATGACCTATACACAAAAGATAGCTGATGTGCATGGCGATCATCATCCTGAATTAATAGAATTAGCTGTTCTTTTTAGTAAAATAAACGAAGAGCTTTCACAGCATTTAAAACAAGAAGAAGAGGTTTTATTCCCTGCCATCAAACATTTCTTAACTCACAAAGACACCTTATCTAAAGAGATTATTGATTCAGAAATAGCACGAATGGTTGGGGAGCATGATTTTGCTGGTGGTGCAATGGATTATATCAGCAAACTAACACAGCATTATAAACTACCTGAAGATAGTTGTAACACCTATGCTGTCGCCTTTAAACTTCTTGAGCAATTTGAAGATGATCTGCATATCCACGTACATCTAGAAAACAACATACTATATCCTGCAGCACTAAATTTAAATTAAGTCATATGAACCAGGCCACCGCAAATTTAGAAGACGACCACGTTAACATCTTACAGCTCATTGAAATCATGGGCGTTATGACCTCCAAGTCGGAACCAAATATCAACCATTTGGAAGAGGCTGTTGAATTAATAAAAAGCTATGCCGATGGGATGCATCATGCCAAAGAGGAAAACTTACTCTTCCCAAAACTAGAGGAGCATGGGTTTTCAAAGTCTCAAGGTCCTGTTGGAATGATGTTGCAAGAGCACACACTTGGTCGTGAGTACGTTCGAGGAATCACCGACGCACTTACCCTTTTGAAAGAGGGTGATTTATCAGGCATCAGTTTAGCCTACCTAAATATGTATCGTTACGGAGAGCTCCTAGAGCATCACATCTACAAAGAGAATAATATGTTATTCCGAATGGCCGATGAAGCATTGAATGATCAAGAGCAACAGTCACTTTTTATAAAATTTCAAGCTATTGAAAACCAGGGAGTAAATGGTCAAACGAAAAACGATTTTATCGATCGTATTACGGCCTTGAGAATTACCTATCTCCCTTCATAAGTATGCCCTTTGAAAGGCAAGCAACATTCACCTAATAAACAAACAGATGAAAACAAAAAAACTATGGATTAGCTTTATTTTGGTCATGACCATCTCCTTCTCGGTCTTGGTCTACTATGGCCGTGAGATTTACCGCAAAGCACCTCCGATTCCAGACAAGGTGATGACAGCCGACGGCAAAGTGCTTTTCACCGGCCAGGATATCAAGGATGGTCAGAATGTCTGGCAATCAACCGGAGGACAAGAGCTTGGCACGGTCTGGGGACATGGAGCCTATCAAGCGCCCGACTGGAGTGCCGATTGGCTTCACAAGGAAGCCACCTTTATGTTAGATAAATTGGCCATGCAAGCCGACTCGCTTCCGTATGATAAAGAGAGTCATCAGAGGCAGGCTTCTTTAAAAATCAAACTCCAGGAAGATATTCGTCAAAATCGATATCAAGAGGCGACGAAAACGCTTGTTGTATCGGATATGCGTGCTGAAGCAATTGCGAGCAACACAGCTTTCTACAGCGGATTGTTCACCAATAGTCCTGCTTTAGACAAACTTCGTGATGCTTATGCCATACCTGCAAATGCATTAAAAGATCCAGAGCGGGTGAGACAATTAAATGCCTTCTTTTTCTGGATTTCATGGGCTTGTGTCACTGAGCGACCTGGTGAAGAGATCACCTACACGAATAACTGGCCGGCAGAGCAGTTAGTGGGCAATCATCCTACAACAGAACTGGTTCTTTGGACTGGATTTAGTGTTATTATTTTACTGGCAGGTATCGGCTTGATGGCCTGGTATTATGCGCGTAAAAGAGGTGAAAAAGAGGATGAATTTCCAAAGGTTGATCCTCAACTAAAAACGACCCAATCTCCATCGCAAAAAGCCACCTTGAAATATTTTTGGATTGTTTCAATTCTTCTGTTAGTCCAAGTGATCATGGGTGTTGTAACGGCACATTATAGTGTTGAAGGTCATGCTTTTTATGGCATTCCTCTCGGCGATTGGCTTCCCTACTCCATCTCTCGCACCTGGCATGTTCAGATTGCCATCTTCTGGATTGCGACCTCTTGGCTTGCAACAGGGTTATACTACGCACCAGCAATCTCTGGTTACGAACCTAAATTCCAACGATTAGGAGTTAACTTTTTATTCTCTGCACTACTGGTCATTGTAGCTGGCTCGTTGGCTGGTCAATGGATGGGTATTATGCAAAAGCTTGGATTGATTCAGAATTTCTGGTTTGGTCATCAAGGTTATGAATATGTAGACCTTGGTAGGTTTTGGCAGATATTCTTACTTGTAGGACTGGTTATCTGGCTTTTATTGATGGGTCGTGCAATTTGGCCTGCATTAAAACAAAAATCAGAAAGCAGAAACTTATTAGCTATGTTCTTGATCTCCTCGGTTGCAATTGCCGCATTTTATGGTGCTGGATTAATGTGGGGTCGTCAAACAAACCTAGCAGTAGCTGAATATTGGAGATGGTGGGTCGTTCACCTTTGGGTTGAAGGGTTCTTCGAAGTCTTTGCGGCTGTAATTACGGCTTTCCTATTCGTTAGACTGAACATCGTAAAAGCTGCTACGGCAACGACGGCGGTATTGTTTTCAACTGTGGTATTTCTTGCAGGAGGCATCCTAGGTACTTTTCATCACCTATACTTTACAGGCACTCCCACGGCAGTGATGGCGTTAGGTGCAACCTTTAGCGCTTTAGAGGTAGTTCCGCTAGTATTAATGGGCTTTGAAGCTTACGACAATCTGAAAATAAGCAAAATGGCTGCTTGGACTCAAGCTTATAAATGGCCTATCTACTGCTTTATTTCCGTTGCATTTTGGAATCTTGTGGGTGCGGGAATCTTTGGCTTCCTAATCAATCCACCAGTGGCACTCTATTACATGCAAGGATTAAACACTACAGCAACCCATGGTCATACAGCACTTTTTGGAGTCTATGGAATGTTAGGGATCGGACTGATGTTATTCGTTCTAAGAGACATGGACAAAACAGCCATCTGGAAAGATAAGTGGATTAAGTTTGCTTTCTGGTCATTAAACATCGGACTTGCCAGCATGGTAATCTTTAGTGTATTCCCAATTGGAATCTTGCAGACTATCGCTAGTATTAAAGAAGGCTTATGGTTTGCTCGTTCTGCAGATTTTATGCAGCAGCCAATCATGCAAACGCTGAAATGGATGCGTGTTTTTGGTGACACCATCTTCGCTGCAGGAACCTTAGCCTTAGTTTGGTTTATCTTCGGTCTGAAAGGTGGCTGGAGCATCGATAAAAAACAAGATAAGAATAAATAAGGTTCACACTACAATTCCTTAGCGGCTGGAAGCTGACTTCAAGTAAGTAACTAGCTAAACACTGCTCGTTGCTCGCAGTAAGCCTTCCAGCCGCTTTATTATCTCATTTAAATCGAAAATTTAAGTAGATTTAAACTTTAACTTTCTTATGGATCGCAAATCACTTCTTCAAACGTTTCGTAAACTCCATAAGTGGCCTGGCGTTATCATCACCTTATTTGCCATCCACTTTGCGATCTCTGGGATCGTGATGAACCATCGCAGTTTACTTTCAGGATTTGATCTATCCAGAAAGTGGCTCCCTAAGTCATACCAATACAACAACTGGAACCAAGCAGCTGTGCGCGGAGGGTTTAGCATTGGTAAAGATTCACTCTTAATATTTGGGAATATTGGCGCTTGGATCAAGGTCAACGATCAATTTATAGATTACAACAAAGGTCTTCCGCATGGAATAGATAATCGAAAGATCAATCAAGCCCTTCAATTTAAGGGACAAACTGTGATCGCGACTCAATTTGGATTGTATAAACGGCACCTAATAGATGAGCGATGGAGCCTTGCACCTACTGGGCTGAATGATCAGAGGCTTGTCGATTTATTTATCAAGCAAGACACCTTAATTATTTTAACTCGCAATCAACTGATTAAATCAGCTGATTTAGAAAAATTTGAAGTCAAAAATTTACCACCTCCGGAGGGATACACCAAGAGCGCAGGATTATTTAATACGTTATGGGAACTTCATAGTGGGGAGCTCTTTGGATCCGTAGGTAAACTTTTGGTTGATTTACTGGGAATTGTAACAATTGCCTTAGCAGTAACAGGTCTCATTCATTTCTTTTTACCCAATCTAATTCGGAATAGGAAGAGGGCAACTGGAAATTCAGGGAATCTCCCAGCTACTTTTAAACTCAACTTAAGGTGGCATAATGTAGTTGGATATGTCTTTGCGATCTTCCTAATCATCAACACCACGGCGGGCATCTTTTTGCGCCCTCCCTTACTTATTCCAATACTCAATAAAAAGGTTGGCATCATCCCAGGATCACACCTCGACACCAGCAATCCTTGGCACGATAAGCTACGAAAAGGAACTTGGAACCAGCAATTGGGGATCTATATCATCTCTACAACGGATGGTTTTTATGCTGCCGATGAGAAACTTCTCACCCCTATGATTCCAAGCTATTCGCAACCTCCAGTAAGTCTGATGGGGTGTAATGTCTTAGAGCCCATTGATTCAATAACCTATTTAGTAGGATCATTCTCCGGTTTATACAGTTGGAATCCAACGACAGGACGATCAGTTGATTTTTTCTCGAACAAGATCTATCAAGAACCTACCGGGATGGCGATGCCGGTTTCTGACCATATGGTTGCTGGATACATTCGCGATTTTGATAACAATTGGGTTTTTGATTACAATCATGGACTATCAGAGAAAAGCAGCGGTAAAAATTGGCAAATGCCTGAACTGATTAAACAAAACTCACCAATATCAAGTTGGAATTTCGCCCTGGAGATTCATACAGGCAGAGTCCTCGAGCCTTTTATCGGCATATTATACCTGTTATATATTCCGCTGGCTGGACTAAGCGTATTAATGGTCTTAATCAGTGGGTTTATGATCTGGCTATTACCGAGACGAAAAGCGCAGATTTAATAGCTCTTATCTAAACGTATACAATCAGAAAGCCCGAAGCTATTTGCACAGTCCGGGCTCTCCTTTTCTAAACTAACCAATCAACAACTAACATTTTAAGCTCACCAGATATAAGTTCCCACTCCATCTTTATCCAATATGACTGAAGCACTCTTTTCTGAACAACGGATATTAAACGCTTGTTTTACTCCACTATTATTTTGCACGATAAGCACGGTTTTGCCTTCAGGTGTTTTAAAAGCTACGTTCGGAATAAGATCCGAATCATTTGATTCAATGCGCACTGAACCTGGGCATACAAATTTTGCAGCATGGGCTATAATATAGTAGGCTGGGTTCCTAGTTATATGGTCACCATCGATCGTAATTGCACCCAAACATTCGGTGCATCCACCAGGTGTATGCGGATTATATTTTGGATCAGATGCAAGATTCCATTCTAGAACTGTCCGACACCAATTACGCGTTCCTCCAATAATTAGGGTACGAACGTGCCAAGCAAGATCACCAGTCATGTTCCCGGGTGCACCAACCCACTGCTCCGTGAAATAGAGATTTTTAGTTGGGTAGGCCTCGTGGACCGATGATAACGCGCTAATTGGCCCCGCATAGAGATGAAAAGCCGATCCATCGACATATTTCGAAGCCTCGGGATCTTTAAAAATAGTGATTGGATAATCAGGATGATCAGCATTGTGATCGTAAACAATAATTTTCGTCTTAACCTTTTCCTTTTCAAAGGCAGGGCCCAAACTTCGCTTAATAAATTCAGCTTGATCCGTAGCTGTCATATACATACTCGGATTATTACCCGGATGCAAAGGCTCATTTTGAATCGTAATTGCATCAATAGCTATCCCCTCCTTTTGCATCGCCTGGATATATTTGACAAAATACTTCGCATATACATCGTAATATTCAGCCTTCAAACTTCCGCCTTTGGAATTCTGATTTGTCTTCATCCACACTGGAGCCGACCAAGGCGAACTCATCAGTTTAATTTTAGGATTAATGGATAAGATCTCCTTTAAAATTGGGATAAGTGCTGTTTGATCTGGAGCTAACGAGAAATGTGTTAATTGAGGATCTGTTTCCCCTTGAGGCATATCATCGTATGAAAAAACACGATCATCTAAATCAGAGGCTCCGATGCTAATTCTTAAATAACTAATACCAATATTATTTTGATCAAAAGCAAATAGTTCAGTTAACAGCGCATGCCGAAGCTTTGCATCCATATGGGATAGTAAAGCCGCACTTCCACCAGTCAGACAATTCCCAAACCCATCAATAGTCTGGAAAGTTATGGATGGGTTAATTGATATGATTGGATTCGCATTGGAGATAGTTTGATTGGTGAACACGAGCTTTTCAGTTACCAGAAATTTCGAGGTACTCGGACTTGTAACTATCCCAATACCGTCGATGGATTTTGCCAATACTAAACAGGGGATGCATACAAAAAAGCTTAAAGCCAACATTGCCAATACAGCTCCCACCCTTATCGATCTCATATTCTTTGTTTTAAGTCAATTATAAAATAGTCAATTACCAAATATAGGTTCCAACAGAACCACCATCCAATGAGCTGGTGACCCATTTGCCATTATACTTCAGATTAAAAATTACTGAGCTTGTACCATCGTTCTCTACAAGAAGAACTTTCTTCCCATCGGGAGTTTTAAAGGCCACGTCATTAAGATTACCGGCAGTATTACTTGCGATCCGAATAGATCCAAAAGGGACAAATTTAGAGGCATGGGCAACTATGTAAAAACTCACATTACGTGTAAAATTATCTGGCGTTATCACCGTAACTGCACCCTGGCAGGTCGAACAACCTCCAGCGGTATGGGGATTATAGGATGCATTACTCGATAAGTTCCATTCCAAAGCAACCTTGCTCCAATTTCGCATTGAGCCTATCATGACATTCTTTAAATGCCACTTTAAATCATCACTAAAACGCCCAGTCGATGAAGTCCATTGCTCTGTAAAATACAAATTCTTATCTGGGAAAGCACTATGCACCACTGACAAAGCACTAATATCTCCACCATACAAATGAAAGGCTGAGCCATCGACAAAAGGTTTGGTGGCAGGATCGCTTAGGATCGCAATTGGATAATCGGGCTGATCACAGTTATGGTCATAGACAACAATTTTTGTAGAAATATTTGCAGACTGAAAAGCTGGACCTAAATTATTCTTAATAAAATTGGACTGTTGGGCAGCAGACATAAGCATACTTGGATTATTCCCTCCATACAAAGGCTCATTCTGCGGCGTGATAGCTGTAATGGTTATACCGGCCGTCTTCATAGCCTGAATATATTTCACAAAATACTGAGCATAAACTGCATAATATTGGGTCTGAAGGCTACCTCCAATAGTACTATTGTTATCCTTCATCCAAACAGGAGGCGACCAAGGACTGGCCATAATCTTAAGTGTGGGGTTGATTGCTAGAATCTCTTTCAGGATAGGTATTAAAGCTGTTTGATCTGGAGACAATGAAAAATGAGATAAGGTTGGATCAGTTTGTCCAGAAGGGATATCGTCATAGGAAAATGGGGCTGCATCTAAGTCAGATGCCCCTATACTTATGCGCAAATAACTAACACCGATAGAGTTTAATGCCGTTCCAAATACCTCCTGTAACAGCTGCTGCTTTACAGTTGGAGTTAAGGAATTCAAAGTCTGAGCACTTCCTCCAGTTAACGCATAACCAAACCCATCAATGGTCTGAAAAGTTTGCGTCTCATCAACCTCAATTGAGGGATATATATTTGCAGGGGTTCCAAAAGCTAAAACAGCAGATTGTTTCTGTAGCAGAACAGTCTGATCGGCTTTCGTAAGCCAGAAATCAACCTCGTTCTTAACAACTGGAGGTGGAGGTAAAATCGGTGTATTTGGGCTATTCTTAGCGCATTGGGCAAAGAGTGTAGCAAATAAAACAAGTACAGTAACCGTCCGAGAGTAGCTCATTTAGACTGTTCAAATTGTATGCTTGAAATTAATCACTTGTTTTTACTTATTTTAGTTATTCAGTTATTTATTTTAATTGATAAACTCTGACATAGTCTACCACTAATTTTTGTGAGGTCATGGTTGAATCAACTCCTTGAGCTCCACCCCATCCTCCACCAATGGCAAGATCTAAGATTAAATTCTGAGCCTTATCAAATGGCCAAGCTAATGGACTACTTTTATCTTTATACTTGAAATACATCTGTTGGTCAACCCCAATAAGGATAGAGTCGGGATACCACTCCATGGTATAGGTATGAAATGAATTAGACATGCTTGCAACTTCAGTAATTGAAGTTGGTTGGTTTCGCAATTTGAAATAGTAGGCCCCGCAATGCAAGGAAGCATGTGTCTTACCATCTCCAGTCGCCTTATCGATCTCAAAGCCAACATTCTCCATGATATCTATCTCGCCGCAATAAGGCCATGAAAGCTCCCTGATGAATAATTGCTTCCATTGATGTTTTCGTTTCGGGCTATAATTTTTAAACTGCCATTGTTTACCTGTATATTGTTAGAATTATTTGTATAATATTGAAGTTCGTTATTTCCCCAACCCCAATTACCAAGATCATAATTCCACTTCGAATTATCGGGCAATCCTTGTCCATTAAACTCATCGCTCCAAACTAGGCTCCAATCTTTACCAGTCATGTTTTGCTTATAGACAATAGGTGAAGATTTATGTTCTTTTAGTAAGATGAAGGTTATTTTCTCAAGTGTAAGTTCTCCATTGGAGATGTGAATCTTTACATAATGCAGATTAGCTGCTAAAGGAGTACCATCTTTCTCAATAAACGAAGAAGAACTAGTAGACTTTTCAAAAATCATTTTGCCAGTAATATCATAGGTGCGACCATCTTTATTATCGACATAATCCTCCAGCCAACAAGTAACTGACTTACCTTTTACATCTCGAGCGTATAAACGAATCGAATAGCGACCAGCAACGGGAATATTTATTTTATAATTCAAAAAAGCTTGCTCCACATTTGCTTTAACCTCCACACGCTTTTTCTCGTCTCCAGAAACAGATACATTTCCTGAGTTACTAATAAACGATTCTGCAGGCAAAACTAGGACTGGAAACCCAATCTTAGTCTTTTGCGCATAACCAAGAATTGAAAACAGCGGTAACAAAAACAAACAGACTAAGCCAACCTTTGTCATTAATCTGATTTGTAATTTAATATTGAGCATTAATTGTAATTTTTTAAAGATATAAGACGATCAGAGTCATTCTGGCTATTTAAAAACTCTTACGTAATCGATTTGCATAGCTGATTCGGTGAATAGTGGATCCACTGGACCAGCAAAACCACCACCAATAGCTAGATTAAGAACAATATAAAAATCTTTATTAAATGGCATATGGGATGTGTTAACCAGTGAATGACACAATTGACCATCAATAAAGATTCGGATCACCGACTTAGTCCATTCCATCGAATATTTATGAAATGTGGTAGATACGTCTGGAATCATTTTTGTGTTCCCATCCGCATTCCCACCAGACCGACCTGGGTAGTGGAAGGTGCCCTAGCTTTTGTTTGGTTCGCTCCCTTTAAGCTCCATAATATCAAGCTCTCCACAGGCAGGCCAATTTACTTTGGCAATATTAGCGCCAAGCATCCAAACAGCAGGCCAAGTACCGACCCCAATCGGCAATCGAGCACTTACCTCAATTGTTCCATATGTAAAGGCAAATTTATTTTCAGTCACTACTCGAGCTGAAGTGTATCCATAACCCTTATAATTTTCCTTTTTCGCTTTGATATTTAACAATCCATCTTTTACGAAAGCATTGTCGATCCGGTTGGTGTAATATTCCTTTTCTTGATTACCCCAGCCATCTTGCCCATTTCCTAAATTATAGCCCCATTTCGTTGAGTCAGGAGAACCAGCTTGATTAAATTCATCCGACCAAACGAGTTTTAATCCATTAGAGACTGGAGATAGATTTGCTCGAATCGAAAGCAGCTCTGGCTCATTGGTGGTAATTAAATCAAATCCATTTGCTAGAAGCCAATCCATGTCGGCAGCATCATTCACGGTCCAAGCATTTAGTTGCAAACGGTTCTTTTTTGCACTTTCAATCCATTCGGGATGGCTTTTATAAACTGAAAGATTATAGTCAAGCCCTTTGATCCCATCTGCCTTTAATTCATCAGGCGTTTTATCGCCATATAAGTATTGGGTATTTGCTTTTGGATTAAGTTCTAAAACACGTTTTAAAATGGCGTATTCAAAACTGATATAGACTACCTTATCTTGGGCTTTCAAAGCTTTAATTAAAGAGACGACTCTTTGAGCGATTACAAGACTACGTTCTCGACTAACCTCCGAAGGTTTAATTTCACAAACTAATTTAGTATTGTTCCTAGGCAATAAGCCAGCCAAGAGATAGGATCGTAGGGTTGGAATCTTCTCTTCATTTGAAAGAGAGAAAGCTAAAAGTTGAGAATATTTAGATTTCTCAATCTCCAGATTATGAAATGAGGCATCATGGTTAATGACCAAGGAGTCATCGGCAGTCATTCGAACATCAAATTCAGATCCAGCAATTCCAAGTGCAACGGCTTGTTTAAGCGAAGCAATTGAGTTCTCTGGAAGATTATTTGTTTTCCATGCTCCACGATGAGCGACAACAATACGTTTTGAGTATTCTTGTTGCTCAGCTTTTAAGGCTAGAGAAAAACAAAAAAGAATAGATGTGAGAACGAAAAAATATTTTATGTGCTTATTAAGCATACAATTTTTTTAGTATTAATTAAATTCTATTAAGCCTTTACGAATAGCAATTGCTATTGAAAGACCCTTACATAATCGACAAACATTTGCTGCGGAAAAGAAGTTGACAGATCTGGCGGACCAGGCCAATCTCCACCGGTGGCCACATTAAAAATAAAAAACTGATCGGCGTTAAATGGATTCGTCACCGCACCAAGATCAGTACTTGTTACTGTAGCAGTTAAATGATCATCGACATAACATTTCACCATATCCTTAACCCAAATTAAACTAAACACATGAAATTGCTGTGAGAAATTACCCCCTGACAGGGTATAGTCCGCACCTTTTGAGGCATGATTTCCAGCACCATCTTTCCAATGCAAGGTTGCCTTAATATTGGAGGGAGCAGAACCTACCAATTCCATGATATCTATTTCGCCACAACCAGGCCAAGGAACAGATGTGATATTACTTCCCAGCATCCACAAAGCAGGCCACATCCCTTTTGCGACTGGAAGTTTTGCTCTGATATCAATCCTTCCATATTTAAAACTCTTTTTACCTTGAGTCGTCAACCTAGCCGATGAGTAATTAAAACCAGAGATAGCCTCTTTTCGTGCTTCAATGATTAGGTTTCCATTTGAAAGAAATGAATTTTTAGTGCTATTGGTGTAATATTCCAATTCGTGGTTTCCCCAACCATTAGCCCCATTTCCAATTTCCTGATTCCAAGCTGTAAGGTCTAAAGATCTTGCCGAAAATTCGTCACTCCAAGCCAATGTATAACCAGGATACGACGATGGTGTAGAATAGCCGGTATTATCTGTCGGCAAATAGGTTCCATCGTTCTGAATTGTTGCGGTAGCTTTTCCTGTCCCCACCAAAGTTGCATTGACTGGGGCAGTTAGTTCAAGGGTAAAGGTCTGGACTGCCTGCCTTAGACTATCAGCTAATACGTTGATATCAACGTATGCAAAACTTTTATTCGCAGCAATGGTTAAAGTTCCCGAAGTTGGAACATAATCCTTGCCTCCTACTGCAGTGCCATCTTTTGTGGTATAATTCACCTTTATATCCTGCGGATTAACTGGGGATACATTGATAAAAAAACGAAAAGATGAGACAATCTTACTTTCTCGTGCTTGAATAACATCTACAACAGTTAAAGTAGAGGTTACCGAAACAGGAGTTGGGGCTGAATTATTTGATTTACTGCAACTCAATAAAACCAAACAGAATAAAAGGAGTAAATAGACTCGAGAACCATTCATAATACGCAACACAATAGGGTAAAAATAGCCGACCAATCTTTTAAGTTGACCGGCTATAAAATATATTTTCTAAGGATAAAAGAGGAAACTAAGCACACGAATACACCTCGAAATTTCACGTACCTATTTCGCCATCAAGCGAAATTCACACGATGATTAAAGTGAATTGCCTATTAAAAATATTTTAACAACAGCCCTCAATAGTTTCTATTTTGGGCTGTTGTTAAATTACCTATTGTACCCCTCTAAATGAGATATTGGTAAACGATACACCATCATTTAATTCCATCGCGCCAGCTTGAATTTCAAGCCAAATAGTACCGCTAGTTGTAAATGTGACAATACCACCACTTTTAAGTCCAGAGTCTGGGTTATTAATGTTCGAGAACAATCCTGACAATGGAGGTCCTTGGGTAGCCCAATCGCCCCAAATTCCAATTTCTCCCACGAGAATATTACCAGTGTATTCAGTCATTTGTACAGGCTGAGAAGTACAAGCATAAACCTTGAACCAACCATTGGTAACTCCCTTGGTTTTAAACGCAAGATCAACCTTGTATTTCTGACCAGCAACCACTTGTATTGGTTGGTAGATTGCAATTTGACCCCAGGTCCAAGGAGTATTATCAACAGTTGCCCAACCACCTGCGAATACTATAGAAGCATCCATATTGTTAATTCGCTGAATAGTCCATTGAGCAATATCAGCTGGTGTAGCTAGCTTACCACCTTTAACAAGGTTTCCAGATTTTGGATCAGCAACAGTTTGAGAATGGATCACTGAAGAAGTTGCCATACCTCCGTTGGTTACAAGGGTTAAGGTTATAGTATAAGTATCGACATCAGGATAGAAAACGATAACCTCATTACCTGATACCTTTGCACCATTTCCTAGGTCCCAATAAGCAATACCAGTTGTGGTAGATTTATTTCTAAGAATCCAGTGATTGGCATCAGCACCCGCGACTTTTTCAATAACAACTTGAGTAGCTGTCGGCGGCGTATCTAAACTGTAAGTTGATTCCTTACAGCTATAGTTAAGTGAAACGCTTAATAAGCTAAGCAGTACCACCCAAATATTGATTGATTTTAACATCCTATTTTTCATATATAAACTTTTTAATCAGTTATTTTATTGAAAATTAATTGGTATAACCTGGATTCTGAACCAGTTTGGTACCTTGCAATTCGCGGAAAGGAATTGGAAAGATCTCATGTTTACCAGCCACAAAACCTCTGCTTGCCAATTTCGCACTAGCATCACCCCAACGTACAAGATCGAAGAAACGATATCCTTCACCTGCTAGTTCTAATCTTCTTTCTGCTTTGATTGCAGCCAAAGAGACAGGAACTGAAGGCAATCCAGCTCTTACTCTAACAGCATCAAGTAAAGCTTGCGCTCTAGCACCTGTGGCGCCTAAAGCTTCAGCTTCTAATAAATAAGTGTCAGCAAGACGGATCGCATACGTATCTTGTTTGTAATTAAGAACTGCATCACCTGATCCTGTAGAAACATCTGATTGTCTTGGCATAAACTTGTTCAGGAAATAACCTGTATTCTGGTCTCCACCAATATAATTAGCTTGATTTGTAGCTTGTAACGTTTTCATATCCAGAACTGTTGCAGCAAATCGAGGATCAGTTTTAATCACATCGTAGAAATCCTGAGTAAACACGTTAAAACTCCAACCTGAAGGAAGATCTGGTGCGCCAGCTCCAATTTTCACGTAGTTACGTGGACCCACCATCACATTGACTGTGTTTCCTTCATCACTTCCACTTCCCCAGTTACCCCAACCAGAGCTTCCAACACTGCTGTGAGAAACTTCAAGGATAGCCTCGGTGTTAAACTTATTAGCAGGAGACCATAGAGAAGCAAAACTTGATACAAGTTTATAGCCATATTGACTTGTTCCCCCTGGAGTACCATTTACATCTGCAAGTTGAGCTGCTGCTAGCGCGTTTTTCTTATCGTACAGATAAACTTTGCCAAGCAAAGCCTGAGCAGCGCCTTTTGTAAATCGACCCCCTTCAGTAGCAACCGGCACGGTAGCAGGAAGATTAACAATAGCTTCAGTTAAATCTTTCTCAATCTGTGTATAGACAGCCGTTGGAGTTGCCTGAACAACTTGATACATATCAGTTGCAGATATAGGATCAAGGATCAATGGAATGTTTTTAAACATGATCTCCAAGTTGAAATAGTAATATGCACGCAATGCTTTTGATTCTGCGGCAAATCTTGTTTTCAACGCGGCATCCATAGTAACCTTTTCAATTTTTGAAAGCAAGGTGTTCGCTTTAAAAATCCCTTGATAATAATCGTTCCAGAAACTGCCTGGCATTATTAGAGAAGTCATAGTAAAATTACTGAAGCCATGAATTCCGGCACCATCAGTTGGACCACCACCGCCAGCAAAGTTATCATCAGAACCAGCATTCATCATGGTGATCATATTTTCGAAACCACCTGAATTTTTATGTACCATATCGTAGACTCCAACAAGAGCTGCATAAGCCTGGTCTTTATCTGCGTAGTAATTCCCTGAAAGGAACTGTCCTTTGGGTTGAATATCAACAAACCCTTTTTCGCAGGAGACCAATGAAATCATTAGTGCTGCTGCTATAGATAAGTAACTACTTACTTTTTGTTTCATATCTCTCTATTTTTTAAAATTGTAATTGAACACCAAGCATCAAAGAACGAGCCTGAGGATAAACACCTTTATCTATACCAAACACGCCACCGCCAATTTCAGGATCGTAACCTGTGTATTTTGTGATGGTCAATAAATTCTCTGCGCTTACGTAAACTCTTAGTTTTGACAAACCTATTTTACTGTATACACTGCTTGGCAACGAGTAGCCAAGTTGAACAACTTTAAGACGCAGGTAATCGCCATTTTCTAGATAGAAATCAGACATCTTACCAAAGTTGCCATTCGTATCGTTGCTGGTAAGACGAGGATAAGTATTTGAGGTACCATCACCTGTCCAACGACTCATTGCAACTGCTTGCCAGTTTGAATTACCAATATCTAAACGACGTAATCCTTGGAATATTTTACTTCCGGCGGTCCCTTGTGCAAACATCATAAAGTCAAATCCTTTGTAGTCTAAATTCAAAGTCAAACCATAAGTATATTTAGGAATATTACTTCCTAGGAAGGTTTTATCCTTATCGGTAATAACACCATCTTTATCGGTATCAACCCATTTAAAGTCACCTGGTTTTGCAGTTGACTGAATAAGTCCACCTGTTGAATTGGTGTAGGCAGCAATTTCAGCCGCATTTTGGAAAATACCATTTGACTTAAATCCGTAGAATGAGTTATAAGATTGTCCAACTTGAGTTCTTGTTACAGGACCCATTGATTGGAAGGCTGCATCACCATTAATAAAGTTAGCATCAGAAGCCACATACGTAACTTTGTTATTTAAATAAGCAACGTTACCATTTGCAGAGAAGTTAACCTCTCCGATTTTCTTGCGATAACCTAATTCAACTTCAAGTCCACTATTCTCCATATCTGCAATATTACCTACTGGAGAAGATGATACTCCTACGTAACCAGGAATTACAATTGGTCTTAAGATACCTGAAGTCTTTTTATTAAAGTAGTCAACAGTTACTGTTAAATCATTAAATAGACGCGCATCGAAACCAATGTTAGCTTGAGAGGTTTGCTCCCAACGCAGTCCAGGGTTATCAAGTGATGTCGGTGCATATCCAGGTGTAATTGTACCTGTATTTCCAATTGCATAATTAAAACCACCACCAACGGTTGCTAAGTAACCGAAATCACTGATCGCATCATTTCCTACCACACCATAACCACCTCTAATTTTCAGAGAATTGATGATTTCAGTCGTTTTCCAGAACTCTTCTTTTGAAACAACCCAACCTAAAGAGAAGTATGGAAATACACCATACTTATGATTCGCTCCAAATCTAGAAGAACCATCACGACGATAGATACCCGTAAATAGATATTTCTCTTGATAGTCGTAATTCACACGTGCAAAAAGAGAGGTAACACGATGTTCAACCATGTCGTATGCTCCACCTACACGATTTTTAGAATCTGGAATATTAAAACTAAAAGAAGCATCCTTGTAACTAGTAACAGGCAAATCATAAAGAGCCACACCAGTATATCCTCCGATATTGTCAACATAAGCTCCCTGACCTAATAAGATATTGAAGCTATGGTCACTAATCTTTTTCGAATAGCTAATTGTATTCTCTAAATTATAGTTCAGTACATTACTGTTAGACTTGTAGATATTGTTCTTCTGAACTGAATTCGTTGCACTTAGGTAGGATACTGGAGAAAAACCTTGGTCTCCCCAATAGGCCATCTTAGCACCTAAAGAAGATTTAACCACGATGTCTTTCGTAATATTAGCTTGTAAATAGGTGTTACCTACAAAATTATCAGACCATCCGAAAGAACCTAATCGAGTTTTAATGTAAGCAAGTGGGTTAGTCATCTCCTGACCAACAATGCTAGAAATACCATAAGGATTACCATTTGCATCGCGAACGACAGGATTATTGCTATAAGGTGAAGAATTAGCAACAGCTGAATCTGTTATAATCAATTTCGTTACCGGATCAAGATTGATAGCAGAAGAAAGCGGTCCACCAAATTCACTGTTCGTATTTCCAATACCTAATTTTTTCTGATGGGTATAACCGATAGTTTGACCGAACGTAAAAATCTTAGATAGTTTATGAGTTGAGTTTAGGCGGAAATTCTTTTGAGTGAAATTTGAGATATCAGAAGCAACAATACCTTGTTGATCTTGAATACCAAATGACAGGTAAAAAGTCGACTTGTCATTTCCACCACTCATACTCAATTCGTGATTCGAACGATGAGCATTGTTATTGAAAATAGCCTTTTGCCAGTTTGTACCTTCTCCTAAAGAAGCGACGTTAGGGAAGATAATATCTCCACCACCTGTAAACGAGCGCTCATTTAAAAGAGTACCATACTGAGTAGCATTAAGCATATTAAGCGTTTTCGCTGGACTAGAAGTACCATAGAAGCCGCTGTAATTAACAGTTAATTTACCTGCTGAACCTTTTTTGGTGGTCACAAGAATTACACCTGTTGCAGCTCGTGTTCCATAGATCGCAGCAGAAGCAGCATCCTTAAGAACTTCAATTGATTCAATGTCCGATTGATTTAGATAATTAATACCACCGGCATCGACAACGATTCCATCCACAACCCATAACGGATTATTTCCACCACCAAATGTTGTAATACCTCTGACACGAATGGTGTATCCGGTACCAGGCTCACCCGAGTTAGCAGCAACTGTAACCCCTGCCACTCTTCCTTGTAAAGCACGTTCTGGTGCTCCAGGAGAAAGTTTTTCAAGGTCTTTTGCTTTAACACTTGAGATTGCACCAGTCACTACACTTTTCTTTTGTGTACCATAACCAACGACAACAACCTCATCGATACTAGATACCGTAGAGGCCAAGGCCACATCCACCGAATTACGACCATTGACAGCCACATCTTGTGAAGTTAAACCTACAAAAGAGAATACTAATGTTGCATTCTGAGGAGCGCTTAAGGTATAAGACCCATCAAGATTTGTAATGGTGCCCGTAGTTGTCCCTTTTACAACAACACTGACTCCCGGAATAGGTTGTTTATCTTCAGCTGAAGAAACAACCCCCTTTACTTGTATACTCTGTCCATAACCGAACAAGGAGCACACAAGAACTAGAAGAACTAAAATTGTTTTTTTCATAAATGAATAGAATTTTGAAAATAGTTAATGAAAACTTAGTTTCTAATTTACGCCAAAATATTTGGATTAGTTAATGTTAAGATGGCGATAAATTAACATTGATTTAAATTTTATGACGCAAATTAAAGTATTAAAAAGCATATTAAACATGAAATATATACAACATTAATACATCAAGTCTAAATTATTATTACATCACAAATACATCAAAAAATGCACAATTAATTGATATATAATTATTTAAATAATTTATATCCTATACCACAATACACGATATAATAAAAATAAATACTACAAAGTTGAAATGTTAACTAAAGATTAATTATAAGGCTTGTGAGATTGGTATCTCGATCAATGTTAAGTTTTTTACGAACCCGATAACGACAGATTTCAACTCCTCGAATTGAAATATTCATCAATGGTGCAATCTCTTTAGTTGAGATATTCATTCGCAAATAGGCACACAATCGCAACTCTTTAGGAGTCAATGCTGGGAATCGGGCTTTTAGTCGATTTAGAAAATCCTCGTGCACCTCATCAAAAGCCGTCTCGAAGACCTCCCATTGCTTATTATGATCTACATCTTTACTAATCTTTGAAACCAACGAGGAGATCTTACCTTTCAGGTGATCGTCAGAGGAAACATCTTTTATCTTTTCCAGATCCTCCTTTATTTTTGACAAAAACTTGTTCTTATGAATTAAATCCATGGTCTGATTGGCCAATTCTTTATCTCGATGAATCATCTCATTTTTTAGCTTCTCATTCTTTAACTCAATGATCTTACGTTCAGCTAGAGCGGCTTGCTGGATATAATCATTCTCCTTCTGACGATAATCGCGCAAGTGACGCAAGCGATCTTTACGTCGAGAAACCTCCAATCTCTTGAAAAACAACCAAATAAAAAGGGCGGTAACCAATAAAACAAGTACAACATAGAATGCAATAGCCAAAGGCGATCGATACCAGGGAGGACTTACCACAAAGAGCAGTTCATCACTGCGACTCTCAACACCCAATGAATTTCGAGCTTTAACATTAAATCCATAGTTACCTTCAGGCAACAATGCAAACTCCACAGAGGCAGAACTACTCCATGCTGACCATTCATTATTCAGACCAGATAATTTAAAACTATATTCTACACTACCTGAATTGTCGTAAATCGGCGAAGAATAGTAGAATTTAAACGCATTCTTCTTATAGTTGAAAGTATACTTCCTGCTTGCTAGTCCCTTTTCAGAATGAAGTACGTTCCCATAGTAAAAAGTGCTATCTATATTTAAAGCTACTGCCTTGGTAATATAGGTTGTAAATTCAGGATTATAACTAAAATGTGCAGCGGGAGAATAATGGACAAAACCATCCTCATTGCCAAAAAATAGGTGCTCATTAGAAAAAGGATAAATCGACTGAAAACCACTAATAAACTTACTATTTAAG
>JAPLDS010000063.1:0-27334 GCA_026391295.1 Bacteroidia bacterium | reverse complement strand
TAAAGAACCATCTTCCTGCATCCGAAATACACCAGCACGATGAATAGCGTTATACCAAGCCACATACCAAATATTACCATTGTCATCTTCCTTGAGATAAGTAAAATCGTAAACGGGAGAAAAAAGCTGATTAATCGAAGTCGATTTCTCAAAACGATCATTTGATGAATCATAATTATAAATACCAGCACTTGTAGTAAACACAATCTGCCCCTTAATTTTAAAGACATTCAGATTGTAATTCGTTGGAAGTCCTTCTTTCATTGTATAGTAGCGATAGGACTTAACCTGCTCTAAATTTGAACCAAAACTTATCCGATAAATCCCTTTAAACCCATGACTCATCCAAATATCACCCTCATTATCCTCTTCAAAAACACGAAATGACTCTTCAAAGCCCTTGATCTGACCCATATATTTCCAAGCCCCACTCTCCTTCTTAAAGTAGATCATCCCCCCATAAGTACCACCTATCAAATAGCCAGGAAACCGTTTTAAGATGTGATACTTCCAACCACCAGGAATTTTGCTTATCAACTTAGCTATCTCTCCACTGATCTCGAATGTGCCATTGTTATGCCCACAGATCAATACTCCATCGTGTACCCCAAGATACCACACTTGACCAGAAGTGTTCGGAATCATCGTTAATTTGTTCTGCTGACCATTCCCATTCCAGTCTCGCACAAACAGCCCTTGATTAGTCCCTAAATACAACTTACCCTTATGAATCAAAGAGGTATAACCAGCACCAATCCCTTCCGAATGCTTTAAAAATGTTATTGGAGAATTTATATTTACATAATCGATCCCATTATCTAATCCAAGCCACAAATCCCCAGAACGATCGGCCATAATCTCCAGTACTGTATTATTCTGCAATCCCTTATCTCTATTGATATGCTGAATAATTGCACCACTACTATCTAGAATAATAACGCCATCTTGAATGGTCCCAATCGCATAATATTGATTATGTATAAGTGCGGCACTAAATATTTGATTGTTCTTAAAGTATGTATTTACAGGCACTTTCCACTCGACCAACCCTCTTCCATCATAAATAAAAACACCCTTTTTAAGCGTACAAATCAACATTTGATCCCCCGATGCAAATGGAAGGATAGCAGAGATCTCCTCTCCAACGAGAGCTTGACAGCCAGACAAGGGTGCGAGACGATTGTTTACAAGCTCAAATAATCCATTATCAAAGTCATTAAAAATCAGTCGCTCCTTAACCTTAAATGAATTCTGAAATCTTGAAGGTGCTTTAATTACAGCACAAGTCGTATCATTTGAAAAAACAAAAGCACTTGCATATGATTGAAACATTATCTTCCCTTCAAAAGAGTTGATATTCCAAATATCATTGAAATTTTGATTTGGAACTGGAACGTATTTCTTCAAAGACTGAAATTCCAATTTCCCATTAGAAGCATAAACCATTCGTCCGAAATCATTGTATGCACCCACATAGATATTTCCGGAGGCAGTGATATAGACAGATCTGGTAATAGATGAGTTTGGCATTCGATACAACTGCCAGGCCACGCCATCAAAGGTTAGTAACCCTTCGTTGTTGGCGAAATACATGAACCCCTTTTGATCTTGGGCAATACCCCAATTCTGAGTCCCAGCTTTATAATCCCTTTTGGGATAATTCCGTATAAATGGAACTCCAATATTCTTAATCTGAGAAGAAGCAAAATCAAAAAGAAGAACCAGAAAACAGATGACAAGAAAGACTCTCTTAGTCATAGAAAGGCTTAGTTAGGTTTAAATTTCCGTTAATCAACAAGACAATAAACTACTACAAACATACAAAATAATCTTTGATGTTATAGACTATGAATGAATTAGCAAATTCCATAGTACTACAAAGCCCTAAAGATTTATGAAATCTCCAGGGCTTTGCAACAGATTAAACCTTTCGGCAAAAAAACTATTTGACAGGTGTATGTTTTAATATCTCAACTAAGAAATCCCAGAACTTAGCTACCGAAGGGATATTCACACGTTCATCAGGAGAATGGGGAGAACGCATCGTTGGACCAAAAGAGATCATGTCCAAATTTGGGTAAACCCCACCTAAGATACCGCACTCCAACCCAGCATGAATGCCTAATACAGCAGGAATCCGTCCAAATTTAGCTTGATAAATCGATTTCATCTCGGCTAGAATCTGTGAGTCCATATTCGGTTTCCACCCAGGATAGTCGCCTGAGAAAGAGACCATCGCACCACCTAAAGCAAAAACACTGTCAACCATCTCAATAAGATCTTGCTTGGCAGAATCTACAGAACTCCGCAATAGACATTTAACAGCCACTACCCCATCAGCCGATTTCACTGTCGATAGATTCGTAGAGGTCTCCACCATCCCAGCCATACCATCGCTCATCCTAATTACCCCATTCGGGCAGGCACAAATACTATCAATTAAATCATCCTGAATACGCTCCTCAATTAGCGAGCTTGGATTAGCCACCTCAACTATTGCAAAACTTAAGGTAGGCTCTACCGCACCTAACTCTAATTTAAATATAGACTCATAGCCTAAAACAGCCTCCTGAAGCGACTTTAAATTCTCATCAGGAACAACAATTACAGCAGAAGCTTCGCGCGGTATCGCATTGCGCATGCCACCCCCGCTCACCTCCGCCAAACGAATATCTAACTCCCGAGTGGCATATTTTAAAAATCGGAAGATCATCTTATTAGCATTACCTCTTCCAAGGTTAATGTCTAATCCTGAATGCCCACCTTTAAGGCCTGAAACAACCAATTTAAGAGCCTTTACGCCTTCTGGAACTACAATCTGGTCGTATTCGAACTCAATGTCCGCATTGACGCCTCCAGCGCATCCAACATAAAGCTCACCCTCCTCTTCTGAATCCATATTAAGTAGGATGTCGCCCTTTAACCAGTTCGCCTTTAATCCAAATGCACCTGTCATACCCGTCTCTTCATCGCAAGTAAACAAGGCCTCCAAAGGACCATGCACCAGATTATTTGAGGCTAAGACAGCCATCGCACAGGCTACTCCCAAACCATTATCTGCGCCAAGCGTAGTACCGCGCGCACGAACCCAATCACCATCAATCCATGCATCGATAGGGTCGTTTTCAAAATCATGCTCAGTCCCATTGTTTTTTTGAGGAACCATATCTAAATGCCCTTGAAAAATAATTCCCTTCCGATTTTCCATCCCTGCAGTGGCTGGCTTACGGATCACAATATTACCCACCGCATCTTTTTCTGTCTCAAGACCAAGTCCTTTTCCAAACCCCATCATAAAAGCTTGTATCTTCTCCTCTTTTTTTGACGGACGAGGAACCTGTGTTAGCTTATAAAAATTCTCCCAAACAATTTTAGGCTCAAGTTTTAATATTTCGTTACTCATATCTTTATGATTTAAGTGATTTAAGTGATTATAAACTGACTATTTATTTTCGATATTTGGCTTCTCAAGCCCATAACCCATTTTCCGATCCTCCGCTTTCAATAAATAGGAGAATACGATTGCAAGCGCTCCAAAACAGCTAAAGATCAACATGGGGATTGTATAATCATAGAGTGTTACGATCTGACTCTTCCCATCAACCAATTTAGTAGCTGTACCTGTGATGCAATATTTATCCAATACAACACCAATCAGCAAAGGAACGCCCATTATACCCCAGTTTTGCACCCAAAAGGTGATTGAATAAGCTGTTCCAAGCTTACTATGAGGAATAATCTTGGCGATTGATGGCCACATAGCTGAAGGAACCATCGAGAAAGCAATACCTAAGACCATTACGAGGCCGATTGCGATCGGAAAGCTATTTAACGAAGGGATCGAGAATAACAAATGAACGCAAACAAGCAAAATTGATCCAATAATCATGATGGAAGCACCTTTCCCTTTTTTGTCAAACATACTGCCAAAAACAGGGGTTAGAATCAATGCACTAAAAGGCAATAAGGCAGGAATATATCCAGCGAAAGAATCTGAAATTCCAAACTTCTGAACGATCATATTGGTGGCATATTTAATGAAAGGAAAAACAGCCGAATAAAACAGGACGCATAAAATAGTGATATACCAGAATGCTCTATTTTTGCCAATTTCGACGATATCTGAAAATTTAAACTCTTCGTCGGAGGCCACTCCCGCATCAGCATCTTCTTGATCTAATTTTCGATCCATAAACGTAAACAGCACAAAAACAAGCATTCCGATTCCCAACAAGAATAGCGAAACGATTACGGGCATACTGATATCACCTGTCAAACGAATTAAGGGGATAGGTGTAAACATGGCCAAAGCCGTACCAATTCGACCAGTAGAGGTATTTAGTCCAATTGCCAAGGCCATCTCTTTTCCACGAAACCAGCGTACCACAGCTTTATTGGCGGCAATACCAAACATCTCGCACCCCACACCAAAGATTGCAAATCCCAATCCAGCAATAACAGCTGATTTTGTTGTTGGTCCAATTATTTGCCACGATCCGAGTGAGAGCTCAAACATTCCATGAAAATGGCCAGATATAGCGAGATACTTAACAAAACCACCAATAAGCATAATGGCAATAGCAAGAATTCCAGTAAATCGAACGCCAAGTTTATCGAGGATCATTCCACTAAAAACAAGCATCAATAAAAAGACATTAAACCAGCCATATCCACTAGTAAACAATCCATAGTCTGATGCTGACCAAGACAAATTAGCTTGCAAGCGCTCTTGCAATGGAGCCATGGCGTCTGTAAGATAATACATACACATCATGGTAAACGACACCAATCCAAGCATCAACCAACGTGCGGATTTCGAATCGCGAAGGGATTTTTTCAGTTCCTGCATTTTAATGGGTTTAGTATAAGTACAATAACATTTGATTAATTAGAAAATTACCAAAATGGCCATACAGATAGAAAGTTCGGCTAGGCAACAACAAACCAAGACTTATTCAATTCAGGAATAAGAGTCTCAAATAGATTAAGCTTTGGCTTTCACGAAAGATAAGCCACAAAAATTGATAAAATGATCAATTACCTACGCGTCGGATTGCACCAGTAGCAGGGTGTAATTCGATTGAATAATCACCACTAAACAATCCATCTGGAAATGCCGAAACAACTCCAAACTGAGCCATTGATAATCGTGCCTGCGCCAATACATCGCTTCCACTTATCAATCGAGCTACCACGGCTCCAGGAGTTCTATAAAACAATCCGTTCGCAGAGGTTTCACCGGCCACTGGTATAGATTTTGATTCGATGCTTCGCGTTAAATCTGCACTTGAATCCAATTCAAGCATAATTGGCTTACCTGCAATATTACTTTCTGCCATCACACCAGAATTTGACGAAAATCGGAATGCAACCAAGGGTTTATTTGCTTTTGCATCTGGAACAACCTCAAAAACATAGGTATGAGAGGCTTTAAAAGTTTTACCAATAAACAAAGCTTCATATTCACTAGAAACTTTATTCAATTCTTGAACTACCAACTCATATGCTTTGCCATCAGGTGGAAGATGAGCATAGTCAGGGTCTAAAATAAGTGACCTTTGCTTACGAAGTCTTAAAATATCCGATGCCGCTTCAGCAGCTTTCTGCTCAAACGATTTCACCTTGCTACTAGACTGTCTTGTAGAATCTTTATCTTCAAAATATGAATTCATCGATAATTCAGGCCATATCTCTTTGGGCAAGACAACTGAAGGGGTAAAAACTGTGGTGGCCACTTTTGCTGGCTCAGCTTTTACTTGAGTATTGATACCTAGCAAAACGCCTTCATCAGACAAGCTTAGCATCGATGAAACTGCTCCATTTGCTCTATGAACCTCTGATGGATCAGGGGTACCAAAAGTTTCAATTCTTAAATTTGTGATCCGCCACGTTTCGCCGTCAGCTGATGGAGCGTTTTTTATCCCAATATATTTTTGAGCAAACTCAAAATAGGGACCGTGGAAAAATTTCTCTTGAGTAACCTCTGCAAAGATCCGTATTCCAGTTCGAGGAAGTGAGTATAAAACGCCCCCCTGAAAAGCGCCAAGTTCTGTTGCGCCCTTCTTCTTATCATCCTTAGCAAGTAAAGGGAAACTTGTCCAAATAAATAAAACAACAAGAGACAACCTTAAGAAATAGTTCATTTTTAGCATTTTTAGTTTAAACCGTAATTTTTTGTTAGATCAAAAGTGATTATTTTTTTTGGCTTCCCCAAAAATCTAGTCATTTTTAAGTGTCGTAAAGGCCTTTCCTAGATTTTCAATTAGATCACCGGCAATCAACGATTCTTCCGATTCCTTCTCTAAAGCTAAATCGCCCGCCAAGCCATGAAGATAAACACCTAGAAGACAAGCCTCTTGATGAGTATAACCCTGCGTGACAAGGCCTAATAAAATACCCGTTAAAACATCTCCACTTCCTGCCGTAGCCATCCCTGTATTACCGGTACTATTAAACCAACACTGACCATCAGACAAAAGAATGGCAGTATAAGCACCTTTTAGAATGATATAAACTTGGTACTTCTGGGCAAAATCAGACGCTAATTTCAACCGATCAAATGCAGATGTAGATTTCCCAACCAGTCTCTCTAACTCCTTTGGATGTGGAGTTAAGATTGTGTTCATAGGCAATAATGCAAGTAGTTCGGGATTCTCGGAAAGGATATTTAAAGCATCGGCATCGAGCACCATCGGCACATCACAAGACGACAAAAGCTTCTTTAACGCATTTGCTGTTTCTTTTGAGGTACCTATCCCTGGGCCAATGCCAATGGCCTTGATAGCATCAGAAACGGGTATATTTGTTACTGTAAATTCGCCAATGTCGGCACGAACCATCGCCTCAGGGACAGAAGCATGCATAATTTCATTTCCACAAGAAGGTACGTGAGCAGTCAGCAAGCCAACGCCCGAACGAAGAGAAGCTCTAGCGGCTAAGATTGCGGCACCCATCTTTCCTTTGCTCCCAGCAACCAATAACGCATGACCAAAAGTCCCTTTATGTGAAAATTTTGGGCGATCATGAATAATGGACGAAATATAATTGCGATCAGAATAGTTCCAGGTCGTCTCAGAAAGCTCTTTAGCTTTTGAACCGATGCCTATAGAGAGAATCTCCCAGCGACCTACATAGGGAGCACTAGTTTCAAAAAAGAAGCTCAACTTAGGAAATTCAAAGGTCAAAGTATATGTGGAAGTGATAATAGATTCTGATAAAACAAACCCATCAGGCTCGCTCATTAAGCCAGAAGGAATATCGATAGAAACAATCGGAATATTCGATTGATTGAGATGTTTAACCAATTCGGATGGATAACCAGATAAAGGCCGGGATAAACCAGACCCAAACAAACCATCAATTATCAACTGGTATTTAGCCAAATCTAGCAAAGGGACGTTTCCCTTCCAATCTAATGCCACCACTTCAGTAAGATCAGCTAGTCGATTAAGATTGATTTTAAAACAATCCGAATATTTTTGCTCCGAAATCGGTATAAATACGGTGACGTTAAAACCTTTAAAAATCAACAATCGAGCGACAGCTAATGCATCACCACCATTGTTGCCAGGACCTGCAAAGACAGCAACCTCCAAAGGTTGGTAATGATTAACGATCCAATCGGCAACACTACCTGAAGCGCGTTCCATTAAGTCAATAGATTTAATACCCTCACTTTGAATGGTATAATCATCCAAAAACGCAACTTGTTCTGCCTTAAAGATTCTCATTTTGCTAAGATTGACGGTATTCAAAGCTACGAAGAAATTGGATGGAAGTCAATAGCGATTTAAAGAAGGAAGGAAATAAGCTAAAAGGCAGTATTTGAACTCTTGCGAAGTAAAAGTCAGAAGAAAACTTTACTATATTTGTTGCAATTAGACCTATTCAATCACTTCAAACTATTCTCTTATGCTTAAAGGACATCCCAAAGGACTCTTAGTAGCCTTTTTTGCCAATATGGGTGAACGCTTCGGTTTCTATACCATGATGGCCATTTTAGTTTTATTTCTTCAGGTTAAATTTGGACTAACCGAACAGGAAGCAGGCGGACATTACAGCTCTTTTTACTTTGGCATTTATGCACTTGCCTTATTTGGTGGAATGTTAGCTGATGCCACAAAAAAATATAAGTTGGTAATTTTTGGAGGGTTATTCATCATGTTCTCAGGCTATGTTTTAATGGCTATTCCGGGAGTATCCTTAAATCTAACGCTTGCAAGTCTATTTATTATCGCTTTTGGCAACGGCCTCTTCAAAGGAAACCTCCAAGCTGTTGTGGGTCAACTTTACGATGATCCAAAATATGAAAAACTTCGAGACTCCGCCTTTATGGTTTTCTATATGGGAATTAATGTAGGAGCATTTTTTGCCCCCTTTGCTGCCACTGGAGCGAGAAACTGGTTTTTAAAAACGAATGGATTTTTGCACGATGGCAGTCTGCCAGCGCTCTGCCACCAATACATCAATGGTACGCTTGGCGATGTGGCTAAATTTCAAGAATTAGCCAACAAGGTAAGCCTTACTGGTCCTATCACTGACCTATCTAAATTTGCCAACAGCTATATAAATGTTTTCTCTACTGGGTACAACTATGCTTTTGGGATAGCTGCAGGGGCTATGCTCCTTTCAATGCTGGTTTATGTAATTTTCAATAAGCACTTACCAAACAAAGAAGTTTCGAAAACAGAGAAGAAGGCACAGGTCGAAAAGAAACCATGGGCATTCGCCTTAGCCTTAGCGGTAGGAGTTATCCTTTTCTCGATCATTAACTTTGGATTAGGAGTTCGAGATATTGCTTTAGCAGTAGGTTTATTTGGAATATTTGTGGCCTGGATCATCACCGTATCAACAAAAGAAGAGAAACCTAGAATTATCGCCCTAATATTGGTGTTTACTGTCGTTATCTTCTTCTGGATGTCATTCCATCAAAACGGATTAACACTCACCTTCTTCGCCCGCGATTATATAACCAAAGAGGTTAGCGCATTTACTTACCTGTTCTTTGATTTATGGTCATTATTGGCTGTTATCACAACTATTGCAGGTCTGTTTATCGTGATTGGGAAAGACAAAAAATCAAGGACTAGAATATTAGGATCGGCGCTTACCGTTATCGGAGGTGGTTTATCGTACTATTTCATTAGTCACAACAATGCACAGAACGCTATTGCGCCTGAGGTGTTCCAATCTTTTAATCCACTCTTTATTGTGGCACTTACGACTCTAGTCATGGCCATCTTTGCACTATTAAACAAGGCAGGGATTGAGCCCTCAACGCCAAAGAAAATTGGGTTTGGGATGATTATAGCGGCACTTGGATTTTTAGTTGTACTGATTGCTTCGCTAAATTTAGTTTCGCCCCACGAATTAAATGGTGCTCCAGTACCTGACTCATCACGAGTATCGCCATATTGGCTGATCAACAGTTATCTGATCTTAACCTTTGCCGAGCTGTTCTTAAGTCCTATGGGATTATCTTTTGTCTCAAAGGTTGCACCCGCTCGCTTCCAAGGATTGATGCAAGGAGGATGGCTATTGGCTGCTGCAGTAGGAAACAAACTCCTTATTGTTGGTAGCTTCTTCTGGGGTAAGATTGATTTATGGCAACTCTGGGCCATCTTTATCCTCTGCTGCCTAATCTCTGCCGCCTTTATGTTCTCGATGATTAAGCGATTAGAGAAAGTGACGAATTAGGATAAAAAAAAGATGGACTTCGAAGACTAGTATATTATCTTCAAAGTCCATCTTAAAAAGGAACGACTTAATTATTTGTATTTGCAGCAACCAGGAAGTGCGCCATATACTTTGTCATCAGATTTTGCTTTGGCGTTATCATGACCAACAGCAGCAACGCTCTTTCCAATCTTATCAAGATTAGCTTTTGAAGCGTCATAAGTTACAGCAAGTGATTGAGAATCTGCACTCCATTCTGCTTTAGTAACTCCATCAATTTTTGCAGCTTTTTCGATTCTAGACTTGCAATTTCCACATTTACCTGAAACCTTCAATGTTTCTGTTTTAGCAGCACCAGCTTGAGTAGTACCAGGAGTGTTTGCATTTGAAGTGAAGCCTAAAGCGATTACGAATAAGGCAACAGCGATAATTTTAATAGTTTTCATAACGAATTGAATTTTAAATTAAAAAAAAAATGAAATTTTAGGATAATAATGGTAATAATGGTAATAATAATTGAGCACACTGAGGTTCAGCATGCTAAAAAAAGAGGTGAAATTGGAGAATCAAATAAGGAAAACACAAATAGTCGGTAAACTCACAGCACTAACACAACAATGCCTTGGCGGACTATTGTTTGAAGAAGGAAGGTTTACTGATTGCTTAAAATTACTTTCAAGAGGGGCTTGAAAGTAATAATCCTTAACCAACAAAGGTTTGATTTTCGCTGATAAGGTGTATGAAGGGGCATAATGAGAGTCGACAAGTAAAGCAGAGACTTTATCTTTACAGCATGACGCAGCACCAATCTTAACCGGTGCTGAGCAAGGTGTTAAACCATCCTCCATACCACAAGTTGCAAGCTCCCCAGAAACAGAGACTTTCGCAACTAGCATCTCTTCTCCACAAAAATGGGTAGCCACCGTGATGTGCAGCCCAGAGAGCAGAATAAGAAGTGCAAAGGTTATGGATAAGAGTTTCTTCATGAACGAATTAAAATAGCTAACTCATTAAATTCTACAACAAAGATCAAAAAAAAATGACACAAAATAGATCAACATCAAAAAAAAATAATATTTCACCAAACTACTAGAGTCAAGCCCTTTAAATACTATAACATCTGACAGCTGGAAAAATTTCATCTTTCCAGATTTACCTAAAGATATCCTTTATCTTTGTGACCATATGAACGAAACAATGACAAAAGCAGATGCATTAGCCGTATTACATTCCGATGTTGACGGAATTCCTTTTGAGGCCTTGGAAGTTTTATGCTCCCTGCCCTACGATGAAGATCTAGAAAACAAGATAATTTTTCATCTAGACAATGCTTATAACGAGCGCATACTAACGCTTAACAAGAGCTTACCGAACCTCCCATTGTGGTATGCCATCTTAGCCGAAGTCCATTCCACTGAGAAAGTCATCCCTTCAGTGATCAATCTTTTTACCACTCCCGACTCACCCGACTGGGATTTATTAGATGAGCAAGGGTTATATCTTGTTGGAATGCTTTCTGAAAGATACCCTGAAATGGTCGTGAATTTCTTAGATGCCATTGAGAAGCAGGTGGCTAAAAGGAGCAATGCACCTTATCTGTTCCTATACGATTCGATCTACTTTGCCAACGACGAGGTGCATGGCGCTCAGGTTTCGCGAATGCTACATCATCCCGATACAGGCTGGAAACCATTATTGGCCGTTCATGCCGCTGAGGCCAAGCTTATCTCTTGTAAAAACGAGGTGATTGCACTACATGAATCTTTTCAATCCTATACAGAGAAAGGGACGAATGAGAATCTCATCCGTGAAGAGCTTAACTACGCGCTGGAATTATTTGAAGTGAAAGAGAGTAAGCCCAACTGCTTCTATCATCAACGAGGTAATTGGGAGGCTCATTATAAAAAGGTGGTAGAATTGTTTGAGGAAGAAAATCCTATGCTTGCCAATTTATTCAATAATGTGGGTCGTAATGATGCGTGCCCTTGCGGATCTGGCAAGAAATACAAAAGCTGCTGTCTACAAAGCTAAATCAGCCGTATTTAGGACTGTTGCAAACTCCCCATTCAGACTGGCCAAGGCAGTATCATGCATCGTTTGAGCTGAAAAGTGATGTCCATCTAGGCCTTTGCGATCAAAAGTCGCGGTAGCATCACCAACAACAAAAACTTCATAGCCATAATTACCCGCCATACGAGTAGTCGTTGAGATACAATGATCGGTCGTTAATCCAACGAGCACTAATTTATTAATCTGCAACTGATCTAGCTGCTGCTTAAGATCTGTGTCGATAAAGGCACTGTTGACATTTTTCTTAATAACTGTTTCACCCGCTTTGGGAGTGGTAATCTCTTTGAAATCGTTTCCTGGATGACCTTCTGCTAAGATGGAATTAGGATTGGAAGAGCAATGCTTAATGTGAAAGATCGGTAATCCCTCGGTTCTCCATAGAGCCAATAAGCGAGCGGCATTGATCTCCGCATCGAGGTTATTCCGATGATCGCCCCAATAACCCACCTGATCGAATCCCTTTTGGATATCAATTAAGATTAAAGCTGTCTGTTTAGTTAAAATGGTTGTCATTTTAGAAATCTCTTACCTTGCAAAGTAAGTTAAATTTCAAATCCCTTCGAACGAATTTGTGAATTTGAATCAACCCATGGTGCTACAACTCGATGCAGCACCTCTTCACCCTGCATCAACGCCAAAAAAATTCCATAGTTCGTAATTGGAATACCAAGACGTTTTAAATCTCTTAGTCTAGCAGCCATTCGCTGATTAGAGATCATACAGCCGCCACAATGAATTACAAGCTTAACGCGACTGAAATCTATAGTATCAAACATTTCGCGACCAAAGACATGCTTGACAACAACACCTGGATACATTTTTTTAATTAAATTAGGGATCTGAACCGTTCCAATATCTTCATTTATTCGAGAGTGATTGCAGGCTTCCGCAATTAAAACTTCCTCCCCAGAAGTTATCGTTTTTAAAGCCTCTATCCCATTTACAAAGTCATGCAATCGTGCTAGGCTGGTGTAATTAATCATCATAACAGAGAAAGTGGTTACCAGAATATCATCGGGTACCCACTCTGATAGAATATCAATTGCTTGAGAATCGGTAATGATTGCTTTAGGTTTCTTAGTAAAATTAGCCATGAAAAAATCCCATCTAGCCCTTTCAAAGCGATCTCCTCCCCTCGCCTTTTGAAGATCCATTCGATACGAAACGGGATAAGCCCATTTCCGAGTGATATACGCTTCTGCCATAGCCTGCGGCTTTAGATAGCGCTCAAGAGGCGTTTCTTGATCCATCGGGATATTTAAAATATAAAACTCTCCACTCTCTACAAAAGGCAATAAATCAACCGATAGATTTCGAGGGATATAATTTTGAATAATTGAAGCAATGAATGGCTGACGAGCCTCGAGATTGATCGCATGAAGAATGGTCGCGGAACACGGCCCCATTGCGTTCAAAAACAGCTGAATCTGATCAATCCTAACTTGATCTTGATCTGCAAATAAATTAAATACAAGCATCAGTTGTTTATCTATTTCGTAGGCTTGTTTAACGAGTTTTAATTCATTCTCGAAATCTTTTGTTGAAGGGTCAATAACGAGCAAGGCCAGATCGCACTCCTTAAGTGCGGCTTGAATCTTATTCCGTTTTTTATCGCCAAGTGCACTCGGCTCATCAAAGCCTGCGGTATCTATTAGCTTCACTGGACCTAAGCCATGCAATTCGATCATAGCTATTTTACTATCGGCTGTTGTCCCGGGCGCTGAGTCAACAATAGAGGTTTCTTGCTGCGTTAACAAGTTCATTAATGAACTCTTTCCAGAATTCATCTTACCAAAGATCCCAATAATATCGCGTTCGATCATCCCTTAAGTATCACCCCTAATTTACGAAAATCCGAGCAGTTAAAGAAAGATTATAGCCTAAAAACCAAGTGCAAATTGGTCAACAACCCCAAAAGGATAAATTGTCAGATAATTCTTCTTATTTTTGTAGGATAAATCTTTCGTTATGAATAGAGTTGCCATATTTCCAGGCTCATTCGATCCATTTACACGTGGTCATGAATCAATCATCCGTCGAGCGCTGCCGATGTTTGACCAGATCATCGTGATGATTGGATACAATTCGAATAAACAACCCTATTATCCTTTAGAGAAAAGGGAAGAATGGATCAACCGTGTTTTTAAAAATGACCCTAACATAACGGTGGCTAAATTTGAAGGCTTTCAATATATTTTGAGAGGTCTAAGAACATCGGCAGACTTTGAATATGAGCGTGCGATCGCACAGATAAACAAAGATATGCGTCCGGAGATTGAGACCGTATTTCTATTAACCACACCCGAAACGACCGCTATTTCTTCAACTATTGTTCGTGATATCTTGCTTCACAAAGGTGATGCAAGTCAATTTTTACCTGCTTGTATTGACATTTCCGAGTTTTACGAAGATTAAGTACTTATTTCGCTTTAACCATGCGTTTTTTCCTTTTCACGTTAGTTGTTTTATTTGAGCTAGCCACAGCTATAGCACAACCGACAAAAATAACTGGAACAGCAGCTGATTATGCAAAAAGGAAGATCACGTTTTATTCAATTTCAGATCCAATACTAAATCAAAAACAAATACTCGGAACAACGACGATTGGCAACGATGGTAAATTTACGCTTGAGATACCGCTTAAGCATACCGTTGAGATCAGATGTGATTTAGAAAAATATTGTGCGACTATGGTTCTAGAGCCAGGTGAAAATTATACGATTCAGCTACCTCCCTATTCACCAAAATCAAATGAAGAAGCTAAAAGCATCTATTTCAAACCTGCTCTATTTTGGTTTGGAATTCTGAACAAAGACAAAAAGGATTTGAATTTCGCTGTGCGAGCATTTCTGACAGATTACAATACGGAGTTCAGTAAAAACTCTGCACAGATCTATCAACAAAAATCAAAAGCAACCGTTGAGCAAATCATTAGTCGACTAGAAAAAAAATATGATACACCTTCAACTTCCTATTTTAATAATTTAAAGAGGTATTCTTATTTAGATTTAGAATACTCTATTAATCAAGGAAATACAGACCCAATCATTCAAAAGTATTTTTACATCAAGGATTTAAACCTTGAGCATCCTACCATGCAAAGAGCTTTCCAGTCCATTTTCACCGATTTTTTAAGAATGCAAGCTCAGAATCAAAAAAACAGTTCTTTAATAGGAATGGTAAACAGGGGTGATTTCGATCAGCTGATTACTTTTTTTAAAGCGAAAGGGTACCCTCAAGAAATTTCTGAACTAGCTATCCTCAAGGGACTTTACGATGGATATTATTCAGGCAGTTTTTACAAAGCAGGCCTAATCAAGGCCATAAATGAAGCGAGGCACGGCACAATCGGAACTTCATCAAAAGCACTTGCGGAGCAAATTTATACGAAACTCACCAAACTAGCGGTCGGGGCCAAAGCACCGACATTTAGACTTCCTAACATTCAGAATAAACCAACCAGCCTAGAGCAATTTAAGGGCAAATTTATCTACTTGGTATTTTTTAATAGCAAGAGCCATGATTGCCAAATGGAGCTCGACTCTATTGTTTCTATACATCGAAAACTAAATAAAATTCTGACCGTTTTAGCCATCTCACTGGATGATAATTTTGAATCTTCAGTCAATCTATGGAAAAACAAAGGCTATAAATGGGAGTTATTAAATGGAGCGAATCCAGATCCTGTGAGGCTCGATTACAATGCCACCTTAACCCCGGCATTTTTTCTTATCTCACCTGAACAGAAGCTACTTCTTTCACAAGCGCCATCTCCATCCCATGAATTTGAACCTGTATTTTTAAAAATCTTACGTGATACACATTTCAACTTCAAACAACTCCCAGCGGAAAAAACAAAACCTTTACCTAATTAATCAAGGGCAGATTAATAATCCTTCAGGACCAAAAAACAACCTTGAAAATTTTACACTTTAATCTTGAATTATCAATTTCAGAATAAGATGAAACTGAAAATTCTTCTTACTTTTGCATCAACATAAAATTTAATATCATGGAAAATTCACAAGTCGAGGTTGCCAGACGTTTACTAGCTATAAACACCATAAAAATACAACCAGACATCCCATTTACTTGGGCTTCTGGATGGAAATCTCCAATTTATTGCGACAACCGCAAGGTGTTATCTTTTCCAGAAACACGGACTTTTGTCTGTAGCGAATTCGTTAAGCTAGTTCGTGAAAAATACCCTCATGCTGAAGCAGTAGCAGGAGTTGCTACAGGTGCGATTGCTCATGGAGCTTTGGTTGCCGAGGCACTCGGATTACCATTTATATATGTCCGTTCGTCACCCAAAGGACACGGATTAGAAAATCTTATTGAAGGAGACATTCAACCTGGAACAAAAGTTGTGATTATTGAAGACTTAATCTCTACTGGAGGTAGTTCGATAAATGCAGCAGAGGCTATCCGTAATTTTGGTGCTGAGGTTTTAGGTATGCTAGCGATATTTACCTATAATTTCCCCTTAGCTGCTCAGAATTTCAAAGATGCCGACATCGAATTAACTACCTTAAGTAATTACAATGTCTTGCTTAAGCTTGCTCATGATACCGGAGAAATTAGCGATGCTCAACTCGAGAGTCTGAACAACTGGAGAAAAAGTCCTGATACCTGGGGTAGATAGTATTTCTGAATCCAAAATTAACTTTTGACTGGTTTAGAAATCTAGATCAGTGATATGTTTGGAACTCAAATGGCATCGCATATTGAGCTTAACCTTTGAAACAAGCTAAATGAGCATTGAAAAATATGATAGCGAGGTAAAAGTCATCGCTAGCTCGCAAGAATCTGTCTACAACCACCTTGCTAATCTTAAAAATCTGGAGCCCCTATTCGATGTCAATCGTTTTGAGGAGCTTAAAAAACAATATCCGAATGCGCCGGATGTCAAGCTTGACAACTTCAGAGCAACGGAAGATGAATGCAGCTTCTCTATTAGCCCGTTAGGACAAGTGGGAGTAGAGATAATTGAGCGTGAACCCTCAAAACTTATCAAACTAGTAGGGAGTAAAGCCTTGCCTTTCGGAGTAAACTGCTGGATACAACTCCTCCCATTAGCTGAGCGCACCTGCAAAATTAAGATCACACTTCATGCCGATCTCAATCCGATGATAAAAATGGTTATTGGCAAGCATATAAAATCGGGAGTCGATCAGATCGCCGAGGCGTTAACAAGAATATCTTATCCGGACGAGCCTTTATCCATTCAGTATAAAAAACTAGATTAAAATATCTCTATTGATTTATCCTCATTTAAAGACCACCTCTTTAAATTGATATTTTACAATCTCCCCATTTCGCTTCTCAATTTCCAATTGTCCAATCTCATCAACACCTAAGATTCGACCTCCAAAATCGCCGTCTTGATCGGAATAGGATGCCCAAATATCGCATCGATAGAGATTGGTCATATAATCTCGATCGATGAGATCAAAATTTTTCTGAATTAGCTGATGATATCGAACATCTATAAAACTACACAGTTGATTTAAAGCTTCTTCCAACGGGTATATTAATCCAGTATACTGACTTAATGATACTGGATTTGGAGCATTGCTGATAAAGATTTGCTGATTTATATTTAGTCCGATACCAACAATAGCGGTGCTAATCTTAGAACCTCGAATCGAATTTTCTATCAAAATACCAGCAACCTTTTTATCTCCCAGATAAATATCATTCGGCCATTTTACGGATGCCTTGATGCCGAGGCTAAGTAAAAAATCGAGAACGCCTAACGAGATAATCTTGGAAAGCTCGAACTGTTTGCGAATCTCTAGAAACTCAGGATAGAGCACAATGCTAAAGGTTAGATTTTTGCCCGACTCACTCTCCCACTGATTCTGACCTTGTCCACGACCGACATTCTGACTAGTCGCAACGACCACAAAACCTTCGGACAGACTTTTTGTCAGCAATTGTGCCGCGGCATAATTATTGGTTGAATCAATAGTAGAAATAGAGTCAATGGTCGATCCAATTATTCTTTTCATGCTGAGTTACGAATATTAAGTAGGTCAAAGTAAAATATATTATTTTAATAAGATAACCTCCTGAATCTTTTATTTATCAATCGAACAATTAAATTATCTTTGTACTTTAAAATAATTACATGGTAAAAATCGCCATTAAGGATGGCTCTTTAGATTTAGTTCAAGCTATTGTCGAGGGGATCAAACGAAAGAAAGGACTTGATATTGTTGATATTGATCTTCAAGAAATTAACAACTCCGAGTGCGATCATTATATCATTTGCCATGGCACTTCAAACACCCATGTTGATGCCATAGCCCATTCGGTTGAGGAAACTGTAGAAGAGTTAAAAAATGAACCAGTTTGGCGTCATGATGGTTATACTCAAGCAGAGTGGATTTTACTAGACTATTCTAATATTATGGTTCATGTTTTTCAAGAGCCAATCCGAAAGTTATACGATCTTGAGAATTTGTGGGCTGACGGAAAAATTAATACAATTGAAGCTGATATTTAATACAATTATGGCAAAAAAAAATACACCGACGAACAACGTAGGAAACAACAAACCTACTGATCCGAAAAAACCTTCCACAATGGGGCAAAAACCTACGTCCCGCTTTAATCCTATGTATGTTTATGGGATCTTGTTGATTGCAATCTTTGCGATACAATACTTCACCTCAGGTGGAAACCCAGTAGAAACAAGCTGGCAGGAGGTTAAAAACACAATGCTCAAAAATGGTGACGTAGAAAAGATCGTGGTCGTTAATAAATCACAATCTGACATCTTCCTTAAAGAGGCATCCTACGAGAAATACAAAAGCAAGTTCACACAAGGCTTTAGTGCTCCAGCGAAAATTGGACCACATTTTTTCTTTACCATTGGTTCGATTGATGTTTTTGAGAAAAATCTAGAGAGTGCTCAAGCAGAATTTGGCGAAAATGCAAAGGTTACCTTAACCTATGAGATCCGTCACGACTATTTCAGTGAGATCTTAAGTTGGTTATTTTTCCCTCTATTACTTCTGGCCGTTTGGTTCTATATCTTCCGTAGAATGAGTAAAGGAGGCGGTTCAGGTGGAAATATTTTCAATGTTGGAAAATCACAAGCTAAAATCTTCGATAAAGAATCAAGAGTTAGCACCACATTTAAAGAAGTTGCTGGATTAGCAGAGGCTAAGCAAGAGATTGAAGAGATTGTTGAGTTCTTGAAAAATCCGGAAAGATATACCAAACTAGGTGGTAAGATCCCTAAAGGCGCCTTACTTGTAGGCCCTCCAGGGACTGGAAAAACATTACTTGCAAAAGCCGTAGCCGGAGAAGCCGACGTCCCATTTTTCTCAATGTCAGGATCTGACTTCGTGGAGATGTTTGTAGGGGTTGGGGCCTCACGTGTTCGTGACCTATTCAAGCAAGCAAAAGAAAAATCACCGTGTATTGTATTTATCGATGAGATCGATGCGATAGGACGTGCTCGTGGAAGAAACCCGAATATGGGATCAAACGACGAGCGTGAAAACACCTTAAATCAGCTTCTAACCGAGATGGATGGCTTCGACACCAACTCCGGAGTTATCATCCTTGGAGCAACCAATAGAGCCGACATCCTCGACAGAGCCCTTATGCGTGCAGGCCGTTTCGATCGTCAGATTCATGTTGAGCTACCTGACGTGGTCGATCGTAAAGAGATCTTTATGGTGCATCTTCGTCCATTGACCCTTTCGGATGATGTTAATGTAGGCTTCCTAGCCAAACAAACTCCTGGTTTCTCAGGAGCCGACATCGCCAATGTATGTAACGAAGCTGCCCTTATTGCAGCTCGGAAGAAAAAGACTAAGGTTGAAAAACAAGACTTCTTAGATGCTGTCGACCGAATCGTAGGTGGACTAGAGAAAAAGAATAAAATCATTACGGCTGAAGAGAAAGCGATTATAGCTTATCACGAAGCTGGACATGCGACAGTGAGCTGGCTTCTTGAGCACGCACATCCACTAGTAAAAGTAACTATTGTGCCTCGTGGCAAAGCCTTAGGTGCTGCTTGGTACCTCCCTGAAGAGCGTCAGATCACCACTAAATACCAGATGCTTGACGAGGTATGCGCTACCTTAGGAGGAAGAGCTGCTGAAGAGCTAATCTTTAACAAGATCTCATCAGGTGCACAAAATGATTTAGAGAAAGTTACTAAAACAGCCTATTCAATGGTCTGTGTTTATGGTATGAGCGAAAAAGTTGGTAATGTCAGCTACTACGATTCATCAGGCCAAAGCGACTATAGCTTTAGTAAACCGTATAGCGAAAAGACAGCTGAACTAATCGATGCTGAAATCAAAGAACTTATCTCAGTGTCTTTTGTTCGTGCGAAAGATATCTTACGCAAAAACAAAAAAGGTCATAAAGAGCTAGCTGAACTGCTTCTTGAGCGTGAAGTAATCTTCACCGAAGACTTAGAAAAAATATTTGGTGTTCGTCCATGGGGAAAGAAAAAGGAAGATGAGGAGCAGCCTATTGAAAAGGTTAAACCTACTCCTAAAAAGACTTCCAAAAAGGACGCAGAGATAGCTCCTGAAGCCTAAACTTAAATCATGGAAAACGGCTGGGTTAAGATCTTCAGTTCGGGCGATCAATATCTTGTTTCGATCGCTAAAGACTTACTTCTAAACAGTGAGATCGACTCAGTTGTGCTAAACCATAAAGATTCAGCCTATGTCTACATGGGCGAAGTGGAGCTTTATGTCAACGAAACAGACGCCGAAAACGCAAAAGAGATTCTAAACCAACTTAACTAATCTTGAAAGAGTTACACCTACGCACAATCTGGGGATTCCTATTTGTTGTGGTCTTAACTGGGGCCATCTTACTAGGAGCGTGTACTTTTGGATTACTTTTCTTACTGCTCTCGCTCTTAGCATTAAATGAATTTTACACGCTATGCAAAACAGCAGGCTATTCACCACAGGTTATTCCTGGTCTGCTAACAGGTGCCTTGGTATTTGTGACAGCTTACTATAATGCTCAAAAAGCGCTTGACTCAAAATATTACCTGCTCATCGGGGCGCTCATCTTTGCCTTCTCAGTTTATGAGTTATACCGGAAGAAAAGTAATCCGTTAATCAACATCGCATTAACTGGGTTTGGAATATTGTATGTCTCGATTCCATTTGCTCTCTTAAACTTCCTTGCCTTTCAGCCTATCGAAGGGGCGCTGAAATACACTTTTGAGCTAGTGATCACCCTATTTTTATTTGTCTGGTCAAATGATTCGGGGGCCTATGCATTTGGAGTAAGCCTTGGAAAACATCGATTATTTGAACGTATTTCTCCTAAGAAGTCATGGGAAGGTTTTTTTGGAGGTATCCTAACTACTATCCTTGCTGCGTGGTTGCTTTCACATCTTTTCACGACTTATAAATTTAGTTTCTTAGCTGTGATGGGACTACTCGTTTCAGTCTCAAGCACCCTGGGTGATCTTGTTGAATCGATGATAAAACGGGAGATCGGAGTGAAAGATTCGGGGAATTTCATGCCTGGTCATGGTGGGGTACTCGATCGTTTCGATAGCATCTTACTTGCCTCTCCAGTAATTTATTTTGCAATTCAGTTTTTTGTCTGAGTATAATTTTCTTAGATTTGTGCATATATAGTTTAAACTTATGAGAATACACAAAGAAGGATTTCTGGTCATTGCAGTAGCGTTTATCATCTGGCTAACGCTTAATATTTTAGTTGGGCTTTCGGAAGAGCTCTATTTCAGATGCTTCACTTTTCTGTTAACCACCTACGCCTTGATTTTTGTGATGCGATTTTTTCGCTATCCAAACCGTACCATTGTCGAAAATCCGGCTCATCTGATCTCGCCTTGCGATGGACAGATTGTTGTTATTGAAGAGGCCTATGAATCAGAATATTTCAACGATAAACGGCTTCAGATATCGGTGTTCATGTCGGTCTATAACGTGCATATCAACTGGATTCCTGTCCCAGGAGTTGTAAAATATTTCAAACATCACAGTGGTAATTTCATGGCAGCTTACTTGCCTAAGTCATCTACTGAAAACGAACGAGCTACAACTGTTATTCAGATGGCTGATGGCACAGAGATATTAGTACGTCAGATTGCTGGTGCTGTAGCGAAGAGAATTATCTCTTATCCAAAAGAGAATACTCCTGTAACTCAGAAGGATGAGCTTGGGTTTATCCGTTTTGGCTCTCGTGTTGATCTATTTCTTCCTTTGGGAACAAAGGTTAATGTTGAATTATGCCAGATCGTTACAGGCAGTCAAACTATCTTAGCTGAATTGTAATCTATTCGCTAAAGCATGCTCAAAAAACACATCCCTAATTTTATCACCTGTCTGAACATCTGTGCAGGAAGTATTGCTGTCATCTTCGCAATTCAGGGAGACTTACCTCATGCGGTTTTATTTATTTTTCTAGGGGCACTATTTGATTTCTTTGATGGGATGGCGGCTCGATTATTACACGCCTACTCTCCCATCGGCAAAGAGCTCGACTCCTTAGCAGATATGATCTCTTTCGGTCTTGCACCAGGCGTGATCATGATGACACTACTCGAATATTCAATCTTTGGATTGCATGTTAAAGTTGAAAATCTAGCCGCTCTTTCACTCGCGCAACAATTAACCTTATCGATTGCCTTATTGATCCCTGTTGCATCAGGACTTCGGCTAGCCAAGTTCAATATCGATACACGACAAACAGAGTCTTTTATAGGGCTTCCAACTCCAGCCAATGCCCTTTTTATTTCCGCATTAGCGCTGATCATTGAGAATGGAAAATATCAACTGATTGACTCCGTTTTGAGCCAACCATTAACCTTGATCATTCTAACCATCGTGATGTCGTACTTACTGATCTCGGAGGTTCACCTATTTTCGCTTAAACTGAAAACACTGAGTTGGAAAACGAATCAAATTCAGTATATCTTTCTGATACTCTCAGCTGCATTAATCGTGTTCTTTTACCAATATGGTATAGCAGCATCGATTATCTTGTATCTATTGATTTCAATATTCTTCCAGCCGAAAAAGTAATTAGCATTCTGTTTTTTTGGCAAAATAAAAAAGTATACTTTTGCGTAGTCTAAAAAATAAAATCAAACAATAGTGGATATTTTTGAAAAATTTAAAACTGACAAAGGCAATCTAGGCCAATATCAGAAAGAGGCTCATGGATATTTTTCATTTCCTAAATTAGAAGGAGAAATTGGGTCACGAATGAAATTTCGTGGTAAAGAGGTCTTAAACTGGAGTCTAAACAACTACTGTGGTCTTGCCAATCATCCCGAAGTACGGGAAGCGGACGCAGCAGCTACTGCTCAGTATGGACTAGCTTACCCGATGGGTGCTCGCATGATGTCGGGACAGACTAGCATGCACGAAGAGCTAGAGAAGCAACTTGCGAGTTTCACTGGTAAACAAGATGCTTTCTTGCTAAACTTTGGCTATCAGGGGATGATCTCAATCATTGATGCTGTCTGTGGTCGACATGATATTATTGTCTATGACGCAGAGGCTCATGCCTGTATTTTAGATGGAGTACGCTTACACATGGGGAAACGTTTTGTTTTCCTACACAACGATATGGATAGCCTTCGCAAACAATTGTCACATGCTACTGCTTTAGCAGAAAAGACAGGTGGAGGTATTTTAGTGATTACTGAAGGAGTCTTCGGAATGGCTGGAGATCTTGGCAAATTAGACGAGGTTGTAGCCTTGAAAAAAGCGTTCGATTTCCGCCTACTTGTAGACGATGCACACGGATTTGGCACCATGGGTGCTACCGGAGCAGGCGCCGGTGAGCATTTTGGCGTGCAAGATCAGATCGATATGTATTTTGGCACCTTTGCGAAAGCGATGGCAGGCATTGGAGCCTTTATAGCAAGTAGCGAAGAGGTATGTGACTTCCTGCGATACAACATGCGTTCTCAGACGTTTGCAAAATCATTACCTATGGCGATGGTTATTGGCCTGTTAAAAAGACTTGAATTGATTCGCACACAACCGCAGCTCAGAGAGCAGTTATGGACTGTTGTGAATGCGCTTCAAGCAGGATTAAAAGCTCAAAATTTCGATTTAGGGGTTACAAATTCACCCGTTACACCGGTTTACCTATCGGGAAGTGTCCCTGAAGGAACCAATGTGGTGATGGACCTACGTGAGAATTACAATATTTTCTGCTCCATCGTGGTGTATCCTGTTATTCCAAAAGGACAGTTATTGCTTCGTTTGATTCCTACAGCCATTCATACCCTTGAAGATGTAGAGTATACGATCCAAGCGTTCTCAGCTGTTCGCGCAAACCTCGAAGCAGGTAAATATGCGAATTCAAAATTTGCTCAGATTCAATAATTTTCAAGATAAGTTATAAAAAAAGCCCCTTCAATCTGAAGGGGCTTTTTTTATGTCGTAAACTCAAAACTCAACCTTAAGGTTCTGATTTCTTAATGTTTTTCTGAAAGATAACGTTCAGCATCGATCGCAGCCTTACAGCCAGATCCAGCAGCTGTAACGGCCTGACGGTAGATATGGTCCATCACGTCACCACAAGCAAACACACCTTCTACGTTCGTCTTAGAAGAGTCGCCAATGGTTTTAATATATCCTATCTCATCGGTATTGAGGTAGTCTTTAAAGATTGCTGAGTTTGGCTTATGACCAATAGCTAAGAAAAATCCATCTACGCTAATGCTCACCTCTGCTTCATCGGCTTCTCCTTTATTCTTAATTAGGTTCACCCCTTCGACCACTCCATTACCAAATAAGCCTTTGGTCTGATGTTTCCAAAGAATCTCAATGTTAGGGGTTTTAATCGCTCGATCTTGCATCACCTTAGAGGCGCGAAGTTCATCACGACGAACGATCAGATAGACCTTACGGCACAATCCAGCCAAGTAAATAGCCTCTTCACAAGCTGTATCACCGCCACCAACAACAGCCACATCCTTATTGCGATAGAAGAATCCATCGCAAGTCGCGCAGGCAGAGACACCTGAGCCGGCATATTTTGTCTCATCGGGAATACCAAGATAGAGTGCTGTTGCACCCGTTGCGATAATCACGGTCTCGGCTTCAATGATTTTCTTTTCGTCGATTGTTACTTTATGAATAGATCCGGAGAAATCGGATGCTGTCGCGATACCCCAACGGATATCAGTTCCAAAGCGAGCTGCTTGTTTTTTGAGATCTTCCATCATCTCAGGTCCGGTAATTCCTTCTGGATAGCCCGGGAAGTTTTCCACTTCAGTGGTGGTAGTCAATTGACCGCCTGGCTGCAGTCCTTCGTACATCACAGGTGATAGGTTCGCGCGAGCTGCGTAGATAGCTGCTGTAAATCCAGCAGGTCCTGATCCGATAATCAAACATTTAACGCGCTCTACATCAGATGCTAAAACATCTTTTGCCGGTTGATTTTCAGTTATATTCATAGGTTTAAACAATTCCATTTACTTATTTTTTATGATCTGATTCAAAGTTAAGGCAAATTTCAGAAGCAATAATAAGTAAACGTTAAATAACACCTAAAAGTTTTAAACATATAGTTAGTTTCGACAAATTACAGCCCAAGTCATAACCTCGTAGGGGTGACATTATCATAACTAAAAAAACTAGCATGATATCTAAAACCCCGTAGGGCTGACAATATGATAACCGTCCGTCCCGTCAACTGACGGACGGACGGACACCAAAGAAACACCAAGATAAAAAATAAAAAAAAGAAGATTGGCTCAGGATGCAATTGAGTTCTTAACCCTGAAAGGGTTTTATTTTAATAGCCATGAGTTATCACTCATGGCTAATTAGCACAAGTGAAAGCCGCCAGCCCCGAAGGGGTTGAACCCTTGCAGGGCTCCAGATTACCATAGACCGCATGTTTTATAATAATACCACCCCTATGGGGTTTCTAATGATGACAGACCGCATGTTTTATAATAATACCACCCCTATGGGGTTGCTGATGATGACAGACCTCATGTTTTATGATTATAACACCCCTAAGGGGTTGCTATAGATTCTATTCAAGGCTTATTTCGGCCATTCAGGGATTAAGAAAAAGATCGTATTTTTACATCGATGTTGTTCACAACATTAATTTCGGGGTGTAGCGCAGCCTGGTAGCGTACTCGTCTGGGGGGCGAGGGGTCGCAAGTTCAAATCTTGTCACCCCGACAATTCTTATAAGCCACTGTAAATAGATTGTTTACAGTGGCTTTGTTTTTAATGATATAAAGTAGCCCTATTAAAAATACAATATGGCAACAAAAAGGACTAAATCATCCCCTTAGATATAAACCAGCTCTGGTTTAACTACGATAATTTAAGATATCACATTCTTAAATGAAGAAAATCTACCGAAAGCAGGATATTACCATTTTTCTTTGCTAAATTTGCTGAAGCAAGTAAATAATCGAACGCTAATCTACAGTTCTATTCTTCCCTTATTTACGCTATTTTCAAGATCCATATTTTCTGTGTCGCGTTAAAGTTGTCATATAGATTCAATTTAATGGAGGGCTAAAAGCTTAAAGTTAATTCGTCTTTCAAGATAGTTTTTTCAATTCGTTCGCAAATCGTTTTTGCTCCCCATTAATGGTCGAGCAATCGCTTAATTGGTATCCTAGATCAGTTACTATATTTAATACTAGCAACTCGTTCCATGTTGATTAGGCACACTAGAACTAAGACATTTTTCGTAAAAGTTGATTGTATTTCCAAGGTTCAAGTGACAAACTGAATACCTTATGAAGTGTAGCAATTATTGGTAAATCATGGAATCATTAGCCAAGTTATTTCATTCACGATTAAACGAAGAGGTATATGCCTCAGGCCAACTTAAGTCGATTCCGGCTGGAACAACTATTGCAAATATTCAAACCTATTTCCGATCTGTTCCCATTGTACTCTCTGGATGTATTAAGGTGCTGGTAAGTGATGATGATAGCAGAGAGATTCTACTCTATTCGGTACATCGGGCCGATGGTTTTTTTATCTCCTTCTTAGGTGGCACACAAACACTAAATGAAAAAATAACAGCCAAAATTGAAGAAGACACTGAAGTCCTGCTTATTCCTATAGTAAAAACCATCGAATGGACCAGAGAGTTTCCTGAGTGGACAAATTTTGTTCTACAGAGTTATCAAAAGCGATGTAATGAGCTAATTAACCTAGTTAGCTTAGTGGCATTTGAGAGAGTTGAGACCCGATTATACCATCTTCTCACCCAAAAATCATCACTATTTCACTCTTCCGATATTATTATCACCCACCAAAAACTAGCCAATGAGCTAGGTATGACAAGGGAATCGGTCAGTCGGGTATTGAAAATTATGGAACGTGAAAAACGTATTTTATTGCATCGAAATAAAATTTCTATATTGTAACTTCCGTCACAAAGTATTGTTATTCAACACTATATTTTTGATCCCAGAAATTAAAAGCTGAATTCAAGCTACAAATGCAACTTTTGGGTTAAACAATAATTTTTCCATTACAAATATAGGAGATTCAAATCCAAAACGTTTTCTTGGTCTGTTATTTAAGATGTTTTCAATTTCAGTAACTCTCTGATCACTAAT
>JAPLDS010000015.1 GCA_026391295.1 Bacteroidia bacterium | reverse complement strand
GGTTTAATGGCGAAGAGGGCGGAAATGCATTGGCCGATGTGTTATTTGGAGATTACAATCCTGCGGGCAGATTGCCACTTACATATTACAAATCATCCGAAAACTTCCCCTCATTCAGCGATTACGACATCCGCAAAGGGAGAACTTATATGTATCGGAATAGCACAAAGGATAATTCCAAGATTAGTGAAGTGCTTTATCCGTTTGGCTTTGGACTAAGCTATACCCAGTTTAGTTATGGCAAATTGGAAATCCTTACGAAAACTATTGACGCAAAAGGAACTATAAAGGCACGGGTAAAGGTCAAAAATAGCGGACTCCGTGCAGGCGATGAGGTGATTCAACTTTATGCTCATGATGAAAAGTCAAGCGTGCAAAGACCTGAAAAGCAGTTGGTATGCTTTGAGCGAATTCATTTGCTACCAAACGAGAGTAAAGTTGTAGATCTTGAATTTCCAGCTAAAGATCTTGCTTTTTGGAGTGTGGCGACCAATAGCTTTGTGGTCGAACCTGGTGCTTTTAAATTGATGGTTGGAAGTTCATCTGTGAATATTCTTTCAACTGGAAAGATTTCTATTAAGTAATTGATTGCTTACAATATCGATATGAAAAATTTTCTAAAGAATATTACACTCGCAGGGATTGCAACTTTTTTACTTCTCTCCTTTGCCTTTGAGGTCAAATCGCAAGGTCGATTGGTTCGAGGTGTGGAGAAAACCGAGTATACGGTGCCTAGTAATGTGGCCGACTTTTATGTCTCCCCCAAAGGGAACGATGCCTGGTCAGGTAAGTTAGCTGAACCCACTAAGGCGGGTACTGATGGTCCGTTTGCGACCATTGCCAAAGCTCAAGCTGCAGTTAATTTGCTAAAGCATTCTGTTTATAAACCCAAGAAAAAGGCAGTCGATAAAAGGTTTAAGGGTACGCCTCATCCGTTTGGTGTGGGTCGTGATATCTTGGTGCTTATCCGTGGCGGTATTTATTCGTTAGATAAGGGACTTGAGTTTACGGCTGCTGATGGTGGTGAAAGGGTTGAGACTGACTTGCCTACTGGAGCTTTTGAATACCATGAACTGAAAGATTATTACGTCACCTACGCCGCTTATCCGGGGGAGAAACCAATTCTTTCAGGTGGAGCGCGAATTACGGGTTGGAAGAAAGAGAAAAATGGATCGTGGAAGGCTTCAATAGATGAGGCGGAGATCAATGATTTATATGCAAATGGGAAGCGATTAACCTTGGCTCGCACCCCTAATTCTGGCTATTTCTATACGGTGGGTCAGCCGACAGATTCGGCTTCGTTTCAATTTAAAGCAGGCGATTTAAAGTCATGGCGCGACTTAGAGACAAACCGTATTCATATGACTGTTCGCTGGAGTGCTATTCATTCTAGCCTTGGAAAGGTTGACGAGAAAAATCACAAGGCCTATTTGTCAACGCCATCAGCCGATATGCTTATTGTTCCACCTAAATATTATGTCGAAAATGTTGAGGCTTTGATGGATACTGCAAATGAATGGTTTTATAATAAGAAGCTTAAAACGATCCGGTTTATTCCCAATGCCGAGATTAAAGATCCAAATGTCTCGGAAGTCTTTTTTCCAAAGATTAGTAATCTGATATCTGCGAGTGGCACGCGTGAAAAACCTATTCGGAATCTCCGTTTTTACAACCTTAATTTTCAAAATACGTTAGCGGGTGGCTCGGGTACTGTGGCATTTCAATATGCGAAAAACTGTGAGTTGTTGCAGAATAGAATAGAAAATGTGAGTCAGGCGGCTATCCATTTTGGCATTGGCAGTTACCACAATCTGATCAGTCGGAATGTAATCAACGACTCAAAAGGGAGTGGTATTATTGTTGCTGGTACTCCTAAGCCAGAAAACTGGGATGATGTAGTGAGTGATAATGAGATTTCGTACAATAAGATTACCAACATCCAGATTTCTGCAACCGGGATATCAACCTATAATTCAATCCGCAGTACTGTAGCTCATAACTACATCAAGAACGTTGGTAGCTATGGGATCACTTTGGGATCTTGGCCCAATATCGAAGAGACTAGCGATGGAAGTCATCTGGCAGAATACAACCATGTTTCGTTTACCAATATGAAGCGAGATGATGAAGGGGGTATTGCCGTTTATGGATTAAGTCCAGGTTCAGTAGTTCGGAATAATTTGATCCATGATGTTCACCCAGCAGCAACGAATGAGAATGTGGCCTTGTTTTTCCAGAATATGTCCTCCGGATGGAAAGTTTACGACAACACCTATTACAACTTAAAACAGGGTGAGATGAAGCTTTGCGCTTGTTACCTGGTTGATAATTCATACGAGAATAATATAATTGTTGAGTCTCCGATTAATCAGCCTGAAGATATTATCGAGGGTTCAGCAAAATTATCCTATACTAATTTAGAGGTTAAGCCTCTAGATGTAGCGAGTACCGGTCACGAATTTTCAGTGACGGCTAAGATTTCAAATTCGGGATCAACGGGGATGGAAGAGATCTATCTATATGTTGATGGGAAGGTGGTAAGCGCCAAGAAACTGCCGTTTATTTCGAATAATGAGCGTTTGATCGAGTTTAAATACAAGTTTTGTGATCCAGGAAAACATCTCGTTGCGATTGGAAAATCATCGACTAAAGAGGTCGTTGTTACGGGTGATTCCATCTATATTATTTACCGTAATTTAAAATCAAAAGTTAAAGAGATCCCGGTAGGTGATTCCTTAGAGATTAGCTCAGAAACTTTAAATATGAGAGCTGAACGGTTCACCCAAAATATAGTACTTAAAATTGATGGTCAAGTTATTGCGACTAAGGCGGTCGCTTTTCAGGAGAGCGAGACGAATCAGATTAGCTTCTCGGTACTTCCAACAGTTGGAACACACGCGATAACTATTGGAGATCAGCCACCAGTTCAGGTTCATGTATATCCGGTGCAAAAAATTGACATCGCAAAAGCTCAATTTTCAACTTTTTGTACTACAACGGCTAAGCCAAGTAAGTTTAATTTTAATGCACTTCAAAATCATTTTGAGATTACTGCGGCTGGGACAGACTTCTTGCATGCGGAGGATTCCTATGGAGCCATTTACCTGAAGCAGGCTATTGAAGGAAATTTTGTGGCTACAGTTAAAGTGGTTGGATTTAGCGAAGGGATTAGCGAGTGGTTTCGATCTGGTATCTTTGTGCGTAACGATATCACCAAAGGCGACGGAAAGAAGCCTGCGACCTTAGGCTCGTTCTTACTCTTCTCAACGACAAAACGATGTGGAGCGCAATGGGATGAGTTTGGTGATGGTTGTATGCACAACACTAAATCAAAAAATTATGGTGTGGATAATCCAATCCCTGCTTGGATTAAACTTGTCCGTCATGGAAATAGCTTTACTGGATATTACAGTTTAGATGGTAAAAATTGGACTGTCTCACGTGAGTCAGGCGATATACCTGGAATGGCCGCTAAGATGGATATTGGATTGGCAGGAGGAGCAAACGATCAGAAAGTCTCAACGGTGACGTTTGAAGATTTTCAACTATCGGTTGAGAAAAAGTAAAATTAAACTAACTAATATAGACAATTATGAAAAGTAGATTTGGAATTCTCTGGTCGATTTGGACGCTGGTCGGAGCAGCATTGGTTTATGGGATCTCGTCATCGGACCCCAAGAATACCTTGGTTACAATTATCGCGAACGTTTTAAGTCTTTCGCCATTACTTGGACTCATGCTGACCTTAGGTTCTGTTAAAGCGGCAAGCCAATTTAATGCATGGTTACAAAGTGAAAAGAACTCTCATGCCTATGTGGCAGGTGGAATATCGATCTTGTTTATGTTGCCTGGATTGTTAACGCTCAGGTTTGATCCCTATTTGACAGCCATCTTTTCTGTCCTAACTTTTGCTGTCTTAGGTGCCTTGAAACAGCTTAAAAATAATGAATTCACACTCACTTGGACCGATTTATTAATCTGGTTCATTCTTTGGATTCCCTTCGATCTTCGCTGGTATATGGATATGCTTCCTTCAGGCAGTGACTCGTATACCTGGTTTTCAGTTGCAATTTCTGTGATTGCGGTGATTGGTTGGAATGGTTATCGTGGCGCCGAGATCGGGTATAATCTCGTTCCAAAGCTTAAAGATATCCGCGTTGTTTTACTCTCCTTGCTGATCATCATGGCTTTCGTGCTTCCTCCTGGATTGTTAACTGGCTTTTTGACTTTCTCGATGCCTGAGTCGTATAATGTGCCTAAGATGATCCTTCAGTTTGCGGGAATATTTCTTACTATTGCCTTACCTGAGGAGCTCTTCTTTAGAGGCATATTACTCGGTGGTCTTGATAAGATGTTCTCAAAGAAATGGATCCCCATGGTTATCTCCTCGTTGGCTTTTGGACTGATGCACTGGAATAATGTACATCCCTTATCTACCCAAATCACCTATATTAGCTTAGCGGCCGTTGCTGGAGTGGGCTATGGTTGGGCATACCGAAAGAGTGGAAATAATATCTTAGCGGCCATACTCGTCCACACACTTGTCGATTGGATCTGGAAAATCTTCTTGACCACCTAATCTTTTGAAGATAAACGTTTCAAGACGATTGATTAATTGTCTTGAATTCTAACTAAAAACTAATTTCGAATGAAAATATCGCGCGATTTAGCTGATCATAATAGGATGGTAACTGGCATGTTTCTCACCCCTAAAAGTGACGAAGAGTGGCAGCAGTATCGTTTGAGTGATGATCAGGTCGAATTTTTTCATGAGCATGGTTATGTCTCGGGAATAAAGCTTCTAAACGATCATCAGATCAATCAATTGAATCGCGAGTTAGCGGAGATCATGGATCCGAAACATCCAGATCATGATCTGTTTTATGAATTTCATTCCAATGAATCGACAGATCCTGATCGTATTGTTTTCCATTCGTTAGGACATTGGCGCATGACTCCTGGATTTCATGATATCCTTTGGAATCCTGCGTTTCTGATGGCTGCTCATCAACTGCTAGGCGAGAAGGGTGTTCGTTTTTGGCACGATCAACTATTTTGTAAACCTGCGAAACATGGTGGTGTTGTCGCTTGGCATCAGGATTTCTCCTACTGGACTCGCACGACTCCCATGCAGCATCTTACTGTTTGGGTCGGCTTAGATGATGCCACGCAGGAGAATGGGTGTATGCAATATATTCCGGGATCCCATCGATGGGGTCTACTTGACAAGCCTGTTCTTACTGGGGATATGGTAGGATTAAAAGCATTTTTAAATGAGGAGCAGACAAAGCAATTAGATCATCCCACTCCAATAGAGATGAAAAAAGGTTTTGCCTCCTTTCACCATCCGTTGTTAGTTCATGGTTCATTTGAAAATAATTCAGACCGTCCAAGAAGAGCATTTGTATTGAATGTTTTTGCGGATGGAACTTGCTCTAAAACAGATGAAGAGTTATTAGCGAGTGTTCCTGTCATTAAAAAGGGACTTAAAATGGAGGGTAAGTTCTTTCCGCTGTTATATCCTTTAGAAGATTAGAAAATAATGAAGTTACGGGTTGTATTTTTATACATAAGCTTATTTGCTTTTTCTGGTTTTGCTTTGGCAAAGTCCCCGGAACGGTTAAAACAGGTAAATGTCTTTGTCGGGACCGATGGTCATGGCCATACATTTCCTGGTGCCATCTTGCCTCACGGAATGGTTCAGCTAAGCCCCGATACCCGTGTTACCACCTGGGATGGCTGCTCGGGATACCATTATTCTGATAGCCGCATCATGGGCTTCAGCCACATCCATTACAGTGGTGTAGGGAGTGGCGGAGGTGCCGACATCTTATTGATGCCCACTCTAGGTTCAATTAAACTTAACGTCGGCGATTCGGTGGTCGCAGGTTATGGCGCAAAATTCGCACATCAGCAGGAGTCAGCCTCACCAGGGTATTACCAGGTTAAGTTTGAAAATGAGATCCAAGTTGAGCTGACCGCTACCTTGCGAACAGGACTGCATAAATATACATACCCGAATGTCGAAAAAGGGAATATTATCCTTGATCTCACCCATGGCATTAACGATTCAAATGATTCGCTATTTATCCAACGGCTATCTGAGACGAAGATTCAAGGATTTCGGCACTCCTCTGGAGGATTAGATGGGAACCGGATTATCTATTTCGTTGCCGAATTTTCGCAGCCCATGGTTGACTATGGATGGTATCGTGACGATAAGCTAGCTGCTGGCATCACTCAGGCCGGAGGGAAAAATATAAAGGCTCACTTTTCTTTTAACACCCAAAAGATAAAAGAGGTATTGGTTAAAGTCGCCATCTCAAGAGTAGATTTTGCGGGGGCTGAGAAAAACCTTAAGGGGGAACTGCCCGATTGGAATTTTCAAGCTATTCGCGAAAAGGCTGCGCAGCAGTGGGAGACCGAACTCGAACGGATATCTGTTGAGGGTGGAACGGCTGCTCAACAACGTACTTTTTATACGGCGATGTACCACGCCTTCGTTCACCCAAATATAAATATGGATTTCGATCGACGTTACCGAAGTACCGACCATCAGGTTTATGAGGCTAAAACTTTCGATAACTACACCACATTTTCTCTTTGGGATACCTTCCGTGCATTACATCCCCTTTATACGATCATCGAACCCAAAAGAACGAATCAGTTTATACGTAGTTTTATTGAACGCGATCAGCACTTCGGAAGTCTGCCAATCATGGAGTTTGGGGGCAACGAAGGGTTTGCCATGATTGGTTACCACTCGCTGCCACTTATTGCCGATGCCTACGTTAAAGGGATTCGTGACTATGATGTGAAAGCGGCTTATGAAGGGATGAAGAGGCTCTCAGAAGGTTTTCGCGATGGCAAAGAGATCTATAAAAAGATCGGATTTATACCCTACGAGGCCGAGAGTCAGTCTGTCGCTCGAACACTTGAATACTCTTTCGACGACTGGTGCGTCTCTCGAGTGGCTAAAGATTTTAAGTCTTCCGACTTCCGTCGTTATTCCGAAAAGGGACAGTTTTATCGAAATCTCTACGATCCAACTGTGGGATTTATGCGGCCGCGCGACGAAAATTATCAATGGCTAAAAGGGTTTAATCCGCTTGACGGAACAGGTTTTACAGAAGGCAACGCCTATCAGTATAGCACTTTTGTTCCTCACGATATCAATGGACTAATTCAGTTGATGGGTGGTGAGGTGAAGTTTGATCGTTGGCTGGATGTGTGTTTCTCGCTTAAGACTGACCCTTCTGCTGCTAATCTCCAGGATCTTACCGGCCTTATTGGTCAGTATTCGCATGGGAATGAACCAAGTCATAACATGGCTTATCTCTATAGCTTTATCGGTAAATCATGGAAGACTCAGCAGAAAGCTCGGCAAATTACTGACTCGTTTTACGATGATCAACCAACTGGGTTATGTGGGAACGACGATGCAGGCCAGATCTCGGCTTGGTATCTTTTTACCTCGATGGGTTTCTATCCAGCAACACCTGGTCTTGCGAACTATGTCATCGGTTCACCGCTTTTTGACAAAGTGACTCTTAACCTCGAAAATGGAAAGCAGTTTACCATTACAACCCATAACAATAGTGCTACGAATTTATATGTGCAGTCGGCAAAACTAAATGGAATCAACTATTCAAAGAGCTATTTCAACCATCAGGATATCGTTAAAGGTGGTGCGCTAGTTTTTGAGATGGGTGATAAACCAAATGAAAACTGGGGAAGCAAATCAGAAGATCGTCCTTATACGCCAAAATATGACGCTCCGCCAATGCCTCGAATAGAGCCACAGGAACGCTCGTTTTTAAAGTCAACAACTGTAAAAATAACTTGCGACGATCAATCTGCAGCCATCCATTTTACGACCGATGGATCTGAGCCCTCGGAGACTTCAGCCCTATATAAGCAACCACTGTTGGTCGATCATTCGGCTGCAATTAAAGCAAGAAGTTATCGTGCTGGTCAAAATCCAAGCTATACAACCGTTCTTGAACTGGAGAAAATGACCCCTTCGCCAGCTGTTATGCTAAAGAATCCGATGCCTGGCTTACACTACGATTATCTCGAGGGGTATTGTGTGAAGGTTGTCGATATGAAGAAATATCCAACAATGAGTACCGGGACTATTGCTACCTTTAATATCTCTGCCATCACAGATAAACGTTCGTTTGGGTATACCTATAAGGGTTATCTTTATGCCCCTTCAACGGGTGTTTATACCATTTATGTAAACTCCAATGACGGAGGTATTCTGTCGGTTGATGGCAAGCAGATTATCGATAATGATGGCTTTCATCGGACACAAGAGAAATCGAAAAAGGTGGCGCTCACAAAAGGCTATCATCCGATATTGCTGTACTATTTTCAGATGGGAGGTGCTAAGGCATTATCAGTAAGTTGGGAGCAGCCAAATAAAATCAAGGAAGAGATTCCTGCTTCGGTCTTGTTTCACGAATAGATTCTGGAGTTCCTCGAGAGGCTTCAGTCAAAGAGAGAAGTTAAAATTAATAGATTAAAAAGTTAGTTTATGCGATTTTTAAAAATCCTATTTAGTGCAATTGCTTGTTCATTAATCATAAGTGTTGCCTCTGCTCAGAGCGTCGATCTGGCGAGTTATGTTAATCCATTTATGGGTACTGGTGACCATGGTCATACCTATCCAGGTGCAGTGTTGCCTCATGGCATGGTGCAGCTTAGTCCCGATACCCGAATGGACAATTGGGATGGTTCATCGGGCTACCACGAATCTGACAAAACGATTATGGGATTTAGTCATACTCATCTAAGTGGCACTGGGTCTGCTGAGTTGTGCGATATTTTATTTATGCCAATGGTGGGGGATCCTATCTTGGTGGCTGGAGATGAAAATAAACCAAAGTCAGGCTATCGCTCTTCGTATCAACATAAAAATGAGGAAGCTTCCCCGGGATATTACAAGGTTCTTCTCGATGATTCGGGCGTAATAGCCGAGCTTACTGCCACTGAGCGGACAGGTTTTCATCGGTATACGTTCCCGAAATCGGATCAATCAGACATCATCATCGACCTAAAACATAGAGGTCATATGGTGAACTCAACGATTCAAGTGCTTAATGATTCAACCATCACTGGATTTACCTTAACCACGCGATGGGCAATTCAAAAACACATCTATTTCTATGCGAAGTTTTCAAAATCCTTCTCAAGCTTTGGAATATCATTAAACGACACTCTGGTTAAAAAGATTACGAAAGCTGAAGGGAAAAATATTAAAGCTTTTGTAAGTTTTAAAACGAAGTCACAAGAGCAAATTTTAGTGAAGGTTGGGATCTCTGCTGTTAGTGCTCAAGGGGCTAAAGAGAATTTGGAAGCCGAAAATACAGGATGGAATTTCCAGAAGATTAAAGAGCTCGCTCGGACGGATTGGAATGCTTATCTCTCAAAAATCTCCGTGGAAGGTGGGACAGAGAAGCAAAGACGGATCTTTTACACCTCGTTATACCATGCAGCACTTGCTCCAAATCTATTTATGGATAAAAATGGTGATTTCCGAGGTACTGATCATCTGGTTCATAAACCCAAAGGCTTTACTAACTATACGATATTTTCGCTGTGGGATGTTTTTCGCACGCAGATGCCTCTGCTGACCATTATTGAGCCCGCTCGGATGAACGATTACATTCAGTCCTTAATCGAGATGTATCGTCTAGGTGGTCGTTTGGCTCGATTTGAGATTCATGGAACGCTTTCAGAAAACATGATCGGGTACCATTCATTGCCGCTGATCTTGGATGCTTATGTCAAAGGTATTCGTGATTTCGATGTGCCATTAGCCTATAAGGGGATGCAAGAACGAATGGAGAATATTCCTTATTACAATAATTTGGGTTTTATCCCTGGCGACATTGAAGGGACTGGTGGTTCGGTGGCTCAAGTAATGGAATATGCTTACAACTATTGGTGTTTAGCTGAGATGGCTAGGATTTTGAACAAAAAAGAGGATTTCTTACGTTACCAACAACGTGCTCAGTTTTATAAAAATCATTTCGATGCCTCTACCGGATTTATGCGTCCAAAAAATAAAGACTATAGCTGGGTTCAGCCCTTCGATCCTGCAGAACCGACCGGTTATTTTGTAGAAGGAAATTCATTTCAATATAGCGCCTTTGTGCCGCAAGATGTCAATGGAATGATTAAGATGCTGGGCGGTGATGCTAAATTTGAAACGTGGCTAGACACTCTATTCACACACAAGAGTCGATTTGATAAAAATGTGGTCGACGCGAGTGGCTTGATGGGACAGTATGCTCACGGCAATGAGCCGAGTCATGAGATTGCCTATCTGTATAATTATGCAGGCGCTGCTCCGAAGACGCAGAAATATGTCCGTAATATTCTTAACAATCTTTACGATGATGCTCCTGCAGGTCTAAGTGGGAATGAAGATTGTGGACAAATATCCGCTTGGTATATCATGAGTGCTATGGGTATTTATCCCGTCTTGCCCGGCGATCCAACCTATAATATTGGAACCCCTCTATTTGATAAGGTGACCATAAACCTTGAAAATGGGAAACATTTTACCATTAAAGCAAACAAGGTTTCGGAATCCAATTTTTACATCCAATCGGCTCGTTTAAATGGACAAACTTATACCAAATCATGGATCTCACATAATGCGATTGCTCAAGGTGGAGAGCTGAGTTTTGAGATGGGCCCTCATCCAAATGCAAACTGGGGAACATCTAAAGCCGATCGGCCTGCAACAAAGAAATTGGCAAGCGCTGTTTCGATGCCATTTTATAAGATTAAAGAGGACTATTTCATCGATACTGCAACCATCACGCTAGGAAGTGAAACGAAGGATGCGAAGATCTATTATACCATCGATGGTACGCTGCCTACTGTGAATTCGAAGATGTATAGCAGTCCGATTGTACTCGATAAAACTTCAGATCTTAAGTTCTTCGCGAAGAAGGAGGGTTTATTACCCACCACAGTTGTCGAAGTAAAAGTTGAGAAACTAGGCCATGTTGATCGGGCTGACTTTAAAGATTACTCCTCACTTAAGGTAAAGACCGGTTTGAGCTATAAATATTACGAAGATCATGTGATGCATGTTGCCGAACTGGATCCTCTAAAACAAAAGAAGAGCGGTGTGACAAGTGGTTTCAACATCGATGAGCGGGAGAATGATGGGCTATTTGCTTTTGATTTCTGGGGTTACATCAAAATTCCTACCGATGGCGTTTATACGTTTTATCTTGCCACCAACGATGGCGGTGTTCTTTACATCGATGATAAACCGTTTATCAGTGCTGATGGGCCTCATACCGCTACCCCCTCTTCACGAATGGTCTGGATAAAAGCTGGAACCTATAAGATTCAAGAGAAATATTTTCAGATGGGTGGTGCCTTTACCAACATATTAAGTTGGAAAGGACCAGGAATTTCAAAGCAGGTTATTTCTCCTGCGGTGCTATTCTACAATGAGAATTAAAGAGATTAATCATGACCGATAAAATAAGATGGGGTATTCTGGGTACTGGGCATATCTCGAAGAAATTTGCCGATGCTTTGGCGATCCTCCCAGAAGCTGATTTGGTGGCTGTGGCTTCACGGACTGCTGTTTCTGCTAATCAATTTGCAGAAAAATATAAAATTCCAAAAGCTTATTCGAGCTACCAAGAACTTGCTAACGATCCCAATATCGATGTTATTTACATCGGCACACCACATACTTTTCATCTAGAAAATAGTGTAATGTGTATGCTGAAGGGGAAAGCGGTATTGTGCGAAAAGGCCTTAACTATCAATGCAGCTGAAGCTAGAGAGATGGTGCGTGTGGCGCGCGAACAGAATGTTTTCCTGATGGAGGCAATGATTACGCGCCATGTCCCTCTGATGAAAAAAGTGCAGGGATGGATAGCCGATGGTCGTATTGGGGAGGTTCGAATGGTGAAAGCCTCCCGTTGTGCACGGGGTGAGTTCCCCCCTGGAGCTCGTCAGCTAAACCCTGATCTAGGTGGTGGCAGCTTGCTCGACGTGGGTGTTTATGTGATCTCGTTTGCTTCGATGATCTATCAGAAATTTCCCGTTGAGGTGATGGGCCTAAGTCATATTGGCGATTGGGGATCAGACGAACAGGGGGTGGCGGTTTTCAAATATGACCAAGGTGAGATGGCCGATCTCTCGTTTGCTTTGAGAACAGCAGCATCCAATGAGGCTTATGTCTTGGGCACCAAAGGGTACATTAAAATCGATGATGTTTTTGCCGTTCCCACCAAGGCCACCTTAGTGGTTAATAAAGTCGAGGAGGCCGTTTTAGAAGAACCAATAGTGGGCAATGCGCTGAACTATGAGGCCGAAGAGGTTATGCGATGCTTACGACTCGGATTAAAAGAGTCACCGTTTATGCCACTCGACGAATCGATACAGATCATGGAGCTGATGGATCGGATTCGTAAACCATGGGGGCTGGTCTATGCCAATGATATGAAAAAATGATGACCGTAATTCATTGATAGATCTGGCATTTAGAACCTAGTTCATATATGGATTATTAAAAAATAAAACGTAATAAATTTGACTTTTAAAATAATTATCATGAAAATATCGTTGATCAAATCACTGTTTAGATTCTTTATTCTTCTGCTTTTTATGTGTTCGTGCAGTGAAAGTCATAAGGTAACTATCACTCAACTCAAGTGCGACTATAGGGTTGACCCTCTGGGTGTCGATAGTGAGAAGCCGCGTTTTAGTTGGAATATGGAGGCTGATTACCGTGGTGCGGCGCAATCAGCTTACCAGATTTTTGTCGCTTCCAGCGTACAGAAATTGAATGAGAATAGTGCTGATGTGTGGGAGAGCAAAAAGATCTCATCTGATAAATCCATTCAGGTCGAATATGAAGGCAATACACTGCAGAGTAATCAGAAATATTATTGGAAAGTTAAAGTCTGGGATAGTAATGGTGTTAGTTACACGAGTGCTCCTGCCTTTTGGACCACTGGTCTATTGCATGCGTCAGATTGGAAGGCAAAATGGATTGGTTTGGATAAAGCGGTAGGTAATGATGACACAAATGCTGCTCGTAAAGTTCTATCTGCACGAATGCTCAGACATGAATTCAAGGTTGATAAAAAGATAAAATCGGCTACTGCATTTATTTCCGGACTAGGCCTATTTGAATTTTATATCAACGGAGAAAAAATTGGTGATCAGGTGTTGGCTCCCGGGTTGACCGAGTATAACAAAAGGACATTCTACCTTACGTTCGATGTGAGTAAGAATTTGCAGCCTGATATGAATACCATTGGTGTAGTGCTGGGTAACGGACGTTTCTTTGCCCCTCGAGCCGGCGGCACTGAACGGACAAAAACGTATGGCTTTCCAAAGATGATCTGCCAATTGGAAATTGAGTACGAGGATGGAATGGCAAGTACCATCATCTCGGATGAAACATGGAAGCTGACGACCTCGGGGCCAATTCGTAAAAACAGCGAGTATGATGGCGAATACTATGATGCCCGAATGGAACTCAAGGGGTGGAGTAGAAATAACTTCGACGATTCCGGATGGATCAATGCACTTGTGGTTGATAAGCCTGGTGAGAAATTGGTTTCTGAGCCTATCGATCCGATTAAGATTATGGATCAGATCACCCCAGTGGCCATTAAGGAGGTAAAACCCGGGATGTTTATTTATGATATGGGACAAAATATGGTAGGATGGGCTGCCTTAGTGGTAAAAGGAAAAGCAGGTGATAAAGTAACGATGCGGTTTGCCGAACGACTAAATGACGATGGTACGTTGTTCTTGGCTAATATCCGCACAGCAGAAGTTACGGATACCTATATTTTGAAAGGTGATGGAGAGGAAACATGGGAACCTCGCTTTACCTATCATGGGTTTCGTTATGTTGAATTGGTTGGTTTTCCGGGGGCTCCTACGCTCTCTTCGATAAAAGGCAAGGTCATCCACGATGCCCTTGATGTAAATGGATCATTCAGTTGTTCTAACACCTTGATGAATAGTGTTTATAAGAATGCATTTTGGGGAATCAGAGGTAATTACCGGAGCATACCCACCGATTGTCCTCAACGTGATGAACGGCAAGGTTGGCTTGGAGACCGCTCTGCCGAATGTACCGGCGAGAGCTATGTCTTTGACATCTCTAAGCTATATAATAAGTGGGTAACAGACATTAATGATACGCAGCTTGAGAGTGGTAGTATCTCTGATGTGGCTCCATCTTATTGGCCCTTCTATACTGATAACACGACATGGCCTGGCACGTTGCTCTTTGCTTCTGATATGCTTTATACTCAATATGGCGATTTAAAAACGATTCAACGTAACTATCCGGCTATGCAGAGGTGGATATCCCACATGAGTCAGTTCTTGAATAATGGCATTATGCTGAAAGATACGTATGGTGATTGGTGTGTCCCTCCCGAAAATGTTAAACTCACTAACTCAAACGATCCACAACGAATCACCCGAGCCGACTTTATCGGAACGACCTATTTCTATGGAGAATTAAAACTGATGGAGAAGTTTGCCCGATTGCAGGGTAAAGAATCTGATGCTGAAGGATATGCCAAGACGGCACAAGAGATGAAGTTCGCTTTTAACACAAAATTTCTGGATAAAAGTGTTGTTAAGTATAGCAATAATACGTGTACTGCGAATATCTTAGCTCTCGCCTTTGACCTCGTGCCTGAAGAATTTAAAAATAGAATTGTTGAAAATTTACTTCAGAAAACATTAAGCGAGAATGGGGGGCATATTGGGCATGGTATCATTGGAGGACAATGGCTTATGCGAGCTCTGACAACCTCCGGTCACGCGGATATTGCCTATCTCTTGGCTGCTCAATCGACCTATCCGGGATGGGGTTATATGGTTAAACAAGGAGCCACAACGATCTGGGAGCTTTGGAACGGAGAATATGGCGACCCAGGGATGAATTCCGGTAATCATGTAATGCTATTGGGAGATCTGATAATCTGGTATTACGAAAATCTCGCTGGCATCAAACCCGATCCGTTAAATCCAGCGTTCAAACATATCATTATGAAGCCTTATGTATTAGGTGATTTAACCCATGTTAAGGCCTCGTATAAATCTAGCTATGGTGAGATATCAAGCGCCTGGAGACTGGAGAATAGCAAATTTAAATGGGATATCTCTATCCCCGCCAATACTTCGGCTACGGTGTACGTTCCAACCCTAAATAAGGAGGAGGTTAAGGAGGGCAATAAGTTAGCTGTCGCTAGTGAGGGGATAAAATTTCTTCGATGGGAAGGGACTCTGGCCATCTTTGAGATAATGTCCGGAAATTACACTTTCTCTTCGGATGGGGTGCAGCAAATCGTCACAGAACCCTATGTTGCCACACCCGTGATAACCCCTTCTGATACAGTCTTAACCGCCGGCAAGAAGGTTGATGTGAAAATATCCTGTGCCGATACAGCGGCTGTAATTCGCTATTCTATTGATGGTTCCGAACTGACTAATTTATCCCCTGTCTATAAAAATCCATTAGAGATATCGGTCAAAACGGAGCTGCGAGCTCAGGCTTTTCGCGAGGGTTATCATTCGAGTAATCAGCTTAGAGTGTTTATCGATTATATTATTCCAGATCAAAATGGAATCCTCTGGTCACTCTATAAAGGGAAGTATATTCGTATTCCGGACCTTGGCAAATTAAATCTGGCTAGTCATGGCAAAGCCTATCAATTTGATCTTGCAAAGATTGAAAATCCGAAACATGATTTTGTACTTCAACTGAAAACCTATCTTCAGATTGATAAGCCTGGCAAATACACCCTGTATATCACCTCGAACGATGGAAGTAAATTGTATCTTAACAATGATCTGTTTATCGATAATGATGGTGAGCATGGGGCAAAAGAGATGAGTAATTCTGCGTATCTGGAGAAGGGCAGACACCTGATTACCGTTGAGTATTTTCAGGGAGGTGGCGGAAAATTTTTATCCGTCTCCTATAGCTCTGATGAGATCAACTATCAGGCTATTCCTGCATCAATCTTATTTCAATCAAAATGATTAAACCAATAATCAAAATGAAAATTAGTGCCTTTTTATTGCTTATTAGCGTTCTTGCCAGCATTATTCAGCTTAAAGCTCAGCCGCGTGATTTCACTAAGCTCGTTAACCCATTTATTGGCACCGTGGGTAGCGGAAATACATTTACCGGGCCTGTTCTTCCCTATGGCATGGTTCAGTTGGGTCCCTATTTATCCTATAGCAGTGATCATAAATCTGGCACTATCTATGGCTTCAGTCACACTCATCTAAGTGGCATGGCAGGTGGCGGGAATGGCGTTGCGGGAGATATTCTCTTTCTACCTCTTCATGATGATATTCACCTAAATTCAAAGTTTCAAACCATCAATGAAAAGGCTCAGCCCGGATATTACAAGGTGCTTCTTGACGACAATCCTATCGATGTTGAGCTAACAGCGACAACCCGAGTGGGACTTCATAAATACACCTTTCAGAAATCTGACCATGCCGATATACTATTAAAACTTGAGAATGGAGAACTTCGCGTTAATGGGGATGAGCTCTCAGGATGTAATACTAACAGGGTTTATTTTGTCGCCAAATTCTCTAGGCCTTTTAAAAGCTTCCTCTTTACTTCGAATAATAAGTTAGTTAAAGAGACCAATACGATTAAGGGAGCCGATATTAAGGGATTCTTCAGGTTTGATAATGCCGGTGCGATGCTCAAAAAGCGTGGAACATAGAGCTCGGGAAAATCGAGGTCGAAGGGGGAACGCAAACGCAGCAAACACTATTTTATACATCGCTGTATCATTCGATGATCCATCCCAATATCTTTATGGATTACGACAGGAAATTCCGCAGTACAAATGGGAAAATTTATACCGCAACCAACTTCGATAATTACACCAATTTTTCGCTTTGGGATACTTTTAGGGCATTACATCCGCTCTATACCATCATCAACAGAGCTCGAACATCACAGTTTATCCGCACTTTCCTCGAACGTTACGACCATAATGGGAGGATGTTGATTATGGAGTTCGATGGTGTAGAAGGTGCTGAGCCCCCGATGATCGGATATCATAGCTTATCGGTTCTCGCGGACGCGTATGTAAAAGGGATTCGAAATTATGATGTTCCTAAGGCCTATGAAGCGATGAAGAGAGTGCCGAATGACTCTATACGTCCGGAGAATAAGCTATACCTTCAGTACGGCTTTATCCCGTCAGACCTTAAAGGGCAATCGGTATCGCGAACTCTGGAGTGCAGCTATGATGATTGGTGTGTGACCAGACTGGCTCAGGATTTCAGTGCAAAAGATAACCTCTACTTTACGCAACGTGGCGATTTTTATACCAATGTATTCTCGAAGGAGGTTAATTTTATGCGAGGGCGTAAAAGCAATTTTCAGTTTGTATCCGATTTTGATCCGAATGAAACAATAAACCATTATACCGAAGCCAATGCCTGGCAGTACTCCACATTTGTTCCGCAGGATATTGGCGGACTAAAAACTCTCATGGGAGGTGACAAGATTTTTGAGGCGTGGCTCGACTCATGCTTTAGTGCAAAGACAGACTATTCAAAAATTAATTTGCGCGATGTTACGGGACTTATCGGCCAGTATGCCCATGGAAATGAGCCGAGTCATCATATTGCCTATTTATATAATTATGTTGGAGCACCCTGGAAAACCCAGAAAATAGTTCGCCAGATACTCACTACCTTGTATAAAAATACCCCTGATGGTATTGATGGTAATGAAGATTGCGGACAAATGTCTGCTTGGTATGTGATGAGCGCCATGGGGATCTATTCTGTTACTCCGGGGTTGGAGTATTATACCATCGGAAGTCCGCTATTTGAAAAGGTAAAGATCAACCTTGAAAATGGGAAGAGCTTTGTTATCAGGGCTGATAAAAACAGCGACAAGAATATGTTTATCCGTTCAGCACGCTTAAATGGGAAACCTTATTCCATGACTTATCTCAAGGATAGCGAGATTCAGAATGGTGGAGAGCTAGTTTTTGAGATGGGTAGTCAGCCAAATAAATCATGGGGAGCTAGCATTACAAGCCGTCCATATTTCCCGGCCAAAAAATTTAGCTATGCCCAGAGTCCAAAGATTGATTTTTCGGATATCCTCTTTCTGGATAGCCGAACGATAACACTTTCTTCTACAGAGCCCGGCGCAAAGGTCTATTATACACTCGATGGTTCTGAACCAACCGAACAATCCCCACTAAATAAAACGGCAATTACAATTACGGAATCTACAGAGCTAAAAGCCCGAACCTTTGTTCAGGGGTTAGAACCCAGTTATCCAACGACCGTAAATTTTAGAAAGATTGATATGCTCGAAGCTGTGGAGGCAGCCGATCTAAAACCCGGAGTGAAATATAGTTACAGGGAGGGCGATGTGATGAATACCAAGTTACTACAACGACTTCCGATATTGGAAACAGGTGTACTCGAGACATTTAATGTCAACAACATCAAAGATGAGCGGCAATTTGGATATAATTTTTCGGGCTATTTAAAAGTACCTGAGACAGGGGTTTACACCTTCTCTCTCGAGGCTAATGATGGTGCCGTGTTACTCTTAAATGACAAGATGATCATTGATAATGACGGAGGTCATAGGGCACAGAAGCTTGATACGAAGATTGGTTTAAAAAAAGGATGGCATCCCATAAACGTCGATTATTTCCAACAGGGATTTGCGAAAAGCCTTATCCTCACCTGGGAAGGCCCGGGGGTGAAATTTCAGCAAGTACCTGCCGAAGCACTTTTTCATTGAGTTCGTATAATCAAATCATCTTCGTCATTGATTTTACATCGTCGTGTCTAAATTAGAATAAAAACAGCCAAACTTGGGTCAGAAATTTCCTTGATAACCAAGATTTGATACATTTGTAACCATTGTTAGAATATTAGAAAAACTACTAGACAGCTAACCCCTGTGAAATCTAAATTTTTTAAATAAAAAATGTCTAATCAAGAAACAAATTCAGAAGGTAAATTACTCAGGGTTTTATCCCTACGAGATATAGTTATTTACGGCATTATTTTAATCCAGCCAGTGGCTGCAATGCCTTTGTTTGGCCATGCGAACGATATCTCAAAAGGACATGCCGTAACAACTATTTTAATCGCGATGGTGGCGATGATCTTTACCGCCATAAGCTATGGCAAGATGGCTAACTTATATCCATCTGCCGGATCTGCCTATACCTACGTTGGGAAAGGGTTGCATCCCTATCTTGGTTTCGTCTCGGGCTGGTCGATGTTTATGGATTATATGTTTATCCCAATAATTTGCACCATCTATGCAAGTATAACGGCAAATCATATGCTGCCATTCATCCCATATGCCTTCTGGATTATCTTCTTTGTCATTGGCTTTACTTGGCTTAATCTGATGGGGATTAAAATGGCCTCTCGGACCAATAATATTCTGATGATCGTGATGAGCGTGGTGGTATTTTATTTTATGGCTGCTGCCATTCGTTATATCATTCTACAAAATGGGATGGGAGGACTGCTCTCCATTCGTCCATTCTACAATCCAGAGACTTTTTCCTTTGGTGCGATTGGTTCAGCAACAGCATTAGCGGCCTTAACCTATATTGGTTTTGATGGGATAACAACCTTATCGGAAGAGGTGAAAAATCCTCGAAAAAATATTATGCTTGGTGCCTTATTAACGTGTCTGATAACAGGTATTTGGAGCGGCTCGCAGATCTATCTAGCCCAATTATCATGGCCTGACTGGGCTTCGATCACTCAAGGATTATCCGATCCTGTGGCCCAAAATAATGCCTTGGATACAGCGATCATAACAATAGCCAACCGCATAGGCGGAGCACTTCTCGATGGATCGCTAACCATCATTCTGCTTCTTGGAAGCATTGGATCAGGAGCTGCCGGACAGCTGGGTGCTTCCCGCTTACTTTATGGGATGGGACGAGATGGTGTCATTCCGAAAAAAATATTTGGGCATCTCGATAAGAAACATGCTTCTCCGAGTTATAATGTCATGATTGTGGGCTGTCTAGTTTTGATTGGCGCCGCAACCTTAAATTTTGAGCAGTCTGCCTTACTGATTAATTTCGGAGCTTTCTTTGCCTTTATGGGAGTTAATCTGGCCGCACTAAGAGAGTACTTCCTAAAAGCGAAAGTTAAAACTGTCAAAGGGTGTCTTGGGATCTGGATTAACTTGCCTTTGAAAACATTTGTGATTGGCGGTATTTGGACACTTGCAGGAATTATTTACCTTGGATTCCGCTCAAAAGGATTTAAGGAAACCAATGTGATGATCGACTTCCACGAAAAATAAGGCATCGTTTAGTTTACACTTGGTCGGTTACCTCTTCTTGATTCGAACGGCTTCGCTTTTGGGCGATTCTAATCCGAACTGATTGACTAGCGAAACTTGATACGAATAGTTCTTGTTTGGCTTTGCATGGCGGTCGACGTATTCAAATGTATCTGATAAATACAGTGGATTATCGTGGTAATCAATTCTGAAATTCCAGTTCGATTGGATCGAGTCGGCATTGATTAACTTCTGGTCACGATAGACCTTAAAGCCGATGATGCCCCCTTCGACATCCGCGGTGGTGCGCCATTTTAGCAAGTTCTGAGTCCCTTTCCGAAGTGCTTCAAGGGTGTTGGGTGCCTCTGCAGGAGCCGTCTCGTCTGTGACAATGCCTGTCCGAACAAATTCAGACCATTTCTCAGCAAAAGGTTTTGTTGGAAACCAGTTTCCTTGGTGTCTAAAGCTCGACTCTTTTAGTGCATTGGTAACCTTGAAATTATCGAGATCTATAAAACATTGCTTACTCGTATCGATTCCTATAGTCGCCTCATTAAGTCGAAGCTTTAATAGCTCGTCAATAAAGGAGATTGCCAACAAGCGTGACTTTGCGCTCTCATGCCCAGAGGTCGGATCTGGTGCGATGCAAACTGGTGCTCCTTTGCTGATTCGGTATTTCATGGCAGTGATGGCTGGGTTCCATACAAAACTGCTATAGACATCGTAACTCTCCTGGATCCCTAGCAGGCAGAGCGTTGGGACTTTAAGACCTAGGCTGCAGGTGTCGGTCCATGCTGGTGATTTTAGTACCGCACCAATAATCTTATCGGGATGTTGTAAAACCATTTTATAGGCCCAGTGACCACCTCCGGAATGACCCCAAATCACCCACGGCGCCTGCTCTAATTCGGCATGATTTGATAGTTTTGCCAAAGCGGAAATGCCTCGGGTAAAAGTGAGGTATGAACCCTCCTCCGGTTCAACCCAGTCGTGACAATCTTTCGTGCTAGTAATGGAAGAACTCATGTATGCGAAATCCCACTTCTTGGCTAAGGCACGCCACTGCAAATCGCGGTAGGCATTGCGTCCCGATCGAAAAGCCGTTTCCCCACACCCATGTTGATGGAAAATAATCCCTTTGATCGTTTTGACTTGTGCAGGAATCCAAATACTGTATTCAACCTCTTTAAATTTGACATTCTCCGGGTCAAGTTTAATACTGTATTCTTGAGCCGTTAGCTGGAATGAAAGTGAAACGAGGATTGAAAAAAGCAACTTTCGCATATGTCTAGTTCTTAGGAAGTTTAATTTTAATTTCCGTTGGTTGAATCAAATGTATTTATTAGTTTTCAGAAAACAGAATATTTCATTCGAAACAAAATTTAATCGATCAATTTAGGGCTTAAATGAGCAATATTTAATGTGCTTTTTTCAAAATTCGTTAGGTATTTAATTCTAGACAACGGTATATTTGGTTCCTATCCAAAAACTAAACTTGAATTTCATAATTTCAGTAAAATGATAAAGTCTAAATGCGTACTTCAATTTTTAATCGTTCTCTGCTTTTTATTTTTTATTGCTCCCGTTAGCGGTCAAGTGCGAGACTATACAAAACTCGTCAATCCATTTATGGGTACGGCTGCCGATGGAAATACCTATCCTGGTGCGGCCTTCCCTTTTGGTTCAGTTCAGCTGAGTCCCGATACAAAGATCACCGGTCCAGGGATGTGTGGGGGATATTACTTTTCAGACTCCGCAATTTTAGGATTTTCGCACACCCATCTGAGTGGCGTGGGGGAGCCTGAATATCGAGACGTATTATTTATGCCTACAGTTGGTGAGGTCCATCTCCTATCCGGAATTGAGAACGGTGCTACATCAGGATATAAATCCGCTTTTGATCATAAGCAAGAAACGGCTTCTCCGGGCTACTATTCTGTATTTCTAAAAGACTATGGGGTGCAGGCTGAGCTTACTATAACGCCACGTTGCGGATTTCATAAATATACATTTCCTCAGACCGATAAAGCCCATGTGATCATCGATCTAGCTCATCCAGGTGGGGCCGATGAATTGTATATTAAAAAAGTTGGCAACAATGAAATAGAAGGACTTAGGCGCTCTCATGGTTGGGCCTGGGATCAATATGTCTATTTCGTGGCTCGATTTTCAAAACCGTTTTCATCAGTCGATATTGCCTTAAATGATATAATCGTTAAAGGTGCTTCTGAAACTCGTGGCCAAAATGTAAAAGCTTCAGTCAATTTCACCACCTCCAACGGCGAAGAAATTCTAGTAAAAGTGGGTACATCTGCCGTAAGCATCGATGGCGCACGGAAAAATTTAACAGCTGAGATAAAAGAGTGGGACTTCAACAAGACTGTCGCAGATGCCAAAACTGCTTGGAATAAGGAGCTATCTAAAATCGATGTGGAAGGGGGCCGACCTGAAGATCAAAAGAATTTTTATACCTCTATGTATCACGCCTTCTTAAATCCAAATCTGTTTATGGATGTCGATGGCAACTACCGAGGTGTCGATCATAAGGTGCATCATGCCAATGGCTTTACAAATTATACGGTGTTCTCTTTGTGGGATACTTTTCGCGCACTGCACCCCTTATTTACCATTATCGATCACAAGCGAACCAACGATTTTGTAAAAACACTCTTACAGATTTACGATGATGGAGGCCGGTTGCCGATGTGGCCATTAGCGGGCAATTATACCGACGATATGTTGGGTTATCACGCGGTGCCTGTGATCGCAGATGCCTATGTGAAAGGGATTCGGAATTATGATGTGCAAAAGGCCTACAAAGCCGTTAAACATAGTGCTGAACTAGATAAGCTTGGGCTTAAATATTATAAGCAGATTGGATATCTTCCCTCTGATCGTCAAGGGGAGTCGGTATCTAAAACACTCGAATATTGCTACGACGATTGGTGCATCTCTCAGATGGCCAAAGAGATGGGATCGAAAACTGACTATCTAAATTATCACCAACGTGCACATAATTACGAAAATGTCTATGATGCTTCCACCGGTTTTATGCGAGGCAAGAAAATCGATCGATCGCTGCTTACTCCGTTTGATCCACTTGTCAATTCAGCTTATTCAGAAGGCAATGCCTATCAATATATGTTCGTCCCGCATGATGCAGCTGGATTAATTGCACTGGAGGGTGGCGATGCGAAATTTTCGAAATGGCTTGACGTCCTTTTTACTTTGAAAAAGGGGAGTGATGAACGGGGTTCAATCGGTCAGTATTGGCATGGCAATGAGCCGGGTCATCACCTGGCTTACCTCTACGATTATGTTGGAGAGCCGTGGAAAACGCAGGTCTTAACTCGTCGTATATTGACCGAACTTTATCGAGATACACCGGAAGGTTTGGCTGGGAATGAAGATTGCGGCCAGATGTCGGGTTGGTACATCTTAAGCTCGCTGGGCTTCTACTCCGTTGCACCTGGACAAAAGATCTATGCCATAACCTCACCTCTGTTTTCAAAAGCTACCATCAATCTAGAGTCTGGGAAGAAATTTGTGATAAGTGCAATTAACAATTCACCTGGAAATTGCTATATCCAGTCAACAAAATTAAATGGTATTGCTTATCCTAATTCATATCTCCGTCACGACGATGTGATGAGCGGTTCGGAGCTTGTTTTTGAGATGGGACCAAAGCCGAATAAATCATGGGGTGCTAGTCCAAATCAAAGACCTTATTCCGAAAATGGCGACCCGGTAGCAAAGGTCCCTTATGTGAAGTCTGGCGATCTTCTTTTTGATGAGTCAACACAGATTGCTTTGGCTTGTGATACTCCAGATGCTGAAATTAGATATACCTTAGACGGCACTGAGCCAACATCTAAATCAACGCTTTATGCAAATCCTATTGGTTTTCAAAAATCGGCCACGCTAAAAATAGCTGCTTTTAGCAAGGGGATTATGGCAAGTTTCCCCGTGACAATTCAACTAAAGAAGGCTGATTATGCCCCGTCGGCAGGCAAGCTAAATGTCAAACAAGGGTTAGGGTATGATTATTTTGAACGATTTTTTGTCACGACTGCTGATTTAGATGTTACCAAGCCACTGAGTTCTGGTATTACCGACTTATTCAGCATCAAGAAGGCGCCAAAGGAAAATTATTATGGATACCGTTTCGAGGGTTATATCAACATTCCAAAAGATGGTATTTACACTTTTTATTTAATCTCGAACGATGGGAGTCGTTTGTATATCGACAACAAGGAGTTGATTGAAAATGATGCCAATCATGGTGCCGTTGAGGAGCCAGGAAGTGTCGGGTTGAAAGCTGGATTACATAAAATAAAGGTTAAGTTTTTCCAATGCGGTGGCGGCAAGGCGCTGAAAGTTAGCTGGTCGGGACCGCAGCTTCCGAAGCATGAAGTGGAGGCTAAAGAGTTGTTTATATCGTTCTAAATTTTAAAATTAATCTGTACGCCATGAGACTTGTTCCTTCAAAGAAGATTCTTCTATTCGGTTTATTGCTGTTTGCTTCTGCTGTGTTTGTTCAGGCGAAGAAGATTAAAGTTCCGGGCGTGGTGGTGAGTTATGTGCCGGCATCATCGAAGACTTATGTTGGGTCCCCAAGTCTTTGCAGCTTAGTCGATGGAACATTAGTGGCTTCGCATGATTATTTTGGTCCTGCTTCAAACGAACATGAGCAAGCCACCACAGCAATTTATCAATCCAGTGATAAAGGAAAATCGTGGATCAAAATTTCGGTTATCCACGGTCAGTTTTGGTCGAATCTTTTTGTGCATCAAGGGTTATTATATCTGATGGGAACATGGAAGCATCATGGAAACTTAATCATTCGTCGCTCTGCCGATGGTGGTAAGACGTGGACTGAACCTGCCACGAGTAAAACGGGACTGCTGCGCGAGGGAGAATATCATACTGCTCCAATGCCGATGCTGATACATAACAACCGTATCTGGCGAGCCATTGAAAATGCAAAATCAGAAAGTAAAAAGTGGGGACTTCGTTACAGTGCCATGGTGATTTCTGCTCCTTTAGAGGCCGATCTTTTGGATGGGTCAAGTTGGACCACCACGAACTTTCTTCCGCACAATCCGGCCTATTTAGACGGTCGATTTGGAGGTTGGATTGAAGGGAATGCTGTTCTTACTCCAGAAGGTAAGCTAGTGGATTATCTGCGCGTTGCGACGTCCGAAAAAGGGAGAGAGCTTGCTGCTATTGTAAACATTAGCGACGATGGATTGAAGGCTTCTTTTGATCCGGCAACTGGATTTCTTGATTTTGTTGGAGGGGCAAAGAAATTCTCTATTCGTTATGATTCAAATTCAAAACGTTATTGGACCATCTGCAATAGCACCTCTTCTGAATTTAAAAAGATGGATGCCGGTTCAGTGCGGAATACGCTTGTGATCAAAAGTTCAGCTGACTTGAAAAATTGGACAATTCATAAAGTGCTCCTTTCTCATCCTGATGTGTTGAAGCATGGTTTTCAATATGTTGATTGGCAGTTTGATGGGAGAGATGTAATCTATTTGTGCAGAACAGCTTGGGATGATGATCAAGGTGGAGCTGATAATTTTCACAATGCGAACTACCTAACTTTCCACCGAATTTCGCATTTTAGAAGGCTAATAAATAAATCTATATCTAATCGTTAAATCATGATTTTAACTCCCTTTCGGAAGGTTTTAAAGATTATCAAGTGGGCTTTTCTGGCAGTTCTACTCCTGTTATTTGGTTTCTTTACCTGGTTTTATAGTCGGTATCAAATTACCGTTGGTGCCAATCAAGGGACCATGCAAGTAATACCAAAGCCAGGCGCAATTGGACAATGGGTTAATCCGTTTATTGGAACTGGTGGTTTTCCTACCTATACCAGTGCTGACGATGTTCCTGGTGTAACGGTTCCTTTTGGAATGGTGCGACTAAGTCCTGACACCGAATTTTTTATGGACCCGTTGTTTGCAGAGGGGAAAAGTATCAGCACGGCTGGTTACTACTATGGCGACAATAAGATTATGGGCTTTAGTCATACCCGTTTGGTGGGCACTGGGGCGTATGAAGGGGGGCATTTTAGAGTCTTTCCATCTGTAGGGGAGAACAGTCAGCGGAACTATCGATCCGGTCGATTTAATTCCTTCACACATCAAGATGAGGTTGCATTCCCCGGTTATTATGCGGTTAAATTTCCAAAGCAAGGGGTTCTGGCAGAGCTTACAGCTGCAGCACATACTGGTTTTCATCGGTACACATTTTCGGGTACGGAAACTCCTCATATCATCATTGATGTGGCCAGTGCACTTGGGCATGCAAAGACCCAAGAGGGTGAAGTTTATATCTCTCCAGAGAAACAGGAGGTGAATGGAACAATTCGAACTTTTGGCTCTTTTGGAGGTCGTTATGGGGGTGCGAAAATCTATTTCGTGGCTCAGTTTAATCAGCCATTTAAGGGTTATTCAATTTGGGAAAATAAGCAATCATACCTCAATAAATCAGAAGGTAAAGGGGATAAGCTAGGTGCCGACCTCTCCTTTGCTAAGTCTGGGAATGATCAAGTAATTGAGTTGCGATTGGGCATCTCGTATGTGAGTATTGACAATGCACGATTGAATTTAAAAACCGAGACCGACCAAATAAGTTTTTCGGATATCGTTGAGAAAGGGAAGCAAGCTTGGGAGGAAAGGTTGTCAACGATCCATATCGAAGGGGGAACCGATGACCAGAAGCATATTTTTTATACGGCGCTTTATCACTCTTTGCAGATGCCAACACTCTTCAATGATGTCAATGGCGACTACATGGGATTTGACAAAAAGGTTCATCAGACGACAGACTTCAGCTATTTTACCGACTTATCGCTCTGGGATACGTTCAGGACTATTCATCCGCTTTATACACTCATTGCTCCAAAAGATCAGCGTGATATGATGGTCTCGCTGGTGAAAATGTGCGAGCAGGGTGGCGTGCTTCCGCGATGGCCTTCGGGATATGGTTATACCGGATCGATGCTTGGTGCGTCGGCAGATATTGTCCTTGCTGAATCGTATCTAAAAGGGATTAAGGATTTTGATGCCGAAACAGTTTATAAAGCGATGCGCAAGGCAGCCCTGGGGGAGGAAGAGAAAAGAGAAGGTTTTAAACCCAGAGGTGGCATGGCTGAATGCTTAAAATATGGCTATTGTCCAGATGAGCTGATGGATAAATCTGTCAGTAAAACGTTGGAGTATGCCTATGCCGACGATGCCGTTTCTAAATTGGCTCATGCGTTGGGTCATGAAGAAGAGGCTGCCTTATTTGAGGCACATTCGAAATTTTACCGCAATATTTTCAATCCCCAAACGCAATATTTTCATCCCCGAAATACAACTGGTGAATTTGTGACAGATTTTAAACCATTGAAATTAACCTATCTTGATTTTGATCATAAATATACCAATGCCTATGTGGAAGGCTCGGCATTGCAATGGCGCTATGCACTATTCTTTGACCCGATGGGTTTGATCTCGCTTTTTAAAAGCAAGGAATATTTCGTCCATGAGCTAAACGATTTCTTTGAACTCTCGGATCCCAAGCGAGGCACTTTTAGTCCAGGTTCCTACTATTGGCATGGCAATGAGCCAGATTTGCATGCGGCCTATCTATTTAATTCTGCTGGTCGACCTGATCTAACACAGAAATGGGTCCGCTGGATTTTAGATAATAAATATGGTGCTGGTTATGAAGGTATCGATGGAGACGACGACGCTGGAACACTCTCATCATGGTATATTTGGAGCTCTTTAGGGATTTATCCTGTTGCTGGTTCTGATGTTTACCAGATCGGAAGTCCGATATTTAAAAATGCGTCTATTAAACTGGGCGATAAAATTCTTACTATTGTAGCTGACAATTATGCTCCAGAGAATAAATATGTGAGCAAAGTTTGGCTGAATAATGTACTTCTAGATCGTTTCTGGTTTAAACATTCAGAGATTATTCAAGGAGGCACCCTGCGTTTCGAGATGACAGATAAACCACAGATTAATTAATTAAACAGTTCTATTTTTGATGAAAAAATTTCTCTTTTTACCATTGTTCCTAGTTTTTGTTTCGCTTTTAACAACATTCGCAAAAGACAAAAACACAAAGCCTAATTACCGTTTATTGTCCAATTGGGCGGCATCACCGTTTAAAGATGATACCAGCGATAGCATCCCTGACTTTTTGCGTAATGAGGCTAGAGACACGCGAGCTGATGTGTTTTTTATCCATCCAACTTCTTTCTTTACGGATGGTGATAAAGGAGCTTGGAATGCTGATTTGCAAGATACGGTGGTTAATAATAATACAGATTCTCGATCGATACTTTTTCAAACGACAGTCTTCAATGGCAGCTGTCGTGTTTTTGCCCCTCGTTATCGACAGGGTAATATGCGGGCATTTTATGTCTTCGGAACACCAGTTGCCAATCAGGCTTTTGACTTGGCCTACCAAGATGTTAAAGTTGCGTTTTTGTATTTCTTAAAACATTACAATAAAAATCGTCCAATTATCATTGCCTCACATAGTCAAGGGACTTTACATGCCATTCGTCTTTTACAAGAATTTTTTGATGGAACACCGCTGCAAGATCGCCTAGTATGTGCCTATGTCATCGGTTATCAGATTAAAAAAGATGCTTTCAAACATCTCCCAGTAGGCGATCATGCTGATCAGACTGGTTGCTTTGTTGGATGGCGTAGTTATGCCAAAGGGGTGATCCCTAAAGAGGCAGCAGCCGAGAAAGGAAACTCTATTTGTGTCAACCCATTAACGTGGAATACGTCAGAGAGTGAGGCTTCCGCAAAGTTGCATCAAGGAATTATGAATGGATTTAGAACGATCACTGCTCATTCAGTTGCTACTGCTATTGAGCCTTCAACAAAACTTCTTTGGGTTGAGGCTCCTGGACTTAAAAATGAAAAGGGCGAAGCGATGAAAAATCTTCATGTCTACGATTACAATCTTTTCTGGCTTAATATTCGTGAAAATATCAAGTTGCGTATCGATGCTTTCTTAACGACCCATCGGAAATAAGTTAAACTAAAAAATTAAGATTGATCCCAGATGAAACGAATACTATTTGCGCTTATACTCTTCCTGTTCTTAGGATCGCTTGGCTATGCGCAAATACTCGTCGATAAAGGGATCTATAAAGCAAACTTTAGCAATACCTATCGCGAATCATTGTATGTGAGCTATTTCCTCTACAAAGGAGGCGGTAGTTGCAGTCGGTCTGGTTTGCGGTTTAAAAATGATGAGCCTAATCTACTCTGTGCCACGGACGAAGATTATAAGGGAAGTCATTACGATAAAGGTCATCTGGCAAATGCTGAAGATTTTGCTTTCGACTGCGAAAAAGATGAGTTGACTTTCCGGTATTATAATTGCCTGCCTCAGACTCCGAATCTGAATCGAGGAGTTTGGAAGACGAATGAGACACAAGTGCGAAAATGGTCGCAGGTGGAGAAACTTTATATCATCTGTGGTGGCTTTTTTGGCAATAAAAAGATTGGCAAGATTGCAGTCCCTTCCTATTGCTGGAAAGTTGTGCAGTCTGTTGCTACGAAGAAAATACTTTTCTGTGGCTGGTTTAGCAATACGGACCAAGCTACTCTAGAAGAGTTAACTGTAAAGGAATTAGAAAATAAAATTCACTCGAAGATCGGAATTCTAAATTGAATCTCGATTTAGATTCAGTATTAAAAACCTTGTAAATAGGATAAAACATGATTTATTCATCTAGAAACTTGTTGGTTGCTACAGTGTTTGCTATCTGTTCAATTGTAAGCCATTCAACTGCAGTAGCTCAGGATAGCTTTAATTACCTCCCTTCGAAAATTGGATGGCACGATGCGATCTATGATGAGAATAAGAAAGAACCGAAGCTAACTCCTTGGACGACCTGGGATAATGCTTTGGAGCGTGAGATGAACTGGTTTTTAAAAGCCCCAATCAACGACCATGGGTACCCATCGTGGGTCTGTTTTACATTTATGAATGAGCAGTATAAGCCTTATCGAAATGATTTTATCCCTGCCACTCAAGATGGAATGGGCATTATTTCGTATTTGAAATATTGGGAGTACAAAGGTAAGACGAATGACAAAGTACTCGATGTGGCTAAGAAAATGGGGGATTATCTTATCGTGGAGGCTAACACTCCCAATGAAGGTGCTTATCCAAGTTTTACCCGTTCGACAGGTATTATCAATGAATGGCCATTAAAGCAAAGTGCACAAAATGATGCGGATTATGGAAAGAATACCATCGAACCCGACAAAGGGGGTATTGCCGGATTTGCCCTTTTGGAACTTTACAAGACTACCAAAGACAAACGGTATTTGGATCAAGCGATTCACAATGCCCGTGTTTTAGCAAAAAATATGCGTGCTGGCGATGCTCTTCATTCGCCTTGGCCATTTCGGGTAGACGCTATAACTGGAAAGTTTTGGGGCGATCGTAGTGGTAACATGGTTTATATCTTGAGACTTTTTGATAGTCTGCTGGAGATGGGTTACTCGGAGTTAAAGAAGCCACGTGAGGCTTTATGGTCATGGATTATTGAGTATCAATTTAAGGCTCCCGAAGATCAGGAGCATACGCTGTGGGTTCAATTTTTTGAAGATCACCCCATCGAACATAACCGCAATGCTTGGTCGCCATTAAACATGGCGAGATACCTTATCGAGAAGAAAGAAAAACTGGATCCAAAGTGGAAAGAGCATGCTGAATTATGCATTCAGTTTGCCATAACGAATTTTGGGATGGATCGTCCAGGTGGTGTTAAATGTGTTGGTGAGCAGGATACCGACAGACGAGCTTGGGGTGGCATTAATTCAACCTTTGGTGCTGTAACGGCCATGTTTTATGCGGCAGGCGGAGGGGAGAAATATCGTGATATGGCCTTTCGAACACTTTCGTGGATTACTTATTTTATCCGCGAGGATGGGGTAGTTTGTGATCAGACGGGAGAGTGGCATTGGCTTAGAGAAGGTGGTTGGGTTGAAGACTGTCATACTGATGTGATCCACAACTTTATGGATGCACTTAAGGCTGTTCCGGAATGGAGTACTTCGAAAAACTCAAGCGGATCAGAACAAGCACAAGTTCAAGATTATTTCCGCAAACCTAAACATGGGAATACGTATGTCATTGCGCACCGAGGAGCCCATATTGGCATCCCTGAGAATTCATTAGAGGCTATTCAGAAAGCTATTGATCTGGGATGCGACTTTGTAGAGATCGACACTCGAGCAACAAAAGATGGTCGTATTGTTAGTGTACACAATGCCGATGTCGATCGTTATGTGGTTGGAACAAAGGGAAAGGTGAAAGATTTTACTCTTGATGAGATCAAGAAATTAGACATTGGCGAACGGTTAGGTCCGGAATGGAAAAACACAAGAATCCCGGGTATCGAAGATATCTTGCAATTATGTCGTGGCCAGATAGGTATCTACCTCGATCTTAAAGAGCCCTTGGTGCCTGAGCTACTTCGGATCATCCATAAATACGATATGGAACGCGATATCATTTGGTATATCCCAGCCTCTCGCGTTGAGATCATTAAAGAGCTTCAAGATTTATGTTATAAATGTGTCGCAACGCCGGATCCAGGTCCTGAAAAAAACATTGCAGAGGTTGAGCAGCAGTTTCGACCACGAATTTTGGCGAGTGACATGGGACAACTTAGCGAGAGCTTTGTAAAATCAGCTCATGCGATAAAGGCGAAGGTTTTTGTGGATGAGAAACAAGGAACCCCTGCCGAATGGGAGAAAATTATCCAGTGGGGCACCGATGGAATACAAACCGATGATCCAGCTGCATTAATTGATTTCCTGAATAAACGCAAATAAACTAAACTAGGATGAGCCTAAAAATCAGATTGCTTTTTATTGGTATTGCACTTTCGCTTTCATTGAATAGTTTTGCTCAAAAACCAAATTCATTGCCGAATAAGCCAGATATGACTTGGTGGCAAGAGGCTCGTTTTGGGATGTTTATCCATTGGGGTGTCTATTCAATTCCTGGTCGAGGTGAGTGGCTGATGTACCAAGAGCATGTGCCATTTGAAGAATATGCCTTGCTCGCTGATCAGTTTAATCCTAAGAATTTCAATCCTAAGGCATGGGTGGCTAAAGCGAAGGAGGCCGGCATGAAATATGTGGTTCTTACCACGCGTCATCACGATGGATTTTGCCTCTTCGACAGTAAAGTATCCGATTTTACGGCACCTAAGACGGGTGCTAAGCGTGATCTAATTCGCGAATTTGCCGATGCCTGTCATGAAGCTGGCATGCGAATGGGATTTTACTATTCGCTTACCGACTGGCATTTCCCAGGTGTGTTGCCACAAGGCTATCCAGTTTCAAAGCCAACGATGAAACTCCTTGTTGATCAGGCTCATGCTCAAGTTCGCGAGCTTCTAACGAATTATGGGAAGGTCGATATCCTCTGGTTTGATGGCTTGTCCCCCAATGATCCAGTGGGATGGCGTTCGAAAGAGCTGTTGGCGATGGCGCGACAGCTTCAGCCTGAAATCATAATCAATGATCGTTCTGGAATCCCCGGTGATTTCGGCACCCCTGAAAATTCAGTCACTGCGCAAGATAGACCCTGGGAATCGTGTTTTTGCATGAATCGGACATGGGGCTATGCTCCCTATGATCGGAACTATAAACCTGTCGATGAGCTCCTACGACTTCTTGTATCCTGTACCTCGCAAAAGGGAAATTTTCTCTTAAATGTGAGTCCAGATGGAGAGGGTACTTTACCTAAAGAGCAACTCGAAAATCTCGAGAATATTGGCAAATGGATGAAGCGTAATGGCAAAGGGATCTATGGCGCTGGTCCTTCGCCAATTGCGGCATCTAATCTTGGTATGGCAAGTCGAGTAAAAGATAAAGTTTATCTATTTATTCAACGTTGGCCAGGTTCAACAGTTCCGATAGCTTGGGTTGGAAGTAAGGTGAAATCAGCTTGTGTGTTAGCAACGGGTCAAATGGCTCGAATTGAGCAGAAGGGCGACCGAGTATGGCTTCATGACCTCCCTGAATTGCCTCCAGACACCTATCTAAACGTTATTGAGCTTACCTTCGAGGGAGTGCCAAAGCCTTCGGAGCCTGCCTACAGGTAATAACTCTAAATCCTTCTTAAAACTCACTTTTCCAATTGATTTTCTACCGGCACCAGGGTAGCCTGATGTTGCTTTTGGATCTCAATAATTTCTTTAATGATCTCAGGATGTTTAGCTGCGATATTTTGTTTCTCAGATGGATCAATGTTCAAATTAAAGAGCAATGGTAGATCTTTGCTTGTAAAAGAATCATGACCATTTTCAGGCAGAATCTTAAAATGAACCTTAAATTCACCTCTTCTTATAGCGAATAACTGGGCATCGCGATAATAATATACAACATCCCTGGGATCTTTCCCGGTTCCAAACATGACAGGCGAGATATCATAACCGTCATATATCCTGTCATTTGGCAAAGGCACACCTGCCAGTTTTGAAATTGTCGGAAATAAATCCATCCCTGTAGCCATATCCATAACAACACCTGTCTTGAGTTTTCCGGGCCATCTGAAAATGGTAGGTTCCCTCATCCCTCCTTCAAAAGTGCCACCGTTGCCTTTGCCCCCGGAGAGCAATCCGGCACTGCCGCCCAGTTCCTGAAACCCGGTCCAGGGACCATTGTCTGACGTGAAAACAACAAGTGTATTATTATCCAGCCCATTCTTTTTTAAGGTTGCCAAAATCTCTCCTACGCTCCAGTCAAGTTCCTCAACAACATCACCGTAAATACCCCTGAGACTTTTGTTCTCGAATTTAGTTGATCTGAATAAGGGCACATGAGGCGCCGTATGTGCAAGGTACAAAAAGAATGGTTTGTCCTTGTTTTGTTTGATAAAATTAATGGCTTCTTCAGTGCATTTTCTGGTATAAGTGGTTTGATCTGCAGGTCGTTCAAGAATTTCTGTATTTCGCATTAGCGGAACGTTGAAATATTCGACCTTAGGGTCAATTAAACTTGTTTTGTAATCTCTGCCTTCCTGCAAATACTCGTCATTGCCGCATGTCATTCCAAAAAAGTAGTCAAATCCATGTGCATTTGCAGTGTATTGAGGTAAATTCCCAAGATGCCATTTCCCGATACAGGCCGCAGAATATCCCGAAGTTTTTAAAGCAGAAGCTATAGTAATCTCATTTTCAGGCAACCCACCTTTTGATTCCGGAAATAAGACATGATTTCTATCACTTGTCATTCCCGTCCTGATAGGGAGTCTGCCGGTCATTAATCCGGCCCTGGATGGCGTGCATACAGGTGCTGCCGAATAAAAGCTTGTCCACTTTTGCCCTTCGGCGGCCATTCTGTCCAGATTGGGCGTTCTTATAGTTGGATGACCAAAACAACCCAAATCACCATACCCTAAATCATCTGCTAGAATGATAACAAAATTGGGTTTACTGTTTACCTTTAATTCTGCAGCAACTGAGGATTGCAAGGGTGCAATAGTGTTAGACAATAAGCTGAATATGAATGCAATAATCTTGTGTGAGTTTTTCATTATAAGAAGTTCTTAACACTCTTATTAATTTGTTTCAATAAAGGTTTTCAGTTAATTCTACTCCTTCAAATATAGAAATTAAATTCAAGTAATAAATGTAACTGTCGTTTTACGCTACATGAATCGCGACGAGCGTCCAGCCTTTATTTTGGATGAGGTGCACGATGCTAACTTTGATAATATTGATGCTCAGAAGGAAAATGGAACACCTCAGTTTATACTGAAGAATGTAACTAATTTCTCCTCGCACCAAGTGCGCGGAATGGATGATAAACAGGTGCTAAAAACAGAGAAGCAAACCTTTTGACGATTTGCTTCTCTGTTTATTTTTTCTCTTTTAAAGCTTTCGTATCTCGGTATTCGCCGGTATAATATTTAACTCCGATTGCATCATATCGTTTGTGCATCTCTGTGATCCGTTTAACGAAACTATCGAAATTCTTTAGATTAGCTGGCGACCAACCTGTCTCGGCAATCGCAAATGTTCGGGGATACGCCATATATTCCAGAAGTTCAGGAGTCTGAATTTGCTCAGTCCATAAACACCCTTCCAATCCCAAGATATGTTTCTGTTCTATGGCTGAAAGCTCTTTGGGTAATGGATCGTAGCTGTAAGTTAGTTCTAACGGAACGTAGCCGCCAAGTGCGATCGGCTGATTGGTTCGGTCTTCACATTGATAATAACAGAAATAGGTATATTTCCCTGGAGTCATAATAACATCATGACCTGATTTCGCCGCAGCGATGCCACCCTCTTCGCCTCTCCACGACATGACCGTTGCACCAGGCGCCAGACCACCTTCTAAGATCTCATCCCATCCGATGATATTACGACCTTTCGAACTGACAAACTTTTCGATGCGTCGAATAAAATAGCTCTGTAACTCTAACTCATCTTTCAGCCCTTGCTCTTTGATCCGCTTTTGACATTTAGGACACTCTTTCCATCGTTTCTTCGGACATTCGTCACCGCCAATATGAATGTATTGTGATGGAAAGAGCTCCATAACCTCGGTTAGCACATCTTCAACAAACCCAAACACCCGATCGTTTCCGGCACAGAATACATCCTCTTCGACGCCCCAAAGTTTACGCACTTCAAATGGACCGCCGGTGCATGATAGCTCAGGATAAGCCGTTAACGCAGCTATCGAATGACCAGGCATTTCAATCTCAGGAATTATAGTGATGAACTTTGCTTTTGCATAGGCCACCACTTCTCGGATCTCATTCTGACTGTAAAAACCACCGTAAGGTATTCCGTCGAAGGTGTTCCCAGTTTTCTTTTGTAACCCCGCCACAGTCTCTTTTCTATAAGCCCCAATCTCTGTTAGCTTAGGGTATTTTTTAATCTCAATTCTCCAACCTTGATCTTCGGTCAAGTGCCAATGAAAATTATTCATCTTGTGCATGGCAAGCATATCGATGTAACGCTTGATATTTTTAACCGGAAACAGATGGCGTCCTACATCAAGATGCATCCCCCGATAGGCAAAGCGAGGCTCATCTGTAATGGAACATGCCGGTATTGAAAGATTTAGGTTTGCTACTAATTCTGCTTTCTCAACATCTTCTGGCAATAATTGACGAATCGTTTGCACGGCATAAAATAGGCCCACTGCACTCTTTGCACGAATGGTAACTCCTTTCGTGGTGACCTCTAAGACATACCCTTCATTATTATTTATTGAGCCATCAATGGTCATAAATACCGAGCCCTTTGCAGGTTTATCTCCCTGCGCAATGGTTAAGTTTTTGCCAGTGGGATTTCTCACCAATGCTGCAAGTAGTTCTGCGGATAACCGAGTCTGCTCATTCAAAGGCAAGACTAGGATCTTGGTATGTCCTGAAAAGGTAAAAGTTCCAGTGCCCCAAATTGCCGACACAGGAGCCGGAATAAGTGCTTTTTTAGCCTCCATACTCATCACGATTGATGGAGTTGCAAAAAATATGAATAGTATTGTAGTGAATAAAATAGAGGTTTTCATCGTCTAAGTTTGTTTAAGTTTGGGGTAAAATTAAACGTTTTTTGCAATAATATTTTTAGGGTTAATATTTAATGTGCTTTATGCAAAATAGCATAAGTATTTAGCCTCCACTGATTATATTTTTAGCTATTTCCAATCTAAGTTTTTTTGGTAATTGAACGAATAAATTTAAGTGAGAACGAACTGACTAAATTTGGTTATTATGAAAATTTCAAATGGATTTAAATATGCATTAATTGCCATTTTTATTGGTCTAAATGCGAATGTTATTGCGCAAGAAAATTTCTTGTGTCAGGGTGCATTTTGGACTGAAGATCAAGGGAATAAAATGTTGAAGCAATTTGCTTCCACCTGGCATGACAAGGCTTCATGGGAAAAGCGTGCTGCGATCATTCGGACTGGTATTATCGAGGGGATGAAACTGAACCAGATGCCTCAAGGTGGAAATGATTTTAAGTTATTGGTTACACATACGTTTAAGGGTGACGGATATATTGTTGAAAATGTTGCTATTGAGAGTTTCCCTGGGTTTTATATCACCGGGAATATCTACCGTCCTGACAAAGCCACCAATAAGTGCGCAGCTATTCTAAGTCCTCATGGTCATTGGAAAAACAGACGATTGATGGCTGAGGTGCAGGCTCGTTGTGCGGTACTCGCTCGCATGGGAGCAATAGTTTTTGCTTATGATATGGTTGGTTATGCCGATGCAAAACAGGTGACGCATGATATTCCGATCGCGTTATTGTTGCAAACGTACAATAGCCGTCGAGTGCTTGATTATCTAATCTCTCGTCCTGATGTTGATGCTGAACGGATTGGTATCACCGGGGAGTCTGGAGGAGGAACGCAGACATTTGTGCTAACCGCAATCGATAATCGAATTAAAGTTTCAGTTCCTGCGGTGATGGTCTCTGCGCATTTCTTTGGTGGTTGCACCTGCGAGAGTGGAATGCCAATTCATAAAAGCAAATCGCATCAAACTAGCAATGTTGAGATTGCCGCCCTGTGTGCTCCGCGTCCTATGTTGATCATCTCGGATGGTAACGATTGGACTAGAAATACCCCACGTGTTGAATATCCTTATATTCAAAAAGTTTATGCATTATACGATGGAGAAAATCGCATCGAGAATGTCCATTTCCCTGCGGAAGTGCATGATTATGGTTACAACAAGCGAGGTGCGGCCTATAATTTCTTGGCACATCACCTTAAATTAAATAGTGGAAAAGTCCCAAATACCTTGGGATTCGATGAGAGCTTTATAACCTATCTTCCAGAGGACGAACTTCGGGTATTTAATGATGAGCATCCGATGCCTGCCAATGCCTTACAAGGAAACCAGGCTGTACTAGATTATTTGAAAATAAAATAATCTAAATTTTATTTTTCTTCTTGAACGAATATATCGCAGGCAATAAATGACAAGACTAAAAAGTGTCTCTTTACTAATTCTATTTCTAAGTGTTTTTTGTGGATCGGTATTTTCACAGAAAAAGGTTGACCTGTTAACGGTGCCAGCCGGGGATCGATTTACTGAGATAAACCAATCAGGCATTTCGATTCTTCCTAGTGGCAGACTCGTTAAGCCCGCCGGCTCTTCGCTATTAATTACGGATGGTCCTTATGGCTTGGCTCTCTCGCCTGATGGAACAAAGGCGGTCACCCTGCACAACGGTGTTTTTACAATTATTGACGTCAAGTCAATGGCTGCAACCCGTGTTCCTAGCTACGACAAGAAACTAAAATCTCCTTTGTCAAAAGGCTCCTTTCTTGGCGTTGCCTTTGCAAAAGATTCTAAAACTATTTACCTCAGTGGGGGTGATAATGGAGCGGTCATAAGTTATGATATTCAAAAGCTAGCGCGACTTGATTCAATCTCATTAAATGGAGTTGTATCAGGCAAGGAGTACGTCGATAGTTTTACTTCTGATCTGATTTTAAATGAATCCAATAATGAACTTCTTGTTTTGGACAAGGGTAATTTTAGGATGGTTCGTATCGACTTAACGACTAAGAAAATCACAGCCTCTATACCCGTTGGGCGCCAGCCATTCGGTCTTGCTTTAAGTCCAGATCATCAAACAGCTTTTGTGGCTAATGTGGGGATGTACTCCTATCCGCTAATCACTGGCACCACGCCTGCAAATTTTGATTCGATCATGATATCTCAATTTCCATATGGTGATAATACCAAAGAGTCGATAAATGGAACAGTTATTGAAGGTCGCAAAATCCCAGGTGTGGGTAGTCCACTGCACCCCGATGCGATGAGTGTATTTACTATCGACCTGAAGAAAAACTTGGTGATCGATAAGTTTAAGACTGGTCATCAAATTGGGCATATGGTAGAGGATGCCGAGGTTGTGGGTGGTGCAAGTCCGAATTCGATCGCCGTTGGCTCAAACTTGGCATATGTCTCAAATGCAACCAACGATAATATTTCCATCCTTGATTATAAAAACCATAAGATCATCGGTCATATTCCGATTAAAGTTGATCCCCGAATTGATCATTATCGTGGATTATTGCCATTTGGATTAACCCTAAGCCGTGATGAAAAAACATTGTATGTCGCACTTCTAGGTTTTAATGCAGTGGCTGTTATTGATGTTCAAAGTCAAATGACTAAAGGGTTGATTCCTTCTGGATGGGGTCCAACACGTGTGCTACTATCTAATGACGAAAGCGAATTGTACATCACCACTTGTCGAGGATTAGGTGCTGGGCCGAATGGTGGAAAAGGGTTTATTACTCCACCGCAGGGGAGTTTTATCAGCGATATTCAGCTTGGTAGTTTTCATAAGGTGATTATTCCAAGTGTCGCTCAGCTGGCTGATTATACCAAACAATCTATTGACAATACGTTCGTTCAAAAGTCTGTTGTTGATGATAAAAATCCATTGCCTCCATTGCCTGGTATTCGAAAATCACCCATTAAATATGTGGTCTATATCACCAAAGAAAATCGCACGTACGATGAAGTATTTGGACAATTGAAAAATGCGGCAGGTGACAGTACCTTGTCTCGATTTGGCATTAACTGTGAATATATGTTCCCTGACACCGCAAGAAAAAGACTAGCGAACCTGCGAATAAGTCCAAACCATATTAAGGCTGCCAAGCAGTTTGCCTTTTCAGATAATTATTACTGCGACAGTGATGCTTCTATTCATGGTCATCATTGGATGGTGGGTGTGTTGCCTAATGAGTGGGTCGAAGCGAATGCGGCTACGACAAAAACCGCAAAACTATTCTCTTCGGCTCCGGGACGTCGCTGGCCAGGAACTGGTGGAGCAGTTGATCCGGAGGATTTTGGTGAGATTGGTGGATTGTGGGAAGCGTTGGAGCGATCGAAAGTCTCGTTTTATAATTTTGGTGAAGCGAATGAAACAGCTCATGTTCGCGATGAGTGGTATGACACCAAGACCGGAGCTTCTCATGTCGTTATGGTGCCGATGCAAAAAGCACTCTTCAAGCGAACTAGTCTAAATTATGCCGGCTTTAATCTCAATATTCCAGACCAATATCGGATGGATCAATTTGAGAAGGAGTTTACGGATAGATGGATCAAAGGGAGAGAAAAACTTCCCTCATTCTTAGCCATGCAAGTACCTAACGATCACTGTGCAGGGAAGAGACCTGCTGATGGCTATTTCTATCCATGCCGTTGGTCGAATCTTACATTTCCTCTCTCGGACAAAGTATTGGAAACAGATGCTTGTCATTATTACAGAGGACGATCCGCAAGGTGGAAGCGATCATATCGATGCGCATCGATCCATTTTAATGATGGAAGGTCCGTATGTTAAAATGGGCTATGTGTCTCATAATCATGCTAATTTTGGATCTATCCTAAAGACGATATACAATATTTTAAATGTTAAGTATGTGAATCAGTTTGATGTGACCGCCTCTTTACTTCAAGATTTCTTTACCGACAAACCTGACTTTACTCCATATACGCTAGAGAAGCATGATTCTCGCATATTTAATGCTGATTTAGCGATGAAGAGATACAATAAAACCATCGACTGGCAAAAGATTGAGAAAGGACCAGATATGGATGATGAGGAAAATGAACGCTTAGAGCATGATAAAAAATAAACGAACTAAATTAAAACCGATGAACTATAAAATTTTGCTTGGGTTTTTGGTGCTTGCTGCATGTGCCAAACCTGTAGCTCTTAAAACAGAAATTCAACTTACGAATGACTCTTCTAAGAATCATGATCTTGATAATAATGACAATTTTTCTCCGGATGGAAAGTGGCTTGTCTATGATACTCGAACGGGCATTGGCGGTATCGGAGGGAGTCCATCGGTGGAGCGCATAAACATTGAAACTGGCGAGAACCAAGTATTGTTTGGCGTTAAAGACAACCACGACTTTGGTCCAGGTGCAGGAGCGGCAAGTTATAATCCATTGACTAACCGAGTGATTTTTATTCATGGCTTAGAAGTCTGCTCGGCAGAAAATCCTTATCAACAATGGCGTCGTACGGGTGTGATGGTGGATGATAACAATCCTAATGTTCCGATCCTAATGGATGCTCGCGACATCACTTTCCCTTATTCTCCTGGTGCTTTAAGAGGCGGAACACACCGTCACGAATGGAGTAGAGATGGAAAATGGGTAGGCTATACCTACAACGATGCGATTATGAAGAAATTTGAAGACTCAACAGGTATTAAATGGAACTTGCGTACCATTGCCGTATCTAATAACCGTCACCGCGTAACAGTACATCCTGGTCAACCCGATGAAAACGTTCCAGGAACTTGGTATAGTGCAGTTGTTGTTCGTGTTGTTCCCGATCCTAAACCAGGCAGTGACGAGATCAGCAATGCTGCTTCTGATAGCTGGATTGGAACTTCTGGATATACAAAACCCGATGGCACACTTCAGGTGGCACGAGCTTTTATTGGAAAAGTTAATAATAAAGATGGAAAGCCAGTTGACGAACTTTTTGTGGTCGATATACCTGACTCACTTAATGTTCCTGGTGAATTTGGACCCTTAGAAGGGACTCGCACAACATTTCCTATGCCTCCTAAAGGGACCGTTCAGCGTCGATTAACCCATACTGCAGATACGAAATTCCCAGGATGCGGAGGAGTTGTTCGCTCATCACCCGATGGAAAGCTAATCTCTTTCATCGCAGCTGATCAGAATGGGGTAAAACAAGTGTTTGGAATCGCTCCTGCCGGAGGAAGTCCAATTCAACTAACAAATCACCCAACGGATGTTCAGGGAGCCGTCCGCTGGTCGAAAGACAACCAACATATTTTATACATCTGGGATAACAGCATTGTGCTCACCGAAGTTTCTGATCGTCCATTTGAGCAGCGAGTTAAGCAGATTACTGCCAAGAGCGAAAAGCCGCTTTCAAATCTAGTTTGGTCGAATGATGAAAAGATATTAGCGTATAATCGATTGATCCCTATAGAGGGCAAAAAAGAGACTAAACAACAAATTTTTGTTGTGAAATTAGATTAACTATTTAACGAATGAGATTATTTTCAAGTATTATATTTTTAGCTCTGCTCTCTATTTTTTCAGAAAAGAGCTATTCACAAAAACAAGTTGAAATCTTAGCAGTCCCTGCAGCCAATAAATTTGCAGTGATCAATGAGAAGGGGACAACAATCTTACCCAGTGGAAGATTTTTGACTCCCGCTGGCGATTTTATTCGAATCACCAACGATCCTTATGGCCTCGCGATATCGCCCGATGGGACGAAATCCGTAGCCTTGCATAATGGGGTATTTACGATCGTTGATTTACCTTCCTTGGCAACGATCCGTGTTCCTAGTTATGACAATAAAATAAAGTCACCCTTGTCACATGGGTCTTATTTGGGTGTGGCTTTTGCCAAAGATTCAAAGACTATTTATCTCAGTGGAGGAGATAATGGTTCGGTTATTCTTTACGACATTCAAAAACTCGAACGACTCGATTCAATCTCTTTGAATGGCTCCGTCGCAAATGAAGATTACGTCGACAGCTTTACCTCCGATTTAGTTCTAAATGAAGAGAACAATGAATTACTTGTGCTTGATCGTGCTAACTTTAGAATGGTTCGAATCGATTTGACCACGAAAAAGATAACCGCCTCGATCCCTGTCGGCCGCCAGCCATTTGGACTCTCTTTAAGCCCTGATCACAAGACTGCCTTTGTCGCCAATGTGGGTGTGTATTCTTATCCGTTAATCACAGGCGCAACGCCGAAGAACCTTGATTCGTTGCTGATCTCTCATCATCCATATGGTGACAATACCAAGGAGTCGATCAATGGAACAGTAGTAGAAGGTCGTCAGATTCCGGGATTGGGCAGTCCGCTTAGTCCTGATGCGATGAGCGTGTTTACCATCGATCTAAAGACCAATCAGGTGATGGATAAGTTTAAAACTGGTCATCAGATTGGGCATATGGTGGAAGGTGCAGAGGTTGTTGGTGGTGCAAGTCCAAATTCGATCGCTGTGGGGACTAATCTGGCCTACGTTACAAATGCCTCTAACGATAATATCTCTGTTCTGGATTATAAGAATCACAAGATCTTAGGACATATTTCTATTAAAGTGGATGCTCGTATTGATCATTATCGGGGTTTATTACCCTTTGGTTTGACCCTGAGTCGGGATGAGAAAACATTGTATGTGGCGCTTCTTGGGTTTAACGCAGTGGCCGTTATAGATGTTCAGAGCAGAACGACAAAAGGATTAATTCCATCCGGATGGGGTCCAACACGGGTGCTTCTGTCGAAAGATGAGAAGGAACTATATGCGACGACTTGTCGAGGATTAGGTGCGGGTCCTAATGGAGGAAAGGGCTTTGTAGAACCAATTCAAGGTGATTATGTTGGAGATATTCAGTTGGGTAGTTTTCAGAAAATTGCTGTTCCTGATGCCGCTCAGTTAAAAGTCCTTACACAGCAATCTATAGATAATACATTTGTTCAGAAATCAGTGATTGATGATAAAAATCCATTGCCTCCATTGCCGGGTCTTCGGAAGTCACCAATCAAGTATATTGTATATATCACGAAGGAAAATCGCACCTATGACGAGATTTTTGGTCAATTGACCAATGCTACGGGTGACAGTACCTTGGCTCGATTTGGCGTCAACTGTGAATATACGCTTCCGGATACGTTGCGCAAGAAATTTCCAAATCTCAGGATAAGTCCAAACCATATTAAAGCAGCAAAACAATTTGCATTCTCTGATAATTACTATTGCGATAGTGACGCCTCGATTCATGGTCATCATTGGCTCGCAGGTGTTATCCCTAATGAGTGGGTTGAGGTGAATTCAAGTGTTTCAAAAACGACAAAACTTTTCTCTTCGGCTCCTGGTCGCAGGCATCCGGGTACCACTGGAAGCATGGATCCGGAAGATTATGCTGAAATTGGGGGATTGTGGGAGGCCCTAGAGCGAGCTAAAGTTTCCTTTTATAATTTTGGGCAGGCAAATGAAACGGCCCATGTTCGCGAAGAGTGGAGCGATGTAAATACGGGTGCGGCCCATCGGGTGATGGTTCCGATGCAAAAAGCTCTTTTCACCAGGACTAGTCATAATTATGCAGGTTTTAATACCAATATCCCTGATCAATATCGAATGGATCAGTTTGAAAAAGAGTTTACAGAGAAGTGGATCAAAGGGAAAGAAAAACTCCCATCACTCTTAACCATGCAGGTTCCAAATGACCATGGGGCAGGGGTGCGACCTCAAGATGGTTACTTCTATCCTCACTCATTTATGGTTGACAATGACCTTGCCGTAGGTCGAATCTTGCATTTCTTGTCGCGGACTAAATACTGGAAGAATATGCTGGTGATCATTACCGAAGACGATCCACAAGGGGGTAGTGATCACATCGATGCTCATCGTTCCGTTTTGATGATGGAAGGACCCTACGTGAAAAAGGGTTATGTGTCACATAATCACGCGAATTTTGGCTCCATTCTAAAAACTATTTACAACATTTTAAACGTCAACTATGTTAATCAGTTTGATGTGACGGCCTCGTTATTGCAAGATTTCTTTACCGACAAGCCTGATTTTACACCTTACACACTAGAAAAGCACGATTCTCGTATATTTGATGCCGATCTAGCGATGAAGAAATACAATCGGACAATTGACTGGCGCAAGATTGAGAAAGGACCAGACATGGATGATGAGGAAGTTGAACGAG
>JAPLDS010000067.1:12409-37324 GCA_026391295.1 Bacteroidia bacterium | reverse complement strand
TGCCGATACCATACCGTCAGCCAATGGCAAGTATAGTGTGATGGTAGAGGTGGTGGTATTTATCTGAACATATACGTCTTTCTTTGCTGTTGCAGAGAAAGTTGGACAAAGCTCAGAGGCTACACCGTTGAATACCGAGAAGTCAGGACGGAATATGTCAGTTGTAAATGACCTAACTGCACTTTCCGACTTTGCTCCGTGTACATCTGTGGCCACAACTTTCCAATAATAAGTGGTATTATTATCCAATGCAGGAGTATACGTTGCAGCGGTTAGACCAGCAGCGGCTATACCAGGTGTAGCAGTTTTACCTAAATACAAGTCATATGTCAATGCATCACCCTCAGCATCAGTCGCACTCCAAGTTATAGCCCCTTTAACACTAACTGCAGTTGCACTAGCTGCAGGAGCCGTCAATGATGGTACTGTTGGAGCACTGTTAATATAGAAATTCCATAAAGTACTCTTTGAAGTTACTTTATTAGCGTCTACAGTTTTAACGTACCAAAAGAACTCACCACCCACAGCTGTTGTGAACGTATAAGAGTTGCCAATTGCACCTGCCTTTACCAAGCTAGGTTTGGACGTAGTACCCAGGTAGATATCCCAGGCTGAAGCAGTTCCTGCCCATTTTATTGTATAGGTCGTACCTGCTAGAGCAACTACGGCATCTACTGCGGGAGTTGGATTCTCAGGAACAGCAGCTACAAAAACTGTAGGCGTTGCCGCATCATCTTTTTTGCAACTCTGAACTGTTATTAGCATAGTCATAATCGACATAAATGCTAAGATTATATTCTTTCTTTTCATGTTTTCTTTCTTTTGAATGAATGTATAATCAACAATGACTACTGTTTAACCAGAACTTCGTACATGATACGATTACCCGCACTACTACTATAGTAGCAGTTTAATACGAATGTCTTTGTAACTGGATTGTAGTAGTTAATGGTTAAGTCTGCAGGTTTTTTAGATGCATCACCCGTCCAGACAGGCCACATGCCACCAGTTGCAACCCCTGTTGCAGGATCAATAGGTGTTGCATTTACCTTGTAGCAGGTTGTTCCACCAACAACTACTGGAGTTGTAGTGATTTCGATGTAAATATCAAAGGCAGTATAATTACCAAATCCATTTTTCTGAACCACATTTTGCTTCGTACAGTCAACAGTATTAAAAGTTTCTAACATACTTACTGGTTCTGTCGGGTTGCCAGGACGGATACGATAACCATCACACTGGTATTTACCTGCATAAGCATTTGAAATTAGAAGTTCCAAAAGATATGATTTCATATTCGATGCAATAGCAACATCTTTACCTGAAGCTGTTTTAGCAGAGGTTATTGAAATTGCTGCAAGGTATTTATCACAAGCATTAACAGCATTTGCTCCAAAAACTTTGCCAGTTACTGTTCCAGTTCTAGTCCCTTTAGCAATAACAACTGTTGCCGTTGTAACCGTAATATTCGGATAAGGCTTGTAAGTTGTGCTATGATCCGTGTTATATTGGGTTACAGATGCTGCATCTGCTGCAATTGTTAGCGTTATATCCTCTGTAGGAGGAGCATCCGTAGCAATGTTTACCGCAAATGTAAACGGCACATCACCAGCAGCTGCTTGTAGACCTTGTTTCTGTAAGGTATAAGAAGGAATCTGTGCATACATCTTACCAGCTACACCATCTGGCCAGTAATCGCCAACGTTGTCTTTTAAGCACGCACCAAACAATAGCACTGCCGCAAGAAACGAGACATATAGAGTTATTTTATTTTTCATATTTTATTTTTTTTAATGATAATGAATAGTTCATTAGCGATTTTGCCAGAATATCTTCGATGTAAAGGCATTAATTGTACCAACTGCAGTTACGTTATCGTTGTTAACGGATATCTCACGTTGTGGATAAAGCAGACGTACAGGTGGAGTTGGATTAGCCTTGTTCGCATCTTCACTAAAGGTGATAAACGTTGGTCGTCCAGATCTTCTGTAGTCAGTCCAAATTTCTAATGGAGCAACACCATTTAGCGAAACATATTTCTGATCAAGGATCAAGTTGATTTTGTTTGGTGCTAAATCGTAGTTTACAGTAGATAATGAGCCTGTGTAGAAATTTGTAGCATCTGTTGCAGTTAATCCCATATAAAGATATGATTGAGTGATACCTGCCTGATATAGATCTTTACCAGAACCTGTGATATAACCTCTCTCAACTGCTTCAGCCTGAATTAATAGACTTTCAAAGTCTGTTAATAGAGGGGCTGATTTGGCGTAAGTTCCAATCATATAACCAGCATTGCCACTTAGGTAACCTAATTTACTGGTTGCTGTTGCAGCTAAGGGAGCAGGAGTTGTTATTCCTAGCACATTACCCGCAAAAGTTGTTCCGGTAACTGGAAGGAAGAAACGTCCAATACGTAAATCTGAAGTGGCGTTCATAAAGTCAACCGCATTCTTTCCAGCAAAATAGTATGATACTCCATCGCTTTGAGTACTACCTGATACAGTATAGAATGTCTCGTAGAATGGATTCATTTTACCAGATGAATTCGAATAGCCAGGGTTTACCAATGCTCCTTCACCAGCACCAAGATAACCAGTAGATGCAGTTGTGGCAATAGCAGTTTTGATGTATGCATCACGACCAGCCATGCCTGATTGGTGAACTAACATACGCAACTTAAGAGTGTTTGCAAATTTTGCCCATTTGGTCATGTCACCATGAAACATGATGTCACTCGATGCAGGAATCTCAGTTGCTGTCGCTGGTAATGCCTTAATCATTTTAATTGCAGCATCTAGTTTCAGAACCAAATCTTCATAAATACCCTTCTGATCGTCGTATTTTGGTTTTAATAGCCCTTCATTCGCTTTGAACGCTTCTGAATATGGAGCATTTCCCCACATGTCTACAACATTTGCAAGTAGATATGCTTTCATGATCATTGCAATTGCAACGTATCCTGCGTCTTTGGGATCGGTAGTTGCTTTTTCAATTTCAACTAAATTCTGACCCCAGGTATAGCTAGCAGAGAACATTCCTTGATAAGAGCTATTCAATAGACGATATTGAACTAAGCTTGAAGGAGCAGTATAACCAGTACTGATAGACCAGAGACCATGCCATAGATATACGAAATCAAAGTTTCGTGGATTGTTCATGCTGAGGGCAATATTGTTTAATACAGCCGGCAGCAACAGTTTAGCAGGCACTTGAGAAGCGCTATTTGGGTTTACCTCATTTACAGAGAGAAACTTTGAGCAAGAACTTCCTAAAAGTGCGAATGAAATTAACAGCGTAAATATTATCTTATTCATCGTATTTGAATTTTAATTTTTTAGAAAGTAAGTTTTACACTAAAACCATAAAGTCTGGTAGGAGGTGTCTGGTCTTCAGTTGTGTAACCAACCGCATTGGTTGTTACACCAGAGTTGTTAAACTCAGGATCTGTCCAAACATTTGATTTAGGACGTAACATAAGTAAGTTCCGGCCTACAAGACTAACAGATGCGCTCTTGATTGCATTGCCACCAAACACTTTCTTTACTGGCACATCATAACTTAAAGCAACTTCACGAAGTTTCCAGAAAGCGGCACTAGTTACATAAGCTTTTCCTGTTGTATGGTAGTCAGATAGTACCCAGAAGTTACGACCAGCATCTGCAATTACAGAAGTGGTATTTGGGGTATAGACACCTGGAGAGGTTTCAATAACCGATCCTGGAATAACAAACGATTGACGACCATTCAACGCTGAGTTTTGTGAAACTCCCGTAAAGTCAAGTGCTTCACCAATATGATTGTTGATCACGTTGCCACCACGGTATTCAGCTACAGCTGCCAGACGGAATCCTTTGTAGTTAATATCTGTATTGATACCCAAGATATGGTTTGGATTACCATGGCCATATTGAACAAGTTGTGTGTTCTTAGATGGTAAACCAGTTAACTTATTAACAATGATGTTCCCTTTAGGATCTCTTAACACATCTGTTACTTTGATAGCTGGGAATTGCTGTCCAACAGTAATATAAGAAGATTCCGCAATTGGGATCTCATCAAGTCCTGGTAGGATAGATAAAACCTTTGACTCAGTATAAGAATAGTTAAATCCTCCATTCCATTTCACATCTCCAATTTTTAAAATTGGTGTAAACTTCATGTCGATCTCTAAACCTTTATTTTGAAGCTCTCCAGCGTTAATCAAAGCACTGTAGAATCCAGTTGATCCTGAAATACTTGCAGGAATAGTCTGGTTCTTGGTGTTTGTTTGATAGACGTTGGTTTCAAGATGAATCCTATTGTGTAAGAAGCTCATCTCAGCTCCAAATTCAAGCTCAGTGGTTAACTCTGGTTTTAATTTTGAGTTACTTAAGGTGGTGCTTAATGCAAATCCTGAATTGCTACCATATGGGAAACCATAAGCAGCAGGATAAGATGGTAAAGTACCATACCAGTCAGTCATCGCAATTTGTCCAGTTTTCGACCAGCCTCCTCTAACTTTTAAGAAAGAAAGAACTGGATTGTTAATGATTGATGGTAGCATCTCTGAAACAATTAAACTACCATCCGCTGATGGATAGAAGAACGAGCGATTGGCTGCAGTCAAACGAGAATCTAAGTCGTTACGACCAGTCACATGCAAGAATGCAAAGTCTTTATATCCTAGCGTGACATCACCAAAGACCCCAATTGAACTACGTTGTTGACTTGCCTGCGATACGATTGGCTCACCCACACGATTGCTAATGTTGTAAACATTTGGAATAACCAATGCACCGGCCATATCATAAGAATACTCATATCTCTGCATGTAGATCGAATTTCCAAGAATACCTTTAAAGGTAAAGTCTCCAAATTTTTGATCTACCGTTGCTAGGAAGTCATTGGTAAGAATCATTGTTTGGCGCATCTGGTCACTTGAGTATCCTGAATAAGGTGATAATTGGCCCATGTGGCCTTGGCTCCATGGGTCACCATGAGAATAACTATTGTAAATCGCTTCGTCTTTATGATTATGGTTATTGATCGTATTGAATACTAATCCTGAACGGTTAGAAAGATCAAGCCATTTTACTGGTTTAAACGATAAATTTACTGATCCTAGAACGTCATCACGCATTTGTTTGTTACGTGCATGTTTAATTTGCCAGTATGGGTTAGGATAATAAGCATTGAAATAACCATCTAAAGTTGCAAATGGATTGTTTTCAATGTCTTTATAAGAGGTAAGTGGCACCTGAGGTGGAGTGTTTAATACATTCCAGTATACCCCTCTGCCTTGATTCATATCACCACCCGATACGTCCGTAGCGGTTTGCGTAAAGCTAATAGTGTAGTCAGCGCTAAATTTGCCATACGTTCTGCCAGCAGATAAACGAGCTCCAGTTCGTTGGTTTTTATCGCCAGGGATTGTACCTGTTGTTCTTACATCTTGAGCAGATAAGTAGAAGTGACTGGTCTCATCAGAACTGCTGATTGAGATGTCGTTCTGCATTGAGATACCAGTATTGAAGAAGTTCTTCTTTTGGTTTTTTACATTGCTGTAAGGAACCATTTGGTAAGAACCATCTACAAGTTTACCACCTAAGATCACCATTTGGCCATTAAATTCTGGACCGAAAGTTTGGTTCTCATATGAAGTATAAGGATCTGTATTGCGATCTGGACCGATCCACATCGTATAGTTAGGATCAGAGTTGGTTAGCGTTTCACCTGAACCACCACCAAAACGTGTTTGTAATTCTGGTAAATAAGAGATTTGTTCGAAATTGGTAACATTACTGATCTTAACAGTTAGTTTACCTTTTTCACCTTTCTTGGTTGTTACAATTACAACACCATTTGATGCATCGTTACCATAAAGTGCGGCTGCTGATGCTCCTTTTAAGATGTTTACATTTTCAATGTCATTTGGGTTAACAGAGTTAAGGTAAGTTGCACTTACAGGAACCCCATCCAAGACAATTAATGCCTGGTTGCTGGCCAAGAAGTGACGGTTACCACGAAGAGTAAGTTTTGTGTCAGGGTTAACACCATTGTTGATTGTGTTAATCTGCAGACCTGAAACTTTTCCAGATAAACCATTCATCACATTGGATGCTCCAGCTTGTGTTAAGTCTGCGTTCTCTACCTTAGCAGTAGCAACTCCCATCTCTTTAGGTTTTCTTTTAATACCTAAAGCGGTAACAATTACCTGATCAACAGCAAAACTTTCAGCTTGCAGCTTTACAGTGTAGTTATTCGATCCGGTTATTTGCACATCTGCAGTAGCCATCCCAACGAAGGATATGGTTATTGCTTTTGCATTTTGTGGGACTTTCAAGCTAAACTGCCCATCAATATTGGTAACAGTTCCAATGGTTGTTCCTTTAACGACAACGGCTGCTCCTGGAATAGAACTGCCATCTTCGCCTGAAGTCACAACACCTGAGAGGTCTCTGGTCTGTGCAAAAACCACTTGTAATCCTATGAACCCTAGGAATGCAAGCAATAGCGAAATTTTCTTCATAGACTAAAATTTAATGTTTAACAATTATCAATTACAAAAAAAACATTACCACTTATAAGATGCTTATATCGTATAAGTGTATGCTTAAAAAAATAAATACATGTTTTAATGGGCACTTTAATATTGAAATATTCTCTATTGCACCCAACGTAGCACCTTTATGCTACCTGTAAACCTTAAATAACCCGCAAACCAAATTGAATCTTAACGCTTAAATACTTATTGCATCTGAACCATACAATAAGTAAACATTAAGCCTCAATGTAATCTACTTTTAAGTAAATATTAATTTGTTGCTATAGTTAACATCTTTATGTTACCTGTAAATCCACCAATTAATACAAACTAAATTAGCACTTCTCTTGCTTCCTGTAAAAAATATTACAATAGGAACACAGAAGTGTTAAATATTGTTACGAAATACAAATATATTAAAAGGATTAAATTACACAATACTCAAAAAGGGGAATAAAAAATTATTAATGCAAGGATTACATTAATTTAATGAAATTTGGCTCAAACTATCCTTCTTAAGTCTTTTTTGTCCAATGCCTTACGTGATTTTTTGTTTTCGGATTGTTAATTAATAGAATCAATAAAAATAATTCTATAATTCTATTAATAATTGATCTAAATGGCTAATATACGCGGTTGTTGTCTTAATTGATGTAATTTGTTTGGGTGGTAAAAAAGGGGGAGTGATTGTTTTTTGGAGGTTTTTTTTGTCAATTTCACTTGAATTAGATCCACTAATGAGGGTTTTAAAGTGTAATTCAAGTTGGGGATTGAAATAAACTTGGTCGATGCCAAACTTGCTGGCTCCAAGGATGTCGGTATCCCAGTTGTCGCCAATCATCAAGGTGCTCTTTTTGGGCGCATTCATAGACTTTACGGCATGCTCAAATATCTTACGTCCTGGTTTTGATGCCCCAATCTCTTCTGAGATAAATACTTTTCGGAAGTATCTTGTGATATTAGATTTTTTTAATTTGTCAGACTGCACTTCCGTAAATCCATTTGTTATAATAGCTAACTCATATTTTCCGTGCAAATGATCAAGTAATTGCTGGGCTCCGTCGATCAGTTTGTTCTGATTAAGCATCTCGGTAAAATAGGTCTCATTGAGTAATGCTCCGTCAACCCTGGGGTCAATTCCAATGCGGGCAAAAGCGGCTTCAAATCGCTGGATGCGTAACTCTTGTTTTGTCCGTTTTCGATTACGATATAGCTCCCATAACCGGTCATTCTCTTCGCTGTATATCTTGAAAAATAGGTCGTACGAACCTATCTTATTTAATAAATTCAACTGACTCAATGTCGCGAACAGCGCCTGGTACGAATTGGAGGTGAAATCCCAAAGCGTATTGTCTAAATCAAAAAATAGGTGGGTGTATTTTTTCGAGCTCATCCAGAAATTGCAAATCTTTAAACCTATTGTGTCCACTGTATTTTAACTACTGTGTCTATTGTGCTTTCACTATTGTGCCCTACTGTGTTTATTTTCTTTTTTTTTACCACATAGGCACATAGATCACATTAGAAAGCACATTATAATCTATTGTGTCTACTGTGTCTTTTTCTATTGTGCCCTATTGTGTTTTTTTTTCTTTTTTTTTTACCACATAGGCACATAGGCCACATTAGAAAGCACATTATAATCTATTGTGTCTACTGTGTCTTTTTCTATTGTGCTCTATTGTGTTTCTTTTTTCACCACACTAGGCACATAGATCACATAGAAAGGCACATTAGAATCTATTGTGTCTGCACATAGATCACATACAAAAGCACATTAGAATCTATTGTGTCTACTATGTCTTTTTCTATTGTGCTCTATTGTGTTTCTTTTTTCACCAAACTAGGCACATAGATCACACTAGAAAGCACATTAGAATCTATTGTGTCTACTGTGTCTTTTTCTATTGTGCTCTATTGTGTTTCTTTTTTTTACCACATAGGCACATAGATCACATAGAAAAGCACATTAGAAACTACTCATCATCCTCGTCCCGCTCACTAGATTTAAGACTTGGTTTACCTTCCAGCACAATAACTATCTCCCCTTTGACAGTTTTCGATTTGAAATGGGCTAAAACTTCAGCTGTCGTGCCTTTGTAATTCTCTTCAAAGAGCTTCGATAACTCCCTGGAGACCGATACTTTTCGGTCTGAACCGAAATATTCACTGAATTGTTCAAGCGCTTTTACTAAGCGATATGGAGATTCGTAAAAGATCATGGTGCGCGTTTCGTCAACAAGCTCTTTTAGTTTCTTTTGACGTCCTTTCTTCTGAGGCAGAAATCCTTCAAAGCAGAAGCGATCACTCGGAAAACCTGAGTTTACTAAAGCAGGGACAAATGCCGTAGCGCCTGGGAGACACTCAACTTCAACACCCATGTCGAGGCAGGTTCTGGTTAACAAAAAGCCCGGATCAGAGATCGAAGGTGTCCCTGCATCTGAGATCAATGCAATATTTTCTCCCGCAAGAATCCGTTCTGCAAGATGAGTAACCGTCTTGTGTTCATTGAATTTATGATGCGAGGAAAGTCGTGTCTCAATCTGATAATGCTTTAATAACACCGAAGAGGTGCGCGTATCTTCTGCGAGGATTAGGTCCACTTCTTTAAGCATGCGAATCGCACGAAGCGTCATATCTTCTAGATTCCCTATCGGTGTTGGTACAATATATAGTTTTCCCATCGTTAGTTTGAAAAGCGACGTTTGACAAGGATCAGAAATTTCTGACTCGCCTCGTTTTTAGTCCATTTAAAATTCTTTTTTAGATAGCTTACGGCCTGCTCAATAGTATGGCATAGATCAAGGTCCTCAATGGCTTGATCGAAGGCGTTACTGTCATTTGCGAATAATTCGCGAATAAATAAAAAACGGTCGTTAATCCCTATCGAACCACCTATTTTAGCGAGTGGCATCAGCGTATAACCGAGGTCTGTTTTTTCTTGCTCTAGCAACTCTTCAACTATTAATGGAGCTATATCAGGATCCAGGATAACAGTTGTCGTTGTTTGCGAAGCTAATTCTTTAGTCTCTGACTGGATATTTAGTTTTATCTCATCCGGAGGTGTAGCAGGAGCGATTACTGCAATTTCTAATTCTGGCTCTGGGATAGTATCTGCTTCAACCTTAGTTTCGGGTGCAGCTTCGAGCAGAGGCTCGGCTAAAGCTTTTTGTAATAATTCCAGCTGTTTTGTTAAGGCATTAGCCCTCACCAAAGCCAACTCAACTTCCTCTTTCTTTGGCCTCAGACTGAGGTTGAAGTCATGTGTAATGCCATCGAGATGCGAGATGTCATCCTTGATAAGTTTTAACAGTGTTTTGATCTCCATAGCTGTTATTTTTTCGAAAGTAAAAATACAAAAAATCCAGTTGATTAAATTTCGCTATTTTTGTTCAATGATTGCACTACAAATGAATAGAGCACTTTTGCTTAGAACGTCTCTTTTAGTCGGTAGTTTGTTCAGTCTTATTCGTTTATAGGTATGTTCCCATATACATTAAAAGATATTTTTGAAGTCGTTGGAGGCCGAATGGTTGGCGCTAAAGACGTGCCTACTAATGTCATTCGGTTTTTATCATTCGATAGCCGCACAATTCTTGCGGGAAAAGAGACCCTATTCTTTGCCTTGAAGAGTGATCGGAATAATGGGCATCGTTTTATTCAAGACGCCGTTGGCCGTGAAGTCACGATGTTCGTGGTGGAAGAACTTCCAGAGAATTTACAATCAGATCAACATATTCAATTTATTGTCGTTGGGGATGCATTAGTGGCACTGCAGAAACTAGCTGCTTTTCATCGGGCTCGTTTCGATTATCCAGTCGTTGGTATCACAGGCAGCAATGGGAAGACGATCGTAAAAGAGTGGTTGAGTGAGATACTCAGCCCGGAGAATAAAATAGTCCGCAGTCCGAGAAGCTATAATTCTCAGATCGGAAATCCGCTTTCAGTCTGGCTTATGGACGACCGGTTTGATTTGGCCATTTTTGAAGCTGGCATTAGTCTCCCAGGAGAGATGGAGCGATTAGAAGCTATTATTCGCCCTAATCACGGCATTTTTACTCACCTAGGAAAGGCCCATCTTGAAAATTTTAGTTCTGTTAAAGAGTTGGTTCAAGAGAAGATTAAGCTATTTAGAAATAGCACTTTGATCGTTTATTGCTGCGATATTGAGTTGCTTGAAGATTCCTTGAAAACGGCAGAATTTAGAAATAGCCCCAGGTTTTTTAGATGGTCTGAATCAGACCCGAGTGCTAATTTACAGATCATTTCAAAACAGAAAAATGAAGAATTCACAGAGATAATCGGAATCTTTGAGTCTGAAGAAGTTCGTATTGAGATACCATTTTTTGATGATGCAAGTATCGAAAATGCAATTCATTGCTGGGCCTATGCCTTAGCTATTGGACGGTCAACGAATTTACTTGCCGATCGTTTTCGGAAAATTACCCCTATTGCAATGCGTCTTGAGTTGAAGAAGGGGATCAATGGCTGCATGATCATTAACGATTCTTACAATTCAGATACAGCATCTTTGGTCAATGCGCTTGACTTTATTTTTCAGCAGTCGGATAGCAAAAACAAAAAATGTACTGTAATAATCTCAGATATTCTTCAGTCTGGAGAAAATTCATCGTCGCTTTATCGCGAAATAGCCGATTATATCGAAATGCGTAAGATTCATCGCATGATCGGTATCGGTCCAGAGATTAGTCAGTACAGTAACATCTTTAATGTTCCCGAAAAGGTCTTCTATTCATCTGCGGATGAATTTATACTTCATTTTCAAGAAGGTGATTTTAATCACGAAGTAATATTACTAAAGGGAGCTCGATCGTATCGTTTTGATCGGATCTCATCGCTGCTTCAAGAGAAAGCACATCAGACGGTTATGGAGATAGATCTTGATGCAATGGTTTACAATCTAAACTATTACCGCTCCAAGCTGACTTCAGGAACAAAAATAATGGCCATGGTGAAGGCCTTTTCATATGGTACTGGTTCGATTGAAGTGGCTAAAGTTTTGCAATATCAAAAAATCGATTTTTTGGCTGTTGCAATTGCCGATGAAGGTATCGAACTACGGAATAATGGCATTGATGTTCCAATTGTAGTGATGAATCCAGAGGAGCATAGCTTTGATGCGATGATTGAGAATCGGCTGGAGCCCAATATTTATCGCTTTGAACTACTCGAGAAATTTGATGCTGCTTTAAGTCGAAATGCGGTCAATAATTTTCCGATTCATCTGAAGATGGATACTGGCATGAAACGCTTAGGCTTTGATAATGCAGCAGAAGTAGAAAAAGTTGCTCACTATATCCTTGCTCGAAATACGATGTATATCAGATCCGTATTTTCGCATCTCGCGGTAAGTGATGATTCTTCAAATGATCTATTTACACGAGCTCAGTTCTCTCAATTCCTTCGCTATTGCGATATTGTCACCAATTTATTCGCCTATAAAATTCTTAGACATATTTCTAACTCCTCTGGCATTGAGCGTTTCCCTGATCTTGAATTAGACATGGTTCGACTGGGTATCGGATTGTATGGTGCTAGTGCTAATCTGCAGGACGTTTTACATAATGTGGCAACCTTAAAGACCACTATATCACAGATTCGAACGGTCGCAGCTGGTGAGACGGTAGGTTATGGTCGCAGAGGGATCTCCGATCAGCTAATGACTATTGCTGTCCTTCCAATTGGTTATGCCGATGGTTTAAATAGGCGACTTAGTAATGGGGTAGGGAAGGTTGTGATAAGCGGAGTGAAAGTCCCTATAATTGGGACCGTCTGTATGGATATGTGCATGGTTGATATTACGGGTGTTAAGGCTCAAGAGGGTGATCGCGCAATTATCTTTGGTGAGGAGCTTCCTGTAACTGAAGTTGCTGCAACGCTTGGCACCATCTCATACGAAATCCTGACCTCAATTGGCCAGCGTGTAAAGCGAATTTATTTTAAGGAGTAGCGAACCACTAAAAAGGTTGGCCTTCAGTTAGATTATCCCCTGGTGCTCCAAATCCGGAAGAAGGGAAGTCGTGCAAACCACCACTGCTAGGTTCGTAATTCATCTTTGAACGATAGATAGACTCTTTCTTTCCTTCGCTGAAATCTTCTGGCATTGTTCCCATGGAGACTTCCTCAAGATTTGAGAATTTAGCTAGCGAGGCTTTAAAGGCAAGCTGTACATCTCCCACCGATCCATTTCTATGTTTCGCGATAATTATCTCGGCTACTCCCAATAACGAATTGCCATCTGCATCTTGCGTGATGCCATAATATTCAGGGCGGTGAATAAACATAACCATGTCGGCATCCTGCTCGATAGCCCCAGACTCTCGAAGATCTGAAAGTTGAGGTCTCTTACCATCGCGCGATTCAACTGAACGATTTAGCTGAGAAAGGGCAATTATTGGAACATTAATCTCCTTGGCAATTGCTTTTAAATTTCGTGAAATCGTACTCACTTCTTGCTCTCTATTGCCTTTGACATCGTTGCCCGCTGTCATAAGCTGCAAGTAATCGACAATAATGATTCCAATATCGTGCTGCATTTTTAATCTTCGGCATTTTGCTCTAAACTCGAAGATAGAGAGTGCTGGAGTGTCGTCGATGTAAAGAGGAGCGTTCTCTAGATTTTTTATCCGTCGATTAAATAGCTCCCATTCCCATTCTTCTAACTTGCCACTTTTGATTTTCTCAGATCCTAGCTCTGTCTCGGCCGCTATCAACCTTAGCACAAGTTGCATCGACGACATCTCGAGTGAGAAAACGGCAACTGGTACTTGTTTTAAGACGGCCATATTGCGAGCCATCGATAGCACGAATGCCGTCTTTCCCATCGCAGGACGTGCAGCAACGATCATTAAATCGGTATTTTGCCATCCCGAAGTGATCTTGTCGAGCTTGTTAAATCCAGAAGCAATACCAGAAAGACCATCTGGTTTCTTTGCATTCTCTTCTATGCGCTCAATAGCCTCGCGAAGCAGCGGTTTAATAGGCTGTGATTCTTTTGAGATATTCCCTTCTGTCACCTTAAACAGCGAGGCCTCGGCGTAATCAATTAAATCGTCAAGATCCATAGAGTCGTCAAAAGACTTAACCTGAATCTCGGAGGAGATGCGAATTAACTCGCGCTGGATAAATTTCTGAGCAATGATTCGAGCATGAAACTCAAGATGCGCAGCTGAAGCTACTCTACTGGTAAGTTGGGTGATATAGATCGGTCCTCCAACTTCGTCAAGTTCTTGTCTATTCTTTAACTCTTGGGTGACCATCAGCAAATCGATAGGCTTTTCATTGGCCACTAAATGCTGGATAACCTTAAATATTTTCTGGTGTTCTTCCTTGTAGAAGCTTTCAACTTTTAAGATAGCGGCAATGCCAGTAAACGCATCCTTTTCAAGCATCAATGCTCCTAGAACGGCCTCTTCAACTTCAGGTGCCTGAGGCGGAATCTTCCCATATTGAGCATTAAGCTGTTCAACGGTCATTTTTGGCTTCGGCCGATTTTTGTAGTTGTTTGATTCCGTAGGCATGGATAGAGATTATGCGAAATGATATATAATATCTTGTATTTTAAGTCTTTAGTTTGGTTTGGATGTTGTGTATTAGCCGTTGATAACACCCCATTTTTGATGACGGAAAATACATTATTTCCATTTATAAATAGAAGTCAGGTTGCGCAAGAAGGTCGCTGACTTCGATTATTTGGGGAGCATTTCGTCCTGATTCAATTAATTGGCGAGCTGAATTAATTTATCAACATCTTATCAACTGTGTTATGCACAAATTGATTATAACTTTTAGGGGTAATCTAATTTGTTTTATTTCAGGGTGTTAGATTCCATCGTTGATGATCTCAGAGAGCAAGTCAGTAAGACTTAACCCCATGGCTGCAATCTGTTGAGGTATAAAGCTGGTGGCTGTCATTCCCGGGACCGTGTTTACCTCTAGGAAGTAAAAGGTGCCATCTTTCAAGATATAGTCAACACGTACGATGCCACGGCAATGACAAAGGTCGTAGATTTGAGCCGTGCGTGATTGTATTTTCAGTGTTAGTTCCTCTGATATCCGAGCAGGAGTAATCTCTTCAGCCATACCTGGCTTGTACTTTGCTTCGTAATCGAAGAATTCGTTCTTAGGAATAACTTCAGTAACCGGAAAGACTAATTTGCGTTCGCCCACTTTAACCACTCCGCACGTAAATTCTTGTCCTTCGATGAACTGCTCGATGATAACTTCTGGACTCTCTTCCAGTGCCTTGTTGACCGCTTCTACCAATTCATCTCCCTTTTTTACTTTTGAAATTCCAAAACTTGAGCCTCCTGCGCTGGGTTTAACAAACAATGGAAGACCTAAAGTCTTGACAATTTGTGCTGCACTATATTGTTCTCCGGCAATTAGTCTAACCGACTGTGCCATTGGTATATCAAAGCTTCTGAGGTAGTTATTGCAGAAGAATTTATTGAAGGTTAGAGCTGCTGCTTGAACATCACAGGATGAATAGGGGATCTTGAGCATTTCGAAATAACCTTGCAATATACCATCTTCGCCAGGCGTTCCATGGATGATGATATAGGCATATTCGAATTGATGTTTTTTCCCGTTCAGCGTAAATGAGAAGTCTGCTTTGTCAATTGTAGCAATCTGATCGTCTCCATCAAGGACGATCCATTCTGTCCCTTTTATCCGAACTAGCCAAGGTGTGAAGAGCGATCTGTCGATGGCTTTTAATACGTTTGCTCCACTTTTTACCGATACTATATATTCTGAGGAGTCGCCTCCTGCTACTACTGCGATAGTTTTTGTGCTCATGGTTAAGTCTATTAGTCTAACTCTCTATTTGATATATAGGTGCGCCATTTATTGACGAGTTCCTCCAGTTTCGGAGGCAATTCAGAATCAAAGATAATTTCGTTTTTTGTAACTGGATGCTCAAAGCCAAGAATTTTAGCGTGCAGTGCCTGACCTGGGATCAGTTTAAAGCAATTTTCGACAAACTGCCTGTATTTTGTAAAGGTGGTCCCTTTTAATATTTGGTCTCCACCGTAAACATCGTCATTAAACAGCGGGTGGCCAATATATTTCATATGCACTCTAATCTGATGGGTTCGGCCTGTTTCAAGGATACATTCAACGAGGTTGACATACCCAAGTCTTTCTAATACTCGGTAATGGGTTACTGCAGGCTTGCCACTTTCGCCTTCTGGAAATACGGTAAAGACCTGTCTGTTTTTTGCACTTCGGCCAATATTTCCAACGATAGTCCCTTCGTCTTGGGCTAGATTGCCCCATACCAAGGCAACATACCTGCGCTTTGTTGTTTTATTGAAAAATTGAAGCGCCAGATTTATTTTAGCGAGTTCAGTTTTTGCAATGACTAATAATCCAGAGGTGTTTTTATCAATTCGGTGCACAAGTCCTGGTCGTGGATCATTGCCACCATATAATTCAAGATTCTGATATTTGTAAACTAAGGCATTGACAAGAGTCCCGCTGTAGTTTCCATGTCCAGGATGAACCACCAGTCCAACAGGCTTATTAATAACCATAAGTTGGTCGTCTTCATAGACCACATCCAAGGGAATATCCTCGGGGATAATGCGTAATTCTCGTCTTGGATAGTCGAGCATTACTGTTATTTCATCTCCTGGTTTTATTCGGTAGTTGGATTTTACAACGTTGTCATTGACAAAGATGCTTCCTCCATCTGCGGCTGCCTGAATTCTATTTCGAGAAGTTCCGAGCATTCGATTGGCAAGAAACTTGTCAATCCTTAAAAGCCCTTGTCCTGGATCCGCGGTAAAACGGTAGTGTTCAAACTGCGTTATCTCTTCTCCAGAATCATCTAGTTCATCTGCATCATCATTGTACTTGTCTTCGATCATTAATGAACGGGTATTTTTATAGCGGTTGAATCAGTTGTGGTGGGCCTTGGTTTAAGCCATAAATCGACTGATGTACCTGGCATAACACGTGTTAAAGAGTCATGTTGCGGCAATTGTTTCCAAATAATAGCATTTAAGGTGTCAGCCTGCGTTACAACAGTTGGATCGTAGATTGCGGATCCAACCGAAAGGGAGCTGCTTTTTAAAATTGATTCTGCTAAGTTTAGTGTAAGCGATACTACATCTGGAACGGTCGATTCACCGCCACCCATTTTTCGACCAACAACAAGATCGATGCTTGATCCATTTGCCAGTTTTGAGCCGGCAACTAGTTGTTGTCCATTGTATTTTTGTTCTAACACCAGATCATCAAATTCAGAAGATCTAAGTAATATGTTTCCAAGGGCAAACCCTTTTGATTCGAGTAATTCTTTGGCTTGACGCATGGAGACATCCGTTAGTTTCGGAACTTCAACTTGCTCAGGAGCAAAGGAGGCAATGGTTATGGCGATTAGTCTATTCGGCTTAATCTTATGCCCTGCAGCAGGATTTTGAGCAACTACTGTACCTGGGGTGGTATTCTTTTTAAAGATTGAATCTTGGATGATAAAACGGAAATTATTTCTACTTGCCTTGTCCTCTAACTGTTTTACGGAAAGATTTTTTAGATCAGGAGTTGGAAAACTCTCACCTTTGTTGGTATAGAAGGAAAGCATCAGCATCGTTATCCATATCAATACAATGGCAAGTGCAACTGCAAGTCCGATATTTTTGAGGAAGATTCTGTTAGTGAACAACTCTTTTAAACGCATACTGATTTTTTAAAGTAGAACGAATGACAACAAAATTAAACAGAATATTCCAATAATGAAGTAAGGCTCTATTTCGTTATGATCGCTATCTGCGAGGCTCAATAAATATTCGCACATTATGCTAATCTCTTTCGAAATGCGCAAATCAACCGTTTTTCTAGTTTATATAAACACAAAAGGTAAAGAACATCGTCCTTTACCTTTTATGTGAAATTGCGAAAACAACAATCTTCCTATCTCTTGTGGCGAGCTTCGTCAGATACACTTAGCTTCTTGCGACCTTTTGCACGACGCGCTTTTAAAACCTTACGGCCATTAGCGGTAGACATTCTTTCGCGGAAACCATGTTTGTTTCTCCTTTTTCTGTTCGATGGATGAAATGTTCTTTTCATTTCGCAAAAATATTTTATTAATTAAGATTACTTCTTGTCTAAATTGGACTGCAAAGTTAAGACTTTTTTCTTTTCCCGCAAAGCAAAATTCAGTTTAGACTTAAATTATTTCTTTCTCTTATCTATTTATTGGGAGATAGATCACTTTTTTGGTTTCAAAAAAGGGCTCATTAAAGAAATTAGAGATCTCTGTGACCTCAATAGATGTTTTAAATTTTTGTATTTCTTCTTGAAAATCACCACCTTTAAGATAGATGATCCCATTCGGACGAGAATTAAGCGGCTGCCGTGCAATATTCTTTCTGACCATAGCCACGAAATCAGGAAATGCGGTTACTGCCCTTGAGACTACAAAATCATATTCTTCCTTAACATCCTGCACTCTAGTATGTATTGCCGTTACATTTTTCAAGTTTAAGCTCTCGCTGATCGCTTGTACAACAGCTATTTTTTTCCCTATTGAATCAATAAGGGTAAATTGAGTCTCCGGAAATAAAATTGCCAATGGGATCCCCGGGAAACCACCGCCAGTGCCTACGTCAAGGATTTTTGTCCCTGGCCTAAACGAAATCATCTTTGCAATTGCTAACGCATGAAGGACGTGCTTTTCGTAGATCGAATCAATGTCCTTTCGTGAAATAACATTGATTTTTTCATTCCATTCGTGGTAGAGTGGCGAAAGCATCTCCAAATTATTGATTTGTTCTGGAGTGAGTAGTGGAAAATAATGTAGGATCCTTTGCATGCTCCGATGACCTTACCACTTGCGTTTTCTGCGCGTGAGTAGGTAGTTTAGTGATAGCACAATATTGAATATTAAAACGGTTGATCTTAACGCTAGAAGACCAGGGAAAAGTTTTTTCTCGCCTAAACGCTTCATTCCTAAGATTCCCCAGATCAGTTCCATGAGATTTTTGAAAAACCAAACACCAGCTATCCACCATCTCCATGGTGAAAGAATTAGGAGCGCTAGCATGGAGGCATCAAAAATTGCACGACTATAGGTGTTAATCCATAAGAAAAGTCGCTGCCCAATTGTGAACTTCCGTTTTAGAAGTAGTTGTTTCTGCTTGAAATTTAGCTCGTCGTCCCAATCGGTCTCACCCAAATATTCAATGGCAGATCCCTGATCCATAAGGAACGTAGAATTTTTTCGATTTGAAATCTTGTTGATGAACAATTCATTTTCACTGAATCGAGCGTCTAATACAGCTGCAAATCCTCGTAGATTTAGGAAATGCTCACGTTTATAGGCTATGTTTAAATCACTTATCGGCATCGGTAATCCTAATAATCTGGCTGAGCCATAAAGCATATAGGAATCAAACGTCTCATACTTAAAGAATTTCTGCATCGAGCCTTCTGTATTGGCATGCTTGATAAATCCAAATACAGCTTCTGTATTGGGATTCATGCCAGCAGCAAACGATTTTAGCCAATCTTTTCCGCTTACTCGGCATAAAGGGTTTAGGAAGATCATCCACTCTTTTGTGGCTGCCCTAACGCCGATAGTAATCACTAAAGCATTTGGAAAATCAGTTTCTTGAATTATTCGGCTAGTCTTGAGTTTGTTGGATTGAAGCTTAAGTTCGGATAGGTACCATTCAGTCCCATCAGCAGAGCAATCATCAACTACAACCACCTCAAAGTCTGGATAATCTTGGCTTAGCAGCGTCGGAATTAGCTCTTTAAGGTGTTCTTCGTAATTACGCGAAGGGATGATAATGGAGATCGAAGGGAAGTTTTCTTGGTTTTTCTTCCTTCTTTTTTTCAGCGTATTAATAGCCGATAGAAGCTGATAGAATAACTGTATTAAAAAAGTTAATCCAAAACTCAGCAAGAAAACTAGTTCTGCCGTCTCAAATGTAAGGCCGTTTATTTCAATCATAATCTTATTCAACGAAAGTTCTCAAAATTACAAATTGGTGGCCTAACATTTATCGTTTTCCTGATTTTTTTCACATTTCTACTTATTCTTCTTTAATAACTATCTTTGTGACGCGAAATTATTAAAATGAAATTTACACTTCAAAGTAATACGCCTCTATCAAAAGCACGGGCAGGGAGCATAGAAACAGATCATGGTTCTATAGAAACTCCAATATTTATGCCTGTTGGCACCATTGGCTCCGTAAAAGGAGTGCTTTCAAAAGACCTTGAAGAGGATATTAAAGCCCAGATTATCCTTGGTAATACCTATCATCTTTACCTTCGTCCAGGGGTTGATATTATTGAAAAAGCTGGAGGGCTTCATCGTTTTATAGGGTGGGATAAGCCAATCTTGACAGATAGTGGCGGCTTTCAGGTTTTTTCCCTTGGCGATATCCGAAAACTTACTGAAGATGGTGCTAAATTCCAGTCGCATATCGATGGTTCAAGGCACCTTTTTACCCCCGAGAATGTCATAGATACACAACGTTCTATCGGTGCTGATATTATCATGGCATTTGATGAATGTACACCTGGAGATGCCGACTATTCCTATGCCAAGAAATCATTGGAGCTGACACAGCGTTGGCTGGAGCGTTGCATCACACGTTTTAATGAAACAGAACCTAAGTATGGCTACAGTCAATCTTTTTTCCCGATTGTACAAGGTTGTGTTTATCCTGAACTGCGCAAGATTGCAGCGGAACATGTGGCAACCTTCAATTCGGATGGCTATGCGATCGGAGGGTTATCGGTCGGTGAGAAAGAGGCAGACATGTACGAGATGATAGAAGTGGTGAACGAGGTTTTGCCTGAAGATAAACCACGATATCTTATGGGTGTCGGTACACCGGTGAATATTCTCCAAGCTATCGATCGTGGCATCGACATGTTCGATTGTGTGATGCCTACCCGCAATGGTCGCAATGGAATGCTATTTACCCAAAAGGGGATTATAAATATTAAGAACAATAAATGGAGAGATGATTTATCCCCAATCGATCCAGATGGCACATCTTATGTTGATCATCACTATTCAAAGGCTTATTTAAGACATCTTTTTAATGCCAAAGAGATGCTTGCGGCACAGATTGGCAGTATTCATAATTTAGCGTTTTATCTTTGGCTCGTTGGGGAAGCTCGGAAGCAAATCCTAGCTGGAACTTTCAAAGAGTGGAAAGAAGTAATGGTTAAGCAATTAGCTCATCGACTTTAAAAAAGTTATTTAGTATACAAAATAAGGAAGGACAAATGGTCAAAAGATACATACAACGAATAGACCAGTATATCATTAAGAAGTACTTAGGGACCTTCTTTCTTGCTATTGCTTTGATCATTAGTATCTCAATAATCTTTGATATCTCTGGCGATAGTTTTCGATTATTACTTGAACTTTATCCCCTATTACGCGAATCTTTTTAGTGCCTTGTTTACTTTTATTGCGGTTATCTTCTTTACCAGCAAGATGGCTTATAACTCGGAGATCATTGCCATCTTAGCGAGTGGCGTTTCCTATAAAAGATTAATGCGCCCCTATATGGTTGCCTCTGGAGTGATTGCGCTGATGTCATGGATCTTAGGAAATTTTGTGATCCCGTCTGCTACCGAGGCACGTGTTAATTTTAGAAACAGATATATTGACAATGAGTTTGTTAATGTTGACAAGAATATCCATCGTCAATTAGAGCCTGGGATGTATGTGTATATGCAGAGCTATAACAACAAGTATGATGTGGGATATAAATTCTCTATCGATAAGTTTGATGGCAAGAAGCTGGTAAAAAAGCTTATGGCTGAGAGTATTAAATGGGACAGAGATAAGAAGAAATGGACCATTCAGAACTATTATCTGCGTGATATGTCTGGACCGCAAGAGGTTGTGACTACTGGGTTAGTTAAAGATACGACTTTGCGAATGTTGCCGTCTGATTTTGGACAACAGAATTGCAAGGAGGAGACAATGGGCTATTTTCAAATAAATAATTACATCGCCGATCTAAAACTTAGAGGCGTTGACAATGTTGCTCGTTATGAGCAAGAAAAATATCGTCGTACTGCCGGTCCAATAAGTACTTTTATTTTATCTGTTATTGGAGTATCCTTAGCTTCTCGTCGAATGAGAGGTGGTCTGGGTGTTCAATTAGGAATAGGACTACTTTTAAGTTTCTCCTATATTATGTTTATGCAGGTATCTACCATCTTTGCGGTTAAAGTTGGCTTTAACCCATTACTTGCAGTTTGGCTTCCGAACTTTATTTATGCGGGAATTGCCATCGGTCTTTACCGTTGGGCTTCCAAATAAATGGAATAGATTATTCTTCAGTCTATTCTTTGATATAGAAATATTTACTCTTGCGTTAATTGCTGATTTCTGTTATTTAAACAGTAAATAGTTGTACTTTTAAAGATTGGTACGACCCCGAAGTTTACAGTGTTTAGGACGATTCATTTATTAATCTTATAAAATTTCTGTATGTCATTTAAGCGAAACATTCTAGAGTTGCGTAAGCGAAAAAAGGAAGCTCAGCAAGGAGGTGGCGAGAAGGCTATCGAGAAGCAAGTGGCCATGGGCAAAAAGACTGCCAGAGAGCGAATCAAAGCTATCCTTGATGAAAATTCATTTCATGAATACGATCTGTTTGTCGAACATACCGGGCGAGATTTCGACATGGATAAAAAAGTTTTGCATGGCGATGGTGTAATCATTGGTACAGGCACTATGTATGGCCAACCTGTCGCAATTTATGCTCAAGACTTTACGGTATTTGGTGGTTCACTTGGGTTGATGCATGCACGGAAAATTACCAAAATTATGGATCACGCACTCAAGATGCGGGTGCCTCTGATTGGGATTAACGACTCTGGTGGGGCTCGGATTCAAGAAGGGGTTAATTCATTGGCGGGTTATGGAGAGATCTTCTATCGCAATACAAACGCTTCTGGCGTCATTCCTCAAATATCTGTTATCCTTGGTCCTTGTGCAGGCGGCGCAGTCTATTCTCCTGCTTTGACAGACTTTGTTTTTGTTGTCGAAAATATCTCTAAGATGTTTATTACTGGCCCAGGAGTTATTAAGTCAGTGCTTGGAGAGGAGATATCCATGGAAGAGCTTGGTGGAGCCATGGTGCATAGCGAAATTACCGGGAACGCTCATTTCTTTGCAAAGAGCGAAGATGAGTGTTTCGAGCAGATCAAAAAGTTAATCACTTTTATCCCTTGGAATAATGCTCAAAAGGCCCTTCGATTTCCTGTTGCTGAGCCTTTAGCTGCCGCAAATATTGAAGAGATCGTTCCAATTGATCCACACCTACCTTATGACATTCGGGATGTTATTCGAGCAGTCACAGACAACTCTGATTTCTTGGAGATTATGGAGTATTTTGCTCGAAATATTGTCATCGGCTTTGGTCGTATCGATGGTAATACCGTTGGTTTCGTTGCAAATCAACCCATGTACTTGGCCGGCGTGCTTGATTGCGACAGCTCTGATAAAGCAGCTCGATTTATTCGCTATTGCGATGCCTTTAATATTCCACTTGTTACCCTCGAAGATATGCCGGGCTACCTGCCTGGAGTCGATCAAGAGCATGCTGGAGTGATTCGTCACGGCGCCAAACTTTTATATGCGTATAGTGAGGCAACTGTTCCAAGAGTTACAGTTATTATCCGCAAGGCTTATGGTGGTGGCTATATTGCCATGAACTCTCGTCATTTAGGGGCAGATTTTGTCTTTGCTTGGCCGACAGCAGAAATAGCGGTTATGGGACCTGAAGGTGCTGCTAATATCATCTTTAAAAAAGAGATTGATGAGTCTGAAAATCCGGAAGAGATGCGCAAACAGAAAATTCAGGAATACAAAGATAAGTTTGCTAACCCTTTTGTTGCTGCCTCAAAAGGGTATATCGATGAAGTGATTGAGCCGTTGGAAACACGTGCTCGTTTAATTCATTCATTGGAAGTATCTGCCAGTAAGGTTGATACTCGTCCAATTCGTAAGCATGGAATACCACCATTCTGATTCACTCACCGATCTTAGATAATCCCATGGCAGAGAACGAAAAAGAATATCGCCCATTTCTTGTTGATCAAGTCCCTTATATGACTTTAACGACAAAGAAATATGAAAACAGAAAAAAATGGCAGCCGTCCAATCCGAAAGAGATCTGCTCCATTATACCTGGTTCGGTAATCGATGTGTTTGTTAAACCAGGTCAGAAAGTTAAATCGGGAGAGGTGCTCTTGATTCTCGACTCGATGAAGATGCACACCAAGATTGAAATGCCATATGATGGAGTTATTAAAGCGGTTAATCTTGCAAAAGGGGATCGGATACCCAAAAATGCAGTGATGATAACAATCAAGTAGCTTTAAATCTTGTTTAATAGCCTAATAGAAAAGGGTTTCTCTGCATTGAGAAACCCTTTTCTATTGATGTTATTTTAGGAGTCGAAAACTACCTTTTTAGTAGCTTGTAATTAAGTATTCTCCATTTATGGAGTCTGTATTGGATCGTAACTTTTAAAACGCCTAGACCGTATTTAACGCTTCTTAGAAAGCTGATTGATGAAGCCTCTTCAAAATACTTTGTTGGACAAGTGATCTCGGCAATTTCATAGCCAGCACTGAAGATCTGAGCTATAAACTCATTGTCGAAAATAAAATCATCAGAATTGCTTTGATAGTTAATATTGCGCAATACATCGGTGCTAAATGCCCTGTAGCCTGTGTGATATTCTGATAGTTTTTTCCATAAAACGATGTTTTGGAACAGCGTAAGGAAGCGATTGGCAACATATTTATAAATTGGCATTCCACCTTTCACCGCTCCAACACCTAATATACGACTTCCAAAAACTACGGGATATACCTCATTTGCGATCAGATAACACATCGAATGAATGAGCTTAGGGGTATATTGATAATCTGGATGGAGCATCACCACAATGTCAGCGTTGATCTCTAATGCTTTGTTGTAGCAAGTTTTCTGATTGCCACCATAGCCTTTATTTACATCGTGTTTAATAACGTACTGAATGTTAAGGTTAGCGGCTACTTTGGATGTTTCATCTTTGCTATTGTCATCCACAAGAATGATGTAATCAACAATATCTCTTGGAACTTCATTCAGAGTTATCTCGAGTGTTTCTGCAGCATTGTACGCTGGCATCACAACAGCAATTGTCTTGTTTAATATCATGTGTAATTATTTTATCATTTTCTCTAACAGAATAAATCCGCCTTTTCTCTCCTTGACCTCCAATTGAGGATGCTGAATTAAAAGCTCTTTTTCTTGAGTTGATTTTGCTACAAAGTATACGGGTTGATCGGTATTTTTTGTAAGCAAAAATTCCTCTTCATCACAA
>JAPLDS010000067.1:0-12360 GCA_026391295.1 Bacteroidia bacterium | reverse complement strand
TACAAGCTCTTTTGGCCTTGTTTGAATAGAATAAATGAGCATAGCTATAATAGCCTAAAGGTGATATCCAGACCGGTTTGTCTTTGAATCGTTCCATAAAAGCAATGGCTGGAGCTTGTGAATACTTCTCGATTTTAGGCACTACAAAAATCATTAAAAGCAAAACAAACACCATTGTGCTGGCAAAAATAGCAATCATTTGCTTTAATGCAGTCCATCTTAGAATAGAAAAGAGAAGCATCACGCCTAATAAAATTCCAATTAGAAATTCTGATCCATTCCAAGCTATCGATCGATCAATGCAGGCAATTGCAAAGTCATCTTTTATAAACGTCTTTAAGGTCTCAATCGGTATCGTTGTTGCAATTAATTGCAAAATGCCTGGCACAAGAGCATAGAAACAACCAATCGAAAGGATCATGATTTTGGTTGCTTTCGTTAAACTTTCTCCGCTGAAACATATTCGATATGCTTGAAGTGCAGCTAGGTAGCTTAATGGGAAATAACACAGCGAACTGTAGTGGACGATTTTTGTTTGTTTATGTGAGAAGATTATTAAGACCACAAAGAATAACACAAGCATCAGTCGACGAAAATCATTGTGCTCATTTTCAGTTCTCGTAAAACTACTTATTGCCAATAAGGATGCTGGAAATACACCAACAAAAAGGACTATCGGATGGTAGAAAATACTTCCCCCGTGACCTGCATCCTCGGTCTTCATAAGTCGAAGTTGGTATTTGAAAAAGTCATAGACCAACTGTCCATTGCCGATAATTACTTGATAGATATGATAGGCTCCTCCACATAAAACTAAGACCAAGGCAAAGAGTGTGATGTGCGAGATCTTAAGGAGATTCCATTTGTGTTCGATGGTCAGGTAAATCAGGAGTGTAAGACCATATAAAAGCATGGCAGCTGGCCCTTTGGTTAAGACAGCCAATCCTAGTATTAAAGCTGAAATTAGTAAGTTCTTAATGCTTGTAAGACCTGTCGCTCTGTGCTTAAGGTGCAGGAAGACAAAATAGAGTGCTGAAAAGATAAATAAGTTAAACCAAGGGTCTATAATGCCCGACTTGAAATATAAAAATGGCAATAGTGAAGCGCCATAAGCGGCGGCCCAAACAAGTCCAAATTTGATTCCCTTTAACTCTCGTCCGATCTCAAAAAGAATAAGCAATGTTGCAATGCCACAGAGTGCATTTGGAAACCGAGCTGCAAACTCATTGACTCCAAAAGTTTTCATGCTCAAGACTTGCATCCAAATAAACAGGGGAGGCTTCTCCCAAAACGGGATGTAGTTAATGCTTACAGTATTGTAGTTTCCCGTGACAATCATTTCACGCGCTGACTCTGCGAAGTTTATCTCATCCCAATCGAATAGGTGAATCATTCCATTGAAGGGGAGAAACAGGCAAAGTCCGACGAGGACAATCAATAGTCTAATTCTATTTTCGAGAGTCAAATTCTTGATCATGATTTTGGGCCCCAGGAGAAGAATTTCGGTTTGTAGTGAATGCGCTTATCTCCCCATGAGCCGTTGGAAAATTGACTTAAATGATGACACAATAAAGTGAGTAAGACTCCCAATGTTGCACCTCCAACAACGTCGGCAGGGAAATGGGCCGAGAGATACATCCTTGAGTAACCTACAAAAAAAGCAGTAGTAAATAGGATGTATTTTGTTAGGTTTTGTTTCGAAAGAATGGATAGGTATAACCCAATGCTAAATGCCGTAGCAGTATGGCCTGAGGGAAATGTGCTTAGTATGGGTGGTTTGTATCCTGCTACTATATGTAAGTATTGAGAGGCACCAAAGAAGGCGACTGGACGGTTTAATTCAGGGAAAACATGATCCTTAAGAATACTCACAATCACAGTTATGAGTAATGTAATAACTAAAAATGTTAGAGCATCTCGGTATGAAATCCAGAGTAATCCAATGACTAAAATAATGGCCAGAGCTCCGTCACCTAAATAGGTGAAATAGTAAAAAAGAGTATCTAGGATTTCTGAATTTAGACCATTTACGAAAAGGAAGAAGGTCGAATTGCTATACTTTAAAATTAAGGATAGGAAGAGTAAACAAAACACCACATATGGAAGCAGAAAACTTCTATTCGCGGCTATCGTTTGTCCAATATGGGCTCTTTGGCTAGATTTTAAAATCATTACGCTAAATTATCTCGCAAATATAACACCCAATTATTTGACAATCGAATTAAGCACTAATATATTTCGATTTTTCCCATTGTAGTCTAATCGAAGTAGTCAATCAAATGCTGCTCCGTTTAATCACTCTCGGAATATCTAAGGAGTTATTTATTTAGCGATTTGTAACGGTCGTTCAGTCCTTGAGTGACATCTTTGGTGATGTTGTATTGTGCTGAGCCTTCAAGCATACTTGAACTGTTGAGTATGATATCGTACTTTTTAAGCGCATTGTAGCTTTTTATGTACGAAGAGATGCTGTCAACAATCTGCTGATTAATTTGGTTTTGCATCTCTGATAATTTCTGAGTTAGCTCATAGTCTAGTTTCTGGATCTCTTGCTGAGCTCCAACTAATCGCTCTTGCTCTTGCTTTGCGCGTTCTTCTGTTAAGAAACCACCACGCTGTACTTTTTCTTGAAAAGAAGCAGCATCGCGCTCAAAGCGAATACGTTTGTCTGTATATTCCTTGCGGTAAACTTCTTTCTTGTCTGTAAACTCAGTATTTAACTTTTTGGCTAATTCATAGGTGTAAAGCATCGAATCCATCTTTACATAGGCAATACTTAAGGAAGAGTTTGATCCTTTGGCTTTCACCGATTGTGAAGATTTATCTTTGTCCCCTCCAGTAAAATGTATTACATAAAGTCCAAGTACAGCAAGCGCTAAAATGATGTTTACAACAGTTGAATTCTTCATAAAAAGCAGTTTTGGTTATCCTCCCTTGGGGATTTAGAGGTACAAATATAATTGAAATGTCGAACTAGAAAAAGGCTTTGATTAATTTTGTGTTAAGATGATTGCTCTTATGCATCAGTTTAGTGCTAAACTGGATAGCAATTTAATTCCGTTTTTAGATATATCAACCCAATTAGTGAATAAATGGCTTGGCTATTTGTGAGGAGAGTTCAATTCCATCTGATTGGTTTCCTCTATTTCGCTGGAATCGCCTCTAGCTTTTGTAGCTGTTTTGGTTTTAGCTTGATTAATGCATTATAGTAAGATAACAATAGGGTGCTTTCTTTGTTGGAAACTAATTCCTTAGTGCTTTTGTCGGTGTAAATAATAGGCCCATCATAGATAACATTGAACGTCTTATACCCAATAGTCGATATGCCTACTGAATTTTCCGGAGTCACTAGCATCCCTTTCCATTCGCTTCTCATCTGATTTATTTTCATCATGCTACGCGCATTCATCTCCGCATCATAGACCTGTGGGGCCTTGGTTAGTCCTTCAATAACCGCCTTGTCTACATTGTTCTGAGCTAACGCAGTCGCTCTCTCACCCGATTGAACCGACTTAACGATCATCGACGATGTGCTTTGTCTTTTCACAATGATGATCTCTGCCAATTGAGTTGATTTTTCGTGCATAAACACCCCCATAACATATTCATCTGAACTTAATGAGTCTGGAATTATCACTTGGCTTGTTTGGTAACCAAGATACGTAAACTCAATGGTGTCATGAGATAAGGCATAGAATGAAAATCGGCCAGTCTCAGATGTGGAAGAAAATTTTGTGTGATTGATGTTGAAATTTGCTCCAGCTAAGGGTTCTTTGGTCGTTCCATCGAATGTTACGCCGGTAATGAAAATGGTTTTGTCTTTTGAATTTACAACATTTTGTCCCCCTGCGAATACTGCAGAGAATACTAATATCAATGCTACTGATCGTAACAGATAGCCTATCTGATTTTTCATAATTGAATTGAGGTTCAATAGTTTCTCGTTAAAGTTACATGATTTAATTCGTTTTTAAAGTAACTTGGATTGGCTAAAATTATTTCGTTTGATATATGGCTTGATATATGTTTAATAACATCAAAATTTTTATTCTTAGACTTAAATAAAACATTAAGTTTGCAGAACGGATCAGAACAGATCGTTTCTTCTTAAGAGGTTGCAATGAAATTTAGTTTTAAGCCAAATCTTGACTCTCGCGTATCAAAGGTTCAACAACTTGTTGATTCATTGTTGCGTTCCATAAATTTCAAGATGCTTCGCGAAGGGGACGCACTACCATCTGTTAATGATTTGATGAAAGAGTCTGGATTGTCGCGCGACACCGTTTTTAAAAGTTATTCCGAATTAAAACGTCGGGGAATTGTAGAGGCAATTCCGAATAAAGGATATTTTGTTACTCGTTCGCAGAAACAGGTATTTTTATTTCTTGATACCTTTAAGGCTTATAAAGAGGTACTTTACAACTCATTTAAACAGAGTTTACCTAAGAATGTGATGGTTGATATTAATTTTCACCATTACAACTATGAGCTTTTTGAATCGATTATTCGCAATAGCATAGGGAAGTTTAACTCCTATATTATCATGAATTTCGATCACCCGAAAATTCCTGCGATCATCAACGAAATTAATCCAGACAAGCTTTTACTTATTGATTGGCCAATCAATGCTGGGCCAGGTCAAGCTCGAGTTTACCAAGATTTTGGTGAGTCGGTTTATCGTTGTCTCGCTTCGGGTTGGCATCTCTTGCGGAAATACACTGAGTTAGTTTGTGTCTATCCTGAATATACGTTTCATCCGGTTGAGTCGGTTGAAAATGTGAGCCGGTTTTGTGAGGATAATAATTTAGATTGCAGTATATTGTATGATATTAACGATCTTGATATACAGATAGGAAAAGTCTATTTCGTATTTGAAGATATTGATCTTGCAGCAGTCTTAGAACAAGCGAATCGGAAGAAATTTAAGTTGCGCGAAGATTATGGTATTATTTCGTACAACGATACACCTATGAAAAAATTTATATCGGATGGGATATCTGTGATATCTACTGATTTTAAATTAATGGGTCAGAAAGCCGCAGAATTTGCGATCTCAAATAACAAGCTGGATTATCTTGTTCCTACGGAATTAATTATTCGAGAGTCGCTTTAAATGGCATAATGCAACAGAACAGATTATTTAATTTTCAATCTTTTTAAGCTATGGTTCTACTAGGTATTGACATTGGGAGCTCTTCGGTAAAGGCTTCTATATTAAATGGGGAGAGCGGACAAATTATGGGTTCTTCTTTTTATCCGAAGAGTGAGATGACTATCGTAGCTTCTCAATCTGGTTGGGCAGAACAGCAGCCTGAGTTATGGTGGGAAAATTTAAAGTTGGCCATCTTAGAGGCTAAAAAACTGGCGAATGTCTCTGGCGATGATATCGTTGCAATTGGTATCTCCTATCAGATGCATGGGCTAGTTCTCGTAGATAAAAATCAAAATGTGCTACGCCCGTCTATAATCTGGTGCGATAGTAGAGCCACTGAAATAGGAAATAAGGCATTTGAGCAAATAGGTGACCAAGCTTGTTTGCATTCACTACTTAACTCTCCAGGCAATTTTACCGCCTCGAAGTTGAGATGGGTGAAAGAAAATGAGCCATCACTATACGATAAGATTGATAAGATGATGTTGCCAGGCGATTATATTGCGATGCGCCTGACAGGTGAGATTAAGACCACGGCATCTGGTTTGTCAGAAGGTATTTTTTGGGATTTTAGAAAGAATGCTGTTTCTGATCTTGTGATGGATTATTATGGTTTTAGTAAGGACTTGATTCCAGATCTAGTCGAGACTTTTGGCGTGCAGAGTGGTGTAACCTCTGCAGTTGCTGCTGAACTTGGATTAAAAGCAGGAACTCCTGTCTCTTATCGCGCCGGTGATCAGCCCAATAATGCTCTTTCGCTAAACGTATTAAATCCTGGGGAGATAGCTGCTACTGCCGGTACCTCTGGCGTTGTGTATGGGGTTAGTGGCGAAGTTAAATATGACCCGCAATCAAGGGTTAATACCTTTGCTCATGTGAATCATTCGGCAACAGCAAATCGACTAGGTGTGCTACTATGCATAAACGGGACAGGAATTCTTAACTCGTGGATAAATAAAAATGTGGGTAATAAAAGTTTCAGCTATGAGCAGATGAATGCATTAGCTGCGACCGTAGCTGCCGGCTCTGATGGATTATCTGTTTTGCCATTTGGGAATGGTGCTGAACGTGTATTGGGAAACAAGAATATTGGAGCTCAATTTTGCGGGCTTGATTTGAATCGGCATACACAAGCTCACCTCTTTAGAGCGGCTCAAGAAGGTATTGTCTTCTCGTTTAAATATGGGATGGAAATCCTAAAAGGTATTGGCATTGAAGCTAAAGTTATTCGCGCTGGTCGTGCTAATATGTTTCAAAGTGAAATCTTTCGGGATACTTTGGCAACAGTTAGTAATGTTTCCATCGAACTTTACGATACCGATGGAGCAGCAGGTGCGGCACGTGGTGCGGGTGTAGGCTCCGGTTATTACGCCTCCTTCAAAGAGGCTTTTGCAGGGTTGAAAAAACTTGATCTGGTCGAGCCAAAGGCATCTGAGCAGGAGCGAGTTGGAGAGGCCTATCAAGTTTGGGAAAGTAACTTAAAGAAAATATTATAAGATCAGAATTGATCAAATATATCCTAAAATAACTAGTTAAAATTAAATTATTATGAGCGTATTTATTGGCAAAAAGGAGTATTTTCCAGGTATTGGAAAGATAAAATTTGAAGGCGTTGACTCAAGAAATCCATTGGCTTTCAAATGGTATGATGAAACCCGTGTAATCAACGGAAAGACCATGAAGGAACATTTGCGTTTCGCAATTGCTTATTGGCATACGTTCTGTGGTGATGGTGGCGATCCATTTGGTCCAGGGACAAAAAGTTTTCCATGGGTAGGATCACCAGATCCATTGGAGGCTGCCTACAGCAAGCTAGATGCTGCTTTTGAATTTATCACAAAGATTGGAGCATCATATTATTGTTTCCATGATACAGATGTCGTTGGTGATGGCTCGGTTTTCCAAATCGAAAAACGGTTAAGCCAAGTGGTGCCTGTGATGCAGCAGATGCAGAAAGATTCTGGAGTTGAATTGCTTTGGGGTACTGCAAATGTATTCTCTAACCGTCGTTATATGAACGGAGCTTCAACAAATCCTGATTTTAAGGTGTTGGCGAATGCTGCTGTTCAAGTGAAAAATGCAATTGACGCTACCATCGCTCTCGGAGGTACAAACTACGTATTCTGGGGTGGACGCGAAGGTTATATGACTCTTCACAACACCAACACAAAAAGAGAACTTGAACATTTAGGTCGTTTCTTACAGATGGCCCGCGATTATGGTCGTAAACAAGGTTTCAAAGGTTCATTCCTAATCGAACCAAAACCTATGGAGCCAACTAAGCATCAGTATGATTTTGATACACAAACGGTAACTGGATTCTTGCGTCAGTTTGGTCTTGAGAAAGATTTCAAAATGAACATTGAGGTTAACCACGCTACCCTAGCTGGTCATACCTTCTCTCATGAACTACGTATGGCTGCCGATGCAGGACTATTTGGATCAATCGATGCAAATAAAGGTGATTACCAGAATGGATGGGATACGGATGAATTCCCAACTAATATCTACGAGGTAACAGAGGCGATGATTGAGATTATTCAGGCTGGTGGATTTACAACTGGTGGAATTAATTTCGATGCCAAGACTCGCCGTTCATCTTCTGATCTAGAAGATATATTTATTGCACATGTTTCTGGCATGGATGTTTTTGCCAGAGCATTAGTAGTAGCTGATAAATTATTAAAGGAATCAGATTACTTGAAATTAAAATCTGATCGCTATAGCTCTTATGACGCAGGTAAAGGTGCTGAATTCGAAGCTGGAAAACTGAAATTTGAAGACCTTCGCGAGATTGCTTCAGAAGTCGGAGAGCCACAACAAATAAGTGGCAAACAAGAAAAAATTGAACAACTAATCAATTTTTATATTTAGTCTCACTATATTAGCAATTCATATAATCAACCGTAGAGTAAATAACTTATCTCTACGGTTGATTTTGTATTTTCACGAACTAACTCTAAACTATGGCTTTTATTGACACATCATCGAATAATTCCTCCTCCTCTTTTACGAAAGGAAATTCTCGGTACATCGTTCTGCTAACCCTGGTGGCTACCCTTGGTGGACTCCTATTTGGCTACGATACCGCAGTGGTGAATGGCGCTGAAAAATCATTGGTCGAATTCTATATTGCGAAAATTACGAATCCGGCAAATTTCGATTATGCGGTGAAAATAATATCGCAATATCGGTTAATGATGACCTTGGTCCTTTTTCTTGTATTTGCGATTATCTCAGGTCAGTTTATAAAGTTATTGGGTAAGAAGAGGGGGTTCGTGGCAACGGGAATTATCCTTGGTTTGTTGGCAATATGGATTACTAGTTTCTTGTCTAAATCAATTCCTACTGACCCTGAAGCTTTAAAAGGCTCAGTCGACACCATAAAGGGGTTTGTGATTGCAAGTGCCTTGATTGGATGTGTGATCGGTGGGTCTATTGCAGGCTTTGTCTCTCGCGCATTAGGACGAAAAAATGGATTGTTTATTGCAGCTGTGGCCTTTTTTATATCTGCTATTGGAGCTTGGAGACCTGAGCTTTTTAACGTTTTTGGTACGCTAGATGTATATTCGTTTGTTGTCTATCGAATTATTGGTGGCATAGGTGTTGGATTAGCATCGATGATTTCGCCGATGTATATCGCTGAGATAGCACCGGCTAACATAAGAGGAAAGCTGGTCTCTTTTAATCAATTCGCCATTATATTTGGTATGTTAGTGATCTATTTTGTGAACTATTTTATTGCAAAACAGGGCGACGAACAATGGCTGATAACCGACGGATGGCGGTTGATGTTTCTTTCAGGTGCTATTCCTGCTGGTTTATTTGTTGGCCTCCTATTCTTTGTCCCTGAGACACCTCGTTTTTTAGTGCTCAATGGTCAAGAAGATAAAGCACTTAAGGTTCTTCAGAAAATTGCGGGTGACGATCAAGCGGCAGTCATCTTAGAAGAGATTAAAGGAAGTATACATGAGGCTAATGCCCCTTGGTTGTCATATGGCTTTATGGTCATTTTTGTCGGCATAATGCTCTCGGTCTTTCAGCAGTTTGTAGGGATTAACGTGGTTCTATATTATGCAGGTAATATTTTCCGAAATATGGGAGCCTCCACAGATAGCTCTTTGCTTCAAACAATTATTGTCGGGTTAGTAAATCTTGCCTTTACGGTGGTGGCTATCCTTACGGTAGATAAATTTGGTCGGAAACCTTTAATGATCATCGGTTCTTTAGGGATGGGGATAAGCATGCTAGCGCTAGGATTTACCTTTTTCTTTGGTCAGACAGGTGGGAACCTTTCACCATTGCAAGGTTATTCGGCCTTGGCGTTTATGTTGATTTATACCGCTGGTTTTGCTATGAGCTGGGGACCTGTATGCTGGGTTTTATTGGCCGAGATATTCCCGAACTCGATACGTGCAGCCATGTCAATAGCTGTAGCTGCGCAATGGATTGCGAACTGGGTTGTCTCTCTGACTTTCCCTATGATGAACGATAACATCTGGTTGACGAGTCAGTTTAATCATGGATTCTCTTACTGGATCTATGGCGTCATGGGACTCTTATCCGCGCTATTTGTTTGGAAAATGGTTCCCGAAACAAAGGGAAAATCGTTGGAGTCGATGGAAGATTTATGGCTGAAAAAGCAATAAGCGATTTTATATAACTTTGGTTTCTGATTTTTGGGGATGCTGTTATTTTTGTTTTAAACCAAATTGAGTTGCTGTGGTCTAAATCAAATATAATTTATGTTTGTTACTTATTAAATTAGGTGTTTTAATTGATGGATGTTTCCATAATCATTGTTAATTATAGGGGTTGGCCAAGTCTTGTAAAATGTCTTGGCGCATTGTCAGCAATTGCAGATAGCCGTTTTTCAATGGAGATCATTGTCGTTGATAATAATTCGGATGATGGCATGTTCAACCAATTTCGAAAAAATTATCCTGATTTTATCTTTATTGAAGATGAGGGTAACTTTGGATTTGGACATGGATGTAATTTAGGTGCTTCGAAAAGCTCTGGTCAATATTTATTGTTCTTGAATCCCGATACAATAGCTTCGGCGGATGCAATTTTCGAGATGTTATCTGAGGTCAAATCTCGCAAACCTAATTCCATTATCTCTTGTTTGCAGCAAAATAAAAATGGTTCTTTTGAGCGTCCTTACAAACGATTTATTTCCCCTGCAACGATCACTGGATGGATGCGAGCAATCAATCGGTTAGTTGTTGGTGATGAAGCTAAGTTGGTTCCACAAACCAGTAAATTTATATATCCCGACTGGGTCTCCGGCTCTGTATTTATGCTAAGTAGATCAGCTTACGACGATTTATGCGGCTGGGATGATGATTATTGGATGTATTTTGAGGATGTAGATTTGTGTTTTAGAGCGAGACAAAAAGGGGGTGAAATTGTCGTGCTTAAGTCTGCGATCATAGAGCATAACCATGGTGGAACGACTCGAATAAATAAGAAAGTGGCAGCTTTAACAAAGTCTTGTGTGAATATCTCTAGGCATTTATATATCTCAAAACACGAAAAGGGATTAAAAGCTGTTTTTATGCAAAGCTTTTTGGTTGTAAATCAGTTAGTCTTAGGTTTTCTTCCTGCGTTAGTTGGAATTGTGTTTTTTTTCGTCGGAAGTCTAAATGTTACCACCCGGACCTTTGGGCACCTTACTTCCTATTATTTTAATTCACTTCGATGGGGAACTTGGATTAGTCCTCGGTCTATAAATTATAAGGACAGACGAAAAGAGTAGTGCTTCTAAGCGTTATTTCGGAAATTTCAACGTTTAGATCTTATTCCTTCGTATTTAAAATGGAGGAATACACATCCATTAAATTTTTCGCGACCGATTTCTCACTAAACCGCTCGATGTTTTTTAACCCTTTCGCAATAAGATCCTTGCGTAAATCTTCGTTCGAGAGTAGCCGTTGAATCGCCTGACCAATTTCAGTGACGCTATTTGGGTCTATATAAATTGCTCCCTCACCCCCAGCCTCAGGTAGGCTACTGATATTTGATGTAATAACTGGACATTGCGACGCTTGCGCTTCAATTACCGGAAGTCCAAATCCTTCAAAGAACGAGGGATAAATCATGAGCTCAGCCATTTGATAGATTCCTTGTAACTCCTCTGTCGTTGTATTGTGTAAGAGGATCACTTGATCTTGCATTCCTGATCCTGCAATGTAGTTATTGATCTCTGTAAGGTATTTGGTCGCTTTGCCTGCTAATATGATTGGTGTTTTAATCTGCTCTGCCTTCAGTGCTTTTAGGATGGCTAGCTGATTCTTCCGTTGCTCAATGGTTCCAACACACAACAAATATTTATCGGGTAAATTAAGCTTAGCTCGAAGCTGTAGTTTTGATTCTTCACTCACTCGCTCCAAGAATAGCTGATTACATGTTTGATAAACAACCTCAATTTTACTCGGTTCTATTTTGAAATAATGTATTAAATCATGTTTTGTTTGAGCACTGATCGCAATAATCTTGTCAGCTCTGTTGCACGAATTAATAGTAATTGTTCTATACATTTTACGATCCAGTTTTTTGAAAAAATCGGGATGCCGTAAAAATATTAAATCATGAATCGTAAGTACAACAGGAACGCCAGTTTTTTTGATTCTAGAAGGGATTACATGACTTAACCCATGGAAAATATCAAGATTGCTTTTGTTGATTTCCACATGACTCATGTGTAGTCTCCAGTAAGAGTTAAAGTAACGCCAAAAAGCAGATTGGGGAGTGATCACTTCGACAGATTCTGGAAGAGAGTATAGGCTAGTGATTTTTGGTGCAAAAAGCTTGTATTTGTTTTGAGGAAAGTAAGTGGTTAAGCTGTTAAGTAGATTTCGACTATAATTACCTAAGCCAGACTCATTTTCAAAAATGCGCTTGGATTCATACCCAATAACTAAATTTTTATTCGTATTAATCAAAATTGGTCTTTTATAATTGCTGATTTTTATTTCTTATTCTAAAAACCAATGCTAAATTAACTTATAAAGTTCAATGTTGCTTATTTTTAATGTATTTTTTTTAATAATTTAAACAATTGTTAGCTGAATTCAAGCTACAAATGCAACTTTTGGGTTAAACAATAATTTTTCCATTACAAATATAGGAGATTCAAATCCAAAACGTTTTCTTGGTCTGTTATTTAAGATGTTTTCAATTTCAGTAACTCTCTGATCACTAAT
>JAPLDS010000042.1:169288-199667 GCA_026391295.1 Bacteroidia bacterium | reverse complement strand
GAGAAGGTGATGAATTTTGCATCACTGTGTTAAACGATATTGGAAGCGCTATGGGGAAAGGACTTTCATACATCATTCAGTTGCTTAATCCAGAAGCCATTGTGTTAAGTGGCCCTCTTTCAAAGGCAAAACAATATGTTCTATCACCTATCCAACAATCGTTAAATCGATTTTGCTTAGAAAAAATTTCTGAGAGTACTTTAATACTTATTTCTGAGATGGGGGATCAAACAGCTCTTTTAGGAACTTCGGAAATGATCTTTAAAAAAGTCTTTAACGAAGTGAATTTTAGCTGATTAACGAACTGGCAAGCAAGAATTTAAGTATGGAAATTATTTTGAAACAAATCCAATACTAATCTAATCTTTAAAAATATTAACGGATTAAAAAGACTAAAAAACAACCCTATAATCTTCAATTTTGAAGCAAAATTGAAGATTAACATCGTAGAATACGATGAAACTAAAGTGAAATCTATCTTAATTATCAGAATTAAACTAAAATTAAAAACGTATGCGTAAAATTTTATTATTGACTGTCTTGACGATAGGCTTTTTCTGCTCATGGCAGTCTGCCTTCGCTCAAAAAACAATCACCGGTAAAGTAGCGGATGAAAAAGACGGTACAACAATTCCGGGGGTAACAGTTGTTGTTAAAGGAACAACTATTGGCACCACTACTGACATGAATGGTGCGTTTACATTAGCAGCACCTGCTAATTCAACAACATTGGTATTTTCCTTTGTTGGGTTCACTTCAAAGGAAGTAGCAATTGGAAACCAATCCTCAATCAGCGTAAAAATCTCAAGCGCAGAAGCGAAATTGGGTGAGGTGGTTGTTACAGCTTTAGGTATATCCAAGAAGGATAAAGCTCTAGGTTATGCGACGACTACAGTAACTTCAAATGAGATTATCAAAGCCAGCCCAACCAACTTTGCAACGGCACTTTATGGTAAGGCACCTGGACTTCAAATCTCAGCTAGCCCAGGAGGTTCAACTTCTGGTGTTAACATGGTTATTCGTGGTATCAGCTCAATCACTGGAAAAACTCAACCACTTATCGTAATGGATGGAGTTCCAATTCGTGATGGCGAATACAACAACGGTAACTACTGGGGCGACCAACGTCTAAGAGGTACTGGATTGTTAGATATCAACCCTGAAGATGTTGAGTCTATTTCAGTCTTAAAAGGTGCATCTGCAGCAGCTCTTTATGGTTCAGAAGCGGTAAATGGAGTAATCCTTGTAACTTCTAAAAACGGTAAAGGTAGAAAAGGATTTACAGTTGATGCAAATCTTTCAACCACTGTTGACAATGTTGCCTATTTGCCAAAATATCAGAATGTAAGAGGCGCGGGTGCACAACCTAACGTAATCTCTAACACACAATCTGCGGATGGTTTCTACCACTCAATCATTAATGGCGCAGACACTCGTCAGATCCTTGATCGCTCTATCAATTATGGTCCTAAATTCGATGGACTACCAGTTATGGCATGGGATGGTGTGATGAGACCTTATTCAGCACAACCGAATGGAGTTGCAAACTTGTTTCAAACGGCTGTAAGTACAAATACCAACTTTGCATTTTCAAATTCAACTGAGAACTCAAATACTCGTTTCTCATTTACACGCACAGACAACGAAGGTGTGAGTATTGGAGCAAAAGATGCGAAGAACAACTTCAACTTGAATAGCACCTACCGTTTCAACAAAAAATTCTCTGTTGATATCAACCTAAGCTATATGAATGGTCATATCACTAACCGTCCTTATTCTACAGACCGTTTAGTGAATAACTTCTCTGGTATGATGGGAACATTCGACAATGGTAACTGGTACTTAAATAAATATCAAACTAGTCAAGGATGGCGTTACCAAACTGGTGGCGGTCAGAGCATGACCCCAAATGAAAATATCAAGTACAATGGCTTCAAAGGCGACTTGATGGACTTTGTATGGAGAGTGAAAACAAATAGCCAAGATGAGTATAACGACCGTTTAATTGGTAATGTTACGCTTAACTACGAGATTGCAAAAAACTTAAAATTACGTACTCGTTTTGCAACGGATGTTACTTCACGTAAAACTGAAGATCGCAACAGAAGCGAACAACCAATTTTATTTTACAACTCTGGTTACTTTGGATTGTCGAACTACAAAGACAATATTTTCTATGGTGATGCATTGTTAACCTACACCAAAAAACTTACTTCAGATCTAGAATTAAGTGTCATGGGTGGTTATACTGCTAAAAAACAAAACTACATCACCACTTCAGTGGGAACGAATGGTGGATTAAGCGTTGAAAATCGCTTTGACCTTTCATCATCTGTTAACACCGCTAATGCTGGTGGCTCATTAGGTTCATCTGTATCAGATGCATTAATCGGTACAGCAAACTTAAACTATAAAGATTATTTATTCCTTGAAGGAAATGTTCGTCGTGACCGCTATTCTACAATGGCTCCACAGAACAATACATTTGTATATCCATCATTGAACTCAAGCTTTATTCTTTCAGAAGCATACCAATTACCTGAATTCATCAGCTTCGCGAAACTTCGCGCTTCTTGGGGTATTGTAGGTAACTATCCTTCTCAATATGCTGCCAATGTGGCCTACAACCAAAACACGTTAGGTGTCATAGCTGCTGGAGGATCTCCAGTTATTTACACACAACTGCCAGGGAATATGGGTAACGATGGAATCCGTCCAGAGAAAAAGCACGAGATTGAATTCGGACTACAAACGAAGATGTTTAAAAATCGCTTGAGCTTAGACATTGCATACTACAATGCACAATTAAGAGACCAAATTCTTCCTTTGACCTTGCCTGTTTCTTCAGGAGCAGGATCAGTTCTAACAAACATTGGAACAATGAGAAATACAGGTCTTGAAGTTGCCATCAATGGGACTGCGATTCAAACAGGTGATTTCAAATGGGAACCTGGAATTAACTGGGCTATCAATACCAATAAAATCGAACAATTAGCAAATAACGCACCTGAACTAATCCATGCGGATTATGATGGAAATGCAGCCGTATTAAAATCAACTGTTGGACAATCAATGGGAGATCTTTATGCACATGCTGTATTGACTAACACAGCGGGTCAAAAACTAATTGGATCTGATGGTCTTTATCAATTAGATGCTGATCATTTAAAGAAAATTGGTAACGTATTGCCAAAAGCGACGGGTGGTATTTTCAACACCTTTACTTACAAGAGCTTCTCTTTAGATGCGATGGTTGACTTCCGCCTAGGTGGTTATACGATGCCAACAGGTATCAACTGGATGACAAGCCGCGGTTTGACACCAATAAGTTTAACTGCAATGGATAAGGAACATGGTGGTTTAAGCTATTATAACCAAGGAAATGATGGATCGAAACCAGGTATTGCAACATCAAACAGTGCAGGACCAAATGGAGAGAGAGTATACAATGATGGTATGTTGCTTGACGGGGTTAATCCTGATGGCACGCAAAATAAAAACATCGTATCTCAAGCTTATTACTACTGGAACGTTTACAACTGGGGAGGTCCTCAATACAGTGAATCTCGTTATGAGCTATACATCAAAAAGAATAGCTTCTTCAAGATGAGAGAGATTGCTATTGATTATGATCTACCTAAGAACCTTATCCATAAAATTGGAGCTACTAAACTTAGAGTTTCAGTTTATGGTCGTAACTTATTCTACATCTACAGAACGCTTAAAGACGTAGATCCAGAGGCTACAACTGCCGGATCAAGATGGTACCAGAATGTTAACAACGCAGGTCAGAACCCATCGACCCAAAGTTATGGTATCATGCTAAGGGCAAGTTTCTAAGTCCATTTATAAATTTTAATAACATTTAAGATATGAAAAAAATATTTATAATACTTGCTGTTGCAGCACTCGGATTGGTCTCTTCTTGTAAGAAATCCGAATTTGCAGCTTCTTACCCAGATCCAACAAAAATTTCAACAACAACTGTTGAAAAGCAATTTGCTGGATTCATGGTTGCAAATCAGGATTATGTCCTTCCAAATTACTGGAACTATTTCGTAGTCCTACGAACTACTATTGAACATTACACGCAAGCGACTGGCTGGCAAAATGGAGGAGCTCAATATGTTCCTGGAGCAGCTTCAATTGGCGCAATCTGGGGGAGTTACTATAACTTCCTAGCACAATACAGAGCATTCCAAAGCGTTTATGCAGCTCAACCTGCGGCAGATCAAACGTCTAAACGGATCTTTATGATTGCTGCTACGATCTATTTGTATGATCATACCGAAAAGAATGTCGACCTTCATGGAGATATCCCTTTCAGCAAAGCAGGTATGCTAAGTACAAATAATGGCAACTATGGAGACTCTTATGCTGCTTACGATGATGCAGCTGGTGTTTACACCAAAATGCTTGATGATTTAAAAGCATTCGCCGATGAACTTAACTCAATCTCTGTAGCTTCAGGTGTTCAAGTTGGATTCAACAATCAGGATATTTTAAATCATGGTTCAATTGCCATGTGGAAGAAATATTGCAACTCTTTACGCTTAAGAATGCTAACCAGAGTATCGGGGGTATCAACACTTAGCGCAAGAGCATCTAGCGAAATTGGTTCAATTCTGACAAATGCGACGTCTTATCCAATTGTAGCTACAAACGCTGACAACATTCAGATTAATGTTTACAATCAAAATACACTTAACTCACAAGGTTTTAGATCAGGTCTTGAAGACTGGAACGGTAACCTAGCTGGTAAAGTGATGATTGAACACATGAAAACAAATGCTGACCCACGTTTAAGGGCTGTTTTTGAGCCAGGAGCAAATGCTGTTGGAGGCGTCTATACTGGACTTGATCCAATGGCAGATGCTGGAACTCAAGGAACATTGATCAACAATGGTGTAATTGCATTCTACAACCGTTCGACCATTAGCCGGAATCAATTCTTCCCTGGACTACTAATGACAGCTGCTGAAGTGCAATTTTATATTGCGGAATACTATGTTAATGCAGGCAATATGTCATCTGCGATTACTGCTTACAATGCTGGTATTTCACAATCCGTTAAATTCTACTATGCGGTGCGTGCAATTAGCAACGATAACACAGCTCCTGTGCTAACTCCAACTTCTGATGCTGAAATAGCTACTTATGTTGCAAAAGCTGGAGTCGTTATGACTAGTGGCTTGGCTAAAGCAGCTGCCTTAAATCTAGTAGGAGCTCAAAAATGGTTGCATTTAAATGTGATCGAACCTTACGAGAATTGGGCTGAGCTTAGAAGATTGAAATTACCTGCGCTATCATTCTTGCCAGATAATTCAAACACTTTAACCTTGCCTCCTTCAAGATGGGTATACCCTACAGAAGAGTCAACTTACAATGCTGCAAACTACTCTAAAGTTGCAGCGAAAGACAAGTCCACAACCAAAATTTTCTGGGACGTAAATTAAGTTTAAGCAAATAGTTGTTAAAGGGGGTGTCCAGTAATGGATGCCCCTTTTTTAATAAGATATGTTTCAATATCTTGAGGTGAAATAACAAGATTCGAAGATCAAAATTAGAGATCAATAACCAAAACCTAATCCCAAAATAATGCAAATAATTAATTTTTAATAAATTAGCATTAAAATATAGCCTTTTAGACTAAATTAAAGGATTGTTCGAGAAATTTTTTATTACTTTTAGCGCTTTAATTCTAACTACTATAACCAACACAATGGGAATTCTTCATACTAAACTATCTCATTACCATTTACCTCAGAAACTAATTAATGCGGGCCTTTACCCTTATTTTAGGGTCATCGAATCCGACCAAGATACAGAGGTAGTCATCAATGGTAAAACTGTTCTGATGTTTGGTTCTAACAGCTACCTAGGTTTGACTTGTCATCCCAAAGTAAAAGAAGCTGCAAAAAATGCCATTGACAAATATGGTACTGGATGTGCCGGTTCAAGATTTCTAAATGGCAATCTTGATATTCACATTCAATTAGAAGAGCGCCTAGCAAAATTGGTTAACAAAGAAGCGGCACTTTGCTATAGTACCGGCTTTCAGGTTAATCAAGGTGTAATCTCCTGTGTGGCAGGACGTAATGACTATGTTCTATTGGATGAGCTTGATCACGCTTCAATCATCGATGGAAGCCGATTAACCTTTGCAAAGGTGCTTAAATTTAAGCATAATGATATGAAGGATCTGGAGCGCAAACTTAAACTTTGTGAACCTGATAAAATAAAACTTATTGTTGTTGATGGAATTTTCTCCATGGAAGGTGACATCACAAAACTACCTGAAATTGTTAAGTTATCGGAGAAATATAAAGGATCTATCATGGTTGATGACGCCCACGCATTGGGGGTTTTAGGAAAAAATGGCGCCGGTACTGCTGCCCATTTTGGTCTAACCAATAAAGTAGATCTAATTATGGGGACCTTCTCAAAATCACTTGCTTCTATTGGTGGATTTATTGCAGCCGACCAAGTAACCATAAATTTTATCAAACATCATTCTAGATCACTCATGTTTAGTGCAAGCATGACGCCTTCATCATCAGCGAGTGTTCTAGCTGCTATAGAAATCATGGAGAGCGAGCCGGAGAGAATGCAAAAGTTAGCAGACTTAACAACCTACGCCCGCAATCGATTTAAAGAGAATGGATTTGATACCGGGAAATCAGAATCGCCAATCATTCCACTATTTATTCGCGACGATATAAAGACACTGCAAATGGCTCAACGATTGCTCGAAGAAGGAGTATTCGTAAATCCAGTCGTATCGCCAGCAGTCCCAAAAGAAGATTGTATCATCCGTTTCTCGCTAATGGCAACTCACACCTACGAGCAAGTCGACAGAGCAGTTGAAAAGATAACCTCAATTGCAAAAGAGCTAGAGATACACGTGACCGAAGCTGACTCGCTATTACAATACAAATAACACCAAAGAGAACCTCGATGACAAAAACTGTATTAATAACCGGAATTTCATCTGGATTTGGAAAAGCAATAGCGGAACAACTCGCAGCTAGCGGTTACAATGTATATGGTTTTAGTCGAAAACAAAAGGAAGATTTAACAGGTAAGATCAAGGTTCTTCAAGCAGATGTGACCGACGTATCATCTATTAAAAAAGGGATTGATACTTTAATCGCCCAAGAAGGAAAGCTAGATATTCTAATTAACAATGCCGGCATGGGCATCTCAGGATCCATCGAAGACTCGTCAACAGAGGCTATTCGGCTGCAGATGGAAACCAACTTCATGGGCTATGTGAACATGATTCAAGCCGTATTGCCAACTATGCGCAACCAAAAGAGCGGCACCATCGTCAATATAAGTTCCATTGGCGGATTAATGGGCTTGCCCTATCAAGGATTTTACGCAGCAAGTAAATTTGCGGTAGAAGGATTAAGTGAATCACTTAGGATGGAACTTAAACCTTTTAAGATTAAAATCGTGGTGATTCAGCCCGGCGATTTCTTAACAAGCTTTACGGCTAACAGACAGACTGAAAAATCGTCTACGGGGGCATATCAGGAACAATTTGATAAAACCTTAGCATTGATCGAAAAAGATGAGAAAGGCGGTCTAAAGCCCGAATACCTAGCTAAAAAGCTGGCTAAAATCCTCGAGAAGAAAAACCCTTGTCACAGTTACATCATTGCGACATTAGAACAAAAATTTGCTGTAGTCTTAAAACGGATCCTCCCAGGATCATTGTTTAGTGCAATTCTATCAGATCACTACGGAATAAAATAATTTTCAATAACATTCAAGACAAACCTTTAAGGGATTGTCGCAAAATAAAAGGAGGCCTGCAAAACAGACCTCCTTGGCAATATATATTAGTGTTAGAGAAAATCAACCACACTTTGAGGATCCACAATCTTGGCAGATCAAACAACCCTCTTGATAGATTACATTTGAAGACTCACATCCCTCGCACTTCGCATCTTCTGCGGCGGTACCATTCGGAATATATTTCTTTAAAGCACGAGCCACACCATTTTTCCAGGTATTGATGGATTCATCATCAAACTGCAAGCTTGTTACAAGATCGACAACTTTCTGAATGGTCATACTATGCCTTAATACACTTGAAATAAGCTTCGCATAATTCCAGAAGATCGGGTTAAACTTAAAGGATAATCCTTCAATGGTCGTTTTATATCCTCTAGAGTTACGATATTGGAAATCATAGCGTGAAGCTCCATTCTCGTCGCGACTCTTAATGATCCAGCCATCAGTTACTGAACGTGGCAATAAGATACCATCCTCATCATCGGCCAATCCGGTAAAGATCTCGTAAGGCTTACCATCAATAAGACCAATAAAAGCAATCCATTTTTCTTTGTTATTCTGAAGACGTACAATATCAGCTTCAAGAACCTCTGGTCGGCGAGTTGGGAATACACCATTCGCATCTTTTGGCTTCTCTTTATTTGAAATTAGTACCCCAGACCTTGATCCTTCACGGTATACGGTAACCCCTTTACATCCGCTCTCCCAAGCCGCAAAGTATAATTTGTTTACAAGCTCTTCATTCGCTTCTTCAGGAAGGTTGATCGTTACCGAAATTGAATGGTCAACCCATTTCTGAATCTGCCCTTGCATTCTCACTTTCGATAACCAGTCGATATCATTAGAAGAAGCTTTATGATAAGGTGATTTCGCAATTAGCTCATCCAGCTCATCGTTTGAATAGTTTCTTTTCAATTCAAACCCATTGATATCCATCCAGGTTTTAAACTTATGATGGAAAACCATATATTCTTCCCAGCTATCACCCAATTCATCAACAAAATCAACCCGAGCATCTTTATCATTTGGATTAACTTTCCGACGTCTTTTGTAGACTGGCATAAATACTGGCTCAATACCAGAAGTTGTCTGAGTCATTAAAGAGGTCGTTCCAGTAGGGGCAATGGTTAACAAAGCGATATTACGACGACCGTATTTAGACATATCCTTATAAAGTTCTGGGTCTGCCTGTGCTAAACGTTGCACGAATGGATTATTCTTTTCACGTTTTGAATCGTAAATTGGGAAGGCACCACGCTCTTTCGCAAGAGTCACCGATCCGCGATAAGCCTCTAAGGCAACAATCTTATGAACTTCGACAGAAAACTCTACAGCATCTTCTGATCCATAGGTTAATCCAAGTGCTGCAAGCATATCACCTTCAGCGGTGATGCCAATACCGGTCCTACGACCATTGATTGCCATCTCCCTAATCTTTTCCCAAAGGTTAAGTTCAACTCTCTTGATCTCAACATTTTCTGGGTCGATTACAATTTTGTTATAGATCGCATCAATTTTTTCTAATTCTAAATCGATAATATCATCCATAATTTGCTGTGTTTGACGCACATGCTTCTTAAAGAGATCGAAATCAAACTTAGCATTCTTTGTAAATGGCTCATCTACATATGAATATAAATTCAGCGCAATAAGTCGACAACTATCGTATGGACAAAGTGGAATCTCACCACATGGATTTGTAGAAACTGTTTTATAACCTAGATCGGCATAACAATCAGGCACCGACTCATTGATAATCGTGTCCCAGAAAAGAATTCCAGGCTCAGCAGATTTCCAAGCATTAAATACAATCTTGTCCCATAATCCTGCTGCATCAATTTCTTTCGTATAGGTAGGAGTTTCGCTGTCGATTGGATATTTCTGACGATACATCGTCTTATCTCTTACCGCCTGCATAAACTCATCATCAATTTTCACTGATACATTGGCTCCGGTAACTTTCCCCTCTTCCATTTTAGCATCAATGAAGTCTTCCGAATCAGGATGCTTAATAGAGACCGATAACATTAGAGCTCCACGACGACCATCTTGTGCCACCTCGCGGGTTGAATTCGAAAATCGCTCCATAAACGGAACAATACCCGTAGAGGTAAGTGCCGAATTTTTTACCGGAGATCCCTTCGGACGTATATGTGAAAGATCATGGCCTACGCCACCTCTTCTCTTCATCAATTGAACCTGCTCTTGATCGATCATGATGATCCCACCATAAGAGTCTGCACCATTGCCCACCACAAAACAGTTAGACAATGATCCTACTTGAAAATCATTGCCAATACCAGTCATTGGTCCCCCTTGTGGAACGATATATTTAAAATCTTTAAAAAGATCAAATAATTCATCCTCAGAAAGTGGATTTGGATAATTTTTCTCAATTCGAGCAATCTCTTTGGCCAACCGACGATGAAGATCATCTGGAGTTAACTCAAAAATATTCCCGTATGAATCCTTTAATGCATACTTATTAACCCATACACGAGCAGCAAGATCATCCCCCTTGAAATAATCTACCGAAGCTACAAATGCCTGATCGGGAGTATATGTCGTAGGTATGTCATCTTTTTTCTGGGGGGTGATCTCTTTTAATTCCATTATTTTAATTTTTAATAGTGATTTTATTGCGATTCTTACGACTTAAAGAATCTATTTTCTATGAAGGCAATATAGAGAGAGCACACCATTAATTGAGTATAATTTTTTATGAGTTTTAAAAAAGTTATCAACTTATAAGTGTTAGTTATATGATTAATAGCTATTTAAATATTTTAAAAACTCAAAAAGTTTACAAAAATAAAATTCCTAAAAAATATTTTTTTCAGAATGTGCAGATTTTAAATCAGATAGGAAGGGCGAAAAAATGGAGAATTAATCTTAATTCTATTCGTCGAACTTGAGATTGTTAATAACTCCAAATGATGGCGTTTCTGCGAGCAAGTAAGGTGAAGTTGAGAATAAAAAGAGAAGCCAGGAGCATTCGCAGGGGTCTTGGCGGATACAAGATGCTTATGAAGGGAACAAAAATTTTACGATTGCTTTTGAGGCTCCCCTATTTTTGTTGACGTAACCGCTGGCCATAGAGGAGGCCGTACTTAATTTTTCAGGATCTCCCAAGTAGCGATCCATTTGCACTACAAACTCCTCGGCATTATTGATGCAGTTTGCGGCACCGATGGAGAGCATGTCGTGTGCCTCTTGAAACTTATGATAGTCTGGACCAAAAATAACTGGCAGTCCAAATACTGCAGGCTCCAAGATACTATGAATTCCCGAAGTAAAACCGCCACCAACATAGGCTATATGGCCGTAACGATAGATAGAATTAAGTGAACCATACCCATCAACAATTAAGACATCAGCCAACGCAAGTGCCTTATTTGTTGCGGTTGACAAATACACAAAGGACTTTCCTAAAGCACTACTAATCCGTTCAAGCGACTGAGGCGTAACTTCATGAGGTGCGATCACGAATTTTATTCCATCCAATTGTTGATTAATATAAGGGATCAGGAATGCTTCGTCTTCGGGCCATGTGCTTCCAGCAATAATAATTTTCTGTCCAGTACAAAATGACTCAAGTTTTTCAAGCCTTGGAGATGCATCTGCAATTTGACCAACGCGATCGAGACGCGTATCGCCAGAAAGAGAGACATTGTTAAAATTGTATTTTGCCAGCAGATTATAGGATTCTTGATTTTGGACAAAAATTTGCTCAAACGTCCGAATAGCACCAAGGTACCACTTACCCCAAGGCTTAAAGAATACCTGAGAAGGACGGAATAGGGCAGAGAAAATATACGTTGGAACTTCTGCCTTTTTTAGCTGGGTTAAAAAATTATACCAAAACTCATACTTGATAAAAAATGCCTTTTTAGGTTGCACAATCTCAATAAATCGAGCTGCATTTCTTGGCGTATCTAATGGGAGATAAAATACATAGTCTGCAAATGGATAATCTTTCCGTAATTCATACCCTGATGGGGAGAAAAAAGTGAGTAAGATTTTATACTCAGGAGATAAAGCTCTGATGGCCTCAATTACAGGACGTCCCTGCTCAAATTCTCCCAAGGAGGAAGCATGAAACCAAAGTATTAACTCGCCAGGCTTGATAGCCTCTTTAAGCCGAATAAAGATATCTTTACGACCAGCGATCCATTTTTGGGCCTTTTTATTTCGAATCGCAGCGATCCTTAATAACAAGTAATACAACCAAATCCCTAAATTATAAAGCAGTCTCATTCGGTATCAATTTTGAAATACAAAGGTATTCTATTTCAGAATATAAATATTGCATTACACGCCAGGTTGGTATCCAACATCCTTCAAGAGAGCTGGACTTAAAGAGGCCTCAACAGCCAACTCATCACATCTCTCGTTCTCTGGAATACTCGCATGACCCTTCACCCACAAGAATTTCACTTGATGCTTAGAATAAATTTCTAGAAATCGCATCCAGAGATCGCTATTCTTCTTCCCTTTAAATCGAATCTTGACCCAATTAAAAACCCAACCCTTCTCCACTGAATCGGCAACATACTTCGAATCAGTATAGATCGTAACCTTTGAGGGCTGCACCTTAAGGGCTTCAAGGCCAACAATGGCCGCCATAAGTTCCATGCGATTGTTGGTTGTTAAGAGATACCCTTGTGAGATCTCTTTGCGATAACCACCAGACATTAAGACAACGCCATAGCCACCAGGGCCGGGGTTGCCCCGAGCTGCACCATCGGTATAGACAATAATCTCTGGTAATTTCTGCTCAGTCATAAACGGAAAGTAAAAATGAATGACCGGCCACTAAACCAGTCATTCTTTAATTTACCAACAAAAATGTTGATTTAATATTTATTTATCGCTCTTAACGAATGATCTTCATCTCTTGGATGAGGTTTGTTGCACCTGCATATTTATCAATTGTCCATAAAACAAAACGGATATCGACATTAATACATTTTTGCAGCTTTGGCTCATACGCAATATTTCCACTCATCGCTTCCCAGTTTCCATCAAATGCAATGCCTACTAATTCGCCATTACCATTCATAACCGGACTTCCCGAGTTACCTCCGGTAATATCGTTATTCGAGGTAAAGCAGGTATGCAAGGTGCCATCCTTATCCGCATAAGATCCAAAGTCTTTCGCATTATAAAGCTCAAGCAAACGCTTTGGATAATCAAAATCTACATCGCCTGGAATACCCTTTTCAACATACCCTTTTAGCGTTGTAAAGTAATCGAAATACGTAGCATCATGCGGTGCATACCCATCAACGACACCATAGGTTAGACGCATGGTAGAATTTGCGTCTGGGTAAGCTGACTTGCCTTGGTTCATCTCATTGATCCCTCCAACAAATAGTCGACGTGCCCGATCAAGTCTTGAAATAGTGCTACTTAAATCGTGCGAGATAAGGTTCATGGCATCAAAAGTAGATTGCATTGCTACATAAGCCATATCTTTTTCCAATGCCTTGCTAGTTGGCTTTGCTAAAAAAGCTTCCATTCTTGCTTTATCTGCAAAAATAGATTTGGCAAACATCTTCTTAGAATATGCCTCGTAGTCACCCCTATATTTCGATTGAATCTCTTTAAAGAAGGTTGGAATATATTTTGGATTCACCTTTTGAGCATAAATCTTCAATAAGGCAGCTACGATTTTCTGATCCGTATTCGCATCATAATCTTTAAAATAGTCGTTGAGCGACGATTTGAGTCCATTGGCAGCATTCTTTATCTTTTCTTGATCGTTAGATTTTAGAATCTCTTTCAACGAATTAGCCTTACCCGCAAACCCAAAAATATCAGCCCCGCTTAACAGTGCTTCTCGAACATACTCCATGGCAATCTTTTCATCACGACTTCCAAAAGCTTCATTGATAGAGTCTAAAACTGCCCCATATTTTGCTTTGCGCTCAGGTGTTGTATTCGCCCATTGCAGAAAATCACGCTCAATAGCTTGCTTTTGTCCAATTGTATTAAGAGCTGTAAGACCTTTATTTTCACCGATAGAATATTTGTAGTAGTTCGAGCTTCGTGCAAATTTAGAAGCATATTGAATTCTCGCCTTCTGGCTAGTTGCCATATATGAACGGACAATACCCAATTTTGCTTCACGTGCTGTTACCCGAGCCTCATTCACAACCTCCATGGTATATTTCACTTCGGTAGAGGTCCGATAGCGATTCGTTCTGCCTGGATAACCCATAACCATTGTATAGTCATTCCTATCCAGCCCTTTTATTGAAATAGGCAAGAAATGCTTCGGATGATATGGGACATTTTGTTTCGAATATTCTGCCGGCTTGCCATCTGGCGCACAGTAGACCCGAAACATTGAAAAGTCACCGGTATGACGCGGCCACATCCAGTTGTCGGTCTCTCCACCAAATTTACCAATCGACTGAGGAGGTGTTCCAACTAGACGAACATCTTTAAATGTCTGAGTAACAAATACAAAATATTGATTGGTCTCAAACATGCTCCTAATTCTAACTTCTAAAGGAGAATCTCCCTTGATCTGCTTCTCTAATTTTGCAATGGCGGCAAGGATCTTTGAGCTACGATCTTTTTCGCTCATATCGTCCGTGATATTTTTAAGGACTTGGCTTGTGACATCATCCATTCGGACCAAAAAAGTAACAGTTTTACCCGGGTTTGGTAGTTCTTCACCGTGATTCTTAGCCCAAAAACCATCTCTTAAATAATCATGCTCCACCGAGCTGTGGGCTTGAATCTCACCAAAACCACAATGATGATTGGTTAACAATAAACCATCAGCTGAGACCATCTCCGCAGAGCATGATCCCCTATCTAAGGCCACAATGGCATCTTTTAAGCTGGAAGTATTAATGTTGTAAATTTGATCGGCTGTCAGTTTACATCCGATAGCATTCATCTTCTGAATATTCAGCTTCCCGACTAGAGAAGGAAGCCACATGCCTTCATCGGCTTTCGAGGTCAAGAAGAATGCAAAAACAAGTAGCGCTAGTAGTATATTTTTCATCTTAATAGATTTTATGTTGCAAAGTTAACCTTATTTATAAAATCCATTAAAAAGAAGTGAAATTATTACTCCATTGTTAATCAAACTTTTTCATAAACTGAATAACCTTTTCAGTTACAGTTCCAACGCCAGTTATCGAAGAGATAAACGCACTTCCAATGATAGCTCCGTTTGAATAGCCACAAGCTCTTTGGAAGGTGTGCTTATCTGAAATGCCAAATCCAATGAGACGTTTTGATCGGAGCTCCATTTTGCTGATTCGTTCAAAGTAAGCGAGCTGCTCTTGGTCCACAGCTCCCTTGGCACCAGTGGTCGAACTCGATGAAACCATATAAATAAATCCAGAGGAGAGACCATCGATCTTTCGAATTCGATCATCTGAAGTCTGCGTAGTAATTAAGAAAATATTGCTTAACGAATAAGTTTCGAAAATTGTCTTATACTCAGACTCATAAACTTCCAATGGGAGATCGGGAATAATAGTCCCATCAATCCCTATCTCACTGCATTTTTTGCAAAAATTCTCAATCCCAAACTGCATCACTGGATTAAGATAACCCATTAAAATCAGTGGAACTGAAACGTGTTTTCGAATCTCTTTTAACTGCTCGAACAACAGATGAATGGTCATCCCATTATCCAGCGCGATTTCAGAGCTTTTCTGAATAACCACTCCATCGGCAACCGGATCAGAAAATGGCATGCCTACTTCTATAAGGTCAGCTCCATGCTTTTCTAAAGTTGAAATTATCGTTTCGGTATCGTTTAATTCAGGATAACCAGCTGTAAAATAGAGAGACAAGATCTCCTTGTCTTTTTTTGTAAAGAGTTTTGTGATTCGATTTTCCATTGTTGTTATTTTAGAGGAAGGTCTCCATATCCTTATCTCCACGTCCCGAGACATTAACAACCACGATATCATCCGGCTTAAACTCGATTTTATTCAGTGCTGCAAGGGCATGTGCAGACTCCAATGCTGGAATAATTCCCTCTTTTTGTGATAAGTATAAGGCTGCTTCCAATGCTTCGGTGTCTGTCGCATTTAAAAATTGTGCTCGCTGGGTAGTAAATAAATTGGCATGCATAGGTCCGATACCGGGATAATCTAATCCAGCCGAGATCGAATAAGGCTCAATAACCTGGCCATCGGCTGTCTGCATCAATAGACTTCGACTTCCATGCAAGATTCCAGGTTTTCCTAACTGAGTAGTAGCAGCTGACTCCCCAGTCTCAACACCCAAACCTGCCGCCTCAACAGCAATTAATTTCACTGACGGCTCATGTAAAAAATGATAAAAAGAACCTGCGGCATTACTCCCTCCGCCAACACAAGCAATTACATAATCTGGCGTTTCGCGACCCACTTTTAATTTAAGCTGTATTCGAATCTCTTCACTAATAACAGATTGAAAACGAGCAACCATATCCGGATAAGGATGCGGACCAACTACAGATCCGATAATATAATGAGTATCTACCGGGTTGTTGATCCAATCACGGATCGCTTCGTTAGTTGCATCTTTTAATGTTTTGCTGCCACTCTGTACGGCACGCACTTCCGCGCCTAGCATTTTCATCTTCTCAACATTCGGCGATTGTCGAGCCACATCAACGGCACCCATGTAAACAATACATTCCAATCCAGCTCTTGCACAGACCGTAGCTGTTGCCACTCCATGCTGACCAGCACCAGTCTCGGCAATAATCCGCGTTTTCCCAAGTCTCTTGGCCAAAAGAATCTGCCCAATGGTATTATTAATCTTGTGAGAACCTGTATGATTAAGATCTTCTCGTTTCAAATAAATATGGGTCTTATAATGGTCGGAAAGACGATCGGAATAATACAATGGCGATGGTCTTCCAGCATAATCCTGCAACAACAATTTAAACTCATCCTTAAATGACTTGCTTTCGATAATATCAATATAAGAATTCTGCAGTTGATCAATATTCTGATGCATCATCTCGGGAATAAAAGCTCCCCCAAACATGCCATAATACCCCTTATCGTCCGATTGATAATTCATGATCTTTAAATTTTAATTTTTCAAATTGCTTTATCCTCTTAGTTGAAGAATAAAGGATTCTAATTTTTTAATGTCTTTAACCCCAGCCTCTAATTCAAATCCACTATTTACATCAACAGCGAATAATCTCGGGTGATTAAGCGATTTTATTGATTCAACATCCCCCGGATTAATGCCACCACTCAAAAAGAAAGATTTTGTACCCTGGTATTCATTTAATTTTTTCCAGTCAAATTTCATTCCCGTCCCGCCCCTTAATTCGCTTGAGGTATCAAATAACAAATAATCACATGCGTTTTCATAAGGAGTAATTGCAGCGAAATCAAAATCTGCTGAAATACCAAAAGCTTTAATGCATGAGACGCCTAGCGATTTTAATCTTGCGCAATAATCGGCACTTTCGTCCCCATGTAATTGAACAATGTCAAGGTTATTAAGTTTAACTTTTTCTATTAATTCATCAAAAGATTCATTTACAAAAACACCAACTCTTTTTATGAAGCTTGGGATAAGGGTATCGATCTCTCCAGAGATCTGATTACCTACAAATCTTTTTGATTTAGGGTAAAAGATTAAGCCAATAAAATCGGGTCCGAGCTTTACCAAAGCCTCAATATTTGAAGCTTGGCTCATACCACAGACTTTTATTTTCATTGACATAATCTTATCCCTTTAAATTTTTAGCGAAGAAATAAATGCGGAGCAGGCAGCTGCCGGATTTTCCATCTTCATAAAATTCTCTCCCATCAAAAACCCTTGAAAGCCATGGTTGCGCAAAAAATCTACCGTCTTAGGATCACTAAGTCCGCTTTCTGAAATTTTAATCGCGGTAGCTGGAAGTTGATCAAACAATCTTAAGGATTGCTCCATATCAACTTTAAAATCTTTTAGATTTCGGTTATTGATTCCGATCATATCCACGCGGGGATCGATCTTCTCAAGTTCAGACTCATCGTGGAGTTCTAATAAAACTTCTAGTCCTAACTCATGAGCAACTGAAGTATACTGAGAAATCTCAGATTTATCAAGAACGGCGGCAATCAATAAAATGACATCAGCCCGCATAAATCGAGCTTCGTGAATTTGATACTCATCAACCATAAAATCTTTGCGAATCATGGGTGTGCCTGGGATAGCACTTCGAGCAGCATTAAAATCGGCTGTGCTTCCGCCAAAATAACGACTGTCGGTTAAGACAGAGACGCCCGCAGCGCCCGCTTCTGCATAACCTTTAGTCACAACCTGAGGCTCGACACGATCGTTGATAATTCCTTTTGAGGGTGACATACGCTTAAACTCAGCAATAATACCACTGCTACCAAGCGCAATTAGTCGTTGAGCCATCGAGAGCCGTGGAGAGCTAAAATCTGTCTTAGCCGTAAGCTCAGCCAACGAGACAAGCTGTCGCTGACGAATAACTTCCTCCCTTCTATTTTCAACTATATCGTCTAAAATAGTTCGCATCCTAAGAAATTAATTTTGAAAATACGTTCTTAGCTTTTCCTCCAAGCAATGAAGAGGTGGCCATTTCGATACACTGCTCAAGACTCTTATCCGGGAAATACGTTGCTAAAGCCATCGCCGAATTAGCAATGACAGCTGAGTTTTGAGGAACCGTTCCTTTCCCTTCGAGAACCTTTGTAAAGATCGCGGCAGTACCTGGCACATCGCCAGTACCAGCTAATTCTTCGGGCTTAACCAAGTTCATACCTAACTGCTCCGGAGAATAAATACGATCTGACTTATTGGATAAGACTTTGAAATCGCCCGTTAAAGAGATCTCGTCATACCCATCTAAGCTATGGATAATGGCATAATTAACATTGCTTTTCTGATATAGATAATTATACATTCGAGCAAGCTCAAGGTTAAATACACCCACAATCTGGTTCTTCGGTCTTCCTGGGTTTACCATTGGTCCCAGCATATTAAAGAATGTCTTTAAACGCAATGCCTTACGCACTGGCGCCACATTTTTCATGGCCGGATTAAATAACGGCGCATGCAAAAAAGTGATCCCGCAGGTATCAAGTTCGCGACGTAGCTGATCGTGGTCACTACTAAATTTATATCCTAAATATTCCATAACATTAGACGATCCGCATCCTGATGATGCACCATAGTTGCCATGTTTAGATACCGTTGCACCTGCACCTGCAACAACAAATGCAGATAACGTTGAGATGTTAAACGTGTCTTTCCCATCTCCGCCAGTACCACACAAATCGATGGTATTGAAGTTTGTCAAATCAATAGGAATACAAGTTTTCAGCAAGGCATTGCGAAACCCTGCCAACTCATCGATGCTGATGGTTCGCATATTAAATACGGTAATAAATGCCGCTATTTCAGAATCAGAATGTTTGCCTCCTGCGATCTCAATCAGAATCTCTTCCGCCTCTTGAAGGGTTAATCGCTTATATTCGAATAAGTGGCTTAATATCTCTCTCATCTCTAACTTTTTGAATGTGAAGCAAAATACTTAATGTCTAACCCAGTTTTCGAGAATCTGTTCTCCAATTGGTGTTAGGATAGATTCGGGGTGAAACTGAACCCCTTGGATGTCAAACTCTTTATGCTGAAACGACATGATGCGACCTTCGTTATCCAAGCTAGTAATTTCTAGCACTTAAGGAAGTGAATTTCGTTCTACGATCCACGAATGATAACGACCTGCCTCAAATACTTCAGGCATATTTTCAAAAATATAGCTCTTCGCCACGATCGTAATTGGAGTCGCAATGCCATGCAGAACATCATTCATATTTTCTAAAGTACCGCCAAAAGATTCGCCAATAGCCTGATGGCCTAAACAAACACCAAGCATAGGCTTTTTGCCAGCATATTTGCGAATAATCAAAGGCATCAATCCAGCTTCTTCAGGAAGTCCGGGGCCAGGAGAGAAAACAATTTTATCATATCCATCGGCTTCATTTTCGCCAATTTCATCGTTTCGTCTTACATCAACCGTAACACCCTCGAATTTCCGCAAGGCATGCACTAAGTTATAAGTAAACGAATCGTAATTATCTAGTACTACTATTTTCATCTTTAATTTTTTTAGTTTCTTCTTCGTAATGAAGATCCATTATTTAATGTCGGCTGCCATAACGATGGCTTTTTTAAGAGCGGCTAACTTATTAACCACCTCCTGTAGCTCACTCTCCTCATTGGAAGCCGCTACTACGCCAGCACCTGCCTGGTAAAACAAGGTATTATTCTTGCTCAAGAATGACCTAATCATGATCGCATGATTAAAGACATTATCAAATCCAATAAAACCGATACATCCACCGTAATATCCGCGATTTTGATTCTCATATTTATCGATCAGCTCCATTGCTTTAAATTTTGGAGCTCCAGAAAGAGTGCCCGCAGGGAACGAATCTCCCATAACACGCAGAGGATTTGATCCTTCAGGAAGTTTTCCAGACACCTTAGAGACTAAATGGATAACATGGGAATAAAATTGCACCTCCCGGAAAAGCTCTACCTCAACCTCGGTGGCATTCCTGCTAAGGTCATTACGTGCAAGGTCAACGAGCATCACATGTTCAGCATTCTCCTTTGGATCTTTGGAGAGCTTCTCGGCCAAGAGTCGATCTTGCTCATCATTTCCTGTTCGACGGAAAGTCCCAGCGATAGGATTAATAGATACTTTTCGCGCATGGATCTGCAATTGAGCTTCTGGTGATGATCCGAAGATCTTATAATTTCCATAATCGAAATAAAACAGATATGGTGATGGATTTATTGAACGAAGAGCTCGATAGACATTAAAATCGTCACCTAAAAATTGTTGCGAAAACTGCCTTGACAAAACAATCTGGAAAACATCACCACGGAAACAATGCTCTTTCCCTTTGGTAACCATCGCTCTAAACTGATCGTCGGTAATATTAGACACTTCGTCTGCTACTGGCTCAAAGGAGAAGGTGGCAAAATTACGACTAGTCAATAAGTCCTCAATAACGTTCAGCGAAGAGCTCGCTCCTTCAAAGAGGTTCTCGATAAGCTGTATTTTATTTTGATAATGGTTTATCGCAATAATATAATGGTAAAAAGAGTAATGGACCTCAGGGATCTCATACGCAGGACTTACCGGATTATTAAATTTTATGGTCTCAAAATATTGAACTCCATCATAGCTTACATAGCCAAAAAACCCATTGGCAGGAAGACTCGGAATTGTGTTCTCTGCTTTAAATCGGTCAAAGAAGGTTTCCATTTCATCTGCAAGCTGACCCGGCTTGGTGATCGAACTTAGCTCAATGGTCCCGTCTGGGAACTTCTGAGTAGAGTTAAACTTGGCAACTTCAAGAGATGCTTCAGGTTTTAAGCAAATAAAAGAGTAGCTATTTTCAAGACTATGGTGATCGGAACTCTCAAGCAAAAGGGCATTAGGAAAGATATCGCGCATTTTAAGATAGACGCTTACTGGAGTAACCGTATCTGCTAAGATCTCTCTAACGCTTGTTGTGAACTTATAATTTTTCATAATTGTGTGTTGATATAAAAATAAAAACGGCCTATCGTGATCCGATAAACCGTACTAATCTGCATAACGCAAAAAATGTTTATCCATTCATCTGATTAATTTACTCGCTTGCCAGCGCCAATATAGTTGATTCCAAAATTTTGCTTCCATCACGAACCGTTTAAAATTGATCAAAAATAAAAATCCGGCTTACCTGTAGCAGGTAAGCCGGAACTATATTTTAAAAAATACAATATGGCTTCACCTCTAACAGAGGAAAGTGTTGCCCCACCAAAGCCATATTGATATATTTTTTGTCATCTTTTCAAATGTTAATAGTACAAAGAAAAACAAAAAATACCATTCGAACAATAATTTATCCAAATTTTCAGCTATTTATCTCCTAATGCCAAATAAAGAGTTCTAAATTTATTTAACCTCCTGTTTTTAAATAGACTAACAGAAAATCAAAAACAAGGAGAGAGCCCCTAATACTCAAAATCAGATAATCTCAGCAAAACATTTTTCAAAACTACGTGTTTAACTTCCGAATGTCAGTTGTCAGTATCAGGAGAAGATGTATATTTAAAACTCTAATTAGGCCTCAACTCAAAATATAGAGATCTAAAATATTGTGAAACAACTTAATAGCTAATTTAAAAATACGTACCATGTCAATCAAACAAAATTCACGTCGCGATTTTTTCAAAAAAGCATCGCTTTCAGGACTAGCAGTCGTTGTATCTTCTGCTTTCACGTTTGGATCGAAATCAAAATCACCCACTATCCCAGCTGAGAACTTAGGAATTGCCAAACTTGGTGATTTTAAACTTACTCCTCAATCGAAACAAAATCCACTCCCTTATGCGTATGGTGATTTAGAGCCATATATCGATGCGAGAACCATGGAGATTCACTACTCAAAACATCATGCAGCTTACACCAAAAACATGAATGAGTCTTCCTCAAGCACCGATTATGCAGCAAAACCACTTTTTGAGGTTTTTGCGGAAATGGGAAAATACCCTGTCTTTCTTAAAAATAATGCAGGCGGCTTTTACAACCATTTGCTTTTCTGGACCATTCTATCACATGGCACAGGACAAGCTCCAGAGGGACGTTTAGCAACTGCCATAAATGACACTTTTGGAGGTATTGAAAAATTCAAAGAGTTATTTGGAACTGCAGGAAAAAAACAATTTGGAAGCGGTTGGGCTTGGCTCTCTGTTGACGCAAAAGGGAAACTGGTTGTAAGCTCAACGGCCAACCAAGATAACCCACTGATGAGCACAACTGAGATCAAGGGAGTACCAATTTTAGCACTTGATGTTTGGGAGCATGCCTATTACCTACAATATCAAAATCGTCGCCCCGATTACGTCGATTCATTCTGGAAAGTAGTCAACTGGAAAGAGGTAAGCCGTCGTTACGAAGAGGCTTTAGCGGCGAAATAACAAAATTCGTTTTATATATTAAACCCCAAAACCAAACATCTGAATGGTTTTTGGGGTTTATTATTTAGGTTAGACTACTGTATTTGACGAATAGCCATCCTGATTCGCGAAATAGTCTCTTGCTTTCCAATCGTTTCGCAGATCTCAAAGATATCGGGACCGAAACCACCTCCCACTAAGCAAAGACGAAGTGCATTCATGATCGTACCGAAGTTCCACTCTTTTTCCGTAACAAAATTCGAGAATGGCTCTTTAATCTCCGCAGGATTCCAAGCCTTTAGGGTCTCGAAGAACACGGCTATATTTTCCATCAGAACTGGCACATCATCTTTCCATCGTTTGGCAATAATTTTCTCGTCATAAGCAGTGGGTGCTTGAAAGAAGAAGTAACTCTGATCCCAGATCTCAGAAACAAAATTACAACGCTCCTTAACCATTCCACACACTTTGATCGCCAAGGCTAGCGGTGCTTCAACCCCTTTATTTTGGAGTTCAACAAGAAATAATTGAGCTAATTCTTCATCCGATTTCTGGATAAAATATTGATGATTAAACCATTTCGTTTTCTCTGGATCAAATCGTGCTCCTGACTTACCAACTCGCTCGAGTGAGAAAATCTGACCTAACTCTTCCATCGAAAATAGCTCTTGCTCGGTTCCAGGATTCCAACCCAACAAAGCCAGCATATTAATAAAGGCCTCTTTAAAATAGCCGTCTTCCCGGTAGCCTCGCGAAGATTCACCTGTAGCAGGATCGTTCCACAGCAAAGGGAAAACAGGAAAACCAAGCTTGTCGCCATCACGTTTGCTGAGCTTCCCTTTCCCTTCAGGTTTTAAGATAAGTGGAAGATGGGTAAATCGAGGCATCGTACTCTCCCAGCCAAAAGCTCGGTAAAGAAGCACGTGCAGCGGCATCGAAGGAAGCCACTCTTCACCGCGAATAACGTGAGTGATCTGCATCAAATGATCATCAACGACGTTCGCCAAATGATACGTTGGCATTCCATCGCTTTTAAATAGCACTTTATCATCTAAGGTGGCCGTATTAAAGGTTACGCTACCTCGGATTAAATCAACCTCTGTGACGTCTTCATTATCCGGCATTTTAAATCGAATAACATAATGAGTTGAGGCATTGAGTATGACATTGCTCACCTCTTCAGAAAGTGACAAAGAGTTCTTCATGGCTTGACGAGAGAGCGCATTGTAGGTAAAAGTTTCCCCCTTTGCCTCCGCTTGAGTGCGCGCCATATCAAGTTCTTCTGATGTATCAAAAGCATAATAGGCGTGCCCACTTGCAATTAGCTGCTCGGCATACTGACGATAAAGGTCTTTGCGTTCGCTCTGTCGATAGGGTGCAAAAGGTCCTCCATTTTTTGGTCCTTCATCAATTTTTATTCCACACCACTCTAAGCTCTCTTGGATATAATTTTCAGCACCTGGGACATAACGTGCTTGGTCGGTATCTTCAATGCGAAGGATAAAATCGCCTCCGTGTTTTTTTGCAAATAAATAATTAAACAAGGCAGTCCGAACACCTCCGATATGCAAAGGGCCTGTAGGACTTGGGGCAAAACGAACCCTAACTTTTCTTTCACTCATAATAACCTATTTGGGAAATTTTATTCGTTGGTAAAGATAGGGAATTAGCCGCTATTCGGCACTCAATGATTGAACTTAGCGCCGAAATGGGATTTCAGACTTGGAGAATGAGTCTTAGAGGTCTAACTCTCCTTCAAAAACATGATCCGCTGTTCCAGTCATATATACAACCCCATCGATCCACTCAATTAAGAGATCGCCTAAGGCAAGATGGACTGTAACTTGATTCCCAGTCTGTGAAGTTATGGCGGCGGCCACAGCTGCGGCACAACTGCCTGTTCCACAAGCTAAGGTGCTGCCAGCACCTCGCTCCCATGTCCTGACACTAATTTCAGAATCGTTCTGAACCGATACAAAATTGACATTCGTCCCTTGAGGAAACGTTGGATGTTTTTCAATTTGCCGACCAATAGAAACAATATCCGTAGCAGGAAGATCCTCAACAAAAACCATGGTATGAGGAACACCCATCAATAAACTGGTAATTTGATAGGATCCACTATTTACCTCGAATGATTCATTGATCACAGATCCTGCTTCCCCAACCATCGGTATCTGGGCACGCTCAAACGATGGAGCACCCATATTAACTTTTACAAATTTCACCTCGTCACCTTCTACGATCAATTCAGGAATCATGATTCCCGCACCCGTCTCGATGGTGAATTTCAATGATTTATTGATACCATTATCGTAGACATATTTAGCAAAACACCGAATGCCATTTCCACACATATTCGCTTCGCTACCATCTGAATTGACAATTCTCATTTTAACATCTGCAACTTCAGAAGGGAGGATTAAAATAATCCCATCGGCACCAATTCCTTGATGACGGTCACACAATTTAATGGCTAAATCAGATAAATTATGTTTGGAAGGATCCAGTTGGTCGAACAGAATGAAATCATTCCCAAGACCGTGCATTTTCTGAAATTTCATGCGAATGAATATAAATTTAAATTGGAATGATCCATTTTAAGACTAACGGCATGCCTATAATTAGGAGCCAATTTTAGCAAAAAAGAGAACTAAACTCAGCTGGCATTAGAAACAAAGATATTAAAATTGCTCGGATTGCTAAAATTGAACGAACCTAAATTAGCGAATGACTTTGGGGATCTATTATATTTCATGTAAGTTTGAGCTTCTCGAAAAAACAATTAATGAAGCAGGAAAAACGCTGGGATAAAATCAAGAAGATATTTCGGAATCCTTATCGGGTTGTTATCTTCAATGATCAGAACCTTCATATAATTAAGCAAGTTCGGTTTAATGCTAAGAATTTTCTAGGGGCTATTCTGTTGGCGATCGTATTTATCATTGCTAGTGTAACCATCATCATTGCTTTTACCCCTTTGCGCGAGTATATCCCAGGTTACCCTTCTAGTAAAATGAGACATATGCTGATCCGCAACGTTCTTGTTGTTGATTCGCTGGAACAAGAGGCGCAACGAAGAGACGTTTATTTTAAGAATTTTCGATTAATGCTCGCTGGCGAAAGCCCAGTTGATACAGCAATCAATCATGCTACAAAGATCGACAAAGAAAAATTACTCTTAACAGCTACAAATCAAGATAGTCTATTTAAGGAAGAACTCGCCGCAGAAAAACTTAACCCTAACAAAACCTTTGGATCCCCAAGCACAATTAATATTTCAAACTTAAAGTTTACTTGTCCAGCACACGGTATCGTAACCAGCAAGCACGATTTAAATATCCGACATTTTGGTGTTGATATTGTAGGCAAGCTCAATGCGCCCATCTCATCAGCTCTTGATGGTACGGTTATTTATGCCGGTTTAACGACAGATACTGGCAATGTGATCTATGTGCAGCACGAAGGCGATTTAATAACTGTTTATCGTCATAATGCCGAGCTATTGAAAGTCCAAGGAGACAAAGTTCGCGCAGGTGAAACGATAGCAGTCATGGGGAATACAGGCAAAGAGACCACAGGTCCTCACCTCCATTTCGAGATGTGGCTTAATGGAGTCTCTATCAACCCCGAAGAATATATCAAGTTCTAATCTACAGGTCATGAAAAATATTGCAATCCTCGGTTCTACTGGATCAATTGGGAAGCAAGCTCTTGAGGTAATCGAAAACCACAAGGATAAATATGCCGTTGAAGTGCTAACGGCCTTCAACAATTATGAACTTTTGATTGAGCAGGCCAAAAAATTCCAACCCAATGTGGTCGTCATTGCGAACGAAGCGAAATACGAAATCGTCCGCGATGCCTTAGCTCATGAAGATATCAAAGTATATGCTGGCGAATCCGCTCTTAATCAAGTGGTTGAGATGGAGAGTATTGATCTAGTTTTAACTGCCATGGTTGGCTTCTCCGGACTGATTCCCACCATTCATGCGATCAAAGCGGGTAAAAAAATTGCACTTGCCAACAAAGAAACCTTGGTTGTGGCAGGTGAGCTAATACAAAAACTCGCGATTGAGCATAAAGTAGAACTCATTCCGGTCGACTCGGAACACTCCGCTATTTTTCAATGCTTGGCCGGAGAATATATGAAATCTAAAATAACAATCGATTCAGCAACCTTTATGAACAAAGGTTTTGAGGTCATTGAAGCGAGGTGGCTTTTTGGACTTAAGCCCGAACAGATTGAAGTCCTTATCCATCGGCAAAGTGTGGTTCATTCGATGGTTGAATTTCAAGATGGCTCCATAAAAGCCTTGCTGGGATTACCAGACATGAGACTTCCAATCCAATATGCCTTTAGCTTTCCCGAGCGCCTTAACAACGGTTATCCAAAAATGAATTTTGCCGATTTTCCCTCCCTAACCTTCGAGGCGCCCAAACCAAAAATTTTTCGTAATCTTGCACTTGCATACGAAGCTTTACGAAAAGGGGGAAACTTAGCTTGTATCTTGAATGCAGCCAATGAAATAGCGGTAGAAGCATTCTTGACGAAGAAAATAACATTTCCTGATATCTGGAGAGTCAATGAGTTAATGATGGAAAGATCAACTTTTATCAAACAACCAACTCTAGAAGATTATCTAAATACCAATCGTGAGGTTAGAGCTCATTCGCTTGAGATAGTGAATGAAATCCAACACAAACATTGATAGATTTTATTTATGGTTATTCTTATTAAAGCTGCACAATTAATTCTCAGCCTCTCAATATTAGTTATTGTTCACGAATTTGGCCATTTCCTTTTTGCTAAATTATTTAAATGTCGCGTAGAGAAATTTTACCTCTTCTTCGACCCTTGGTTCTCCCTGTTTAAGTTTACTAAAGGGGAGACTGAGTATGGTGTAGGCTGGCTTCCCCTTGGTGGCTATGTGAAGATCTCCGGAATGATCGACGAATCGATGGACAAGGAGCAAATGAAACTACCTGCTGAACCCCATGAATTTAGGGCTAAGCCATCGTGGCAACGACTATTAATTATGATTGGCGGGGTACTTTTCAACCTCATCCTTGCGACCATCATCTATTCTGCTGTCCTATTTACATGGGGAGAAGAATATTTGCCAACTAAAAATGCAAAATTTGGAATTGCAGTAAGCGATACAGGAAAAGAGATGGGTCTTCGCAACGGCGATAAAATCATCACTATTGACGGGAAAGAAGTTGAAGATTTCAATAAAATTATTGGAACAATCGTCTTGAATGGAGCAAAGTCCATTGAAGTACTTCGGAATGAGCAAATGACAACCATTGCTCTTAATGAATCGATGATTCCGAAGATCTTAAAAGACAAATACCTGATTGGTTTGCGTATCCCTTACGATTGTAAGATTGCTGAGTTTGCAAAAGACTCACCAGCTCGCGATGCTGGGCTACAAATTGGCGATGAGATACAATCAATGAACGGTGCTAAATTCACCTTCTTTGATCAGTTTTCAGATTCATTAGCTCAATTAAAAAACCAAACTGTTCAAATTACACTGCTTCGAAAAGGGCTTGCTCAAACTGTTCCGGTAAAGATTGGTAAGTTAGGCGTATTAGGAATCCAGCGAGAGAATAACGCAAGTGCAAATTTTGAGTTTAAAACCATTAACTACAGCTTTACCGAGTCGGTTCCTGCAGGAATTGCCAAAGGTTACCACGCTGTTGGCAATTACTTAAAACAGTTTAAATTACTCTTTGCACCTGAGACTAAAGCCTACGAGTCGCTTGGCGGATTTATTGCCATCGGAAATATTTTCCCAAGTATCTGGGATTGGGAGTCATTCTGGAATCTGACCGCTTTTTTGTCAATTATTTTAGCGGTGATGAATATGTTGCCAATACCAGCCTTAGATGGAGGACATGTCTTATTTCTTCTTTTTGAGATGATTACCGGAAGAAAGCCAAGTGATAAATTTTTAGAATATGCTCAGATTGTTGGGATGGTAATCTTGTTCTCCTTGCTTCTTTATGCCAATGGGAACGACTTCTGGAAATGGTATCAAGGAAAGTTTTAACTTAGGAAGTGATGGGATTAAATAATTTAAACCCTTGCTGAATAATTTATCAATTGAAATGTTATTTTTGTAATTGAAAATAAAAAACTTAATACAATGGTAGTACTCGCACTTTCAGCAGCACACGTAATCATAGTGGTCGTAGCCCTATTACTTCTTTTTGGGGGTAAAAAAATTCCGGAATTAATGAGCGGAATCGGGAAAGGGATGAAAGACTTTAAGAAAGCAATTAAAGACGACGATGAGCCTCAGGTTGATCCTCCAAAGGATTCGCCGAAAGAGGAACCAAAAGCAAAAAGCAAAAAAGAGCCTCTAAAAGAGTAGTTCGAGGATATATGATTCAAAAAGCCCCAGATAATAAACTATCTGGGGCTTTTTTGTTATCTGTTCAGTTGGTTGATGAGCTAGGATAACCTACTCACGTTTCATAATGCCATAGCAGATGATCTTAACGATTGAATCGACACTCTTCTCTAGATCTGTCGACTTATATGGTCCTGCCGATAATGGCATCTCTAATCCTCGGATAGCAGTAGTAATCCCAATAGCTACAAGGGCAAAATCTTTGACGATAAACTTGCGTTGACGAGCCCCATCAAGCAGAATGCGCTTCATCATCCGGATCTCCTCTTGGTAGTATTGTGATTTTATCTTATCGATAAACTCAACAGCGGCACTGTCATTCTCAATGGCATTGTAGAAATTTGCCAACTGACGATACGTTGTGATCTTGGTCATCACATAATCGCGAAGTTTTTCAGCAGGATCAATATCCTTCTGAAGCACTTTTGATAACTCTTCTCGGAGAATATCGGCCTCTTTTTGGATAACCTCTTGAAATAGATCCTCCTTGCTACTAAAATAATAGTAAAGTGAGCTCTTCCCCTTTCTTACAGCATTTGCAATATCGTCAAGGGTGGTTTTCTTATATCCGTATTTGCTAAAAATCTCTTGCGCGATATTTAAAATATTCTCTCTAACCGCGTCTCTTTTAGGGCTACTATTATCAATGCTCATATCACAATGTTAAAACTAGTGGGTCAAATATACGCAATTTACGCTGACGTTAACCTTTATGTTTACTAGAATGGATAAAGAAATTAAAGCCAAAGAAGTTCCCTAAAAAAGTTAACCTCGTGCGATAGGATCACACGAGGTTAAAAAATTATATTTTTTATACGGAGAAGAGCAAGCTTATAGTTTGCTTACATCATCTTTCTTCCTTTTTGAAAAGGAATCGGTGTTGAAAAGTAGAGAAAAACGAACGGTGTTAGCTAATGGATTATTATGCTCAACAGGGACTACATACGAAACATCAACAGAAGCCATATGTAATTTTACCCCTACCCCAACTGTAAAATATTTGCGATTCCCTTTAAATTGAGATTCATTGAAATATCCTGTTCTTAAGGCAAATTGATTGCGATACAAGTATTCAGCACCCATTGATAGAGTAAACTCTTTAAGCTCTTCGCTAAGTCCGCCTGGAGCATCGCCAAAAGAACTAAAGATAGAGCTAATAACAGATTTGCTTGAGTTATTATTTGGCATGATAATCT
>JAPLDS010000042.1:130807-169262 GCA_026391295.1 Bacteroidia bacterium | reverse complement strand
TGGCATGATAATCTCAGATCCATCAGCTCCATGAGTAATAATATTCACAGGTGTTGGGACTAGTAGTTTGTTTAAATCTAACGATAAGGACAATGAATTAGAGTCATTCAACTGTGTCGTAAAAGTAGTACCTATGCGCATATTAGCAGGTAAGAATTCTTTAGTTGAACCTTGATTATATGAAATTTTAGATCCAATATTTGAAAGGTTTATACCCGCAGCTATGGTGTTTGGTGAACCTTCACTTCCCAAAAGACTACGGTAATAAAATGAAACATCAGTTGCGACAGCATTACCAGCGCTGCGATTCTCAAGACCATCTGTTGAGCCGCCAAATCCGCCGGAAAGATCAGATCGAATATAGCGCAAGGCAACACCTCCAGAAAAATTCTCAGATAATTTTCGAGAATAACTAAAGTCAAGTGCAAACTCACTTGGAGAAGCTGTACCCGTATTTAAACCAGATTGGTCAGTCATTGCAATTTTGCCCATATTAAAATAACGCAATGAACCACCGATAGTTTGGATAGAGTCAAGCTTATAGTAACCTGATAAATAAGCTAAGTTAACATCGCTAACCAATCTTCTTAACCAGGGAGCATAAGAGAGTCCAAAGCCCCACTTATCCGCTGCAAAGGCGTATTTCGAAGGGTTCATATGTTGCGAGTTCGCATCAGCTGAAGTTGCTGCACCGACATCACCCATTGCTCCAGATCGTGAATCTGGTGTAATTGTTAAAAACGGAACTGCTGTTGAAATTGGATTGTACCTAACTTCTTGACCAGTAGTAAGCGACTGAGCGTTAGCGTCTATAGATAAAATGCAAAGACAAATAATTAATGGGAATAGTGCTTTCATAGCGATCAAATATATTTTGTCAAGTACAAGTTAACGATAAAAGTAGAATAATTATTAAAATAGTAAGAATCTACGCAAAAAATCTACGCAAAAATAAACTTATTTAATCTTAATAAGAATAATTCACTTGAAAAATAGGATTGTTAACTTTCAATTAAGATAGGTGAAATTCAAAAATGTAGACAACTTTAAAATTATTTAAAGGGCTAAAAATATAACATTTAAGGATTAGACCAAAATCAAAAGGATGAAAAGTGTACATTTGCAGGCATTTAATCAAAATTCCGCAACACTGATTCAATCCTTAGAATGCTTAAACCCCATGATTTTGCTTCCGCTCATATCCCTAGTCTAATTCGCAGACTAGCTTTGCCAGCAAGCATCGGATTTATCTTTAATACTTTTTTCAATGTTGTCGATACCTATTATGGAGGGAAAATCTCAACAGCAGCATTAGCTGCCTTAGGATTGACATTCCCAGTCTTCTTTATAATACTGGCCCTCGGAATAGGAATGGGAACCGGAACAACCGCCTTAATTTCGCAATCCCTAGGTTCAGGGAAATCAGAGGAAGCCGAGAAAATTGGATTTCAAGCCGTAACATTCTCCTTCATAAACTCCGTCATCTTAATGATCGTCGGACTATCCATTGCCCCAAATTTATTTCAAATCCTAGGCGCCACCGACGAATACCTTACCATATCGGTCCAGTATATGAATACAATTCTCTATGGAACGGTATTTTTTCTGATTAATAGCATCCTCAACTCTTTATTAACAGCAAGAGGCGACACGCGCACCTACCGAAACTATTTAATCGCTGGTTTTTTTCTTAATCTATTACTCGATCCATGGTTTATTTATGGAGGATTAGGGTTTCCAGCCTTAGGCATTCGAGGCATTGGATATTCAACTGTGCTGATTCAAGCTTTTGGCACGATATATATGATCGTGGTCACCCGTAAGTACCACATCTTTAAAAATGCCCACCTAGGGAGTTTTATTCCACAGAAAAGATATTTCTCGGCTCTGTTTGCCCAAGGTTTTCCTGCTAGTTTAAATATGCTAACCATTGCGATCGGAATATTTGTAATAACCTATTTTGCAAGTCATTTTGGGAAAGAAGCAGTGGCGGCCTATGGTATTGCCACTCGAATTGAACAAATTGCACTGCTCCCTACGATTGGATTAAATATTGCAGCACTGACGCTAGCTGGTCAAAATAGTGGGGCGAACAAACCCGAACGAGTATACACCTCTTGGAAATTAAATATTCAATATGGACTATCGATTATCTTTATCGGTATTCTAGCAGTGACAATTTTCGCTCGCCCTTTAATGGGAGCTTTTACGGCCGATCAAAAAGTAATTGAAATCGGGATTGAATATCTGCATGTGGCGGTGCTATTCTTTAGTGCCTACATCCTTTTGAATATCTCTATCTCTACTTTGCAAGGGATGAAAAAACCAATCTATGCGATAATTGTTGGAGCATATCGCCAAATTATCATGCCACTACCGCTGTTTTTATTCCTCGCTATTTATCTCAATTGGGGAACAAAAGGGATCTGGTGGGGTATATTTATGGTCAACTGGAGCGCAGCAATCTTCACCTTCTTTTATACCCGAAAACAGATTCAGAAGACCTTACTTGTAAAATTGGAGTAGTTTAGGTTATTGAATAACGGTCTATTTCTTAAACCCGTCTTTTAAAGAGACTATCCGATTAAATACAAGCTGATCAGCTGTCGAATCTAAATCGACATTAAAATAACCTAATCGCTCAAATTGAAAGCTATCTAAAGGCTTCGCTTGCTTGACAAACGGTTCAACATAGCATTCTGAGAGAATTTTTAAAGAATCTGGATTTAAAAATTCGAATAAATCCTTGTCCTTATGACCAGTTGGATCAGGGTCCGTGAATAATCGATCGTAAATACGCACTTCCACTTTTGCCGCTTGTGCAACAGCCACCCAATGTAAAGTAGCCTTAACCTTACGGCCATCCGGAGCATTTCCACCCTTGGTCTCAGGATCATAGGTGCAATGAACTTCGACGATCTCACCCTTGTCATCCTTCACAAAACCGGTACAAGTAATGAAATAGGAATAACGAAGACGCACTTCACGACCTACCGAAAGCCGGTAGAACTTATTTGAAGGCTCTTCCATAAAATCTTCCTTCTCAATATATAGCTCGCGCGAGAATGGCACCTTGCGTTTACCCATCGACTCGTCCTCTGGATTATTGACTGCATCGAGCTCCTCAACAACACCTTCTGGATAATTGGTGATCACGATTTTCAACGGATCGATAACGCCCATCACTCGTTGCGCTCTTTTATTCAAATCTTCGCGGATACAATATTCGAGCACGGCCACGTCGGTAACCCCATCAACTTTAGTAATTCCAACCATGTCGGAAAAAGCACGCATCGACTCGGGTGTATAACCACGACGACGCAATCCGCAAATGGTTGGCATACGTGGATCGTCCCAGCCATTGACATAACCTTCTTTTACCAACTGAAGCAAGATTCGTTTTGACATCACCGTATAGGTAATGTTAAGTCGCGAGAATTCAATTTGTCGCGGACGATAATCGCTATCCTTTAGCTGATCAATAAACCAATCATATAAGGGTCTGTGAACTTCAAATTCAAGGGTACAGATCGAATGAGTAATCCCTTCCCAATAGTCACATTGACCGTGGGCATAGTCATACATCGGGTAAATGCACCAGGTATCGCCGGTACGATGGTGAGGTTGTTTTAATATCCGATACATCAACGGATCACGCATATGCATATTTGGAGAGGCCATATCCACTTTAGCACGCAAGACACAGTCGCCCTCATTGTAAAATCCACCTTTCATTTTTGCGAAAAGTTCAAGATTTTCCTCGGGTGAAGTATTGCGATATGGGCTGTCAACTCCAGGGCGAGTAGGCACCCCTTTTTGTTCGCTTATCAGGTCTTGCGACTGAAAATCGACGTAAGCTTTGCCCTCTTTGATCAGACAAGCGGCAAAATCGTATAGTTTATCGAAGTAATCGGAGGCATAATAGAGGCGCTCGTCCCAGTCGAAACCAAGCCAGCGGACATCTTCCATAATAGAATCGACATATTCGGTATCTTCTTTAGCTGGGTTAGTGTCATCGAAACGAAGGTTTGTCAATCCACCAAATTTAGCGGCGGTGCCAAAATTCAGACAGATGGATTTAGCATGACCAATATGGAGATAACCATTAGGTTCCGGAGGAAATCGCGTATGAACTCTACCGCCATTTTTCCCTTCAGCCAGATCGTCAACGATCTGTTGTTGAATAAAATTTTTTGGAAGTTTCTGATCCTGCTCCGTTGCCTGATTATCTATTTCTTCCATAATGCACCTATTTTCTTATTTGCAATAATATTTCTGTAAAAGTAATAAGAGTTGTAGTAAATGAGATAGATTTGGGAAGATTAAATGTAGATTTATATTTAGATTAATTTTATCACGCAACAATTAAAGCGTTAAGCATGGGAATTATTGAGATTGAGGGGATGGAATTTTATGCGTTTCATGGCCATTTTGCTTCTGAGCAGATCGTAGGCAATCGATTTTTGGTTGATTTAACTATAAAAACTAATTGTTCCAAAGCTGCAAAGAGTGATGATCTGAGCGATGCTTTAGACTATCAGCAGGCCTATTTGATTGTAAAAGAGGAGATGGCCATTGTCTCCCATCTGCTTGAGCATGTGGCAGATCGTATTTTAAGTCGTTTTCATCGCGAGTATACCAATATTGAGCATATTAAGGTCAAAATCTCAAAGTTGAATCCTCCGATGGGGGGTCAGATTGAGAAGGTCTCGGTGACGATGGCGCGTTAAGGCAGGCTATCGAATTTCTATTTTCCAAGGTATTTGTGCAGAAAGGAGAATTTTCGTTACCTTTGCGCCACCTTAAAGGGTCGATTGGCCGAGTGGTTAGGTAGCGGTCTGCAAAACCGCGTACGGCGGTTCGAATCCGCCATCGACCTCAAAAAATCCCGACGAGCTTGCTCGTTGGGATTTTTTGCTTTAAGCCGACGTCAGCTCGCTGAGCGGAGGGGTAAAGCGAAAAATCCCACGGCGGTGCGAGCACCGCTGGGATTAGTTGATAGGACCCCCAAAAACCGGATCACTGAAAGTAATTCTCCATTAGTCCCTCCATCCAAACGCTGACCGGTTGTCAATGAGGATGCGAGCACCGCAGGGATTGGTTGATAGGACCACCCAAAACCGGATCACTGAAAGTAATCCGTCCTATTAATCCACCTCCCTTAAAAATCCGATTTTGCCTTATTAAACTCTGTTTAAGACCACTTGAATTTTCAGGCTATTCATATCGATTGCGATTAAATTGTATTTTTATCCTCGCAACCTAGAAGTCGTAACCATATCCAAGACAGTCGCCAAAAAACAAACCTCAAAAAGAATTAATTGCTAACCTAACCCGCTTTATGAAACTAGTCATACTAATCTGCTTTTTACTTTTTGTGCCCCCAATAGCAAGCAAGGCGAGCGAGCAATTAAAGACCGATCGATGGCTTGAGATTGATCTGTGTTGGTTTGAGCAAAAAAATATGGAGCAATCTGTCAATCAGTTTTGGGAACGATTTTATCCTCTGTTTCAAGGTATCGATGGGTGGAGAGGTATTGTCCTTAATGTCGGATGGACTAGTGACTACCTCTTCGAATGGCATGGAAATCTGAAAGAGACAATTCAATTGCCCAAAAACATGAAAAAGTATCCATGGTTCAAGGACCAAGAAAAACTAAAAGGCAATTCAATTGAGCGAATGAAACAATGGAAAACACGCTTTAACAAGGCCGATAAACCTGAAATAATAAATTTTGAACCTTGGTCTTATGCCGACTTAAAAAAATTGTCAATCCTATTAAAGAAAACGGCCTCGAAGAAGTTCCAATTAGAGGATGTTATGGTCGGGACATTTGTTGTTGGGTTTGAGAGTATTTACGATGGCGAGAAGACGCAGTTTTCAAAAAAACATCAAAATGCATACCTCAATAATGCCCCAAACCTTGTTGCCAAACTTGAAGCAGACGCCACCAAATATGGAGCATTCCCCAATGGAATTCAGAAAGGGACAACCTTTACCGAATTCTTCGGGAAACAATGGGGAAGCCTTTCAAAAGCGACTGACCTCGACTTTATTATTCTACGGGATAGTTATATGGGAGTTGGGATCTATGGGAAAAGAGGCCCCTTTGGGAAAAGTGCTTCTCCAGATCCAGAATTAGTGAAAAATTGGAGTCTAGCCACTGGCGACTTAGTGAAACAATCCAAGATCGCGAATCCAAAAGGGTTGGTTATCGGGTACTCAAATGCTGCAAGCGCAGTAGCCGATTGGCGCGTTAACTGTTTTGATCTAGAAACCATTGCAAAAGAGGGCTATCTCGATGGCTGGATCGATCAAACATGGGCTGGCGCATGGAATGAAGTGGGTCAACGACCTGAAGGTTTCTGGAATAATCAGTTGTTGGGATGGACCTATCAGTTGAGTTATTTGCTAGGTCATGCGGCAATTCTTGCGGATACCAAAGTCCACCATTATTTTTTAATTGAAACCTTTGATGCTTGGGAGTCATGGGACATTATTCACAATGCCACGGAACGTTTAAGATGGGGCATCTGGGCCTTTTCTCATGCCGCAGTCAAGAAACAAGATGGGTTAAAAATGCCCAGAGGAAGTTATATCTCTTGGTGTAACAAAGGGAAGAACTTACTATCTGAAACGGATGTGAAATTCTTGAGCGAAACAAGTAATGCAGCCTTCACAGATGCCAGTAAAACCAAAAAAATTATGGGTCCGACCCTTGTTTATTGTCGCAGTGCAATGGAGTGGCAATCGGCAAACAAACCAAGTGAAGCCATCGGGGAATGGATCGATGAGCAAGCAGGTACTTTAATGAAATGGTCGATTCCCATCTTGTCAATCACCCGTTCAGAGTATCTTCCGCGAATTGAAAGCGACATGCTGATCTTTCAAACGCCCGTACATCTGAAGGAATCGGAGAAAGCGAATATCCTAAAAACATTAAATTCTGGCAATCCTTCCGCTGTTTTTGCTAGTCCTGCAGGTGGATTAGACAGCGATATATCATCTCTTCTGGGCATTTCTACCAGCGATAAAAGGTCAACGGAAACAAAATATATTGGGACAACTAACTATCAAACTCAAGGAATATTTGAGTCAATACCCAATACATTTCCCCTATTTCAACCCTACACAAAAAATAAAGTAGCCCCAGGCAATCAAACTATCTATTCGGTATTTGATTCTCCATGTCTGACCTATAATGGAGTGGGTGGGAAAAATGTAATCTTTTGGAATGCACCTGAGTTTTCCAAAAATCTACCGAATGATCCAGGCAGCTATGGCAAATCGCTCGATCAATTATTAGGTAGCCCGATCCCATTTGTGTTAACAGCGAGGCAAATCAACGAAATGACGAAAAAAGAGGGATTCATTTCAGTAGACCAAATCGAACCATATTCTCCCATGCCGATCGCTGCATGGCAAAAAGAGGATGGAAGTTTAATGATACTTGCCGGAAACATGGAGGAGGGGATCAATCACACAGAAAATCAATCCGTTCAAACCATATTTAATCTTCCGCAAACAAATAATCAACAAAAATCACCTGAGGTAGTTGAAATATGGAATTCAGAAAGGCCAGTTATTGAGCATAATAAGTTCCCGATTCATTTAAATCAGGCTCAAACAAAACTATTTCGGGTTAAATAAGCATAGATTAATCTATAATTAGCATCCTCCTTATAAATTCTATATTACTGGAGCGAGCTCAAATAAACATTTGAAACATAAAAAAGGCCCTTCTATCTAGAAAGGCCTTTTTTGCTTTTTGCTATTTTTTCGGATGATCAGGATGCTTTAGTTTGCTGTGGCGCAAGCCGTAAGTAAAATAGATTAGTATCCCAATAGCCATCCAGATGATGAGTCGAAGCCAGGTATCAAGGGGTAAAGAGTACATCTGGATCAGGCAGATGCCAGCCCCTAAGATAGGAACTAGTGGAACAAATGGGGTGCGAAATGGGCGTTCTAACTCTGGACGCTTAACCCGCAAGAAGATAATCCCAATGCATACAATGGCAAAAGCCAGCAAGGTGCCAATTGAGACAAGTTCACCTAAAATATTAATAGGAAGTATTCCAGCCAAGACGAACGCCACTGAGCCGGTTAGGATCGTGCTATAATAAGGTGTTTTAAATCGAGGATGAATTCGTGCAAAACGTTCAGGCAAAAGTCCATCTTTCGACATCGCATAAAAAATTCGAGGTTGACCAAGCATCATAACTAATACCACAGAGCTTAATCCAGCAATTGCGGCAATCTTTATGATCGGACGTAACCAGAAGAGCCCCTTTCCCATCGCATCAACGCCGACTGCAATCGGATCAGCCACATTTAAAAACGTATAACTAACAATTCCTGTCAAGACAATCGCAACCAGAATATAGAGGACCGTAGAGATTCCCAATGATCCTAGGATTCCTATCGGCATATCACGTTGAGGATTTTTCGCCTCTTGGGCCGCCGTTGAAACAGCATCAAAGCCGATATAAGCGAAAAAGATGACTGCAGAGCCTCTAAGTATTCCACTCCATCCAAAATGGCCCCATTCGCCTGTATTCGGTGGTATAAACGGATGCCAGTTAGCTTTATTGATGAAGAAGAAACCAATTCCGATAAAAAGTAAGATCACAAAAACCTTAATGATCACCATCACATTATTAAAACCTGCAGACTCCTTAATGCCAATAACCAATAATATCGTGATCGCGGCAATGATAAACATGGCTGGCAAGTTTAAGATCGCAGTTACATGTGGCAAGGAATCTACAGCAATACCTGAAGCCGATAAAGAGGCCGAAAGCTGTTCTGTCAATGGTTTCCAACCAATCTTAGGAATGTCCACGAGCACAGAATTCCATGCTGCGGTATATTGAGGTGGGATAGAGAGTCCAAAGTCTTTTAAGAAACTAACCATATAGCCCGACCATCCTACCGAGACGGTAGAAGCAGCAAATAAATATTCCAGGATAAGATCCCATCCAATAATCCAGGCCATGAACTCGCCAAGGGTTGAATAGGCATAGGTATAAGCGCTTCCAGAGATCGGAATCATGGAAGCAAATTCGGCGTAACAAAGTCCAGCAAATAAACACGCCAGACCTGAGATAATAAATGAGATCACAATGGCTGGTCCAGCATATTGAGCTGCAGCTTGTCCGGTAAGGACAAAAATACCTGCTCCAATAATGGCGCCAATTCCAAGAGTTGTAAGATTCGTGGCACTTAATGCCCTATGCATCCCCGACTCCTCGTGGGCATGCTCCATCAACTGATTCAATGGTTTAGTAATGAATAATCGAGATATCCTCATCTTAGAGATCTATAAATAGGGGGTGATTATCAAACGCTAGCTAGAGTGCTCTATGGTGTCGACCCTTTGATAAGCTTCAGGCTTATTGGCCCATTTGCCATTTTTCGACTCACCAAGGATGATAACCTCTTTCGATTTTTCATACTCTTTAATGGCCAACATCATCTCTTCTTTGGTTTTGCGGATGATTTTTATACCAGTCAATGATCCTTTATTACGAACCTCAATATAAAAACCATCTCTATATTCTTTTGCTCTTGTTGGTGGCCTACCCATAATTTAAAATTTATTGATCGTTATTTTAAAGCTCGCAAATCAGTCCAATTGGATGATTCTCTAATTCCGAGGTACTTAAAACTCCCATAAGAACAATAGTTGGAATGTCCGTGTGAAGTCATTGGCTATAAATTATACAGTTCCAATTGGAGGGACCGAATTGGAACTGCATAAAATGGCGCTTGCCAAATATATAAAATATATCCGTTAAAAAAAATTTACCGAATGCACATGGTCTAAAAAAGGATGATTTATCCCCAATATCAGGTAATAATTTAGATCATTAATTGCCCGAAATGGCTATTTTTAAAGCTCTTGGTCGATGAAAACGCCTATTTTAAGATATTTCTGATAAATAGCTTCGTATTTCTTTGCGTTCACAGGATTTGGATAATAGGTCGTTTCGAACCCTTGACCCATCGCTTTTTGCGCATCCTCAACTTTCGAATAAACGCCTGCCACCACCGCAGCAAACCGCAGCAAACATCGCAGCACCAAAAGCACAAGTCTGCTCTGTGCGAGCCACTTTGATTGGCATGTTGAGCACATCAGCAAGCGTCTGCATCACAAAAGGTGATTTCTTCGCTACTCCACCCAGACCAATAATCTCATTAATCACCACACCTTCGCGTTTAAAACGATCAACTATGGCGCGAGAGCCAAATGCAGTAGCCTCAACCAATGCTCGGAAGATTCGGGGCGCAGTTGATCCAAGTTTTAGACCAGTAATGGCTCCAGCAACTTCCGTAGTCGCATCTGGAGTCCGACGACCATTCATCCAATCAACCGCCACAATCGTAGATTCTTCCATTGGAATAAGCACCGCTTGGTTTGACAGTTCAGGAATAATCCGATCGAGCGTTTCGGCAAGAAGCTTCTCGCGCGTGTCGGCATCAATTAAATTAGATTTAGCCAAGATCTCTTCAACAGGCCAGGCGATAACTTTCTTAAACCAAGCATAGATATCGCCAAAAGCCGATTGTCCAGCTTCAAGTCCAACATATCCAGGTACAACAGAGCCATCAACCTGTCCACAGATACCCGGAATTAATTTATCACCAATCTGATCATACGAAGCAATCATAATGTCGCATGTGGAGGTGCCAATAGAACGAGCTAAGACATTGGGAGCCACCTCACCGCCCACGGCACCAAAATGACAATCAAAGCCTCCTACACCAACAGCTACATCGGTTGATAAGCCAAGTCGGACAGCCCATTCTGATGTTAAAGTTCCAACCTTCACATCGCTGGTATATGTCTTATCATAAAGTCTGCCCCGATAACCAGCAAGCAATGGATCTAAGGTAGATAAGAACAGCTCGGAAGGAAGTCCGTTCCAACCTTCGTGCCACATCGATTTATGACCTGCGGCACAACGGCTACGTAAAGCCTTATTTGGCAATACTGTTCCAGTAAGAAGAGCGGGCATCCAGTCGCAATGCTCGATCCATGAATACGCAGCCTTGCGGACTTTCTCATCAGCTCGAAGGGCATGTAAAACCTTCGCCCAGACCCATTCTGATGAGTAAATACCACCTTCGAATTTTGTATAGTCTATTTCCCAGTTTTTAGAGAGTTGATTAATCTCGTTTGCCTCACGGTTAGAGGTATGATCTTTCCACAAAATAAACATCGCATTTGGATTATCCTCAAAGCCTGGGGTTAAAGCCAGCGGAGTGCCTGAGGCATCGACCAAAACTGGCGTGCTGCCGGTCGTATCAAAAGATATCCCTGCAATGTTTAAAGCCACATCTGAACCCGCAATCTTTAGGGCCTCTTTAACCACAAACTCCATCGATTCTACATAATCAAGTGGATGTTGGCGATATTGATCTTTAGCTGAATCACAAAATTTGCCAGTGGCCCAACGAGGATAAGCTTTAACAGCTGTCGCTACTTCATCGCCATTCACCGCATTTACAATAATTGCCCGAACCGAGTCAGTGCCATAATCAATACCAATTACATAATTTTTCATCGCTTAGTAGTCGTTAACCGTTTGTAAGTTAGTCTTATATATATTATTTACAGGAATAGTTAGGTTCTGAATAAACTGAAAATAGAATACTTTAAAACTACTAAAACCACAGTTAACGATCAATAGTAGACACATTAATTTCCAATCGAGAATGAAAAATCTGAAAAATTAAAAGATTTTAGCAGATCAAACTTTAAAATTTAGCAGATGAATTCAAACATTTAGCCCTTAAAATTGTACTCTTAGAATAAATCAATTTGTTAATTCTAAATTTTTAAAAAATATGAAAGAGAGTTCAGTAAAGATTACCTTCTCCGGTAATCCATTAACCTTATTAGGAAATGAAGTAAAAGTTGGCGAAAAAGCACCAGAATTTGAAGCGGTGGGAGCTGGATTAGCTCCAGTAAAGCTATCTGATTATGCAGGTAAAACAGTTATTATTGCAGTCTATCCATCGGTGGACACTCCAGTGTGCGCGGCTCAGAATAGACATTTTAATTCGGATGTAAATCAGCTTGAAAATGTGGTGGTCTTATCGATCTCCTGCGACTTGCCATTTGCTCAAAGTCGCTTTTGTGCAGCTGAAGGGTTAGAAAATATTCAAACGATCTCGGATCATAAGGAGCTTGATTTTGGTGGCAAGTATGGTTTTGTCATCAAAGAATTAAGACTTCTAGGAAGAGGTACTGTGGTTGTTGATCCAGCGGGTATTATTCGTTACGTAGAATATGTGAGCGAGATTACGCAAGAGCCTGATTATGCAAGCGCATTAGCCGTAGTAAAAAGCATCTAAATTAGTGCAAACTAGAGAGGGGCATTCCTATGCACTTCTCTAGTTCATTTTGATTCTTCCTTTGCGAAGCCGATGAAATTTTCTTGTTTCTCAAGACAAACCTCACAAAGAGTTTTGATATCATCAGGATTATAAAGGTTGCCGCATTTCGGACACACATACCAAAGATACGAGATCCCATTCTCATTCCCTGCGGCAAGGCTAGCAGTTGCTTTGCGATAGAAATTAAGATGCCGCTTATCTCCACTCCAAGCCCAGGTAAATGCAGTGGCGCCATCAGGTGCTGTTTCTATTTCGGCTGTTTTAATAAATCCAGGGTATAACGATTGCATGTCAAACAATTCGCTTTTAATAGCTGCATCTAAGTTTTCTTTCGATGTTTTTACCTGATAGGCTGCAATTTCTGGATTATCCGAATTACCCCCATATTTATGTAGCATGCGCTCATGATTAGCGGCATGAATCTTCTCTGATTTTGAGGCTGCGATAAACAATTGCGACAGGGTATCAAAACCCTCACTCATGGCCACTTGGGCAAATTTTGTATATTTCTCAGAAGCTGTCAATTCAGTGTTTAAGGCGCTTTTTAAATTCTCGGCCGTTTTTTTTGTTAAAGATGAAACACAAGCATTGAGGCTTAGCACTAAAACGATACTTAGATATATAATTATTCGGTTCATGAAATTTTGTGTGAGAGATTATACGGATAAAAATAGGTAAAATATATCATTCGAACGATCTACTTATTCGTATCAGAAGGGAGCCGTGGATTTTCGTATTTAATTTTTTGGTCTGTTTCAAAATCATACAGCGTAAGAATTCTTAGATTATAATAGGCCAGCCAATAGGTCGAGAGGGAGCCAATATAGTCGCGCTTTGCACTCTCGCGTTCAGACAAAGCGATATTGAGGTCAGTAATACTAATCTCCCCATTTTGAAATCTTTTTAGCGCTATCTTATATCCATTTTCGGCCACTCGATCAGCCTCTTTTGCGGTTATTAGCTGGCCTCTAAGCAAACTAAATTGTTCCACTTGAACAATCACACTTCGGTCGAAATCTTCGCGTGCTTTTCCATTTTTACCGCAGAGGATGCCCTTCCCCAGTCTAGAATTGGGATGCTGACTGTTAATTGCAACACTTCTGATTTCTGTGGATTATCGTAAATACCAGATAAGTTGACTCCACTATTTGAGAGTCCATAACTTCCCGAAAGGGTGGCAACTAATCCAGAAGCCCTTTTAGCTGCGGTTAACGATTGATCTGCATTGACAAGTCGTCTTTCAAAATTAATCGTTTCAGGTCGATTAACCTTCGCTTCGGATAGCGCTTTTTTAGACTCAATGTCAAACAACGTAATATTTAATGGCATCTGCAAGTCTATCTCTTGATTTTGATCTATTCCGACATAGGATTTAAGGGTAAAATCGGAGTTTTTCAATAACATCCCAGCAGAATTCAAGGCTTTCTGGGCATTCAATACCGACAATTCAATTCGTGAATAATCATTCTCCGAGATCTGACCTATCTTCTGCTTTGTTTTCGCAATACGCAAATTGTCATTGCTATTTTTCAAGGCACTTTCTGCTAATTTAAAGTCTGTTTGTATTCTTAAGTAGTTAAAAAAATGGGCAGTCGCCGTATAGGCGATGGCTTCAATAGCTTGAATAAAGTTTTTTTGCGACTCGTTGTAAATCATTGGTTCTAATTTCTTAGACCATTTCATCCAATTGTAGGCAAAGATTGGCTGATAGAACCCAAAAGAAATTGGATTACCAGAGAAAGTTGTTTGTTTTTGATAATAATCCTGCGCTCTATTAGCAGAGGTGGAGGCATAAATATAGGTGCCGGCTAAAGGAACATATTGGTTTAATGATAAGTTCGCAGAAGCCATAAGATTTGATACGGCCTTAAACTGAATACTACCATCTGGCTGAGTAACTGGAACGGTTGCTTTATTAAAGCTAGGCACTGTACCTGCCACAACAAGGTTAGGTAGAAATGTTTTTTGAAAATTTTTCCAGCGCCAATAGGCGTTAAGGTCCGTATTCTGAACGTAACGCACCGCTGATGATTTTTGAATAGCTAAGTCTACAATATCATTCAGACTTAGGGACATCTTGATATTCTTGAGCTTTTCATCTCCCTTTTTTTCTTGGGCTATAGAAGGTGCCGCGAACAAGGAAACGATAAGTATCGCAGAACGATAAAAGCTTAGGCGCATGATCTAATTATTGATAAGTATGCTAGCGTTGTTATTAAAAATCGAGATCCCTTTTTTAGGGACTATGATTTTCGCTCCCGGCTCTAAGCCAGAAACAATTTGAATAAAATCAGAATTTACAAGGCCAATAGTGACAGCTCGTCTTACTGCATATCCCTTTTCAAACGAATATAAGGCCGTAAGATTTTCGCTTGACAATGATTTAAGATGCTTTACTCGAACGGCATTCTCTAATTCGGAGCCAACAATGTCTATCGAAATTTTCTGATTTGAAATCAGTTTCAGGTCGTGTTTATCATCAAGATGAACATTGAATTTTATCCTGCCGCCTTCAATCATTGGATTAACAATTCCAATAACTCCGGAGATGCGCTCGTTATCAATCGTTGCAAAGACCTTCGTTCCTGTTTTAATAAATTCAGCAAACTTATCATCAGCAGATCCATTAATTTTAAATGAAGAGAGATCAGACATTCGAACTAAAACAGAGTTTAGAGAAATTTCCGCATTCACATACTCTCCTACTTTATTGGAGATGGAGAGAATAATCCCTGGTGATGGTGCCTCAATTCGCATTAAACTAAGAAAATGCAACTTATCTGCAAGCTCCTTCTCCTGTATTTGAATCCCTAAAACAAGTCCCTGTTCTTCGGCCTTTAGCTGCTTTATTCGAATTGCATTCTTCTGCTTTAGCATTAACAAATCCTTCTCCGCTAAAGAAATTTCCTCTTTTGTTTTTTCTATCTTCGCAGGAGATATCCCGCCCACATCAAGAAGCTGAACCTCATCCGCTAAGCGAGAACGCAAAGACTTTATAGCCATATTTTTAACTTCTTCGCTGTAATTCAAGTCAACGGTCGCACTAGCCTCAGTAAGTTTATTCTTTTCGATCGAATTCTTTTTTAACTCAAGTTGGTCCCTAATATGTTCAATCTCATTTTTAATTGGAGTATCATCGAGAGAGAGAATAACATCGCCTTTTTGCACACGGCTTCCTGGCTCCTTATAAATTTGCTTAAGCATCCCTGGATATGGCACCCGTATTAAAACTTCATTCTCCGCCACTGCAATTCCTGCAGCTTCAATGGTCTGAAAAACGGGCCCTTTCTCTACCTCTAAAATAATACAGTCTTCCAATGCTAAAGGGCGAGGAGCCGTCTGGCAAGAAAACAGGATTAAGGCAACAAGAACGACTATTCCTAAAATCGAGCAAATAAATATTCGCTGCTTTGTATTATTCATAATAAATTAAAATAGTTATCGAAATACCGAAAATACTATTTTAAGTCAGGTATATAAGGTGGGTATAAAATTAATCAAATTTCAACAAATGAAGAAGCTTGTTTCGCACTTTCCCCATCCGAATTGGAACTAAAAATCAATCTATGAAAATATGATAAGTGATTGTTCAGAAGGACAAAGCCTACAAAAAGATAAGGAACGCAGAAAAAACAGTGATCACCACGACCAGCCGTTTGTAGTTAGCATCTGAAATCTTGTCGACAACAAGTACACCAAGCCAAGCACCAAGGGCAATAGCGGGAAGGACAATTAAATCAATCGTTAAAGTGTCAAGTGTAATATTTTTCCAGACGAAGGCTTGCAATGGGAATTTTGAAACATTAACAATAAAAAAGAACCAAGCCGTAGTGCCGATATAGCTTTGTTTATTTAGATGCATGGCCAGCAAATAAATAGCAAAAATAGGTCCGGCAACATTGCCTATCATAGTCGCAAATCCACCCATAATGCCTAAAAAAGCAGCAAACGACCAATGATCTGGGGTATAATCGCGTTTAATTCCATAGTCTTTCCAAAGCATCAGTCCCACACTAACAAAAACGACTATCGCAATTAAGCGTTTAAACTGCTCATCGTTTACTTGATTTCCCACCCATAACGCTAAAAATAGCCCAGCCAATGCCCAAGGGAGTGCACGTAAAAGATGTTTCCATTGCGCATGTCGATGATAGTAGATCACGCCAAAAACATCCGCCATGATCAAAATTGGGAGCAATACACCTGTAGACTGCTTGCCACCAAATATTAAAGCTAATGTTGGGACTACAATCATAGAGACACCTGGAACGCCAGTTTTAGACATGCCAACAAGCAATGCACAAGCGACAATGAGTCCCCAATTGAGAGCTGTTAAGTTTATCGATGTGATTAATCCAATCATGCTTGCGATCTAAAGATAATTAGGGTTCAAATTTAGATTAAAAATGTTCGTTACTCACACGAATAAGTCAAATACATAACTTATTATCAAACAATTGTTTATGTATATTTTATTCGATTTTACAATGCCGAATGAAAACTTTCTTAGTAGTTTCCATCGTTTTGTCTAAATTTGCATCCAATTCCCTATTGGGTTTCAGTAGTTTATTAATATCACAAATATCTAAGTGCAATGGCAACTACAGCAGAGATTAGAAACGGGCTGTGTATCGAATTTAACGATCAACTTTTTCAAGTTGTAACGTTTCAGCATGTAAAACCAGGTAAAGGTCCCGCTTTCGTAAGAACAAAATTAAGGAATTTAAAGAGTGGTAAAGTAATTGATAATACGTTCTCAGTTGGAACGAAGATCAACACTGTGCGTATTGAGCGCAGGCCATACCAATATCTCTATAAAGACGAGATGGGCTACAATTTTATGAATGCCGAAACTTTTGAGCAGGTATCCATTGGAAGCGAGCTCGTTGAGAATGCGGATCTTATGAAAGAGGGAATGGTCCTTGAGATTATGTATCATGCAGAAACAGAAACTCCACTAACAGTAGAGTTTCCACAGTTTATTGAGCTTGAGATTACCTATACCGAATCGGGTGACCGTGGAAACACAGCCTCATCAACGGCCCTTAAACAGGCTACAGTTGAATCGGGTGCGATCATCATGGTTCCTCTCTTTATCAACCAAGGAGATATCATCCGTGTTGACACTCGCGACAGATCATATTACGAGCGTGTAAAGAAATAATTAGCATCTGCTAGAACATAAAAAAGGCCGGTATTACCGGCCTTTTTTATGTTCTGAGTATTTTATATCCTTAGATAATCAGCATCGCGTCGCCATAAGTACCAAAACGATACTTCTCTTTCATCGCAACCTTATAAGCATTCATAAGTTTGTCGTAACCGGCAAAGGCAGCCACCATCATTAAAAGGGTAGAAAGGGGTAGATGAAAGTTTGAAATCATACTATCAGCGACAGAAAAATCGTACGGAGGGAAGATAAATTTATTGGTCCATCCTTCATAAGGCTTCAGCATTCCGTTTGTTGAAACAGAGCTCTCAAGAGTCCGCATAACAGTGGTTCCAACGGCACAAATATGCTGTTTATTCGCCTTCGCATTATTGACAATATCAACAGCTTCATCGCGGATCCAGATTTGTTCAGAATCCATTTTATGTTTTGTTAGATCTTCCACATCCACGCTTCTGAAATTTCCAAGACCTACATGAAGCGTGATATCTGCAAAGTTTATCCCTTTAATTTCGAGTCTTTTAAGTAGCTCACGGCTAAAATGCAATCCAGCAGTTGGAGCGGCCACGGCACCTTCATGTTTTGCATAAACGGTTTGATAACGCAGTGCATCTTCTTCTTCAACTGGTCGATTAATAAATTTCGGTAGCGGTGTTTCGCCCAGGCTATAAAGGGTGTCTTTAAATTCTTCGTAGGTACCATCAAAAAGGAAACGCAAGGTACGTCCTCGTGAAGTGGTATTATCAATTACCTCAGCCACTAGAAGATCATCTTCTCCAAAATATAACTTATTCCCAATTCTAATCTTCCGAGCTGGATCAACTAATACATCCCAAAGACGTTGTTCTCTATTTAGTTCTCTTAATAAAAACACCTCTATTTGAGCTCCCGTTTTTTCTTTATTACCATACAAACGAGCTGGAAAAACCTTTGTATTATTGAAGACCATGATATCCTGGTCGCTAAAATAATCTACAATATCCTTAAAAACCTTATGCTCAATCTCTCCTGTTTTACGGTTTAGAACCATCAAACGAGATTCGTCGCGGTTTTGAGTTGGATGAAGTGCGATAAGCTCCTCTGGTAAATTGTACTTAAATTTTGAAAGCTTCATAGATGATTACATTTATGCAAATGTTAATATAATATAGGTTGCAACACGCTTGCGTTGCACTATTCCCGATTAAGTCTTTAAAAAATCATTTAAAACTAATGCCTGACTAAGGTCAAATGTCCCCACTCGAGTTCGACGCAATCCAGTTAAATAGGCACCGCTCTTAATGGCAACTCCAATATCGCGCGCTAAGGCCCGAATATAGGTTCCCTTTCCACAAACGACTCTCAGTTTTACCTCTGGAAGATCAAAAGTTAAAATTTCGATCTCTTTAACTTCTAATACTTTCGATTTAATTTCAACGGCAACACCACTTCTGGCATACTCATAAGCACGTTTCCCATTAATCTTTACCGCTGAATATTCTGGCGGAATTTGATGTATTGTCCCAATAAATTGAAGTAAGACTTCTGTTAAGAGCTCTTTCGTAATATGGGTGGTCTCAAACTGATGATCTTCAGCACTCTCTCGATCAAAAGATGGCGTAGTTGCGCCAAATTTTAAAGTTGCGATATACTCCTTTTCGTCGGTCTGAAGACTCTCTATCTTAGAGGTCGCCTTCCCAGTGCAAAGGATTAATATTCCAGTAGCCTTCGGATCTAAAGTCCCCGTGTGACCAACTTTTAATTTCTTAATTCCTAATTTTTTACAGATAATCATCCGAACCTTATGAACTAAATCAAATGAGGTCCAATCAAGAGGCTTGTCAAAAACAAGGATCTCTCCAGCATGAAAATCGTAAGCTAAATCAGCAGGTTGCGTCATGAAAGATCCTGAATTTATTTTTCAGAGCCAGGTTTCTTCATAATGGCATAAATCTCAAAAACAAACCCAATCATAACAACAATAGGAGCAAGGGTAATTCTTTGAAAACTGAAAATTTCTTTGTTGAACACTGCTGGATCAGTGGTCCCACCACCAACCATCAACAAAAATCCGAGAATGATTATCCCAAATCCTATAACTAAAAGACGAAGATTTTCTTTGCCTAAAGCAAACTGTTTCTCCCCCTTATTTTCGGTGTTTAAGGCCATTTTAAAACATATTATTTCTAACCTACGAAGATAGCTCAATAATGGAGCTGATCAAAATTCATTCTCAAAAATTTATTCACCGCTAACTCCGTGGATATTAGCGACATAAATATTCCCATGAAAAACATGCCACCTCCTAGCAGAATAATGGAAGTCGGATTTTGGAATTCAATGAAGGTTTTTAACTCGTTCTGAAATCCGATATAGAGCAGTAAAAACATACCACACGCAATCAATGCTCCATACACACCATTCAAAGCACTTTTAACTAAAAATGGTCGTTTTACAAACGACTGCGTGGCGCCGACTAACTGCATGGTATTAATTTGAAATCTTTTCGAATAAATTGATGCCCGAATTGTATTGTTAATTAAAGCGACAAAAATAACGAGCATCAAAATAGTTAAGGAGAGCAGTATCAAACTAAGCTTCTCAACATTATGACTTAGCTGACTGACCAAAGTCCGCTGATAATAAACTTCCTGGATCTCCGGATAAACCATGAGTCGAGTCTCCAGCTTTGCTAGGCTGTCAGGATTAGCGTATGCTGCGTTAATTTTAAGATCAATGGAGGATAACAAAGGATTATAACCTAAGAAATCGATAAAATCTTCGCCTAGATCCTTCTTAAGTTCAGCGGCTGCATGATCTTTACCCACAAATTTGGTTGATTTTATAAAGGCATTGGCTTCTAATGTTTTTTGAAGCTTCATAACATCAGATTCATTGGCGGTATCCTTTAAAATTAAGGTAACCCCAATATTTTCTTTCATAAATTCAGAAAGACGCTGGGCGTTAACAAGTAATAATCCCAATAATCCGAATAGGAAAAGAATCATTGCAATACTTATAGTGGTTGAAAAATAAGGTCCGACTAGGCGCTTATCTTTTCCTTCTTGAACTTTTTCGCTTGTCATATTGATAGTTTAAAGACTTGAACTAGTTTGTTTTAGAGATAGAAAACCTCTACCCAATAAGCCAAGAACAATTAAAACAAGTATTAGCGAGCTCCAGAAGGATACTCGCTGACCTATTACAAATGAGCTTGGCTCAAATTTAAATACCACTTCATAATTTCCTTTCGGCAACAACATTCCTCTTAATACATAATTAGCCTGGAAATGCGGCACAATCTTGCCCCCAACATAGGCATTCCAGCCTTTGGGATAGTAAATGGATGAGAACACCGCTAAATGACTCTCATTTCCTTGATAACGATAAGTCATTTGATTCGCTGATCGCGAGATCAAGGAGATTTTCGCACTCGCATCTTCCTTTTCAGAGAATCCAGCAAGTTGTTCTTGGTATTTTTTTGAAATTACAACTTCGGTGGCCGGATTATTATTTTTTAATGCTGCCATCTCTTGATCGGCATTATCAACAAGTTTAACCTTGCTAACGAGCCAAGCGCTGCCTAAAGCATGTTTATTTTCTAGAGGAGCGGCCTGAGGATTATAGATCAAATATTTAGTGTTAAGCATATTCAAGGTATTAAGACCAAGAAACAATGAATCCATTCCTGCTTCAGTCTTAATTTTACCCAATCGCTCACTAATTAAATTCATTTCAGAACCAATATGAAAATCTATTAATTCTTGATATCTGCGCATCTTAGCTCCATGATAACCCCCAATAGATTGATGAAAATAGGAGGTGCTCGCATCGTTAAACGTACTAACAGCCATATTGAGCACGCGATAATCGCCTTTGTCTTTTAAGATATCGAGATCGGCCTGTGTTGCTTTATAGGGGTTTTGAGCTTCCCGATCTGAGACAAAGAGTCCATCATTTAAATAGCGTTTGTCAACACCCCACATATCGACCAATATCAAACCAGCCAAAAGAACAAGTGCCGTATTCGACTTTAACTTTTGCACAACTAAAGCCCAGATAACTCCTGCTCCTAAGAGAATAAAAAGGCCGGAACGAAATGCATCACTACGTAAAAGAGATTGTCGATCTGCAATCAAACTCGCTTGTAACCAGTTTGGCATTTGACTATCTACTGAAGAGACAAAAGATCCAGCTAAACCAGGCAGCAAGGCAAAAACAAAAGACAAGCCAGCAGTTAAGCCAACGCTCCAAAGCAGTGGTTTTTTTAATGAAGTGGCATCAAATTCACCATTGAAAATTTTCTGCAAGGTAAGAAATGCCAGCAAGGGGAAGGTAAAACCGGCAATTACTAAAATCATAGTGACCGTTCGAAATTTATTATACCCCGGGAAATAATCGAGAAATAGGTCGGTCAAAGACATAAAATTATGCCCCCAAGCCAGCGCCACCGAAAGGATGGTAACTGCCACAACCCAAGTGCGGATTCCCCCTTTCAAAACAAATAGACCTAAGACAAATAAGAAACAGATGATGGCGCCAAAGTAAACCGGACCAGAAGTCATCGGTTGACTTCCCCAGTAACCTGGAAGTTGCTTAACCACCGAATTTGCATTTGGAACATTATTACTATTAAGAGCTTTGACGGTTTCTGAATCTTCAGAGAACCCAATGGACGATGAGCCTCCATTAAAATTTGGGATTAAGAACGTTAACGTTTCGCTAATTCCATAACTCCATCCAGTTGCATAATCCCTGTCGAGGCCTGTCGTCTTATTCGCCTTATCATTGGTTAGATCAGACTGACCACGCATAGAATACTTGCCGTATTCATAAGTCGTTAAAAGTTTATTTGCGTTTGAGGCTACTGCAAGAAATGCGAATAAACCAACTATCAGCAATTTTTTAGACAGCTCTGCAATTGTCTTTTCTTTGATGGCGTGCCAGATCTCAACTACGGCCATTATGCCAAGAACTAGAAAAGTGTAATACGCTATTTGTGGATGATTGGTATAAATCTCAAGCGCTAATGCAATCGACAAGATCGCACTTCCCACGAAGGTATTTCGTTTTAAGGCGTAATAAAAGCCGGCAATAACAGGCGCCATATAACCTATCGCAATTGCTTTTGAAGCATGCCCTGCGGCAATAATGATAAAGTTATAGGAGCTAAAAGCAAAAGCCAATGCCCCAACCAAGGCGAGCCAAGGACTAACGCCAAATAGCAGCAAAGCCAGATAAAACCCTATTAAATAGAGAAACACAAAATTTATAGGTCTCCAATTATACAGATTAGTAACGGTATAAAGCGAGGTCATAGCCGTTGTTGTGGGAAGCGAAATTAGGTAGGAAGGCATCCCTCCAAACATCGAATTCGACCAAAGCGCTAAGTCATCTCCCTTTTTATTGTAATCGACAATCTCCTTTGACATCCCAATGTAAGTCATCGAATCGTGTTGATTCAATTGCTTATGCTCTAAGACAGGTGAAAAATATATTATTGGGATAACAAGAAAAAGAATGAGTGCAGTAAGATGTGGAATACTCTTCTTGAATGAGAACTTAACCATAATAGTTGCTTTAACAGATTATCTACAAAAGTAATTTTTTTTAGGTGCTAGAAATACCTTCTGCCGACCCAATAATTTAGAAATTTAACTCCGAAAATTTGAACTATTTCTCAGCTCGAATAAGGACCTTTCGAAATGAAGGGACCTCCCCAGGTTGAAAAAACAGTACAAATCCTTTGGTAACATTCCATCTGAACCCATAGTTTTCTACTAAAGCCGAGATTTCATCAAATGCTTCTGGCTGATGATAGGTGCAGACATCTAACTTTAATGGATTTCCAGATGCGATAAGATTTTTCATCCCTGCGAGTGCTTTTTGCTCAAATCCTTCTATATCCAACTTGACAAAATATTTTTCCCCTTTTAAAGGGCTAACCAGACTATCTATAGAAACAGTATCATCCCCTTCAATATCAGACATGAATTTCTGAACAATAACAACCTTCTCTTTCCATGGCTCGAAAGTTAGTCGCAGAGCTTCCACCCATTCCGATTCACACTCAATTAGGAATAATTTTTTAGCCCGCTCAACAACAGACAAGGCGAAATTTCCTTCTGCAACACCGGCATCAATAACGATGCTATCCTGCTCCACATCAAACTCCTTATTCAAGTATAAATGCGGCGATTCAGCATCTTGCTCTTTTAGGATGCTACGATAAGACCAGATTGCTTTAGTTTCATTATATCCTTTTGGAAAATACATCCGCTTATTCTCAAAAACGACAAAATAATGGTTGTTTAATGGGTCTTTATGGACTTCTGGAAGAAACGTATCGTATTTTTGAGTCCAACGAAAAGGGAAGGAAGCAAATTTATGCGAACGGAGGTATTTAATCCCTTCTAAGATTTCAGGCGCTAAAGATTTATGATCTTGTTGATCAAAATAGGCCAGTACTTTTAATCTTCTTTCTTTCAGATTTTTAGGTTCAAGGATAAATCGAACCCATACTAACAGTGGATAGGGGACTATTTTTTGCCAAGTGCGATGGACAATATTCATTACGTATTTTTAAAAGTATTGATCATATTATTAACCGTAAATTTAGTTCGGAAAATAGCAAAAATCTCAGTCAGAGCTTCTACTTTAAATAGAAGCGATAGTCCAAGCGTAATGCCCGAATAAATGACGATTTGAATTAGCAACAAAGGGAAGGCGCTAAGGGATAAAAATCCTAATCCCCATACACCAATAGCTGGAAGTCCCATTAGAATTAGAATTGGGATGGTATTTTTCAACTGCATCCAAATTGAGAAGCCGATCAGTTGTTTTGAATACATTGCATTGATAAAAAATCCCATCCAATAAAAGAAAACGATCCCTGCGACTAGCACTTGAAGGCCATAGATAATTCCAAGAATTAATAGCGGAGTAAAGAGAATATACTTAATCAATTCCGTTTTTAAGAAGAGGTCAGAGCGCCCCTTTACTTTAAGAATATTATGGTTAATCACATGCATGGGTGAGATGGCATAAGCCAAGCATAGTGCTTGAAAAATAGGGACAGAAGGGAGCCATTTTTCTCCAAATAAAACCGAAAATAGTGGAGTTGCGATTGCTGCTAATCCAAACATCACGATAAATGAGACATACATCACCGTCTTGATTAACTTGCTGATACTCGTCCGAAGCCGATGATCATCATCTTGCATCTCGACCAATACTGGATAGCTAACCCGACTTGTAATGTTAGTAAGTGTACTTGAAGGAATTGCGCTATACTGATCGGCATTGGTATAATAGCCAAGAACAGTATTGGAATAACTTTTTCCTATGATAAAATTATAAACACTTTTATAGAGAACTGCAATAACGGAAATGAATAATATATTTGAGCCGAATGAGAATAACTCGGTAAAAACGCGCTTACTAAATACCCAATGAGGCAGCCATTTATTGTGTCTCCACATCAGGATTGTTCGAAGGAACTGATTGATAAGCGAGCGCCAAACTAAACTCCAGACACCATATCCATAATAGGCTAAAATCAAGGAAATAACCCCGGATATAAATGTGCTTATTGTCGAGATTTTGGTGATCGTTTTAAAATCGACCTCCTTCGTTAGAATGGTTTGCTGAATAAGGGTTGCCGAACCTATTAAGATCGCAAGAGCTGAAAGATGTGTAAGCTGAATTAATTCTGGCTTTTGGTAAAAGTCGGCAATCATCGGCGCACAAAGCCAGATCACTCCATAGGCAAAAATTCCAATCCCTATGTTGGCCCAGAATATGGTGCTATAATCGACCTTTGTGCACTCTTTTTTGCCAATCAATGCTTGACTTAATCCACTATCGACAAAAACTTGAGCAATGGATACAAAAATGGTGATCATGCCAACCAGTCCAAACTCACCTGGAGAAAGCATGCGAGCGAGGAAAATACCAAAAATCATCCCTTGTCCTTGACTAAGAATGCTTTCTAGCATACTCCAGAAAAATCCGTTTACTGCTTTTCGCTTTAAAGTGCTTATACCCATCAAGATTTAGGCTATCAATACCGTGCTAAATTAAACAAATTTTCTAAGGTCAATCTTTTTGCCTGCCCAATTCAGACAATACCTATACTTTATTCTATCGATTCTTGCGCGAATTTTTAATAGAAAAAGTTATACTTTTAAGCCGTATCTAATATTTAAACATCCTAATCTTGCTGAGGCTTCGTTAACTATGAATCAATCAACACCACTGGTATCCATAATTTCGCCAACATACAACCACGAGAAGTTTATTGCGGACTGTATTGAATCGGTATTGGCTCTAAGTTATAGCAATTGGGAGATGATCATCATTGACGATGGGAGCACAGATGGCACCTACGCTATTGCCCTAGAGTATGCTAAAAAGGATAGCCGAATTAAGCCTTTTACACAAAAAAATATTGGAATTTTTCGACTTGGCGAATCGTATAATTTTGCCTTAAAACATTGCAAAGGGGAGTATATTGCCATCCTTGAGTGTGATGATATCTGGTTACCCGAAAAGTTAACCCTTCAGGTAGCAGCACTAGAGGCAAATCCCGAATGTGTTTTATCGTGGGGTAAAGCCTACTTAACATCTATCGATCTTTCATTTAATTATTCTTTAGCCCCCTCGGCAAATATTGATCACCAATTATTTTTCAATAATCCGAAAGGGATATTTCTCAAAGAATTTATCTACAAAACAGTTATACCAGCGCTTACCATCGTTATTCGACGGAAAGATTTAGATGCGATTGGAGGATTTATTCAAGGTTTTGGATTACCATTAATCGATATCCCAACAACCCTCGAATTGCTGATGAGAGGTCCATTTGCCTACATCGATGAGCCCTTAGGGAGTTGGAGAATCTATCCAAATCAAGCCACCAAAACCTACACCGGTCAGATGACCACCAGCTATTATGCCCTTATCCAATCGATTATGCAACGGTTCCCCGAGCTTTTTGCATCGCAAGGACTAACACCAGAAATTATGGCAGACCATTTCCGGAATAGACTGGTCATAAGCTATTCTCGATCGGGGAGGTATAAGCTAATTCGAAAAGATTTTAAAGGTGCACGCAAAGATTATATCCATTCCATCACCCATTATGGATGGACTCAGCCGGTTTGGAAACTAAGATCTGCAGTAGGGATATTCTTTAGCTTCTTTAGGATGGATATCGAGTGGCTTGCCAAGCTAATTGGCAATGAGTCTTACAAATAATCCGATTCAACAAAGGATTAAAGAACTTGATTTATTGCCTCTTGTCGATTGGCGACACTAAAATAAGTGAGCACACGCTGCCGGCAATCTTCCCTTTTTTGTGAAGTCTCCTTAGCCTCTAATTGTCGCATTCGATTCGCAATAGCCTCTGCATTTCGTGGAACAATCTCACCTTCTTTACCAACAACTTCAGGCATTCCACCTTCGTTCGTTACAAATGGGATGCACCGATGGAGCATCGACTCACCAATGGCCACTCCAAAAATCTCGATGCGAGACAACTGACAATAATAGCTAGCTTTCTGAAAATAGTCGATTAAGTGAGGATGCGGCACCCGCTCAAGAATTAAAACATTAGCAGGAAGAACTGCTGGGAACAGAGTCATCGCCGACTTAGAAGGACCGACGAGGATAAACTGATAATCGGGTAAAAGTGAAGAGAGGGTCAAAAAGGTGTCAAGCCCTTTGCGCAAATAGGTTTTTTTCGAATCCAGAAGCGCCACGCAAAGAACCAATTTCTCCTTCTCAACAATTTGATTTTGAGGTGCCTCAATGGCAATGCAATTATAAATTAGGTGATGTTTTACCGCTGGGAAAACAAAGCCTACCTTTCGGTCGACATATTTTGAAACCGTTAAATTAAGAGAGCTATTTCGAATTGTTTGTGCGGTAAAGAAACCTCTTATTGAAGAACAAAATGATCCATATTTCAACGACCGATCACGGCAAATATCATAACCACCAATAACAACCAACGATTTTTTTCGAAGTAGCTTAGCAAAGATTACAGGCAATAGAGAATGATAATCGGCGAACCATACATAGATCGTATCAAAGCGCCAGCTGTTTAAAAGCAAGAAGAAAAATTGTTTAAGCAGTTTAAGTCCGGTACTAAAAACTCCTTTCCCTGGGGCAAATTGATACCGAACCACCTCGGCTGAAGAGGCCAAGATTTCGTAATCCGTTTTTACAAAAGTGGAGTAGTCGACATAAACAAAGAGCAATTTTTTCTTGCGCATCTCTAGTCTAAATATTACTCAATCCGCGTAAATGGATGATTAGAAAGCGGTTTTAACGCAAATGGATGACAATCATTGGTGATGCCAATTGGGGATTGGTTTCGAATTTCATATGCCAGTTCAATTGATTTTCTGGCCTCCTCAATTTCGAATCCATTCCCATTTAAAATCTCTTCGTAACTGCGTGTATGCAGATCGGTGAATCCTTCGCTAAACTCAATCTCTTCGCCTTCAACGGTGATAGAACGATAAGTTGTTTTGCCTTGATCTTTTACCTCTGAAGGCAAGGTATCACTATTAATACTTAAGAACCAACGAATTCTAGCTTTCTCAAGAACTAAGACTCCCGCAGCTCTATCGTGAGTATGTAAATTCACAATATTCTCCTTCACATCGCCAAAGATCCAGGTTAGCATATCGAAGAAATGAATTCCGATATTCGTTGCTATACCACCAGATTTTGAAATGTCCCCTTTCCATGAGGTATAATACCAGTTACCACGTGAAGTGATATAGGTGAGGTCGATATCATAAATCTTATCTTTAGGAGACCCTTTTATCCGCTCTTTTAAGGCGATGATAACTGGATGAAGTCGCAGCTGCAAAATCGTATAAATTTTCTTGCCGGTATCTTGAGCCACCTTTTTCAATGGATCGATATTCCAAGGATTCAGAACCAATGGTTTTTCGCAGATGGCGTGAGCACCACGTCGCAGAGCCACCCTGATATGCGCATCGTGAAGATAATTGGGCGATGTTATACTGATGAAATCAATATTCACCCCTTGTTCGTATTTCAACTTCTCGAGATACCGATCAAATCGTTCAAACTCGACAAAGAATTTAGTATCTGGAGAATAGCTATCAATGACTCCAACGCCATCATAAGGATCGTAAGCTGCAACAAGCTTATTACCAGTTTCTTTAATAGCCTTCATGTGCCTTGGCGCAATATATCCTGCCGCACCCATTAATGCAAAATTCTTCATATTAGTTATTTCTGTTATTCAAAAAAGGTTTGATAAATTCCAGTTTGTGTTCCGGAAAAAAGAAAAAATCGCCTTCAACATCCATGTGCGCATCGACGGGAGAAAGTATTCCTCCTACAAAGCTAAAAGATTGATAGTTATAGTTACTTAAAAAGTCAAAAATAAGCTTTCTATTGCGCGCTTCAATCTCAATTTGAATAATCGGCGTAAATGGTTTTAGAAGAAATTCAAGCTGCGGAATGATATGAATTTCAAATCCTTCAACATCACATTTAATATAATCGCACCGCTCAAATTGACCAAATAAGGTAACCGGGGTATACATTTTCTCCGTAAAGGTAAATTCAAAAGCGCCTGTCTCATTCTCATTTAAGACGCGCGTTAATCCATGTCGTAGATACTTATTGCTTTTCGGAATCCCCATCACGATGGGTTTATCATCCTCATCTCCTAAGGCGTAAGGGATAATCGTTGAGTTTTTGGAGCCCTTAAGATTAACCGCTAAAACTTCTCTGAATAAAGTTACTGGCTCAACGCAATAGACCTTCCCTTTAGAGCCTGTCAGGCTTGAAAAGATCCGAGAATAGTACCCTAGATTTGCACCAATATCGATAATATGATCACCCTTTTGAATTAAATGACGCACGAAATAATGGCAATCAAAGGTTTTATTTCTTTTTAGAATACCGAAATTATAGGAAAGAAAAAAAAGTCGGCTGACGACAATTAAGTAATTTTTAACACCTAAAATACGGTATAACAACTGTTTGATAAACATATTTACGAATTAGCTGTATTTTGATTTCTAAGATTAATGGAGTGATATTCAATTAATCTTAGAAACATGATTGTTTTTTAGCTCATATTTCTCGCCGCTCTCCCAGCATGTTGCAGCCCCCGATTTGTCAAAATTTAAGGTGTGTCCATATTCGCTCACCCAGCCCATTTGTTGGGCAGGATTGCCATAAACTAGTGCGTAGGGTTTAACAGCCTTCGTGATCACAGCTCCTGCGCCGATCATCGCATACTCGCCAATCTCATTGCCGCAAATTATGGTTGCATTAGCACCAATTGACGCCCCTTTTCGAACTACCGTTTTTAAATATTCATCTCTGCGAATAATTGCACTGCGAGGATTTAAAATATTTGTAAAAACCATTGAAGGGCCAAGAAAAACATCATCTTCACAAATAACGCCCGTATAAATAGAGACGTTATTCTGAACTTTTACATTGTTTCCTAACACCACAAAAGGCGAAACAACCACATTCTGACCAATGTTACATCGTTCGCCAATTTTGCATTCAGCCATAATATGACTAAAATGCCAGATCGTAGTGCCAGCTCCAATTTCACTTTTATCGTCAACAATAGCAGTAGAATGCGCAGTATACTTTATCATAACGAATTATTTAATTGGTGAATAGTACTTGAGATATAGTCCTGTTCGGAGAGTGTAAGTTCGGTATGCATTGGCAGAGCCAAAACCTGGAGGCATAACTTTTCAGAAATTGGAAAATCTCCAATTTGATAGTTTAAATATTTAAAAGCTGGCTGAAGATGCAGCGGGCTTGGATAGTAGATCATGGTTGGTATACCTGCAACTTTTAGCTTATCCTGCAATAAATCGCGTTTGTCGATTTTCAGCACATATTGGTTAAATGTATGCTTTGCAAACGAGCTTCGTGCAGGGACAATAAGGCTTGTTGAATTTTGAAATAGCTGTGAATAATAGTCTCCTGCCTTCATGCGACTGGCAAGATAGCTATCCAGATATTTTAATTTAACGCGCAAGATAGCTGCCTGCAAGGTGTCGAGTCGCGAATTGCAGCCAATCATCTCATACACATATTTTTGTTTCCCTTGCCCGTGATGGGTAATCATCTTAGCCCTATTAGCCAATTCTAATGAATTGGTGGCTAATGCACCGCCATCACCAAAACAGCCTAGATTTTTAGTTGGGAAAAATGAATGAATACTTAAATCACCCATTGTACCCGTTTTTTTAGCAATTCCTGAGCGAAAAATATATTCAGCACCTAGCGACTGAGCCGTATCTTCAATAACTTTTAATCCATATTGATTCGCAATTCCCAATATCGGCTCCATGTTAGCCGATTGTCCAAACAGATGCACGACCACGATGGCCTTCGTTGCGGAAGTGATCTTTGAAACAATAAGATTCTCGTTGAGGTTAAACGTATCTTCCCAAACATCCACAAAAACAGGTTTGATGCCTAATAATGATGCAGCCTCAGCTGAAGAAACATAATTAAAAGTAGGCATTATAACTTCATCCCCGGCCTTTAAGTCTAGCGTTTGGTAGGCAATTTGCAAAGCATCTGTTCCATTTGCACAGGGAATAACATAGGATGAGCCCAGGTAAAAAGCGAGATCAGAACCAAAGGCAGACACAGATTCCCCGCTGATAAAAGAAGTGCTATCGATAACGCCTTGAATCGCCTGATCAACCTCTTCTTTAATCTTTAGGTATTGCCCATGAAGATCAACCATTTTTATCGAATGTCCCATATGCTCGTTTAGTTCTACCATACAAATTTGCTAATAATTTCATTAGTCTGCACAATAAAAGGATCGAATAACACCAATAGGGGGAGAGATGGTATCAAATACGAATGAAAATATCTTTAGTCAACAAGTTGATTCAAGACATTTGCCAACTCTTTGGTTAGATTTTGGCGGGTATATTTGGTGACAGCTGATGGACTAGAATCCAACTTCTTATCACAATATTTTTGATAGAGATTTAAGATATTTGCTTTAATCCCTTCATAATCGTTGGTCTCTGCAATCGTGCCTGTAGACGTTTCGTTGAGAATTTTAGCTAGGTCGCCCTGCACCGGTCCTAATGCGAGAATTGGCCTTCCAGAAGCCATATATTCAAAGATTTTACCAGTTAGAATACCTGTCGAATTAGGACTGTCCCGATTAATAATCAAGGCCAAGACGGCTGATTGTTTCATGATACGTGGAACAGCATCATGAGAAATATATCCCATAGCATTCAGATGATCAAATAAACCATAGCTGTTGATGTCGTCAAGAACGGCCCCTTGCACCTTCCCGACCAATTTAATTTCGAGATTACGCTTAAATTCCGGATCTGCCTCCGCTAATTCCGCAAGAACTTGCCACAAATGAACCATATTAAAACTTGGTGGCAGCGTTCCAATATGGGAAATTGAAAATTTAGAATCCATCACTAGATCATCCACATCCATATCGTGTGGATCGAATCCATTGGTTATCAATTTCACATTAGTCGCTCCCAAGGACTCATAATTCGCTTTCATCTCCCGACCGACAACCACTAATGCATCACAAGACGTGATCGTCTTTAACTCTAATTTTTTATGTATTCTGTCAGCAAAAGCTGAGATATTCATCTCTTTATAGTAGTCAATATCGGTCCAAGGATCACGAAAGTCAGCGACCCAAGGGATCTTTTGCGTGTGGGTTAACTGAAGTGCAATAAGGTGCATCGAATGTGGCGGTCCCGTAGAGACGATGGCGTCAACAGAGTTCTCAGCCAAGTATTTCTTTAAAAACTTCACCGACGGTTTAATCCAATACTTTCTAGCATCTGGAATAAACAGATTCGCCCTGATCCATACCGATAATTTATGCAGAAGAGAAGTTGTGCTTTTTTTAGCAGCAACATGATCTGTGATGCTAGGAGCTGTTTTCTTCCCCATAAGTCGCTGATAGGCCTCATATGGCTCCCAAATGGGAGTTTTTAGTACGGTTATACCAGCCGGAATATCGCGCAACAGCGTTTGGTCTGTAATTGAGAAGCCCGGGTTTAAAGGGGTATAGATAATAGGTTCCCAACCAAATTCGCGGAGGTATTTCGCAAATTTAACCCAGCGCTGAACACCTGCGCCACCGCTTGGCGGCCAATAGTAGGTTATGATTAGGACTTTTTTCATGCAGTAAAGCGAAAATGCAACGAATTATGACTGTTTATGTGACCCAAAATGGAGAATAGCTATCCCTATTTCGGGCTATGAAAGATATTTTTTACTGGTGCGACGGCTACAAAATCCTTCAGATAAAGTGGCTCATAATAGGCCACATCAACAAAACTCTTTGCGGCGAAAGCTCTTTCCGAGAGAGGCACCAGATAGCTTGCTAAGGTAAGTATATCATTGACAAAGACAGCATTTGGATGGGTAATAGCCTCCCTGCATTTTTCGGCACCATTTCCGAAAAAAAGGATCTTGCTATTTTCGAGCATCGAAGAGAAGGATAAATTATCAATGATATCGGCTTGAATATCCCGAACCTGAACACCTTGAGGATCATAAAATGCGGAATATACTTCCATTCGACGCGCATCAAGCATTGGGCAAAGCAATACCGTATCCTCGGAGTTCGAATAGTGAGGCAAGTGGGACTTAATAACTTCATTTGCCATGGATTCTAGCGAAGAGATGGCGATCAGTGGAAGACTAGCTCCATAACAGATCCCCTTTGCAACTGAAACGGCTATTCGGAGACCCGTGTAAGAGCCAGGACCACCGGATATCGCAACGGCATCCAACTGACTGACCGCAATGGATGCCTCGTCAAGTAGCTCGCCGATAAAAGTCGTTAGCAGAGTTGAATGATTTTGTCCTGTGGTATTCTCCCGAATGCCAATAATTTTTCCATCCTGCGCTAAAGCCACAGAACAGACTTCTGTTGAGGTATCAATATTTAAAATCAAAGCCATTTGCCTTTTTTTTACAAAGATGAGAAATATACCAAAATACCAATCATCATCGAAGTAAGTTTAAACAAATGGCTTTGAAATTAGTCACCCCTAAACTAAAGAACCTATTTCTTTTTCTTCTCCCGGTCTCGAAACGGAACGCAATCCTTCAAGGCTTTCTGCACCTCTTCCCAGCCTTTTTTGATCTCCTACCTTAGTTCCACATTTTGATAGGGATAAGGCTTGGAGTTTTGCTCCTGTGAAGTATTCGATTGCTCTTCCATGATTTAAATCCATTTAAGAATTCTAAAATCTTGTCGATTTGGCAACGCCTCATTTTTAGGGTAAACCCGAACACCATAATTGTAAGCTCCCGGTTTGGTCAGTGTTAACTCTAAGGAATAGTGAGTTAATCCATTCTCCGTTTTACCGGCAACAAACGCATGCTTTTCAACATATTGTGGATTTTCAGTCCCTGTTGCAATAACCACTTCAACGCCAATCTCATCAGAAGTAAGACCTTTGTTGTCTAAGACGAGATGAGCTTCATACGTCTTACCCATGGTATAAGTGTTCGTTATTCCATCAGCCAACTGAATACTTACCACCTCTATTTGATCCCATACCTTTAATACTTTGTCTTTCCAGGCAGAAATCTCTTTAGCTTTTAGGTAATTATCATCCTTCAAGAGACCAAGTCGCGCTGCTAACGGAATATAGTACCGGTTGAAATAATCTTTCATCATTCGTTTGGTGGTAAAATTAGGTGCCACTTCAGCGAAGGTATTTTTTATAAAGTCAATCCATAAGATTGGAAGTCCTTTTTCATTCCGATAGTAATAGGCTGGAACAATCTCATTTTCAAAGATTGAGTAGATAGCTTCTGCATCTAAATCGTCCTGTAGCTCGTCATTATCAAAAGTTTTCTCAAGAGGGAGCGACCATCCAGCATCCTTTTTGTACCCTTCGACCCACCAACCATCAAGAACAGAGAAATGGAGCGTACCATTCATAACGCCCTTTTCACCTGATGTACCAGAAGCTTCAAGCGGTCGAGTAGGGGTGTTCATCCAAACATCACAACCTTGAACGAGCATCTTTGCTAAGTTCATATCGTAATTTTGAATGAATAATATTCGTCCAATAAACTCTGGCCTTTTAGAAATCTCAAAGATAAATTTAATCAGATCTTGACCGGCCTTGTCCGCAGGATGGGCTTTCCCGGCAAATAAAAATTGAACTGGCCTATCGGGATTATTAACAATCTTTGCCAATCGATCAAGATTCCGGAATAATAAATGAGCCCTTTTATAGGTTGCAAATCGACGTGCAAAACCAATCGTAAGTGCTTGTGGATTTAATTTTGAAGTTGCTTCAGAGATATATTTTGGACTTTCATTCCGTTGAATATGCGTATCAGAGAACCGTTGCTTGACATAATTGATAAGTTTTTCACGAAGTTGAGATTTCGTTTCCCAAATTACGTCATCCTCTACTTTATAAACCTTAGTCCAAGCTTGGATCTCTTCTTCTTGCTCATAATCGTGAATATCAACCGGCAGATTTTCAGGGGCTAGGAACTTATCATGAATAATTTTCCATTCGGGAGCTGCCCAAGTTGGATAATGAACACCATTGGTTACATATCCGATATTTTCAAGCTCTTCAGGAAGAAAACCTTTGTATAAATCAGACAGAACTTCCTTGCTAATTTTACCATGCAACATACTAACGCCATTAATCTCTTGCGACATATTTGATGCTAAGTAGCTCATATTAAAATGGTCGTCTTGCGATGAAGCTTTACCAAGAAATAAAAACTCATCCAATGAAATTTTCATTTTGGCAGCCATGCTTCCCATATAAAGCTTAAATAGGTCAACATGAAAAGAGTCGTGCCCAGCAGGAACCGGGGTATGGGTTGTAAACAGTGTTGATGCACGAACAATCTCTTGAGCCTGAGCAAACGTAAGACCGTAATGGTCCATGAGATTCTTAATCCGTTCTAAGCCAATAAATGCGGCATGCCCTTCATTGCAATGGTATATTTCAGACTGCAGACCTAGTTTTTCGAGTAATTTAATCCCTCCTAGGCCAAGCACCATCTCCTGTTTTAAACGATTTTCATTATCTCCTCCATATAAATGGTGGGTTATAAAACGGTCGAAATCCTGATTTACATCCAGATCCGTATCTAAAAGATAGAGTGTAATACTTCCAATTTTTACAGACCAGGCGTGAGCGTATACAATTCGTCCAGGCATGTCAATGCCAATGGTAATCCACGAACCATCGCTATCCATCACAGGTTGGATAGGAATTTTAGAAAAATGCTCCGCGTCATATTGAGCAATCTGCTCTCCATGACCTGATATAATTTGTTTAAAATAACCGAATCGATACAAGAGGCCGATACCCGTCATATTAACTTTAGAATCGCTTGCTTCCTTTAAAAAATCGCCTGCTAAAATTCCAAGTCCGCCAGAATAAATCTTTAAACTGGTATGCAATCCAAACTCCATGCTGAAATAAGCAATGGTAGGGCCCCTAAGAACTTGTCTGTCAGCTATATAGTTTTTCAACTGTTGTTCAACAGATTTCATCCGTTGAACAAATGCAGCATCCGATTTTAGAGCATCATAACGACTAAGGCTAGTCTCTTCTAATAAAACAATCGGATTATGTTGACAATTTTCCCAGATTATAGGATCTATGTCATTAAACAATGATCTCGCTTGGTCGCTCCAAACCCACCAAATATTTCTAGCAATTTCGCGTAGTGGTAAGAGTTCGTCTGGAACATTTGATTCAACAATAATTTTCTTCCAAGTTGGACCAAGGTTCTCAACTTGCCTTATTTTTGGGTTTTGATTTTCCATCGCTATAAAATTCTAAATTCTGAAAATAACACACATAACGTGTTTCGCTTGACTTCTAACTTACAAAGTTAGCTTAATCCTCACAAGGTTAAAATTTTTGGATTAATGTTAATGATTTAATAAAGTTAACCTATTTATAGAAAGATTGAAAATATTTTAGGGATGAATTGACTCTAAAATCCAATCCATAATAATTTCATATCATCCTGTAATCCAGTTGTGTATGATTTTTATCCCAGATTCCTTTGAATTCCCGCTAATTCTCCTTAGATTTGTACCCTCATAAAGCAGCAACGTTCATTTAAGTACAACGATATATTGTGGGGTAGAGCAGTTGGTAGCTCGTCGGGCTCATAACCCGGAGGTCATAGGTTCGAGTCCTGTCCCCGCTACAAGAAACCCCTGTAAGTCAAAATCTTACAGGGGTTTTTACTTAAATACAAACAGCCAATTAGATAAAAATATAACCAAAGAACGTTTATCTTTGCAGCAGATCTTAACTTCATTATTTGGAAATGCACATGAGATGCCTCATATCCAATAGCCATAACCCTTATTTTAACTTAGCCACGGAAGAGTATTTCCTAAAAAATGGCGAGGAGGAGCTATTTTTGCTATACCTCAATGAGCCTTCTATCGTTGTGGGAAAACATCAAAATCTACTAGCTGAAATAAATTTAAATGGTGCTCTAGCTAATGATGTAAATCTGGCTCGACGGATTACTGGAGGAGGAGCTGTCTATCAAGATCTCAATAATTTAAATTTCAGCTTCATTCACAACTGCCCGGAGCGAGATAAAATAAATTTCATAATCTTTACCAATCCCATTCTTGAGGCCCTGAAAAGTCTTGGTTTAAACGCCGAATTTTCAGGAAGAAATGATCTTTTAATAGATAATAAAAAGATCTCAGGTAATGCCATGCATATTTATAAATCGAGAGTTTTATCACACGGCACCTTGCTATTTAATTCCGATTTAAGCATGCTTTCCGACAGTCTTAAAAATGATCACTCTCGTTATGCAGATAAGGCTATTAAGTCGGTTAGATCGCCTGTTGTGAATATTCTTGGCCATCTAAAGACCCCCATTACAATTGAGGAGTTTACTGGCAGTATTTTCACTGAAATTACCCAAGGAAAAGAGGATACTGACCTACGGCCGCTAAGCACAGATGAAGAAAGTGCTATACAAAAGATTGCAAAAGATAAATTTGAAACCTGGGATTGGGTATATGGCTATTCGCCTAAATATGTTTTTGAAAATTCAATTCAATTTGGTGATGATTCGGTGACGGTAATTTTAACTATTGAAAAAGGGGTTATCCTAAACGCAAAATTTGAAAAGTACTCAAAGCATACAGAATTTTTCAATGAGCTGGAGGATTCTCTTTCCAGAACACCGCACGATTTTAAATTGGTAAGAGAGGCTATTGAGATGGCAAAAAAAAGAGCCCCTCATTTAGCCCTGAATGTTGACCATTTCTGTGCTCAATTATTTTAAGCCACAGGATCGCAAAATCATTAATTCTACTTTTTAAAATAGTCCAGAATTTTTCCCGCTTTATCATTCCCAACAACTTCTGCTATTTTTTCAAAAGGTGTAACTTTTAATCGAGCGACTGATTTAAACTTCTGCAGAAGCAATTCAATCGTCTTTTCACCTATTCCAACGACGTTAGAAAGCTCATTTGAGATAAACGCCTTAGATCGTTTATCCCGGTGGAAGGTAATTCCAAATCTGTGTGCCTCATTCCTGAGCTGTTGTAGAATTCGAAGAGTTTCAGAATTTTTATCCAAATAAAGCGGAACTGGATCATCGGGGTACATCAATTCTTCCAACCTTTTTGCAATTCCAACGATTGGGATTGAGCCTCTAAGATTTAATTTCTCCAATGAATTTATGGCGGAACTTAATTGCCCTTTACCGCCATCAATTAAGATTAGCTGTGGAAGCTCTGTCCCTTCATTTAGCACGCGCTGATATCGACGAAAGATAACCTCTTCCATAGAGGCAAAGTCGTCTGGACCTTCAACCGTTTTAAT
>JAPLDS010000042.1:63274-130778 GCA_026391295.1 Bacteroidia bacterium | reverse complement strand
AAATGTCGGTATTCTCGTTTTGCTGGCTTTCCATTGATAAAAACCACACAGGCAGCAACCGGATAGGAACCCTGAATATTTGAATTATCAAAACACTCAATTCGTCGCGGCAACTCTTTCAACCGTAAATCTTGTTGCATTTGTTTTAGCAAACGATCTGTCCGATCCATCGGAGTTCGTAACGACTGTTGTCTATTTTTATCTAATTTATAGTACTTAACATTTCTCTCTGATAGCTCTAAAAGCTTTCGCTTATCCCCAATCTGTGGAACAATCATTTTCACATCTTTCAATTCGATGTCTAATAAATAGGGGAGCAGGATCTCTTTTGAATTCAAAAAGAATTTCTGTCGAATCTCAATAATACCCAATGCTAGTAGCTCCTCTTTTGATTCAGCAAGTCGCTTTTTGATCTCTAAAGTATGGGCTTGTATAATTGCTCCGTCTACGACTCTTAAGAAATTCACGTAGGCATAATGCTCATCTTCGTCCAATGAAAATACATCTACATTTGTAATCGAGGAACTTACAATTGTGGATTTACTCTTGTAATTTTCAAGTATAAATAGCTTATTTTTTATTTTATCAGCCAATTCGAACTTATATTCTTCTGCAGCTAAAGTCATTTTTTTGGATAAATGAGCGACAACGGCGGAAAGATTTCCCTTCAGAATATCCTTAATTTGAGCGATCCCTTCAAGATAGTCTTCCGACGTTTGATGACCTTCGCAGGGGCCCATACAGTTCCCAATCTGATATTCCAAACAAACTTTAAATTTATTTTTGTCAACTGATGAGGGCGTTAAATTTAAGTTACAATTCCGAATTGGATAGAGTCGTTTAACAACATCCAATAACGTTCGCACCATAACCGTGGAGGTATAGGGACCAAAATACTGGGAGCCATCGCGAATCACATTACGGGTAAAAAAGACTCGAGGGAATGGCTCATTTTTAATACAAATCCAAGGAAATGATTTGTCATCCTTCAAGAGCACATTATACCTGGGCTGGTATTTCTTAATTAAGTTATTCTCTAAAAGCAAAGCATCTTCTTCGCTATCGACCACGATATGCTTTATATCGGCAATATTGCGAACCAGAATAACGGTCTTTTGACTGTCGTGATGTTTGGTGAAATAGGAGGCTACGCGCTTGCGCAAATTTTTCGCCTTCCCAACATAGATGATCTTTCCCTCCGAATTATAATACTGATAAACCCCTGGCAATTCAGGCAACAAGGTGACCAATTCGCGCAGATGTTCGGAGAATAATTTCGGAGAATTCATACCGCTGGTCTAAAAATGAATCAATGACCAAACAGGGACTGCAGGATCTAAGCTCTCTTTGCCGCCTAAAAAATCAAGTTCAATAAAAGCATTCACATAGATGTTGGAGATGCCAAAACGGCGGACAAGACTTATCGCAGCTCCCATAGTACCGCCGGTAGCCAAGATATCGTCATGGATCAAAACCACGTCATCTGAAGACAAGGCATCTTGATGAATCTCCAACGTATCGGACCCATATTCTAAATCGAAGGATTGGGAAAATACAGCTGCAGGTAATTTACCTGATTTGCGAATTGGAACAAATCCAGCGCCTAATCGATCAGCTAAACTTCCACCCAGAATAAATCCCCTGGACTCAATTCCTAGCACCTTCGTAATACCCAGATTCAAATAATTATCGGCAATCGAAGTTGAAATAAAATGGAATATTTCGCTATCCCGATAGGCGGAAGAGACATCTTTAAAATTAATTCCCGGCTTTGGATAATCGTGAATATTGCGAACCGACAGCTTTACAAAAGCAAGATCCATAAATTATAATTTTAGAAAAATTCAAAATGTTCCACGTGGAACATCATCTACCCATCAGAACCAAAAGCACATTAATATCACTAGGAGAGACCCCGGGAATTCGAGCGGCCTGACCAATCGTTTTTGGCTTAACCTTTTCCAATTTCTGACGAGCCTCCGTTGACAGCGACTCGATCAATTGATAATTAAATTTCTCCAATATCTGAACGTTTTCTAATCGTTGTAATTTTTCTGCAACTATATTTTCACGTTCAATATACCCGGAATATTTAATTAGAATTTCAGCCGACTCAAACACTTCGCGTTGCAACGATAGCCCCAACGAGTCATGAATATCTTGAAGAGGTTTAATAACGGCTACAAGGTCGAAAATATCAATATGAGGACGCTTGATAAGAGCATCTAATTTTATGTTTTGTCGTAAGAGACTAGAACCCTTCGAGCCCAAAAATTCATTAATTAAATCGGGCTTAACAGAGAAGTTCTGGCAAAAGCTAACCAGGTTTTCTTTTAATGCCATCTTACGAATAAGACGATCGTATCGCTCATCAGTCGCCAATCCAATTCTATGTCCAATAGGAGTGAGGCGCTCATCGGCATTGTCTTGCCTTAAGAGTAACCGATATTCAGCCCGAGAGGTAAACATTCGATAGGGCTCATCAACACCCTTGGTAACTAAATCATCAATTAATACCCCGATATAGGCCTCGCTACGAGAAAGAACCAATGGATCTAGATTACGAATCTTAAGATGTGCATTAATTCCAGCCATAATCCCCTGAGCACCTGCCTCTTCGTATCCAGTGGTACCATTAATTTGCCCAGCAAAGAATAAATTATGGACTAATTTCGTCTCTAACGTATGATTTAGCTGAGTTGGTATAAAATAATCGTATTCGATCGCATATCCCGGCTTCATAATTTTAGAATTCTCTAATCCTGGAATTGCATGTATAGCGTCGTTTTGAACCCTCCAACTTAAGGAAGAGGAGAACCCGTTCAAATAGTACTCTAATGAATCAACACCCTCAGGTTCCAAATACAATTGATGTTGATCCTTGTCGGCGAACGTAATTAATTTAGTTTCGATGCTTGGACAATAGCGCGGGCCTAACCCTTGGATCGTCCCATCAAAAAGTGGACTATCCTTGAACCCAGTTTCGATTATAGCATGAACTTTTGCATTCGTATAAGTAATATAGCAAGGGAGCTTAGGGAGCTCTTCACTTGACTTTGGAAGGAAGCTAAATTGATTCGTTACTTCATCGCCATCCTGACGAATTAGACGGTCAAAATCGATCGTTCTCTTGTCGATCCGAACTGGAGTTCCAGTTTTCATCCTGCCAGCCAAAAAGCCCTTAGAAACCAATTGCTCCGTAATTCCCTTAGATGCAGGCTCAGATATTCTTCCACCCTTAACCTTTGAGGTACCGAAATGCATCAATCCATTTAAAAAGGTTCCACTGGTTATAATAACCGCCTTTGCCTTAAAGGTAACACCAACTTCAGTCAATACACCACAGATCGAATCTCCATCAAAAACCAATTCTACAACCGTTCCTTGCCAAAAATCGAGATTCTTCTCCTCCTCTAAAACTGCTTTCCATGCCGCAGAGAATTTAATCTTATCACATTGCGACCGTGGACTCCACATTGCCGGACCTTTCGAGAGGTTTAACATTCTAAACTGGATAGAGGAGCTATCTGTAGCTATCCCCATATTCCCACCAAGTGCATCTATTTCTCTAGTAATCTGTCCTTTAGCGATACCTCCAACAGCAGGATTGCAGCTCATCTGAGCCATCCTATTCAGATCCATAGAGATCAATAAAACTTTGGATCCCAATCGAGCAGCCGCTAAAGCAGCTTCGCAGCCAGCATGACCACCACCGACAACAATAATATCATATTCGTTTAAAACATCCATTATAATGAATTCTTATAAATCAAAATAAACTCATCCTCCAAAGCTCTCATCACCTTTTTAGAATCGGCACTCTTATCTGAAAAACCAATAAGGTGCAAAAGACCATGAACTAATACGCGATACAATTCATCCTCAAAAGAGACCTTGAATAAAATCGCATTTTCCTTAACACGGTCAATACTTATAAATAAATCTCCAGAGACTTTATTTCCCTCTGAATAATCAAAAGTTATAATATCGGTATAATAATCGTGGTTTAGGTATTGCTTATTGATGGCTAAGAGGTACTCGTCGTCACAAAAAATATAGTTCAACGAACCCAGTTTCTTATCATATCGATGAGTAACTCCTGTGAGCCAAACCGCTAGCTTCCTTGCAGAAATAGCAGGTCTTTTAACTCCTTCTTGTTTAAAATAAATAGCCATGCTTATCCAATAAATTAATCCTATACCGCTTCAAAACCGTATAAACCACAAAGATGCAAATAAAAAATAAGTTGTAATTAATTATTAATAAGACTTTTAAAATTTTCAAGGGACATAAAAAAGCTTTCGAATGATAAAATCAGACATTAAAATACCCTTCCGAGAGAGACAAATTTGATCTCCATCTTGCAAAATGAACTCATCTTTATCGAGTTTTGATATCTCTTTTGAAAAATAAGCCACAATTTTCTTGTCGAAACTATCCACTATAAAATTCTTAGAAATGCCATTGGCTGTCCGAAGACCCAACAATACATACTCGTTGTATTTATCTATTTCATTTAGTATTTCGACTTCAAAATAGGAGGAGCCATTGGCAATATTTAGGATGTAATTCTTTGTACTACTAATGTTCCATTGTCTGCTTTTGCCATTAAAACTGTGAGCTGCGGGTCCCACACCTAAGTAATTTTTACCCTGCCAATACGATGAATTGTGCCTAGACTGAAATCCGGGTTTTGAAAAACTACTAACCTCGTAATGAGAGAAGCCATTCAATGCTAATAAATCAATCGTAGCATTAAAATGATCCAACACCTCTTCGTCGGCGACCTCTTTTAATCTATTTGTTATTAATAACTTATAGAAATACGTTTTTTTCTCAATCGTTAGGGCATAGGCTGAAATATGTTGAACACCTAATTTAAGGACCGCTTTTATTGATTCAGTATACCGCTCTAATGTTAATCCAGGAATACCGTAAATAAGATCGAGTGAAATATTTTTAAATCCTATATTTTGTGCGGTTTCGATCATGTTAGAGAGCATTTCAGTGCCATGTCGGCGACCAAGATAGACTAAAATATCTTCATCAAAACTTTGAATACCTATACTTAGCCTATTAATACCAACCTCATAAAGCTGTTTCAAATAAAGCTCAGTTAGATCCTCCGGATTAGCTTCAAGAGATATTTCGCAGTCTACAGAGACATTGAAATTTTTCCTTACAGTACTCAAAAGGTCATTTATGTGGGAAATAGATAAAACAGAGGGGGTGCCGCCACCAAAATAAATTGTTTGAACTTCCTCATCCTCTAAATAACTTCGACGCAAATAGAGTTCTTCTATTTCAGCATTAACTAACTGATTGATAGTCTTTATATTATTGCTAGCATAGAAATCGCAATAATGGCATTTAGTTCTACAATAGGGAATATGAAAATAAATGCCTGACATTGAAGATATTAAGGTATGTGTGTTAAAAGGGGATTAATTCTTTATTGGGATTTTTTCGATTCGTACAGCATGACGACCCCCATCAAAAGGCTCATTTAAGAATATATCGACAATAGCTACTGCCTCGTCTTCACTTATTAACCGAGCTGGCAAAGCACAAACATTAGCATCATTATGATGTCTAGCCAATTCTACTACATTTTTATTCCAGCATAAGGCCGAACGAATTGACTGGTGTTTGTTAACAGTCATATTTATTCCATTACCAGTACCGCAAAATACGAAGCCTTGATTAATTTCTTGTTTATCAAAAGCGGTTCCTAATAAATGAGCAAAATCAGCATAATCACAACTTTGATCTGAATTGCAACCAAAATCAATTACAGAATAGCCCAATTTAATGAGATAGTTTTTAATATGAATTTTTAAATCAAACCCTGCATGATCAGAGGCTAAACCGATAGTTTTCATGATAGCTATATATTTTAAATCAAATTAACCTTTTGATTTTTAAGTATTTATTTAATAAAATTATTCTAATCTATAGTTATTAACATCCTATTGTGGTTTGGACTTAATAACTTTTTATTACTCTAATTAGCCTTAAGATGAAAGTCTAGTTAGTAAGAATAAAAATGAAAAATCCTAAATGAACTTATGAAAAATTAAAACAATTAATGAGTCCAATTTTTCAAGTTTGACGACTAAATATTTATATAAATTAAAAAACAAAGATAACTATTAACCATTCGTTAATAGCACTATAAAAGACAACAAATTAAGACAATAGGATGTTCATAGTTTTGAATAACCCGTTTAGAACTATTCCTTATAGATTAAACAAGAAATAAGTGATAAAGTTATAAACGATATTAACAGGCTATTATTAGAAATAGATTTTAACTTTTAAATAAAGTAATAATAATAATAACTGTTTAAACTTGGAAGATTGGTAAGTTGTGGATTGAATTATATGGTTTAAATTTGTGTGCTATAAATACAGCTTCAAATATACTATTTATGCTATTAGATGATAAATTAGCTGTTTTACTGATCGAGGATAATATTATAAATCAACGAGTTATTAAAATTATTTTAGAAAAGAATAATTGTCAAATTTCTATTGCCACAAATGGTTTAGAAGGTTATAAATTTTTCTTAGCTGCTGAATTTGATTTAATTTTAATAGATATTCAAATGCCTCTCTTGGATGGTTATAAGGCAACCAAAAAAATTAGAACTTTTGAATTAAAACATCCTGAAAAAAGAAGAACACCTATTTTGGGAATAACTGCTAATATAGCTCAAAATAATAGTCAAAAATACCTTGAAGTGGGGATGGATAATTTATTGCCTAAACCATTTAATCTTGATTCTTTTAAAGAAGCAATAAGCACTTTAGCTTAAAAATATAAATTGATTAATAGATTTTAGTGATCATGGATGATTTTATTGATATAAGAGGAAGCGCTCAAGAAGATACTGATTTTGATAATAAATTAAGACCACTACGTTTTTCAGATTTTAGTGGACAAAACAAAATTGTTGAAAATCTAAAGATTTTTGTTCAAGCTGCCGTTATGCGAAGTGAATCTTTGGATCATGTTCTTTTGCATGGTCCTCCTGGATTAGGTAAAACAACATTATCTAATATTTTGGCTAATGAATTAGGGGTTAATCTTAAACTTACTTCAGGACCAGTATTAGATAAGCCGGGCGATTTAGCAGGTGTTCTAACTAATTTGGAACCTAATGATGTTCTTTTTATTGATGAAATTCATCGATTAAGTCCTGTTGTGGAGGAGTATTTATATTCTGCCATGGAGGATTATCGTATTGATATTATGATTGATAAGGGTCCAAGTGCAAGATCTATTCAATTGGATTTAAATCATTTTACTCTAATTGGTGCGACTACAAGAAGTGGTTTATTAACAGCTCCCTTGCGTGCAAGATTTGGAATTAATTGTCATCTAGAATATTATGATATTACCATTTTAACGACCATCGTAAAAAGGTCGGCTAAGATATTGGATGTTGTAATTTATGAAGATGCTGCGCTTGAAATTGCCAGACGAAGCAGAGGAACTCCAAGAATTGTCAATGCATTATTGCGACGAGTGCGTGATTTTGCCATGGTTAAAGGGAATGGAACAATCGATATTGAGATTACAAAGTATGCCTTAGAAGCTTTGAATATTGATAAATATGGATTGGATGAAATGGACAATCGTATTTTAAGTACTATTATCGATAAATTCAAAGGTGGGCCAATTGGAATAACGACTATTGCTACTGCGGTAGGGGAGGATTCAGGAACTATAGAAGAGGTATATGAACCGTTTTTGATTAAAGAGGGCTTTTTGAAACGTACACCTCGGGGACGGGAGGCAACTGAATTAGCCTATACACATTTGGGCAGAACTCCAAACAGATCGGGCGAACAAACGTTATTCTAATTAGTTTAAATTTAATGTTTAACTAATTGAATTTCAAATAATTTAGGCCAGTATTTACCAGTAACAACAATTTTGTTTTTTGATTTATCAAAAGCAATTCCATTTAGTACATCGGCTGGATTCTTTTGATTCGAAAGGCTAGTTGGTAAAATACCACTAAGATCTATTTCGGCTAATACTTTTCCTGATTTAGGATCGATTTTAATTACCGTGTCAGTCATCCAAATATTTGCCCAGATTTCTCCATTTATATACTCTAACTCATTTATATTTTTAATAGTCTCATTTTGGTTACAGACCTGTATTTTTTTATTCACGCTAAAATTTTGTGGATCAATAAAATAGATAAATTCGGTACCATCACTCATAATTATTGAGCTTCCATCATTGGTTAAACCCCAACCTTGCAGATTTTTGTAATTCCAAGTTTTAAGAACATCAAAGGTGTTCAGGTCTCGAACGAAGCCTAGTTGAGATTTGTAGGTAAGCTGATATAGTTTATTATTTAAGATAGTAATTCCTTCGCCAAAATATTGATCTTCAATTTTATATGATTTTAAAACCTTAGATGTTAAAAGATCTACCTTATAAATAGCAGAACTCCCTTCTTGTCCGGTCCCCTCATATAGATACCCATTGTTAAACTCAAGACCTTCGGTAAAATAGTCGGGATTGTGAGGATAAGTTCGAATAATTTTATAGTCGTATTTTAGTGGTTTTACATCAGAAAGAAGTAAAAACTCACTGAAGTTTTCACCAGCTATTCCTTCATTTGTGGTTGAAATGGCCTTGATAACATGGGTTCCGACTCCTAGCTCTGAAGTTTTTATTTGAGCATTAAAATCTATTTTATCACTAATAAGCAGTGACTTACCATCTAAAAATACTTCGGTATTTCGGAATGATCCATCTTTAATTTTTGTTTTTAACTCAATTTCAAATTCCGCACCTAAGGTGATTTTTTTATTTTTAGACAAAAGTTTTATGGCTGTTACTGGTGGTCTACTTCTTTTTGAGGAGTGCGCACAATTCACGAATAGAAATGATGTGTGGAATAAACAGAAGATTAAAACTACTAGTTTTCTCATAATCAAAGCTAAAATGATCGATTTAGGTGTTAAAATTGAACGGTCGAAAATTAGTAAAAATCGTTGGATATCAATAATGGTGTTTGTTCTAGTTCACGATGCTTCACGTGGAACAATAAATGGGTTGACTAGATTTTAATGTTACCCGAATACTCTAAAGGATTATATTTGTATTCTACTTTTAAATTTAGCGATTTTGAGCGTATTTAAGAAGCTTGCTAGTGAGACAGTTATTTATGGCGTGCCGAGTATAATTGGCAGGTTTTTAAATTGGTGGCTTACCCCTTTATATGCCTGGATGTTTTTACCGGCCGAGTTTGGTATTTTAAGCAATATATTGGCTTATGTGGCTTTTTTGCAAGTTGTCTTAACCTATGGAATGGAGACATCCTATTTCAGGTTTGCTGGAAAGAGTGATAATCCAGATAAGGTTTATACGACAACCATGGTCTCTCTTGGTTTTACTGCTCTATTATTTGTCTTGGCAGTCTTAGGTTTTGCTACCTCTATTTCGAGTTGGATAAGCTATTCTGGACATGAAAATTATGTAGTCTGGATGGGTATAACTGTTGCATTAGATGCCTTGTCGTCTATCCCATTTGCCAGATTACGCTTAGAATCTAAGCCTGTCAGATTTGCCGTTTTAAAGAGCATTAATATTGCTTTAAGCATCGCGCTTAATTTATTTTGGATTTATTTATGTCCGAAGCTTTTGCAGGCAAATCCGGATTCATTAATCCGATATGTCTATAATCCGAATATAGGAATTGGGTATGCATTTTTATCTTATTTAGTGGCATCCGCAGTTACTCTTGCTCTATTTTTACCAGACTTAAAACTAAAGAAATCCAATTTTGATTGGGGCTTACTTCGGAAGATGCTGAAGTATGGTTGGCCAATTTTGGTTATTGGATTGGCAGGTATGGTCAATTTAAATATTGATAAAATTTTATTGCCTAAGCTGCTTGTGAATTCAGCGAATCCAATTTTTGAATTAGGTGTCTATTCTGCAAGTGGAAAATTGGCTATACTGATGGCTTTATTTATTCAGGCATTCCGATTTTCTTTTGAGCCATTTCTTTTCTCGCATTACAAGAATGAAGATTCGAAACGCGTATATGCAGTAATTATGAAGTATTTTGTAATCCTGGGTTTGTTGATTTTTCTAGGGGTTATGTTTTATATGGATGTACTTAAATTCTTTATTGGGTCAACAACATCGGGATATCACGAAGGGATTAAAGTTGTACCTTGGTTATTGATGGGCAATTTATTTCTCGGAATATTCTATACTCAGTCTTTGTGGTATAAACTCACTGATCAGACTCATTTTGGAGCAAGATTTGCGATCGTTGGTGCCATCATCACCATCCTTTTAAATTGGCTGCTCGTTCCTACTTATGGCTATATGGCATGTGGATATGCCTTTTTTGCCGCCTCCCTGGTTATGACCGTGACATCCTATATTGTTGGGCAGAAATATTTTCCAGTCAAGTATGATTTGAAAACATTGGGTTCTTATTTAGCTGTAGCAGTTATTCTATATCTTATACAAAGAGTCTTTGTTATTCCTGGTACTATATTAAGAATTGCATTTAATACGTTCTTATTGAGTCTGTTTTTCTTATTTATTTGGTTTAAAGAACAGTCAGATTTGAGGCGTTTGTTTCGGCGTGAAAAAGGATAAAATGGAGAAGGGAACGGAATGTTTACTATCTTAGCAGACTGAAAATATCGCCACAATGGCTCTAAATAAAAGGGGATAGGATAAAAAATTAAGATCACCTTAGGCAAACTTTTTCAAATCGTATCACAATATAATTGAGCATGATGAAAATTAAAATAATTAATAACTCTTCAAACGAATTACCCGAGTATGGCACTGAGCATGCGGCAGGGATGGATTTGCGAGCTAATCTTTCTGAAGAAGTTATCCTAAGGCCATTGGAGCGTAAATTAATTCCGACCGGTTTATCTATTGAATTACCCATTGGTTACGAAGCACAGGTGCGACCTAGAAGTGGCCTGGCAATCAAGAAGGGGGTTACGGTGCTCAATTCTCCAGGCACTATTGATGCAGACTATCGCGGTGAGATTATGGTGATTATGATCAATCTTTCGAATGAAGATTTTGTAATTCAGCATGGTGAGCGCATTGCACAGATGGTTGTTGCTGCTCACGAAGTGGTTACCTGGGAAGTTGCTGAAGTTTTGCAAAATACTTCGCGGGGTGAAGGTGGCTTTGGTCATACGGGCAAGCATTAATTTTCATCTTAACCTAATCGCGCAGTAAAATTATACGAATGGCAAAAAAGAACCAAGTAGTCGTTTTTTTCATAATACTAATAGGCTTTAGTTCTATATTTTCCTGCCAAGTTTCAAAGAAAGCTGTTGGTTCCGTTGAGCCTAAGATTGTTAATACAGACACCTTGGAACTTAAACTCTCTCCTGAGAGTAGAAAAGAATTTGAGTATCTTTTTATTGAGGGGTTGAAGCAAAAGTCAATGGGGAATGTTGATGAGGCGATCAAGTTATTTTCAAGATGCTTGGAGGTTGATGCTCGCTCTTCGGCTACGTTGTATGAGATGGCCAATATTCACGTCTCAAAAGATGATTATCAGAGCTCGATGTTTTTGCTTGAGAAAGCTGTTCAATTTAATCCCGAGAATCAATATTATCGTTTGTTGCTAGTTAAGGTCTACCAACAAAATAAACTCTATGAAAAGGCAGCTGAACAATATGAAGTACTTTCAAAATTAGTCCCCACAAATCCTGAATTTTCGTTCTATCAAGGTGCGTTAATCGCCATGGCTGGCAAGTCAGATCAGGCATTAAGCTTTTACAATTCATTGGAGAAGAAATTGGGTTATTCTGAACCTATAGCACTCGGAAGACAGCAAGTATATCTTCAAATGGGGAACAAGCCAGCTGCTTATGCCGAGCTTGAAAAATTAATTAAAGCCTATCCTTCAGTTTCTAAGTATTATGGATTGTTAGCTGAGTTGTATCTAGCCGATAAGGATCGAGTAAAAGCGCTTGAAAATTACAATCGTGTTGTTGAATTAGATCCAACCGATGGCTTTGTGCATCTTTCTATTGCGGATTTTTATTTGGAGGCCAATGATTCGGCGAAGTGCTTCGAGCATCTTAACTTGGCTTTTTTAAATAGCGATCTTGAATTGGAGCCTAAGGCACAAATGTATATGGGCATCTTAAAGGCTGGTGGATCAATCCTCTCTGAGCCAAGGCAGCTCCAATTGATTCAGTCCTTAATTAAGGCACATCCGAAGGACGAGCGTCCGCTAACTTTTCTTGTTGATTATTATCAAAATAGGAAGCAAATAGTGGCAGCCAGGGACCAGATGCGGAAAATTCTGATGTTTAAAAAGGATAATTATCCCTATTGGGAGCATTTGCTTCTTTTTAATAATGATTTGATGGATTGGAATGCGATGAATGAGGAGAGCCAAAAGGCATTGAGCTACTTCCCCGAGCAGCCCATGATTTATATCTTAAAATCTGTTGGTTTAATTCAACAGAAAAAATATACGGAGCTGTTGTCTGTCATTGATTCAGGCCTGGTTCATGTGAAGAATGATCCTAAGATTTTATCACAATTATATACGTATAGAGCAGAAGCTTTCTATTATTTAAAACGCTATAATGAGGCATTTGATGTTTTTGATAAGGTGGTGTCCTTAGATCCAGAGAATTATATGGCATTAAATAATTATGCATATTACCTTTCAATTCGAGGTGAAAGACTTGCAGTTGCTGAAAAATTAAGTGCTAAAGTGGTTCAGAACAATCCAAATAATGCAACGTATCTAGACACCTATGCTTGGATATTTTTTATGAAAAAGGATTATCAATTGGCAAAATTTTACATGGAGACAGCGCTGTCAAAAACGACAGAAGATACAGCTGTTTTGATTGAGCATTATGGCGATATTTTGTATTTTTTGGAGGAAGAAGACTAAACGTATGAGGCACTTTAAAAAGGTTGTTTCTTATTTTACGACTGCATTTATCTTGAGCTTTTTGCTATTTGGTTGCAAGCATATCGAAAAGGTTGCTGCACCCAAGAAGATAAAACACTTAAGCAGGGGAAGGGTTATTAAGCTTGTTAATGATAAGTCGTTGAATTACGAAACTCTGACTGTCAGGAAAGTCAATTTTACACTCGACAATGAGGGCAAGGAGACTTCCATTCGAGGATCCTATAAAATTAGGAGAGATAGTGTCATTCAAATGTATGCTCAGAAACTCTCTATTCCAGTGGGTAAATTAGAGGTGTCGCAAGATTCTTTTAAGTTGGCCTATTTTATTGATCAGGAGTTATTCGTGGGTGCAAATACCTACCTCAGTAAGCTTTTGGGTTTAGAGGTTGACTATAGTGTTTTAGAAGCGCTTTTGAGCAATCAATTATTTTCCGTTCGACAGGATAGTCGCGAGAATGATTTTAGAGACTATGCCTGCGAGATAGAAGATCGGATGTATAAAATTTCTTCCATTCGCTCGAGTAAACTAAAGCGAATCAACAAGAATGAGGTGGCTTTGGAACGATATCGAAATAAGCTGGATGTAGAGCATATTATCAAACAAGATATTTATATTGATGCCGATTCATTTGTTGTTAAACGGATGCTTTTTAAGGATCTTAATAGCGATAATGGTGTGAGGTTAGAGTTTTCAAGATATGAAAAGGTTACGGAGCAATGGTTTCCGGGGCTAATGGAAATAGAGCTATTGGGGCAGAAAAAAGTTAAATTAGCCATCGAATTATCTAAGGTTAGTTTGAACGACGAAAAGAATTTCGGATTTTCTGTTTCGCCTAAGTATAAAGCCAAGCTAATCGAATAATCAAACTCAAGATCTTAGTAATGAATTATTCTATTTCGCGATATTTTAGTCTGCTTTTTCTCGTAGGGATAATCCTTTTGGGAGCTCAAGCTTATGGCCAATCACTTGAAGAGCTTAGAAAACGCAAGGAGAAGACAGCATCTGAGATAGAATATATAAATAGCCTTTTAAAAGAGACGAATAGCAGGTCAAAAGCCTCACTAAATCGGTTATCTGTCTTGGAGAAACAGATCAAGTTGCAAGATGCATTGATTAATAATATTACTGGCGAGATTGGATATTTAGATTCCTCCATTCAGCAAAATTCTGGTCGCATCGATTCGCTAAATCAAACACTTCAAACGGTAAAGAGTAAGTATGCTTCAATGGTTAGGTATGCCGATCGGAATGAAGATAATAGTAATCAGCTTCTATTTATCTTATCGGCGCAGGACTTTAATCAAGCCTACAAGCGTTTTATTTACTTAAAGCAATATGCGGATTATCGACGCAAGCAAGCTGAGAAAATTGTCGCTTATAAACAAGCAATATCTGACCAATTAGTTGACTTCAATAAGCGCAAGGATGATAAACAGCTGCTTTTGGTATCGAAGGTTAAGCAGACTAAAATTATTGAAAGGCAGAAAAAACAACAAAAAAGTGTTTATACAGAACTTCATCAGAAGGAGAAAGACTTAGGGAAAAAATTAGATAGTCAACGTAGGGCCGAGCTTCGCTTGCAACAGGAGATTGAGCGAGTAATTTCTGATGAAGCAAAGAAAGTGGCTCATAAATCGACGAGTGATAAAAGTGTAGTTTTGCCTTCGGAAGACAAGGCTTTATCGGGTGGATTTTCGAATAATCGCGGCAAGTTTCCTTGGCCTGTTCAGCGGGGATTAATAACAGATCATTTTGGCGAGCATCCGCATGCGGTCCTAAAATATGTCACGGTAAGAAATGCTGGCGTCGACATAACTACCCAGGCTCATGCTAAAGTGCGCTCGATATTTAAAGGGGAGGTTACAAAAGTTGTTGCCATTCCTGGCGGAAATATTGCTGTCATCATTCGACATGGAAGTTATCTTACAGTTTATTCCAATTTGAGCGAGGTGTTTGTTAAGGCAGGACAGCATGTAGAGGGGAAGGAAGATATTGGCAGTGTGTATACCGATCAGAATGATGAAAATAAGTGCGTGCTTAAATTTCAGTTATGGCACGAAAACACAAAGCTTGACCCAGAAGCGTGGTTGCATCGGATGTAAGTATGGACCGACAAACGCCTAATACTATTTCAGGTGCGGATAAATATTGGCAATTTTTATTAGTCCTGGAAGATTTATGATTTTTATTCTCCGTCCGCTTAGTTCAATGAGTTTGTTTTGATTAAATTCTGACAGAAGTCGAATGATAGATTCGGTAGCTGTGCCTACCGTGTTTGCAAGCTCTTCTCTGGTTAATGAGATTTGAATTATTTTCTCCGAGTCTAACTCAAAGCTATCTTTTAATAATAGCAATACTTCAGCTAGTCTTTCGCGAACGGATTTTTGCGCGATATCTGTAATGTAACTATTGGCATCTTTTAGTTCTGCACAAACAATTCGAAGCAAAGTAATTGCAAACGCAGGATTCTTATCTATAAGTGCTAAAAGGGTTTTATAGGGAACATGACATACAATGGCGTCTTCAATAATTTTTGAGGAAGTACTAGCTACTTCCTGACTTAGCAGAGAGCGATACGCGATGATATCCCCTTTTTTTGCAAAGCGAATAATCTGCTCTTTATCATCATGGCCTGTTTTATAGATTTTTATGATTCCTTTTATGATGCAATAAAAGCCTGTAAGCCGACTTCCTTCATTATAAAGAATTGTCCCTTTTTTAATAAAGGAGCATGTTTTCTCATAGTTTAAACTATTAAGTTCATTTTCACTTAAAGATTTAAAGAATCGAAAACTAGAAAGGGTAATTTCGTCTAAAGATTCATCGAATTTTTTCATAATTGATGATTTTGACTCTCCCTGATGGTACTTTTAAAGATACGACAAAATTTGTAATGAAATTAAATTAGTTTTGTTAAACAATTCTATCCATTTCAATGTTAAACTATTAAACAAAAAATTAGACAACTTATGAAGAATAACAACTCTCAATCAGAAAACGTTAGCACTGGTCGCTCTATGATTGCTCAAATCAAAGTTTTACTATTTGCATTTATCGTTCTTGTTGGCCTAGGCACGTCTGCTTTCGCAGGAGATTTTGCATTAGACAAGTCTGCAAGTAAGGTTAAATGGGAAGCGAAGAAAGTTACTGGAAAACACAATGGAACGATCTCTTTTGCTAGCGGAACTATCACGGCTAAAAAAGGGGTAATCTCGGCTGGATCATTTGTTATTGACATGAAAACAATCATTTGTGAAGATCTTACTGATGCGGGTTACAACAAGAAATTGATTGGCCATTTAACCTCAGATGATTTTTTCGGTGTTGCAAAATTTCCTGAATCTACCATGACGATTAAATCAGTTGCTCCAATTTCAGGTGATGACTATAGAATTATTGCTGATCTTACAATAAAAGGGATCACTCAGCCGGTTGCCTTCACTGCAAAAGTCACTAAAGACGGTCCTCAAATAAGTGCCTCAGGTGTGATTACAGTGAATCGTACTCTTTACGGAATCAAGTATGGTTCGGCTAGCTTCTTTCAAGGAATTGCAGACAAAGCTATTGAGGATACTTTTACCCTTGCATTTAGTATCCTAGCGAAGAAAATTTAAGGATTGCATTTTTTAATCATTAAAGGGATGCTCTTTCGAGCATCCTTTTTTTGTAATCCTTCATAGATTACTTTAAATTTAATAAAAACATGCATTATGAATAAAGTTGCGTTGATTACTGGCGGAGCTAAAAGAATTGGTCGAGCGATGGCTTTTCATCTAGCTAAAAGCGGATGGGATATAGCCATTCATTACAATAGCTCAAAAGAGACGATTTCGGAGCTTGAATTAGAATTGAAGACTCTGTATCCATCTCAGCGCTTTTCTTCATTTAAAGTTGATCTTAACGCTGCAGAAATGACCAGTGAACTTGTCTCGAATGTGGTTGATAAGATGGGCTCTGTTGATCTGCTGATTAACAATGCTTCACTTTTTAATTCTGCAACACTCAAGAGCAGTAGCAATGATTTAATCTTACAGCATACCATGGTTAATTACATCGCTCCATTTATTCTGATACGTGATTTTGCAAATACTACAAAGCAGGGATTAATCGTTAATTTATTAGATACTCGGGTTACAAAGAATAAGGGTGATTTTATGGCTTATTCATTGTCGAAAAAAGTATTGACGGACTTAACCAAAATGGCAGCTTTAGAACTTGCACCAACTATCCGAGTCAATGGGATTGCCCCTGGAGCCGTTCTTCCACCGGAGGATAAAGACGATACTTATCTTGATCAAATAGCTCAAAAAACTCCAATGAAAACTCCATCAGGTCTTTTGGCGATCCTTAAAAGTTTGGATTTTATTTTAGATAATCAAGACTTAACTGGTCAGGTAATCTTCTGTGATGGAGGAGAGCATTTAATTTAGATATCATCGAGTTTTAATACGTAATCGAAAAGAAAAATATGGCTATTATTCGAATCAAAGATTTATTAATCCCAACTATTATTGGTTTTAATCCCGAAGAGAGGATTAACCTGCAAGATGTCGTTGTCAATGTTGAGATTGAGGTTGATATTTCAGCAGCGATCCTTTCTGATCAAGAGGATGGAATTTATAATTACAAGACGATAACGAAACAGATTATCTCCTTAGTCTCAGAAAGCAAGTATAATCTTTTGGAGCGATTAGCCCATGAGGTATTAACATTGATCCTTCAAGATCATCGTGTTATTCGCGCGAAAGTTGAGGTTGATAAGCCAGGTGCTTTGCGATTTTCAGAATCTGTCTCTGTTGAATTAGAGGGGTATCGAAAATGAAGCATGAATGTATCATTGGACTAGGGTCGAATATCAATGCTCAGCAGAATTTTGAAGATGCGATAGCGTTAATCAGCTCAGAGCATGAAGTTTTGCAACTATCTAAATGGATCAATACAGCGCCATTGGGCATCCTTGATCAACCAGATTTTTTGAATGGGGCTATAAAAATTAGAACAGCTTCAAGTCAATCTGATTTTCAACTGTATCTTAAAGCAATTGAAGACAAACTAAAACGTGATCGAACAGCCCCTAAGTTTGGACCTCGTACGATTGATTTGGACATCGTAATATGGGATGGTGTGTTAATTGATCAGGATTATTTGACTCGTGACTTCTTGAGACAAGTGGTTGACGAAATTTCTTAAAGCCTATTTATAGCTTAAATTCGACGGCAAGAACTTCTCGATATATTCAGTAGCAACATTTTTACGTCGAGCAAAATCTTCTACTTGATCCTTTTCAATCCGCTCTAATCCGAAATACACTGCATTTTTATGGGCAAAGTATTGTCCACAAACTGATGCGGTAGGATACATAGAGAAGTGCTCGGTCAGATGGATATCCACTTTTTCTGTCGCGCCTAATAGATCGAATAATACTTTTTTCTCCGAATGTTCCGGGCATGCAGGATATCCAGCTGCTGGCCTAATTCCTTGATATTTGCAATTTATCAAATCCATAGGCGTCAAATTTTCATCAGGTGCATAGCCCCAGAACTCTTTGCGCACTCGTTCATGAATTCGTTCTGCAAAAGCCTCAGCCAATCGATCAGCTAATGATTCTAAGAGGATGGCATGATAATCATCTCCTTCTGATTTGAATTTCTCAATCCATTCAGCAATTCCTATTCCTGCTGTTACAGCAAACCCTCCGCAGTAATCTGATACCCCCGAACTTTTAGGGGCTACAAAATCACTTAGGCAGTAATTCGGGAGATTTTCTCCACGTTTTTGTTGCTGTCTAAGGTGATGAAAAGTCCCTTGAAGGGTATCTCTATTTTCATCGCTATAAAGCTCAATATCGTCGCCAACGCTGTTTGCGGGCCAGAGTCCAATAATTCCTTTGGCCGTAATCATTTTCTTTGCGATGATCTCATCTAAGAATAGATTTGCCTCATCATAAAGTTTCTTAACCTCAGCTCCTTGTTTGGGATCATCAAAAATGGTCGGAAACTTACCTCTAAATTCCCATGCAATAAAGAAGAAGGTCCAATCGATATGCTCTCTTAGCTCCTCAAGGGGATAGTCATTGAACGTTTGAATGCCAATCTTTAATGGCTTATAAACCATTGAAGAGTCCCAGTTTGGATTAAAGGCATTGCTTCTAGCGCTTGCCAGAGAGAGGTACTCTTTCGGTTTTTTTGCACTATGCATCGCCCGAAGCTCGATATATTCATTTTGAGTTGATTGAATAAAATCGGGATCTCTGACGAGCAGATTTGCGACCACCTGAACAGCACGCGAGGCATCTTTTACATAAACGACGGTATTGCTATACTCTGGCTCTATCTTAACTGCAGTATGTATTTTAGAAGTTGTGGCACCACCAATCATTAGAGGTATTGTAAACGCTCTGCGTTGCATCTCTTTTGCCACATGAGCCATCTCTTCCAAGGATGGAGTTATCAGTCCACTTAGACCAATAATATCGACTTTTTCTTCTATGGCTTTGTCTAAAATTTTATCTGCTGGAACCATAACTCCTAGATCAAGAACCTCGTAATTATTGCATGCTAGCACTACGCCTACGATGTTTTTTCCAATATCATGTACGTCGCCTTTTACGGTGGCAAGGAGAATTTTCTTTTTGATTGTAGGCGCTTGTTTCAGGTCTAGTTTATCTTGTTCGATAAACGGCTGCAGAAACGCAACTGCCTTTTTCATGACACGTGCCGACTTAATAACCTGAGGAAGAAACATCTTTCCGCTTCCGAAAAGATCGCCCACTCGGTTCATGCCGTCCATCAAAGGCTCTTCGATAACTCGAATTGCACTATTGTATTCAGGGAGTAATTCAGTAATATCTTCTTCGATATAGTCTGTAATCCCTTTTACTAAGGCATGTTGAATCCTTTCTTTAACATCTTGAAGTCTCCACTCCTCTGTTTTTTCTTCTTTCTTACCTTTTGCAGCGATATTTTCTGAAAAGGCAAGCAGTCGTTCTGTAGAATCAGGTCTTCGGTTGAGGATCACATCTTCAACATATTCTAGTAAATCTTTCGGTATTTCATCATAGATTTGAAGCATTCCAGGATTGACAATACCCATATCCAGACCTGCACCAATGGCATGGTAAAGGAATACAGAATGAAAAGCTTCTCGGATGGTATTGTTTCCTCTAAAGGAGAATGAGACATTTGAAATTCCGCCACTAACCTTAGCGTATGGAAGATTTTCTTTGATCCATTTGGTAGCTTTTATAAAGTCAAGAGCGTAATTGTTATGCTCTTCTATCCCTGTTCCAACTGTTAAAACATTGGGGTCAAAAATAATATCTTGTGCTGGAAAGCCTACTTCGTCGACTAAGATTCGGTATGCACGTTCACAGATACGGATCCGTTCTTCAAATGTGGCCGCTTGTCCTTGCTCATCGAAAGCCATAATAACTGCAGCGGCACCATATTTTTTTATTTTATTGGCGCAGGCTTTGAAAAATTCTTCGCCCTCTTTAAGACTAATAGAGTTAACAATTGCTTTTCCTTGAAGGCATTGAAGTCCGGCTTCAATGACCGTCCATTTTGAAGAGTCAACCATAACAGGTAATCGTGCAATGTCAGGTTCCGACATCACCAGGTGAAGAAATTTCACCATCTCTTTCTCGGCATCAAGCATGGCATCATCCATGTTAACATCGATAACTTGGGCGCCTCCTTCAACCATTTCTCTAGCAATGGCTAAAGCTTCTTCATATTTTTCTTCGCGAATAAGTCGGGCAAACTTTATCGATCCTGATACATTACATCGTTCTCCGATATTGATAAAGTTTGTGGTTTTATCAACCGTTAGTGGCTCTAATCCACTAAGTCGAGTTGCAATGATGGGTGTAAATGGCTGATGAGGAGTTGCGACACTTGCCATTTGTGCTAACTCTTTGATATGTTCAGGTGTTGTTCCGCAGCATCCACCGATAATATTGACCATTTTTTGATCAAAGAAGTCTTGCACGAAACCACCCATCATTTTGGGTGTCTCGTCGTACTCTCCAAATTGATTTGGAAGTCCGGCATTTGGATGTGCACTAATATAAAATGGTGCTTTCCGACTAAGTTCTTCGAGATAAGGACGCATCTCTTTGGCTCCTAACGAACAGTTTAGACCAATGGTAAGCAGATTAATATGAGAAACGGAGTTCAGAAATGCTTCGACTGTTTGTCCAGATAAAGTTCTTCCGCTAGCATCAGTAATAGTACCAGAAATCATTACGTCAAGAACGATATTCCGCTGCTCTAGTGTCTCTTCAATCGCCATCATTGCCGCTTTGGCATTGAGTGTGTCAAAGATCGTTTCGACAAGCAATAGGTCGACGCCTCCATCTAAAAGTCCTTCAACTTGTTCGACATACGACGATTTCATTTCATTAAAAGTTACGGCCCTAAAACCAGCGTCGTTGACATCCGGCGACATTGAACAGGTTTTATTTGTTGGCCCAACGGCTCCTGCTACGAAGCGAGGCTTTTCAGTTGTCGAATATTTATTAGCGGCCGCTTTTGCAATTTGTGCCGATTGCTTGTTGAGTTCGTAAACATGATCTTCTAGGCCATAATCGGCTTGTGAGATCCGGGTAGCGTTAAAAGTATTTGTAGAGAGTATATCAGCGCCAGCTTCAAGAAAAAGTTCATGAATTTCTTGAATTACTGATGGCATGGTGATCGATAGTAAGTCGTTGTCTCCTTTAAGTGGAGAGTTCCAATTTTTAAATTTTTCACCACGGAAGTCCTCTTCCGTTAATTTTACTCGTTGAATCATCGTCCCCATGGCTCCGTCTAGAACGAGGATACGATTTTCTAATATTTCTCTTATGTTGCTTTTCGTGGTCATTCTATTTTGTTGTAATCCTCCTTGTCCTCTATGTGAAATAGGAGATAATACTATTTCTTAAATAACAATCGAGATCGATTTTTTGATCTTGAATTGTGATTTTTTTTGAGAACTTCGCAAGCTTATTATCAGAGTTTAAAGTTAATATTTACAATTTGTATATTTCAATAGTCGCATTTAGCATATAAAGTTATGATTAACAATGGCTTGCCTGTTTTGCCGGATCCTATTAAGGGGGTATTTTTTGATATGGATGGAGTACTTTATGATTCAATGGGTGCTCATGCTGATGCGTGGAACCTAGCTTTTCACTTTTTTGGTTTTGATTTTTCTCCGGAGATGGTCTATCGAAATGAAGGACGAACGGCTCAGTCAACGATTAATTTAGTTTTTCAGCAAGAAAAAAATAGAGATGCAACAGAACAAGAAATAGAGCAGATCTATTTTAAAAAGACAGAGATAATTGCCGACTTTCCGGATGCGGTCGCTTTTGATGGGGCACTAGCTTTAATGAAAGAACTTTCTGAAAAGTCGGTATCTATTTGGGTGGTTACTGGTTCTTCGCAGGATAAGTTTTTAAATGCATTATTAGAGGATTTCTCGGGCTATGTTGATAAATCAAGGATTATTAACGGACAGGATGTTCAGCATGGGAAACCGCATCCTGAGCCCTACCTGATGGCACTTAAAAGGTCGGGACTGGCTAGTCATGAAGTTGTTGTTATTGAGAATGCACCTCTTGGTATTCAGTCGGCAAAGGGAGCTGGTATTTTTACCATTGCTGTAAATACCGGAATTCTTGATGATCAAGTATTATGGGATTCGGGTGCCGACCGGGTTTATAAAAATATGTTAGAGCTAACGTTCTGATTGAGGACCTCTACTAGAAGGCTGCATTAAACAAAAAGAATCGACTGTAATACAGTCGATTCTTTTTGTTGTAGGTTATTCAGGTTATTTATTTCTTTTTCTTAGTCAGAAAATAAATTGCAGCTCCAAGAACAACAACTGCGCCACCAATTAAAGCGATATTTGAACCACCTTCAGATTTTGGTTTTTCTTCTTCAGCTGCTGCATTGTAGAAAACAGGTTTTGCTGCTTTATCTGCATTAACTGAGTCTTTTTTAGTAGCTGGCTGTGCCAGTGCAAGACCTAAACTACCCAGGAATAAAACTCCTGTCATTGTAAACATTAAGATTGACTTTTTCATACTCTAATTATTAATTTATTTATAAGAATTTGCTAACTCATCATACTTCTTTGCCACTTCTGGATTTGACTTCCGATAGGTCTCAGCCAATGCTCTAACAGCTGGGATATATCTAGGGTCCAGAATTAAACAATCTTTCAATAAACTTCTTGCTTCAGCCAAATTAGTTTTCATTCTAATATTTGCAAGGCTTACATAGGCCTCCGAATATTTAGGGTTATATCCTAATAATGGTTTATAATAACGCTCTGCCTCTTCTGGTTTATTTTGCTCTACTGCTATATTTCCAAGATACATCAAGACAGGCTCGTATCGAGGGTTGATGGCCAGGGCTGAGTGAAGCGCTATTTTTGCACTATCTAACTTGCCTTGACCCGCTAAAGCCGAGGCAAAATTATAAAAGATTAATTCATCTTGTGCATTTATTTTTAGCGCATCAGCAAATATTTTAGCCGATTCGACAAAATTTCCTTTTTTTAACAATTCAGTTCCGTAAAAGTCGAGCTTGGTCGCTCTTTTTAGAACTGTGCAGATTGGAATTCCATCTGCATATATCGTATGTATTGCTTCTTTTGGGGGCCAGACTTTGGTTTGCAATAGGTTTGCAGAGACATAACTGTTGGCAACAACCATATAGTCCCAATCATACTGACTTCTTGCATCATATTGGCAATAGTATGTTGATATCAATGGTTGATCACGGAAGTACCAGCTTACGGAGAAATTAGAGGCTATTTTCAAAGGACCTACCTCCTTATTCTTTTGCAGATATTCGTTAAGCCAGGTCGATCCTTCACGCATGGAATGGTAGTAGTAATCTGTTTCATAATTCCCATATGCACCATGCAGTCCACCAACTATGGGATTGTAATACAGGTATAGGTAGGGATGATTTTTCACCATATATTGAATTGGATGCCATGATAATCCGATGAATGCTAACGCAAATGCTATTTTTATGAAGTAGTGCTTTATCCTTGCATAGGCATTTAAAAGGCCGATTGAAGCCAGTAAGATGAGCGACGGATAGACAAACGTGAAATGTCGCCAAGATCCATATAGATTTGAATGCTCATAGATTACAAATACGATGGGAAACAAGATCGAAAAGAGGATAATACCATAGGTGAGGAGATTGCTTTTATCCACGATTTTCCGGGCAAGAATAAGAAATCCCAAAATACCTGTTAAGACGATTAATGGAATGGTAATAATCATGTATTTTGGCAAATAGTACCAAGGCATTAAATCCGACCATTCTGATTTTCCTTCAAAGATCTGCATAACCGTGGTCGGGAATTGGGTCATCACCTTATATGATTCCCAGATATTATGGAATGGATTATGAAGCGCATAGGGCCATAAAACGATACTAAACAAGAGCGAGAGCAGACTTATGCCTATTGCATAGATAAACCGCTCCTTAAAGGCCCTATAATCGATTTGTTTGTTTTGTTGAAGATCATAGAAGTATGAGACAGCCAGGAATAGGAATAGAAAACAGATTAGGATGAGTCCGCCAGATCGTATACTTATCGAGAAGGCGATACTTGCAATTAGCAGAATTACCTCCTTGCGTCTAATTCGATGAAGCAGAAAGCGGGACATAAAAAACAAGGCTGCGATATAACTTAGTGCAAAAGGTATATCTTTTAGGTTGTTTTGCGCGTGCCCAAGGAAAGTTGGAGAAGCTGCAAAGAGTAAAATCACAAGGATTGCGGATCCATATCCAGAAAGCCATATGGCAAATAGGGCTGTTATAAGAACGGTCAGCCAACCAGCTAAAGCACAGGCTATATGACGAAATAAAAAGACCTCTTTGATATTGAACCATTTGATTAAAATTGTTGTAGCATTATCGAATGATTGACCGTAATATTTGAGATGAGTAGTAGGGGTATTGACCGCGGAAGAGTCTTTGCCAAGGGTGGCAAAATAGTTATAAACGGCTTTCGACTGATCGTAATGGAGGTATTCGTCTCCTGATATCCCAGCATCAGCTGAGCTCTTTAGCATAAAAATTAGCAGAAGAGCTGATAAGCCGAGAAATAGGTATTTCAGATTTTTCTGAATCATTTTTTCACTGAAGTTCCATCATAGATTTTCTTCACAAAATAGAGTGGTCTCTCCTGTGATTCTTTATAAATACGATAGACATATTCTCCAACTATTCCGAGTGCTACCAGTTGAATAGATCCTAAGAAGTAGATGCTGAGCATTGTTGAGGGCCATCCAGCAATGGCAAATCCCATTATTTTAGCAAATAGTACATACGCCCCCGCACACATAAACACGAAGGTTCCGATCAGTCCAAGAATTAAGCACATCCGAATGGGCAGTTTCGAGAACGAGAAGATCGCATCGGCAGCAAGTGTGAAAAGCTTCGACAAGCTCATTTTAGGCTCTCCGCTGAGTCTATCTTCGCGAATAAATTCAACATAGCCTTGTTTAAATCCAATAAATGTTCGAAGTCCTGGCAGGTACCTGATCTTCTCTTTTAAGGACAGTAAGGCTGTTAGGGCCTCCCTGGTCATCATGGAAAAGTTGCCGGTATTTTCCATATTCTTTAGCACAGCGATATTCCTAAAAATGCGATGAAATATAAAGGTTAGAAGGTTGCGGCTGTTACTCCCTTTGCGACCAGTTCTTTTTGCACTGATCACATCAAATCCTTCCTCCTGAATTTTGCGATACATCTCTGCAAATAATTCAGGTGGATCTTGCATGTCCCCATCCATCATGCCAATGAACTCGCCTGAGGCATATTCTAGTCCGGCTGTGTAGGCCGCTTGGTGGCCAAAATTTCGAGATAGGGCGACGATTTTTCGGGAGATTGCACCGGAGATGCATGCAAGTGTTTTAAGCTATCATCTTCACTGCCATCGTCAACAACAATGATCTCAAAATTAGAGGTGAATGTTGTTAATGCAGCATGAGTTCTTTTCACCAATTCGGCGATCAGCTTCTCTTCGTTGTAGATTGGGATGACAATTGAAAGCATATCCTTAAATAGTTAGGTCGGCAATTAGGGGTAAATTTACATTAATATCTTCGGATATAAATAAAATAACCCCAGTAAAAAACTGAGGCTATTTTAGTAAAATTTATACGATTATTAAAACTAAAGTCTAGTTTCTCGTCTCGTCTGTATCAGATTATTTTGAAGGACTTAGGCGAGCTAATGCAAACTCCGCCTCATCTTTTAGATTTGGATTCTTCGCAAGTTCTTTAATTGCTGAGACACTAATGTCTGATCCCATCCAGCTTAGTTCGCGAAGAAGTAATTTTTTGCCGTCATCACTAGCGCTTGAATTCTCAAGTACTTTTACCATTGCTTTTTCGAATTTTGCAAAGTCATCAGCTGTTTTTGATTCTTTGCGAATACGAGTTTGTAAGTCGGTAAAGTATTTTGTGCTCTTTGTGATATCGTACTGTGATATTTTATTAAGATCCTCTTCTAGCGTCAGTTCTTTGTAGTCAAGGCGGTATGATGAACCTGCAGCGGTTGGGAAATCATACGGTATTTTTTGTGTTACTTTTCCTGATGCAGCCCATTCAGCACCTCTTTGGAAGGTAGTTATGAATCCAACACATTGTAACGCTGGACCCCCTTCTTTATCAGGATGACCTAAGGTCGTATGGAATATTCTTCCTTTACCGTAGTTGATAACCATTAGGATCGGTTCGCTTCTGCCTGTACCACCCTTCGCTGTGTCTGAATATGCAGTTGCGATGATTTCCATATTTTTACCTGGTCCACGCAGCTTAGCGTACAATTCATCGGTTCCATGTATCCATCGTTGAGGAAGCCCTTTTAAGATTGGATGTTCAACATTGCGAGCTTTGATTTCGAATTCATGTCTTTTACCATGAGCTCCTCCACTTCCTGCTGCAGTGTCGATGACCATTTTATCACCTTTGAAGTAAACATAAGGTCCATCTTTTTGAGACCTGCCTCCCCATCCGCCTAGGCCGATCATTTCGTTGTATTCTTTCCAATCAGGGAATGAATTATCTCCAGCATGATAAGAGACTACGCCTCCACCATTCTTTACATATTCAACGAATGCAGCCTTGGTTTTTTCAGACCAAGATTCTCCATTGTAATCAATAATGACTACGTTATACTTCGAGAAATCGGGATTAAAGGAGTTCATATCGCCTCCCTTTTCCGGGCTTTTTGCAATCTCAGCAGTAAATAAGCCGGTTTGCAAAAGCACCTCTTTTAGGATCGGGGAACTAGATTTCCAATTATGGTTATTTTGCCCTGTGATAATTAATGCTTTGTATGAAGCCCCGCCAGTGCACGAAGTCAATACAACGACTAATGCGACGAATACAAATAGATATTTAACTAATTTTTTCATTACAGTTTTAGATTAAATGGTTGGTACATTCCAAGGTTGACGGTATGGACGAGTTAGCAAACGGCTCGCTTTTGGGTTTCCAATGATCTCTTGTTTTACGGGGTCCCATTGAATTTTTTGTCCGGTAGACATTGCAATTTCTCCAAGTAGTCCGACAGATATTGAGCGATGTGCGATATCAACAGGTGCTACAGTTTCGCCGCGTGATTTTACGCAGTCCAAGAAGTTTCCAATATGGTCTGTGCTTTTATAGAGGTGAATCTCATTATCGGCGATAACTTCTTCAAGAATTTTTGGGTCAGAAGCAGTTAGTGTATTCCCTCTGTTGACATGGATCCAGCCTTTATCGCCATACCAAGTTGCTCCGGCACCTTTTTCAATACGAGCCTCATTGGCTACGCGCATCTCAATACCATTGGCATATTTACAAAGAAAATCATACTCAACAGGAGCATTGTAGATTCCATCGGTTGGATATACAGCTTCTCCTGCGATCTCAATAGGGCCAGAGCGTTCCATTCCAATACCCCATTGTGCGATATCAATATGGTGACCCGACCAGTCTGTAAGTTGTCCCCCAGAGTAGTCTAAGATCCAACGCCAGTCCCAGTGGCTAATACCACGGTAAGGGACTTTCAATGCTGGACCTAGCCACATTTCCCAGTTAAGTTCAGCTGGAACCTCTTTAATTGGAGGTGTTCCAACGCCTCTGTTTCCGTTTGGAAGACCTACTTCAACGCGTGTAACTTTTCCAACTCGGCCATTTACGGCTAGTTCAGCACCACGTCTGAAGTTTTCACGAGATCGTTGCCAGCTGCCAGTCTGCCAAACAATATTGTTTCTTTTGGCTGCGCTAACAATGGCTTGTCCGTCATGAATTGTACGTGCCAAAGGCTTTTCGCCATAAACGTCTAATTTTTTATTTGCTGCTGCAGTATAGATCAAGCCATGCCAGTGGTCAGGTAAAGCAATTGATACTCCGTCAAGTTTTTCTTTTTCAAGGAACTCACGGTAGTCGCCATAAGCTTTGCAGTCGCTATTTTTATTTGCGGTGTCGATCACTCCTTTTGCATTTGCTGCATGCTTTGCATCGACGTCGCAGATTGCAATAAACTGCACTCTGTCGAGGTGATTTTTTAAGAATTCGCGAAGGTTTCCAGTACCCTGAGATCCTGTTCCGATACATCCCATCACAATTCGATCGCTAGGGGCAACTTTCCCGCCCATGCCTAATGCTGTTGAGGGAATCAATTGAGGCAAAATGATAGCACCAGTTCCAATGGCCGTTGATTGTCTCAGAAAATCTCTTCTGGTAGATTTGTCTAACATGTCAGTTGATTTTAGTTGTTAATCGGTTAATGGTATTAAACGTGCGGATCAGTTCCAGGAATCGGTGTCTGAAATACCATATCCACTGGTCCGAACTCTATTTTTTTCGGTCCTAGATCCATATCTGACTTCATCATCGCCTCCCAAGTGATTAATTGACCAGTATAAGCGGCTGTTCGTCCCATGATTGCAGTAAGCGTTGAAATAGCAGTAGTTTCTGCTTGATTCACAGTATTACCTGTTCGGATGGCATATACTAGGTGCATATGTTCCTGCACATAAGGCGAAATTTTTAACGTGGTCATCGCATTTCCATTGTCGTCTTTTGGGTAATCAAATTTCCATTTAACTGTTCCATCTAAATTCCAAATTGTGTTGACACAGTTTGTATAGCCTTCTGTGCCATTGATTACTTCGCCAGTTCCATTAGTACAGCTATCTAATTCGCGACACATGCTATGAGAACTTACGCCATTCCCGTAGTCGTAGTCGACGCTAAAAAAGTCGTATTGATCTCCAGTGACTCTGCGTGCACGACCGCCATAGCCAATTGCTTTTTCTGGTGGTTTACCCATAAACCAATTGATGACATCGATATTGTGTACGTGTGTGTCAAGGATAAAGTCACCACAAAGCCAGCTAAAGTTATTCCAATTTCGGATCATATATTCCATGTCGTTCCATCCCTCTTCACGAGTTCTAAACCAAACATGCTCTTGATTCCAGAATGCTTTGGCTGAAACGATCTTACCGATAGCACCATTCATAACTTGTTTGTACGTCTCAATATAATCTTCTTGATGTCGTCGTTGAGTCCCGGTTACGACGCAAAGTCCGAGTGCATCAGCTTTTTTAGATGTGGCAATCATTAGTCGCGCACCTACAGGATCTACGCAGACCGGTTTTTCGATAAAGCAATGTTTTTTATTTAAGATCGCTTCAGCAAAATGTTCAGGACGAAATTGTGGAGGAGTAGCAAGGATTACCACATCAATATCAGGCATCGCCATTAACTTTTTGTAGCCATCAAATCCAACGAAGCAATTTTCGGCTGGAATAGGTAAGTCGAAGGATGCAAATCGTTTACGACAATTATCAATCTTATCTTGAAAAACATCTGCGATTGCAACAATCTCTAGGTCAGGCCCAGCGCTGATAAAGTTAATGGCTGCTCCTGTTCCACGGTTTCCAGCTCCAACAAGACCTGCACGGAGCTTTTTACCTTTAGGGGCACCTTTTAAAATTGGAGGCAAGCCTAAAGCTAAATTATCTAGCTTTTTTGGACCGCAAGAGGAGAGGATCGCACTTGCGCTAGCTGCTCCAATGCCCGCTAAAACGCTTGCACCTAAAAATTTCCTTCTGTTGATATTCTTTAAATCGTTTTTCATTGTAATATACTTTTATTGACCTGAAATACTATCTGCTTCACATACAATCCTAAACCCATTGTCTACACAATCGGAATACCACCAAACGCTTTTCGGCATCTGAGGATCGGTTGATAACCAAGCTTTTGTCTTGGTAAAATCTCTTGCTGCGCTTCGAACATCCTTCGCATCGCTTTTAAAGGAACCTCCTCTGATCACATGTTCTTGACCTGATTCGGGTCCTTGTGGATTTACCACTAGTCCAGTTCCTCCTTTATAAGCATCAGGCGCATAATAATCAGAGCAAAACTCTGCAATATTACCCGTCATGTTCTTTAGTCCAAATGGGTTTGCTTTTACTGAATTTGGATCCATTGTTTTAGAAGCCCCATTTTCTTTATACACAATATACGAATTAATTTTTGTTGTATCGGGACCAAATATTTTCTTCAGAAGACCATTGGAGGTGAATTTTGATGGATCGCCTTCAAAGAAATATGGAGTTGTCGTATTTCCTCGACAAGCATATTCCCATTCCGCTTCTGTTGGAAGGCGATATTTTTTACCAGTAACCTGAGACAGCCATTGGCAATATGTATTTGCAGAACGCCATGACATGGTGATTGCAGGTCTAGATCCTTTGCCCCATCCTTGATCAGGAGCACCCCAAGGTGGGGTTGGACCAGTAATGGCATCAACTTTTTTATTGGTTAGTACTTGTCCTTCGGTTCTTCCTTGAGAGGCTGTAGCCATAAAGAAGGCTAGGTATTCATTCCAAGAGACTTCAATTTTTCCCATCCAGAATTTTGAAAGCTTCACTTTTCGAACGGGTCCTTCATCTGATTTCCGAAGTGGCTCGTTATCTGGGCTTCCCATGTTGAATGTCCCTTCAGGGATCGCAACCATGTCAAATGCAACCGTGGTTCCAGGAATCTTTTCTGTGAAGTTTTCAAATTTGGTAACCTTTGTCGAGCTGGCAAATTTCTCTTGACTTGCGGCAGCATCAACACCAAAATTTGTGTCATGTTCGTGCTTGACATTCTTGTCATAATGGCCTACGTTAAGGTGGCAGCTGATACATGTTGGCTTAGGATCTTCCTTCGAATTTTTATATTGCATATGGGCATTGCTGCCATTTACCGAAAGGGTCACAGGGAAAAGATTGGAGTGACATTTAATACAAGATGCTTCATAGGTGAATGTTTTTGCATTCTCCAATAATCGTTTGTCTGCCCAATTAATTTTAGCACTATCTTTAAATAGGTAGCCGTACACATCTTTAGCACCATGTTTTGCTTTTGCTAACAGATAGCCTTCACCTTTGGGCGGAAGATGGCAATCCACACAGTGAACTGTTATCCCGGTGCGGTTAAAGTTGTGCGGCGACAAACGCCAAGTTTGCTCGGCCCATGGGTGCACGTGACACGACATGCAATAGGTATCCGTTGAGGTTTTATCTGACACCGTGTTAATCGTTCCAATGGCAATTAGACCTATGAGGACGCCAAAGATGATCAACCACAAAGGTGTTCTTGACCCTTGCATCATTCGATCTATAAGATTTTTGATATTCATGTATTTAGGGTGTTGTATTTTAAAAACACAAGCAGTCGATTCCGTTCTGTTGCGTTAAATTTATTTTACTTATTTTATTTTTTTATAGAACTTGATCCCATTCACAGCTCATTTGGCCAATAAATTAGGATGTTTTTAGCCGTTCTGATCCGTTCTGCAAACATAGTGGTTTTTTTATTTTATCCAATACGGCATTTTTATGTTTTAAAACATTAAATAAAATGAGCAGATCAATGGGCAAGGAGCCAATTTTCCGCGGCTTTGAGTTCGATCTCAAGCGGTACCGTTAATTTAATAGCCTGTTCCATTTCAGTCTTTATAATCTCTTTAACCACTTCTAACTCGGTTTTTAAGACGTCGAAATTTAACTCATCGTGTACCTGAAGAATCATTCTAGAACTGAGGTTTTGCTCTTCGAATCGCTTGTAAATATTGATCATCGCTACTTTGATGATGTCTGCAGCAGAGCCTTGGATTGGTGCATTTATAGCATTTCTTTCTGCGAAAGATCGAATGGTGGCGTTTGCTGAATTAATGTCACTAAGATAACGTTTACGACCCATAATTGTTTCCACAAAACCTCTCTCTCTCGCCAGATCAAGTTGAGTATCCATGTAGTTTTTGATGGTTGAGAAGTTGGCATAATAATCATCGATTAGCTTTTTGGCTTCTGCTCGCGAGATTTGAAGCCTTTGCGATAGACCAAACGCCGAAATTCCATATAGAATTCCAAAGTTGGCCGTTTTTGCTTTTCGCCGCATTTCTGAAGTTACATCCGTCAGTTTGACATCAAAGATCTTCGCGGCCGTAGCAGCATGAATATCTTCCCCATTTTGAAAGGCGTCAGTCATCACCTTGTCGCCCGAGACGGCAGCCATAATCCGCAATTCGATTTGTGAATAATCGGCCGATAAAAATAAGTGATCACTATCGCTAGGGATAAAAGCCTTTCTGATCTCACGTCCACTTTCGTCTCGAATAGGGATATTCTGTAAATTCGGATTGGTAGAACTTAGTCGTCCGGTGGCAGCAATAGTTTGATTAAAGGAGGAGTGTATTTTACCTGTTTTAGGATTTATTAATTTAGGTAAGGCCTCGACATAGGTAGAGAGTAATTTTTTTAAACCTCGATACTCCAATATTTTATTGACTATTGGATGCTTATCTTGAAGATTAACTAGGATCTCTTCCCCGGTAGAATACTGCTTGGTTTTAGTTTTCTTCGCTTTCGGATCAAGAAGTAATTTTTCAAAAAGAATGGTTCCAAGTTGTTTAGGTGATGAAATATTAAACGGTTCTCCGGCTAATTCGATGATTGCATTTTCAAGTTCATTAATTTGCTCTCGCAAGATAATAGCGTAGTCATCGAGTGCCTTAGGATCAATAGTCAAGCCTGAAATCTCCATCTGCACCAAGACTTTTAATAACGGCATCTCAACAGTTGCAAAGAGCTCTTTTAAATTCGCGCTAGAGAGTTCTTGATCCAGAATCTTTTTTAATTGAAAAGTTATATCGGCATCTTCACAAGCATACTCTTTGATTTGCTCGAGCTCAACATCGCGCATCGAGAGCTGATTTTTCCCTCGTTTCCCGATAAGCTCCTCAGTGGCAACTTTTTTATAGTTCAGGTAAACATCACTAAGATAATCTAGGTTATGGCGAAGATCAGGTTGGATTAGATAATGGGCCACCATGGTATCGAAATATTCACCTTTGATCTCTATGCCGTAGCGGGTGAGCATTAGAATATCAAATTTCATATTCTGACCAATTTTCAGAATATCTGCCGTTGCAAAAAGCTCTTTGAACAGGCTTACTCGCTTTAGAGCTTCATCTTGTTCGAATGGTATTGGCACATAATACCCCTCCTTGGCTTTGAAGGAGAAAGACAATCCAACAAGTTGGTCTAATTGGGTATCTAGTCCGGTTGTTTCGGTATCGAAGCAGAAAGCTTTTTGTAGACTTAGCGTTCCGACCAACTCCTTAATTTTTTCTTCCGAATTAATTAAAACATAGTGATGATCGGTAGAATTAAGATTCGATTGTTCGGAGTATGATTCTGGAAGTGTTTGTTCAACTTCACTGAAAAGTGTCCCTTGTGCAAAGGCCAGTGGGGCTGCTTCGATCGGCTTTGCTGCTGCAGATCCCAATTTTTCAGCCATTGTCCGGAACTCAAGCTCTAGAAATAGCTCCCGTAATTTAGCCGTGTCGGGAATCGAAAGAAGCAAGTCCTCCTGATTAAACTCAACTGGGACATCTAGTATAATCTCTGCTAATTTACGAGATAGGCGTACTTGTTCTTCGAATGTTGCGAGGCTCTCTTTTTGTTTTCCTTTTAGCTGCTCTAAATTTTGGTATACGCCATCAATTCCTCCAAATTCTCCCACAAGTTTCATCGCCGTTTTGGGACCAATGCCAGGGCAACCTGGAATATTATCTGATGCATCGCCCATCAGGCCTAGGATGTCAATAACTTGTAATGGATTTTGAATCTGAAAATTCTCACAGACCTGTTCCACCCCCAGTATCTCCATCTCATTACCCATTCGTTTGGGTTTGTACATAAAGATATTAGGAGAGACTAATTGGGCATAATCTTTATCTGGTGTGACCATAAAAACTTGAAATCCCTTTTTCTCGGCCACTTTTGCAAGCGTGCCAATAACATCATCGGCCTCAAAGCCCGCCTTTTCTAGGATTGGAATTTGATATCCTTTTATAATATCTCGGATATAGGGTATCGACTTTCTCAAATCCTCAGGCATTTCGTCGCGATTAGCTTTATAGTCTGGAAACATGTCGTGCCGAAATGTCGGCCCTTTCATATCGAATGCAATCGCAATATGTGTCGGCTTCTCCGTCTTTAGAAGTTGCTCAAGCGTATTAACAAATCCAAACATAGCGGACGTATTAAGTCCTTTAGAATTTATACGTGGGGCATTAATAAATGCAAAATAGGAACGGTAAATTAATGCATATGCATCGAGGAGAAACAGTCGGTTCATGGTGAAAAGGGATAATTAAGAAAGAATCAAAACTACGCAAAAATGTCTAAATAATGAGATAAAAACTTTGGTTATTGAGGATCTCTTTCCCTTCTGATTGGAGATTTTTCCTATTTGTTTTAAATCTTATTCGAGCGCCTTCAAATGAAATTTCTAATTTTCTAGTGCATTGAATATTAAGTTTTTAGTTTGGCTCGATTTGTAAATTCATAGTTAGGCCTTTGATGAGATGCCCTATGATCGGAATAGATTTTATTCTATTTCATCTTTTGTCTCTTGCTAAACTGATGTATCAAATGGCTTTATGTTCGATTTTATAGCTTCTATCTGCTGAAATGCGATCGTTCTGAAGTAAAATTATTGCTTACCTTTGGCCATATTTAGATTCGAAAAGCATACAATTTAAGACCGATGTCATCTAAGGATCAAATCACCGCGCCGATTCAGCAAGAGCTAATAAACTTTGAGCCATTTTTTCAAAAGGCGACAAAGAGTGATTTGCCTCTTTTGAGTACGATTATCAATTATATTTTAAGGCGAAAGGGGAAGCAAATGCGACCTATTCTTGTTTTTTTAGCTGCCAAGTTAAATGGTGATTTTAATGAGCGTTCCTACCATGCGGCTTTAACGATTGAGCTCCTGCATACAGCCACCCTTGTTCATGATGATGTTGTTGATGACTCTTCACAGCGACGTGGGTTTTTCTCAATTAATGCGGTTTGGCGAAATAAAATTGCCGTTTTGGTCGGCGACTATATCCTTGCGAAAGGGCTTTTATGGTCTATTGATCACCGCGATTATGATATCTTAGGTCATATTAGTACGGCGGTAAAAGATATGAGTGAAGGGGAGATACTTCAAATTGAGAAGGCACGAAAATTAGATATTACCGAAGCGGTCTATTTTGAGATAATACGTAAAAAAACAGCCTCTTTATTAGCCACTAGTGCTGCTGTAGGAACTTGTTCAGTCACAACCGATGAAGAAGCTATTGCACGAATGAGGCAATTTGGCGAATATGCTGGTATGGCATTTCAGATTAAAGATGATCTTTTTGATTATCAGAAGTCGAATCTTTTAGGCAAGCCAACAGGCAATGATCTGCACGAAAAGAAAATAACGCTTCCTTTAATTTATGCCCTTAATCAAGTTGGTCGATCTGAAAAATCTAGAATCTTAAAGATTGTTCGGAAGCGTGTTAAGTCCACTTCAGACTTGAATATCGTTCGAGACTTTGTTGAGCAGAATAATGGCTTTAAGCATGCCGAAGGTGTAATGCTAGATTATGCAGCTAAAGCCATTTCGCTATTAGATAGCTATCCTGATTCCCCAATTAAATCGGCTCTTATCGGCTATGTTGACTACATCTCTTCTCGAGTAAGCTAAACTTAAAAATAGCTTACTTTCTCTCTCATAATAGAGGTTAGCAGATTATTTGCTAATCGACTTGCTCCAATCCTAAATAGGTCTTTGGTTAGCCATTCGTCGCCTAATACTTCTTTAACTATAGCCAGATATACTAACGCGTCATTGGTTTCTGTAATTCCGCCCGCAGCTTTAAAGCCAACTTTAATTTGGGTTTTTTCGTAAAACAGTTTAATGGCACGGCACATGATCCAAGCGGCTTCAGGGGTTGCTGCAGGATCAAATTTTCCGGTGGAGGTTTTGATGAAATCAGCACCCGCTTCCATGGATATCATCGAGGCTTTCCAAATTTTAGAATAGCTTTTTAAGGCCCCAGATTCTAAAATAACTTTTAGGTGCGTGTTGCCTATCGCTTTTTTAATGGTGCTTATCTCACGCTTTGCCGACTCGTAATCTTCTTGTAAAAAGTCGCCTAGATTAAGGACGATATCGATCTCATTGGCCCCATTATCAATGGCCATCATGGTCTCAAGAATCTTCACATCTAAGTAGGTTTGTGACGAAGGAAAACCTCCAGCAACAGAGGCAATTTTGACCTCTCTTGCCTGAAGATTTTTCTTAATAGGTTCAAGCAAGGTTGGATAGACACAGATAGCAGCTACATTAGGTAACTGGGGAAAATTATGTTTAAATTCAGATACTTTGATAGCCATTTTTTCGCCCTGAGAAGCTGAATCCGTGGCATTTAAACTCGTCAGGTCAATGCAGGATAAGATAAATGTATACCACTCAAAACTATTTAGCTCATGCGATTTTTCAAGTATTTCTAATACTATTTTCTGTACTTCCTCCGTTAAGAAGTCTTGTTCTAGATTTTCAAAATTCAGATTCATATTTTTATATTTTTAGCGACTAAGTTTATCATTTTCGATATGACGAAACTTGTCTCGATTTGTTTTCTTTGCAATGTTTTTATGAAATGCATCCGTTAAGTCTACCCCTGTTTGATTGGCTAAGCACATAAGTACCCATAATACATCGGCAAGCTCATCGGCAAGATTTATTTCTGCGTCTTCTTTTTTAAACGATTGATCTCCATATGTACGAGCGATGATTCGGGCAACTTCTCCCACCTCTTCTGTTAGGATTGCCATATTTGTTAACTCGCTAAAATAGCGCACGCCGTACTCTTCAATCCATTCATCAACCCTATTTTGTGCGTTTTTTAGCGTAATATCGTCGTTCATAAATCTTTATTTTTTGAATCAATGATAATCGTAACGGGTCCATCGTTGATTAATTGAACCTTCATATCTGCGCCAAAGATACCAGATTGAATAGTTTGTTCTAATTCTATTCCCAAGAGTTGTTTAAACTTTTCGTAAAGCGGAATGGCAAAGTCTGCCTTTGCTGCTTGGATATACGAAGGTCTATTTCCTTTTTTAGTCTTGGCATGCAGTGTAAACTGACTAACCACTAGTAGTTCTCCCTGAACCTCTTGGATTGATAGGTTCATAACTCCCTGCTCATCATTAAAGATTCTGATTTGAGCAATTTTTTTCACCATCCATTCCAGATCTTCTTGTAGGTCATCATTTTCAAATCCTACTAGAATTAGCATCCCTTTTTTGATAGATGATATCGCTGTTCCATCTACACTTACAGATGCTCCTAGGACTCGTTGAAGGACAACTCTCATAAAGCTAATTTAGGAAGATTGTGAAGTTAAAGATCAAACTACTGATAAGTAAATTTGTATAACCTTGATTATATAAAGTAGGGGAAGCACGAATGAGTACTTCCCCTATATTTTTATAGGTATTTAGCTTTACGAAAGTGCTGCAATACCTGATCCAATCAGATTTGCACTCTCAATCTCGGCGATATTGATCTTTATTTTTTTATGTCCCATCTCTGCCAAAAGTTCCTTCAGGGTGCTTTTCACAACTTTATTGTAGTCTTTGCAGCCTGCAACTTCACTCCAGAATAGACTTCCTTCCGCGGTAATTCGAACTTTGCGTATTGACTTATCTTGTGTTGCAAGCATGTCAATTAATCCTGCTAATGATGCTGCAACTAGCTTTGCTGATCTTTTGTAAATCGCTTTAGCTACCTTCACATGTTTCATCTTTGCAGTTGATGACTGATTAATAAGATCAGTCAATGCTTTCCCGTCTGTATTTTCATCAAACCCGTCTTCTGGAAATACTTCTTTTAAAATTTGTCCAATATAGAGTCCAGAGACTGCTTTTTCAAACAGCTGTGCCCCCGTATTCGTAGAGTTTTCGTCTACTAAAGCGTCATATTTAGTTAGATGAGGCGGCTTGAAATTTCCAGACTCAAGATTTACAGGCGTAAGCCCTTTCCAATTTAGACTAGGGTCTATCTTAGGGATATGATCAGCATCTACAAATCCTGCCATATTTGTTCCTGTCCCAACGATTAGCCCAATATAAGCGTCAAATTTTGGATTCGTTAAACCAGCAAATAAGGAAGCAACGGTGTCATTGATCACTTTAATGCCAGTAAACACAGTCTTTCCACTTTTATTTAGCACATCTAATAATGGTTGTCCTACTGGATTTCCAACCATATCTTTGATGTCCATTCCTTTGGTCCACTGAAGTAATTCAGCATCTCCATTTGGCAAACAGCTCGCTGGATAGGAAAAACAATATCCAATTGGAGCCTTAGCCGGTAGCTCTATCTCATTGACAAATTCAGCTTGAGCTTTAAAAAGATCACCCTTTGTAAATCCTTTCGTTGTAGCTGCTGAAAGCTCTTTAGTCCCCCCTTTTTCTGGGGTAATGGCAGTCTTTCCATCTTTAAAATCGATTACAGCAGCTCTGTAATTTGTTCCTCCCCAATCTAGTACCACGGCTTGTCCTTCGGCACCTGTTGACAATGGGTGAATATAGGTAGGTATACTTTTGACTTCCGTATTATCTTCTTTAAGACCTGTCTCTATCTTTTGTCCAAGATTAAGAGCAATGTCTTTTAATTGAGACAATTTAAGTCGGAATTCGTTCTTCTTCATATCGGTTGTTTTAAATTTTCTGTTTAGTCAAAGATATTAAAAAGGAATGAATGTTTTGTCCTTAAAGTGATTCTATTAATTGGTGTGGCAGGTAACGCAGCCTATTAATTCTGTTAGAATAGTTATTTCTAGTACGATTGCTTGTTAAAGATAATTGTCATTCCAATCAGAACCTGATGATTTTATTTAAATTTGCAACTTAATTAGAGTTTAAATGGAACAATATTCAACAAGGCAGAATAAGATTGGACGATTAATTCAGAAGGAGCTAAGCGAATTATTACGTCGCGATACGCAGGTTTTGGCAAAGGGGAGGATACTTTCTCTAACCACGGTTCGAGTCACTCGAGATATCTCCATTGCTAGGTGCTATTTAAGCATCTTCCCGTCTGCAGGAGCTGAGTTAGTTTTGGCAGATATAAAACTGCAGAAGAGCAAATTAAGAGGCGAATTAGGGAATATCGTTCGATTTCAGTTACGCCATGTTCCAGAATTAGAATTTTATCTTGATGACAGCCTTGATTACATCGAAAAAATAGATAACCTTTTAAAGTAGTCCTCTTGTAGAATATTTAGAGCATTGTGTTATGGAGTATGATCCGATAAAAAGGCGATTGGGGAATGTGTTTAACCGGACCCCATTTTTGCGCAAAACATTCTATTCGTTGCTTGATCTCTTATTGCTAAGGGCATGGCATGTTCACAAGGAATTGCGGCATATTAGAAATATTGATCCGACGCGACAAATTAAAATATTAGATGCTGGTTCTGGATTTGGCCAGTACAGCTATAAGATGAGTCGAACCTTTAAAGGTTCGACAATTAAAGGCGTTGATGTAAAAGAGGAGCAGATAGCTGATTGCAATCAGTTTTTCCAGGCTATTGGATTGCAAGATAGAGTTGTATTTGAATATGCTGACCTTACAACGTTTAATGAACCACACAAATACGATCTTATTCTTTCGGTAGATGTTATGGAACATATCGAAGAGGATGAACTTGTTTTTAGTAATCTGTATAAATCGCTTTCGAATAATGGCATGCTTTTGATCTCTACCCCATCTGATCAAGGTGGATCTGATACGCACGATCATGAGGAGGATGCTGTAAATGGTTTTATCGGAGAGCATGTGCGTGACGGGTATGGTATTCAAGATATTACGGATAAGCTTAAACGGGCTGGATTTTCTGTTGTTGAGGCTCGTTACACCTATGGAAAAATAGGGTCTTTCTCCTGGAAGTTATCGATGAAATATCCGATCTTAATGCTTGGGAAATCGAAAGCCTTCTTTGTTCTTTTGCCATTTTATTACCTATTAACATTCCTTTTTTGCGCCCTTTTTAATGCAATTGATGTAAATTCCAAAAACGTTACCGGTACTGGCCTTTTGGTAAAGGCGTATAAAAAGTAAGACCTAATTCTCAAATTTTGAACCTGTCTTTTTACATAGCAAAAAGATATCTCTTTGCTAAAAAGAGAGCTAACCTGATCAATGTCATCTCTGCAATCTCTGCTGCAGGCATGGCTATTGGAACGATGGGTTTAATTATAGGCTTGTCCGGATTTAATGGTTTCGACGGTTTGATAAAGTCTTTGTTCTCCTCTTTCGATGCTGATTTGCGGATAACTGTAGCCGAAGGGAAGAGTTTTGAACTGAATAATCAGCGCTTTGAAACAGTTCGAAAGTTCCCAGACGTAGCATATTTTTCTGAAATTATTGAAGAAAATGCTCTTCTTCGATATGAGTCTCGACAGGTTTTAGCGACCATAAAAGGTGTCAGCGATGAGTATGCCCAAATGACTGGACTTGACACCATGCTTGTTGAGGGAAATTTTAAGCTCAAGGAAAACGATCATTCGTTTGCAGTTATGGGACAGGGCGTGGCTTATGCCCTATCTGCGGGCATTAAAGGAGTTAATCCGATTAGTCTTTATGTTCCACAAAAAGGGAGAAAATCAGCTCTATCGATCCAAGATAATTTTAATCAAGCCACCATATTTCCTTCCGCCATATTTTCAGTCCAGCAAGAATTAGATTCAAAATACGTGCTAGTTCCAATTTCATTTGCTCGTCATCTTTTTGAGATGGGAGAAAAAGTGACGGCAGTTGAAATAAAGTTAAAATCGGGGGTCAGTAGTGCTGAAGCGCAGAAAAGAATTTCAACTCTTCTAGGTCCTGGATTTGTAGTAAAAAATAGATATGAACAGCATGAATACTTGTATAAGACCATGCAGGGTGAGAAATATGCTGTTTATCTAATTTTAATTCTGATCTTAATTATTGCTTCCTTTAATATTGTTGGTTCTTTAACCATGCTAATTCTTGATAAGAAAGAGGATATCTCTATTTTGCAGAGCATGGGTGCCAACAAAAGCTTAATTCGAAATATCTTTCTCTTTGAAGGGTGGTCAGTCTCATTGATTGGTGCTGCGGTGGGAACGTTATTCGGACTGGCAATTTGTCAAGCGCAGATCTCTTATGGGTTTGTCAAATTGCAAGGGGGCGGTTCTTTTATAATTGATGCTTACCCGATGCAGATTATCCCCCTTGATATCTTGCTTGTATTTTGTTCGGTTATTTTGATTGGCTTTTTTGCTGCCTGGTTGCCAGTTAAATATATCTCAGATCGCTTTTTAATCGAAGAGCGAGATTGAAATACCTTCCAACTTGTGTCTCACAAGTTTATTTAAAGTGGGTTATTGAATTCATTGAATTGAAATCCGATCCCTCTTACTGTCTCTAAGAATTCTCCTTCTATATACTCGGCTAGTTTTTTTCGCAGGTTTTTAATATGCACATCGATGTAATTTGAGTTGTAATTCTCTTCAATTATATCTCCCCAGATATGTTCGGAGATCTGCAGTCGGGTCACAACCCTATTTTTGTTTAAGATTAGAAAACTTAAAATATCATATTCTTTCCTGGTTAGTGCGATGGGATTCCCTTCGCAAGTAACAATACGTTTATCTAAATCAACTTGCAGCTTATTTACTTTCAGAATATTCGCCCGTATGCCATGTTTGCGTCTCATCACGGCCATAATTCGCGATTTTAATTCCAATAAGGAGAATGGTTTGGGGAGGTAATCGTCTGCTCCAAAATTCAGCCCTTTTATCCGATCCTCTATGGCACTTCGGGCTGACAAGATTATGACTGCTGTATTTTTAGAGTTGGCTACAGTCTCCTTAAGCAAGTCAATTCCATCATAATCGGGTAAGCCTAGGTCAAGTAATAATAAGTCATAATTATTTGAAAAGAGCTTATCTGAAGCTACCATTCCTGTGCTGGCCTCATCGCAGATGAATCCCTCCTTTTCAAGATAGCTTTTAACTTCTTTGAGTAGTTGAATCTCGTCTTCTACAATTAGTACATGCATTGTTCAACTTTTAGATAATCTTAGTGGATCAAACCTACAAGAAAAAATGGAGATCTCACAATTTTTAAAGTTTCTTATGCGATCCTTAGCGCAAATAGGATAGAACATTATCTTTGATGATCAAATACTGCATTCCGCACTAAAGCGTTATAATATTCACGATGAGACTTGAACTAAAATTGGCTTTGATTGGAGCGATCTCTAAGATCGTGATCTTTATCTTGCTTTTTATATTGATGCAACAAGTTATAGATAATCAAGCAGTGAAACATACCGACAGAGATTTGATCAAGATGAAAGACAAAACTCTCTCAATTGTTGAAAAGATTGGGATTAACTCATTTTTAAATATTGAGCGCGACAGTGTTTATGCGAGTTACAACATGCTTAAGGATGAGTACATCTCCATAGATATTGATCCTTCAAAAAATGGCGAAAAGCTTGTCTTCTCTAATGAGGCCCGTGAAATTGAGGACGAAGAATTTGATTTTAGGATCTTAAATTATCGATTTGAAATTAATAATCAGCACTATGTTTTAGAGATTGGTAAGAGTGTTCAGCTTATTAATTCACTTAACAAGATGATTAAGAACATCTCAATTTCGATCATCTTGTTGGTTCTTTTGATTACGATATTGGTTGATATTGGAATCAATAAATATCTGCTGACCCCACTTAATAAAATGATTCTTGGAAAACTAAAAACCATTACCGATCCTGAGACGTTCGATTTTTCTGATCTAACTAGTTCCACCTCTGATTTTGTCTCGCTTAACAATGCGCTTAATGAGCTGATGCATAAAGTTTCAGAGAGCCTAAAGAACCAACAACGCTTTACCGCGAATGTCTCTCATGAATTATTTACACCTATATCGGTTATGCAAAGTAAGCTTGAAAACTTATTGTTGTCCAATGATTTACCGGAGCATTTTATTACGGATATTCTCGAGCAACAGGAGCATTTAAATCGGCTACAGCAGATCATCAAGGCACTTTTACTGATTGCGCGTATTGAAAATGATCAGTTTGCTAAAGATGAGACCTTGAATTTAAGAGAGCTCATTGAAGAGATAATTCTAAACATAGAAGATAGAGCTCAGATGCGAAATATTACGATTGAAAATGCGATCCCTGCTGGGTTGATAGTTGGAAAGGTAAACAAATCATTGGTCTATATATTACTTTTTAATTTGATCTCGAATGCCATAAAATATAACAAGGATAATGGGGAGATTAAGGTTTCTTGTTTTAACAATGGACCGAATTTTAATATTGAAATTACTGACTCCGGCATTGGTATTGAGCAAGATCAAATTCCAAAGATCTTTGATCGCTTTAAACGGGCAGATCCATTAACGGGAGAAGGGTATGGATTAGGACTTTCGATTGTAAAAAGCATCGTTTTGTTTCATCAAGGGTCTATTGATGTTAGGTCTGAACTAGGCGTAGGGACTACATTTAAAGTGCAATTTGCGTTAACAGATGTTAATGTATCTCATTTGTCCTAAATCTTCACGATTTCTTCATTCTAGGGGCGGTATATTTGATCATTAATTAATAAAAAATCTCATTATGAAAAAAGTTATTGCTTTACTAAGTTTTGTATTTGTATTGGGTTTGATCTCTGTTAACGCTCAGGATGCTGCTAAGAAACCAGCTAAGAAAGCTCCAGCTGCTGCAGCTGCTGCGAAACCTGCTGCTAAACCAGCTGCTGCTGCGCCTGCTCCTGCTGCAAAAAAAGCGACTAAAAAAGTTGCTCCTGCAAAGAAATAATTTGCAACAGAATATAAAAACCCCGCAGATTAATTTCTGCGGGGGTTTTTTATGCTTTAAATCTACTGATTAATATATTTAGCGTACTTCAGATCCCTCTTTCGTCTTATTTGGTGTGGTGACAAATTCCAGTGATCCATCCGGATTCTCAGCCATTAAGATCATCCCCTGCGATTCAATTCCTCGTAATTCTTTAGGAGCTAGATTTATTAAGATCGAGACTTGTTGTCCGATAATTTTCTCAGGCTCGAAATATTCCGCAATCCCTGATACAACAGTTCGTTTGTCTAGACCTGTATCAATGGTCAGCTTTAAAAGTTTTTTTGTTTTGGCTACCTTTTCGGCAGCGATAATGGTTCCAATGCGAATATCTAGCTTCGCAAAATCTTCGTATTCAATATTAGGCTTCGCTGGATTGGTCATCGCTTCTTCAAGTTCATTAGTTTTCTTGGTTGCTAGCAGTTTATCTACCTGGGCTTGGATGGCATCGTCTTCTATTTTTTCAAATAATAGTTCAGGAGTATTGATCTTATGGCCAGCCTTAATTAAGTCTGTACGTCCAAGTTCGCTCCAATTTAATGGGCTAAGATTTAAAAATCCGCGAAGCTTATTGGTCGTGAAAGGCAAGAAAGGCTCAAAGACGATCGTAAGATTAGCAGTAATCTGAAGAGCCGTATGCATAATCGTTTTTACCCTTTCCGGATCTGTCTTAACGACTTTCCAGGGTTCCATATCGGCTAAATATTTATTCCCTAATCGAGCCAATTCCATCGCATTCTTTAATGCTTCACGGAAGTGATAGGTTTCTATTGCATGCGTTACAGCTGCTTTAAGCGTTATAATCTCCGCTAAAGTCTGCGTGTCATACTCTGTTAATTCTCCTTTTTCAGGGACTATACCGTTGTAATATTTTTCAGTAAGCACTAAGGCTCTATTGACGAAATTGCCAAATATGGCTACTAGCTCGCTATTATTTCTGGTTTGAAAATCTTTCCAAGTGAAGTCATTGTCTTTGGTCTCAGGAGCATTGGCTGTTAGCGTATATTTCAACACATCTTCCTTCCCTGGGAAATCAAGGAGATACTCATGCAACCAAACAGCCCAGTTGCGAGAGGTAGAAATCTTATCCCCTTCGAGATTAAGAAATTCATTCGCAGGTACATTTTCAGGTAAGATATAAGATCCTTCTGCCTTTAAAACTGCCGGGAAGATGATGCAGTGAAACACGATATTATCTTTCCCAATAAAATGGACCATTTTCGTATCTGAATCTTTCCACCATTTTTCCCAGTCTGGGGTCCATTCTTTGGTAGCCGAAATATATCCTATGGGGGCATCAAACCAAACATAAAGGACTTTGCCTTCTGCACCTTCAACAGGTACTGGTATTCCCCAGTCAAGGTCGCGGGTGACGGCTCTTGGGTTTAAACCTCCATCAATCCATGATTTACATTGACCATATACATTTGGCTTCCACTCTTTATGATTCTCCAAGATCCACTCGCGAAGCCAAGGCTCGTATTGATCCAGCGGAAGAAACCAGTGCTTGGTCTGCTTCATAAGTGGCTTATTGCCACTAAGAACAGATTTTGGGTCAATGAGGTCGGTGGCATTAAGCGTGCTGCCACAACTTTCGCATTGATCACCGTATGCTTTTTCATAGTTGCATCTCGGACAAGTACCCGTGATATATCGATCGGCTAGAAATTGATTTGCTTCTTCGTCGTAAAACTGTTCAGAGGTCTGTTCGATGAATGCGCCTTTATCGTATAACGTTCTGAATATTTCTGATGCTGTTTCATGATGAACTTTCGAGCTAGTACGGGAATAAACATCGAAAGATATTCCGAATTTCTCGAAAGAGTCTTTGATCATTCCATGGTATTTGTCGACAACATCTTGTGGGGAAACGCCTTCTTTTTTTGCTTTAAGAGTAATGGGAACGCCGTGCTCATCAGATCCTCCAATAAATGCGACTTCTTCTCCATTTAGACGAAGAAAACGGGCATAGATATCGGCAGGTACATAAACCCCTGCTAGATGACCAATGTGAACTGGGCCATTCGCATAAGGTAATGCTGAGGTAATCAACGTTCTTTTAAAATGCTTCATTAAATTGAATCTAAATTAGGCTAAATCCCTATTATTATGGCACAAAGATAATACTATCAAACACAAGTATCAAAAAACATTTCATACCTTTGAAGGAGATAGAGTAAGGCCAAGGTTTTGAACTAAATTTAATACCGTTTCCTTATGTATAGCAGATTCAATCTGAATCGTTTTGCTAAAATTCTGTTACTCCTATTTTGTAATTTTGTTTTAGCGCATTCCTCGAAAGCAAATGATTTTTCTTCTATAAGCTCTAAAGAGAGCTTTTTTCGTGTGCTCGTACTTAGCGGTCAGAATAATCACGAATGGCAAAAGACTACGCCTGCTATTGTGCGCATTTTAGAAGATTCAAAACTTGCGGATGTCACCTTGACGGAAAAGCCCGACACCCTTACTTATGCTACTTTAAGTCGATATAATTTAGTCATTAGCAATTGGAATGCTTGGCCCGACACCAGCTCCCGACTCTCTTTTAAATGGGAGAACGATCTACTTCGTTATGTCAAGGAGGGAGGTGGATTTATCGCTTTTCATGCAGGAGCATGCTCGTTTTATTCTTGGAATGACTATCACGATATAGGCATTGGCAGATGGGGCAAAACGACTAAACATGGTCCACGCACAAAAGGCTATGCTTTTAATCTAGATCAAAATCACCCGATTACGAAAGGATTAGCGAGCTTTTATTTGATGGATGAGATCTGGGAAAACACGGATGTCTCTTCTAAGGCGACAGTGTTAGGGATGGTCAAGGCGATAATTGAGAAGGATGGACATCCAATTTTGGAGCCAGCTATTTTTGTTGGCCAAATGGGGAAAGGGAGGTGTTTTTACACGGCATTTGGCCATGATGAGCGTGCGTTGCTAAACTCAGGATTGAAAACTTTATTGCTTCGGGCAGCCCAATGGTGTGCTGGAAGAGATGTGACTGTTGAGGTCCCCTCCGATTTAAAGATAAAACAAGTAACAGCAGATTCAAAATTGAGGTGGACTAAGACAGATACCACCCTTGCTTTAATCAATCATTCGGAAATAGTTTGGCAATTTAATTTTAATAATCGCTTTGGAAAGCCTTATTTCCATCCCTTAATGGCCAATGAGACTGCTCTTACCTGTGTTTCTCCAGTTGATCATCCGTGGCATTTAGGACTCTGGTTTTCCTGGAAATATATTAATGGGGTTAATTATTGGGAATACGATAAGAAATTTAGCACTCCTAAAAATAGTTATCAAGCAGAGGGTTCAACGGTTATCACCCATATCAAGCAGAAATTGAATCGCGACTTTACGGCAGATATTCAACTTGATATTCGTTATCATCCGCATGATGGGAAAGATGTATTGACCGAAGATCGTCGGGTTTTTATCTCTAAGCCAATGTCAGACGGTCGATATTATATCGATGAAAGTCATGTCTTTACCGCGTTAGAGGATCATGTATTGCTAGACAGAACTCCATTGCAAGGCGAACCTCACGGTCAATCATGGGGTGGATATGCAGGAGTATCGGCTCGGTTTAACCAGGATTTTACCGCTCCTGAAATTCTGGCTTCAGCCGATAGTTTGCACTTAAATAAAAGCAATTGGATCTATATGGGATTTGCCAATGTGGTTGGTAAAAAGGTTGGGATGCTAATTCTTACAGATCCCAAATTTTCCACTCCTTCAACAAGTTGGTATGTCATTCGCGATCCTCAGATCCCATTTTATTACTATAGTCCTGCGGCATTATTTGACCACTCTTTAGAGTTGCAAAAGGGGGAGAAGGTTAACCTTAAATATCGAATTTGGATTTTGCCTGGGCTAATTTCAAAAGATGACTTTCAAGAAAAATATCTAAACTATATCCATCATTAAAACTAACCATTATGGAGAACAAGAAGACGTTGCTTAAAGAGATTTCTCGTAGGGATTTTGTAATGCGTTCGGCAAAAGGGCTTTTAGGAGCCGCAGTCTTGCCAACAGTTTTAGGATCATGCTCGAATTGGAAAGGGGCAAATGATCGAGTTGTTGTCGGCCATATTGGTGTTGGTTCTCGAGGTTATGGCGAGCTTATGAGCTATTTCCTCCCTCTCAAAGAGGTTATGAATAGAGCAGTCTGCGATACATTTAAAGATCGGCGAGAATTTGCAGCCCAGAAGATTAATCAATTTTATAAAGAGACGAACTTTACTTCTGATAAATGTATCTCTTTCTTGGATATGGATGAGTTGATTGCTCGCAAGGATATTGATGCAGTACATATTGTTACGCCTGATCATTGGCATTTGCTAGCTGCGATTAAAGCGGCAAGAGCTGGCAAACATGTTATGCTTGCTAAACCACTTGGATTGAGCTATGCCCAAAATGTAGTTCTTGCCAAAGAGCTTAAGGATAATAACATAAAGTTTCATTATGGCACCCAACAACGTTCATTCGAACATATGCAACTTGGGTATGATCTAATTCGGAGTGGCGCCATTGGGGAGATCAGTCATGTTGATGTTTGGGCGCCAGGAAAGAATGATGTCCCCTCGCCAGTGTGCAATGAAGTTCCAGTTCCAGCAGATTTCGATTTTGATCGCTGGAGCGGTCCTGCCCCTTTGCATCCTTATTGCCCTGATCGGGTTACCAACAATAGCTCATGGTTTACCAATGATTATAGCATTGGATTTTTGGCGGGCTGGGGGGCTCATCCTTTGGATATCTTGGTCTGGATCTTAAAAGAAAAAGTTAACGGCATCTATTCATGCCAAGGAAATGGCGACTTTTGGCCTGCAGGTGGTTTGTATAACAATATCCTTTCTTGGGATCTAAATTGCAACTATGAAAATGGGTTGGAGGTTCATTTTGTAAGTAGCGATGTAGCGGCGAAGGATATGTTAAATCATCGTACGATTAAGGAATCAAACGGCACCACATTTTATGGAACCAAAGGGTGGATTTCACTTAGTCGTTCTTCGGTTCAGTCGAATATTCCAGAGATTGACCATAAGCTTAACAACTTCGTTAGGAATAAAAATGGGACAATAAACAGCGAAAACAATTTGATGGGTCGTCGATTTATATCCGTCATACAGGAGAAAGAACCGGAGTTATGTCCTCTTGATGAAGCTGTAATATCTGACACCATTAGTCATATGGGCGATATCGCTATTCGCACGGGACGGAAAGTTACTTGGAATCCAAAATCTGGAGAGGTTGTTGGTGACTTAGAGGCGAATAAATTGTATCACCGGGAGATGAGGGCTCCTTTTACGACGTGATCTTAACCTCTTGTAAATACAGGCTTCCCTTTTTGAGATAGGTGCGGATTAAAGCAATAGCCAGCGAGGTTAAAAGTATTGATCTCCTCTTCTTCCGTAATTTTATTTTGAAGGATATAACGAGTCATGAGTCCACGTGCTTTCTTTGCAAAGATCGTGACCATTTTATAGGTTCCATTTTTGCCTTCGCGAAATTCGGGAGTAATAATCTCTGCCTTTAGCTTTTTTTGATCCAGCACCTTAAAATATTCAATAGAGGCTAGATTGACGAGCATATTGGTATTTGTACGGTCTAGATCTTCACGGATTTGAGTGGTTATTTTTTGATGCCAGTAAGGGTATAAATTCGAGTGTTTCCCAACTTTAAAACTAGTACCCATCTCTAACCGATAAGGTCGAATTAAATCAAGCGGTCGGATCACACCATAAAGGCCCGAAAGTATTCGAAGCTGATCATTGCCCATTTTTAAATCCTCGAGTGATAGCGTATCTGCATCAATTCCGTTATACACCTCTCCTCGAAAAGCAAAGATGGCAGGGTGAGAATTTCCTATGGAGAATTCTGGTCGCCAAGTATAAAATCGCTCTTGATTTAGTTGAGCTAACTTCGGACTAACATCCATCAATTCGATGAGTTGATCAACGGATAACTTTCGCAAGAGCTTGATCAGCAGTTCAGCCTCTTTGGGGAAAATTGGTTGTGCAAAATCTAGTGCAGGAATATGCCCATTTAACTCAAGTGTTTTCGATGGTGAGATTACAATAAGCATAGTTCCAAAAGCTTTATTCTAGCTTAAAATTAGTACCCCCAGCCTTTCATCACATCGTAATCTTTCCGAACGCTCTCCATGGCTGACATATTCTGATACGATTCCTGCTCAACGATAAAGATGCTGGTATTTCCTTTTGCGCGACCAAGATCGATAATTTCTTTAACCGGAATAATTCCAGTTCCAAGAACCGCGCTCTCTAATTTCTCTGGTGTATTAACGGCGATTTCATCTTTGACGTGCATCAACTCGAATCGACCCGGGTACTGTGTTAGCACATCAATGGCCTTTGCCTCTGCGATAAACATATTGCCAATATCCAATTGCATAGAAACCAATTTTTGATCTGTTCGTTCCATAAATAGGTCGAATACTTTCTTGCCATTAAGCTTTAGAATGAATTCGAATGAGTGGTTATGGTAACCGAATTTCATTCCAGATTTACGACAAAGTTCTCCAGATAGATTAAACAGGTCTAAGAAATTGGCCATGGCGTCGTAACTCCCTCGAATAGTTTGGGGCATGGATGGACTGATCACATATTTTTGATTTAAGACTGCAGCATCCTCAATAGTATATTTCCACGCATCGGTGAAATCCTTTTTTATATAATCATAATGATCAACACTCATTGCGGTATGACCGGCGACCATCTTAAGATCTAAATCATCAAGTATCTTCTTAAATTCTTTGGCATGATAACCATAGAATTTGCGGTCGACATAGTTGGCATGTTCAAGATGTTTATAGCCAATTTTTGCAAGTTGAGTGAGTGTTCCGATAGGATCAGCTCGCATATCATCCCGAACCGAGTATAGTTGGATGCCCAATGTTTTATTCTTTGCAGAGGTTGCAAAAGCTCCCTTAGAGAGCATTGAAGTGCCTGCAAGCAGCAAGGCACTATTTTTTAAAAAGGTCCGTCGGGAAGTTGTCATAAGTGCTAGTTTTAGAATAAACAAATATAACTTTTCCAGCCCAATCTCAAGGCGATAAAAAAGCTTATTTGTTTATTCTAAATTAATATGACTTTCAATTAAATAAGAGCTGCAATTTTAGCGTTGCATGCCATAATCAAATCTGAAGGTGACAGGCAAATTTGCATCCCCCGCATTCCTGCGCTGATGTAGATTTTTCCCAAGGCAAGTGCGGAATTATCTAGTAGAATTGGGAAAGGTTTTTTCAATCCCAAGGGTGAGCAGCCTCCTCGAATATATCCTGTCAATGGTTCTAAGTCTTTCATTTTTAGCATGGCCACTTTTTTATTCGTACTGGCGATTGCCGCTTTCTTCAGATCGATCTCTTCCGCGCCAGGCACAATACAAACCAGGTGCCCATGTTTATCACTTTCTAAAACCAATGTTTTATAGACTAATTCGATTGGTATTCCCGCGGTTTCAGCCAAAAGTATTGCGCTTAAATCTGATTCGTCAACCTGATATTCTAGCAGTGTATAACTGATCTTAAGTTGATCTAAAATTCGCACAGCATTGGTTTTTTTCATCGCGATTAATAGAATGAGGATTTCAAGACAAAGATGGTATTTATAATTATTTTTTAGCGTTTTGGTTGCGAATCTTATTTGTTTTATAGACTAATATCAGTCCAATTACCACCAGAATAATTTGTGCCATTGCCCAAAACATCGTGCTAAAATCGCGCACTTCTTTACCTGCAAAATCCATAAAATGATGCTTATGTAAGAAATTAAAGCTCGTTGCTTCACGTAAGGTTACATCATTAATTCTTGCGGCGAGTTTACCGCTGGAGGTTTCCACATAATATGTGTCATGCTCATTTGTTGAATAGGAAACTCTCCATACGGGCAATCGTTTATTTACAAAGCCATATTCCCCTGCAAATTTAGTGATTAGTGTATCTGAAACGATCGATTCTTCTGATTGGCCACTAAAGGTATTTGATAAATAATGAGCATAGCTTTTATCTCCATCTTCAAGTATCGAAAAGTCTTTGGCATTTACATACTCAATAACAGGCCGCGGAACGTTCATCTCTTTCATTAAGTCATTCGGTTTTGTCTTGCCAAATGGTTTTTGACTTTTCAGTGTAATTTGGTAGTAGATATCTTCTTTGATTTTTACTAAAGAGAGGTTTGCAATCGGTTTCTGAATTAGATTCTGAATGGAGTCAAAATTTAAATTGATATCATTTGTTTGGAAGGTGGCTTTTGAATAAAATTGATCTCGTGTGTCTTTCTCAAATTTTCCTAAGGCATGGTAAAAGCCACTAAAGCTAAACATTAAAGTAAATAGGGCAATTGTTATTGCGCTGTACCTGTGATTCCTTCTCGTGCGTACAAGGTCATTCTCCTTTACTCTTTTTGATTGGGTAGAAAAGAATAGGTAAATTCCGAAGCAAGAGGCCAAAAATGCCAATCCGACGAAGAATAACTCAATAAGCAACCTTCCGTTTCCAAGAAAATTTAACCATTCCCAGTTATGCAACAGCGTAAAAAATTTAGAGAAGAGCGCACGTTTATGATCTACTGCGAAAGCAAACCGATCTTGGCTAGTTTCAACAAATATTTTAATGCTATCTTTTCGATCAAAAGCTATTTTATAAACTGGGAGCAGCTTATTTATGCTTCGATATTCATCATCGAAATTTTTTAAGGGGGAAATCGATTTTATTTTTGCTCCAGATTTAGAGTTTAAAACAGCTGTTGTAGTTACTTCACAACAATCTATTATTGCTTCTGCATTTTCACTCACTGGAGTATTTAAAGGCTGGGATTTTCCCATTTTTGCGCCACCTTCAAGAAAAATTCGGGCGAGATATTGAGCATAAAGTTGATCACCATCTATTAACTTTTTCCCATTTAAGACACTAAGATAAATAAGGTTCTCTGACTCGACTAATTGTATTTGATAAAACCAGTACTCCTCAATTTTAACGAAGCGTAGGTTTTTGAAACTTGAAATATTGTTTAGGATTAATGCTTGTGCTAGAGAGGTTTTTATAGCCTTCCCATCTATGGCGTTCGAACCATTAAACTGAGTTGCAACTTGAGGTCGGATAGTCGACATAATTGGGTGCATAAATCCACTTAATGCCCATAAGAGGACAGGAATAGCAATAATTATAGAGGCCTTACGATGAAATTTATATACTTGTTTAAGTTTCATATGCTTTTTAGATAAATCAGTTGAATGTTTTACTTGTTTATGCCGGGGACCTTATTAGAATAGGGGTCCCCGGCAAATAAATATAGAATTGAATCCTATTTCCCAAATCGATAGGCAAGTCCTAGTGTCACTTCGCGAGGATCACCCATGTTGTAGGCATAGGATGAGCTGCCCTTGCTAGTTGAGCTTTTAGTGGCGTATACGGCATAATAGTTATCGAAAATATTTAAAGCATTGATCCATACTTCGACTTTCTTTAGTTGATAACCCATTCTGATCGAATATATATCAAATCCTGGATAGGTATAATTGTTTAAATCGTCCGTATAATACTTGGCTTGATGTTGCCATTCAGTGCTTATTCGCAGGCCTTTAATTGCAGCTGGTTTATAAGTAAGTTCAGCATTAGCAATAAAATGAGGCGCTCCACTGATCTCTTTCCCATTGTAATTTATGCCTTTAACTACATTGTCGACATAGGTGTGTTTGGCATTAGTGCCACTAATTCGGAATAACCATTCGCTGTCTGGGCGATAATTAAGACCATATTCAACCCCTTTATGACTTGTTTTTCCTGCATTCTGATTCGCAGTGCTTAGGTCGGGTAGCTTAACAGAAATGATCTCGTTGGTTCCATCTAATTTATAAATACTCCAGTCTGCATAAAATTTACTTTCGCTTACCGAAACCCAGCCACCAATTTCATAATTTTTAAATGTTTGTGGCTGAAGATAGGGAACGACCACGCTATTAAATAATTCGGTAATCTGTGGTGGAACATATCCCTCAGAATAGTTTCCGTAAATTCCTAACCCTTGGTAATTATAGGTAAAGCCGATTTTAGGTGTTAGTCGTTCGAAAGTGGTTATCGATGAGGGAGCTCCTGTAGAGGCCCCTGCTTTTAAGCTGTTATTAAAATCATATTTAAAAGCATCATATCGAACTGCCGTTACAATCTTCAAGTTTTTCAAAGGAGTTATCTCATAATCTATATACGTTGCAACATTAACAATGTTGGTCTGATAATTACTTAGGATTGAATCTTTTGCAGGCTTGCTATAGCTCACATATTTATTCAGGCTTAAGTCTTTCGTTATTGATATAAACTGAGCGAAATAGGTTTGAGGACTGTAATCTAAACTTGCGCCAGCAATCAGCTTGCTGTTTAACCAATCAAATTTCTGGGTGTGCTGAGCAATGATTGAATTGGTATTAAAGGAGTTATTGTTTAATTGACCTTTAAATAGAGTTGGAGTTTTTGAGCCCGTACTAGCTATTGTGTAAGAAGGATTTTGTTTAACCGAATTATCCCGAAATAAGAATGATAACGAGGAACTGCTTTTATCATTCCATGTTTTCGATAAAATTGACTTAATCCTTAAGGCATTCACCGATCGATAGGTGAATGATTGTAAGGAACTGAAATTCTTCTGCGCATATTTAATACTATCCAACGCACCAGTCATGTCGCTATAATAGTCAACATAGGCAATCGTATTGGTCCAAGTAAGAGAACTGTTAGGTTTGTAATCAGATCTTAGCGAGAAAGCCGATTTATTGAAATCGCTATGCTCTATCGGTCCGTCCTTTCTTGTGGCGTAATAGCCACTTGCTAATAGGCCCCACTTCCCTAAAGTTGATCCAATTTGCAGATCTGTTTTCTTGTATCCAGTGCCATTCATTTGGGTACTAATCGAGCCACTGGTATAGGCAGGAGCCGATTGTGTAATTACATTCACGGCACCAGCAATGGCCTCGCCTCCATAAAAGGCCGATGATGGACCTTTTATAATTTCGATACTCTTGGCCGATGCTAAATTCATCTCCAATAATGCATTGTGGTTGTATACCCCCGTGGTTCTAATCGGTATTCCGTCCTCTAAATAGAGAAATACACTCTTAGTGGTCATCGGCTGGCGAATACTCATCATGTGCTGTTCATTGCCTAAACTAGCCATAAATACACCGCTCACTTTATTCAATAATTGGTCCATTCTTTGCGCTTTTGTTTCATCAAGTAGTTGTTTGCTGATTGATGCAATGGCTATAGGGGCTTCACATCTTTTTTCACTCGTTCTATTTGAACTAACAACAACTTGCTCCAATAAATTTTGCGTTGGCACTAATTCGATGTCATTCCCTTCTGCGCTGAGCTTAATCGTTTTTTTTGCTTCGTATCCTTTGGCCTCAATTGAAATTGAGTTTCCAGGAGCAGAAAGGATGAATACCCCATTCTCTTTACTAATTGTTTTATTTGTTGGACTAGCATAGATGAGAGCTCCTGCGATTGGCTCCTTCGTTATCGCATCAAAGATCTTGCCCTTTGTTGAAGTGCTTTGCTGTGCTATAGATTGAAAATGGCTGATAATTATGAATGTACAGAATAAAATATATTTTCTCATTGGTGTGATATTTATGTAAAATAATTTATTTGGCGCATCAAATGGGTTGCATTTCGCACGTATGATACGCATCGTTCCAAGTTCAATCTTTGGTTGATCTTGAACAAAAGTGTACGATGAAGTAGTTCCAGCTAATATTGGAACTTCAACTAAGAATCGTAATGACTAAATGAGAATTTGCTCTTGAGGAGGGACAAAAAGGGATGGGAGAAATGGGGTTGTGGTCTTTTCTTCTGATAAAACGAGTAAGACAATCTCGCATTCGGTGGCTTGTGGTACTGTAATATGAGTACCTATAAAATCTTTAACCTCTTTATTCTGAATTTTTTGATTTGTAGACTTGTCTGGTAATTCATCCGACTCCACACTCTTCTTGACCTGTTTTTCTAAATAGCACTTCCCCTCACAGCTACTGTTTGGCTTGTCTCTATTAATACAAAGATTCTTTACAATGTAGGCTTTCTGAACAGAATATTCGACATAAGGCATGATTGGTCTTAGGAGGTAAAAGACCAATACAACGAGTTGAATAAGGGCATAGGCACTTGTTTTAGACATGGCTTAAGTTTGTTGTCGAATAAAGTCAACTTTGTGCTAAAGCTGACTGCAAAAGTAGGATAATATAATAGGATAACCTATTCTTTAAAAGAATTAAGGCAAATTTAACACATTGGAAACGATTATTGTGTAAATTGTTTCTTAGTTTTGCAACTCAAATAATTGAATTGCAAAATGGATGAAGAAACAGATCTATTGAACCAGAAGTTTGAGCCGATGCTCGAGCAGATCAAGGTATTGTTTTTTGAGTTCGGGATTAAGAATTTAAATATGGATGATATCAGTCACAAGCTAGGTATCTCTAAGAAAACGCTCTATCGATTTGTGAAGAGCAAAGAGGATTTGATTGCACGGATTTTTGAATACGAACAAAAACGGTGGGTTGAAGTAGTTCGTTCTATTAGCGCTCAGGAGGTAAACGCCATCGAGAAACTTTTCAAGGTCAGCTTGATGGTTTACGAAGAGATGAAGCGATTTAATCCCATTATTTTATTTGAACTTAGGAAATACTATGAGCCACTTTTTCTGGAATACCAGGAGAAGAAAATGGCTCATGTGGCCTTATCCATGCGTCTAAATCTTGATAATGGCACAAAAGAGGGACTTTATCGAAGCGACCTTAATGCAGATGCTATCATCGCTATTTACATGAATTATCTAGTTGAAATTCACAATTCGGACTATTGCAAAGGGGCTGATTTATCTTTTGATGAGTTGTTTAAAATCATGTTTGAACAACATATCAGAGCAATATCTACCGCTGCAGGCGTTGCCTATTTTGAAGCTAGAAAAAATGAGATTACAGAATTACTAAATAAGAGTAGAAACTAAAAATTGGACTAGGATGTTATTGCAGAAAAAACCGATTATCCTCATCGTACTTCTAATGTTGGGGGTACTGAATGGGGGGAAAGCACAAGACACACTTCGCTATTCATTAAGTGAAGCGATTAAAATTGCGCAGGAGAACAACCTCAACATTAAAAATTCACAGCTTGATCTAAAGATGGCTCAAAAGAAAATTTGGGAAACCTTAGCTATCGGGATGCCTCATGTGGATGGAACAGCGAAATATAATTATATTCCATCTGTGCCAACTTTGCCTGCTTCGAACTTTGATCCAAAGGCAGCATCTGATGCTGTTATTGAGTTAGGCGTTAAACAAAATATTGTGTACGATCTTACCGTATCGCAGCTGATCTTTAATGGCGCTTATCTGATTGGATTAAAAGCCTCGAAGGTCTATTACAATCTTTCGGAAGAGTCGTTAGAAAAATCGATACTTGACATTACCGAATCGGTCACGAACACCTATTTTATGGTCCTTGTTGGACAAGAGAGTCGTAAAGTCTTGCAATCAAATCTTGTTAATGTGACCAAGACCCTATCCGATATTACAGAGATGCACAAGCAAGGTTTTGTGGAGAAGACCGATGTTGAGCAGTTGGAATTAACAGCCAATACCATCGCGAATGCGATCTCCCAGATTGATAATAACCTAGAGATGGGCAAGCGTCTATTGAAGATTGAAATGGGGCTAGCTGAAAAGACCAATTTTGTTCTCTCGGATCCGTTGCGGATGGAAGAACCTCAACTGGTAAAACTTAATGCCTTAGTCAAAGAGCCATTTATTATTGAGAAGAGCGTTGATTATAAGTTGCTTTCTACCAATGAACTCCTAGCTCAATATGACTTAAAGAGAGAGATCTCTAATTATTTCCCAACGATTAATGCCTTTTACAACCACCAAGAAAAATGGAAGACTCCCATATTTGATTTTGCCCCAAAGAACGTTGTTGGTGTTAATTTAAGTATCCCAATCTTTAGCAGTGGACAGCGGATGGCTGCCGTTTACCAGAAACGTTTGACCTATGAAAAGGCGACTAACAATAAATTATACATCGGCAATACTTTGCTGATGCAGGCTGCTCAGTGCCAGAACGACCTTCACACAAAACTGGAGAAATTTCAGATCCAGAAAAAAAGCAAGGAGCTATCAGATAATATTTACCTACGAACTCTGGAAAAATACAAACAAGGCGTCTCCTCAAGTATGGAGCTGATGACCATTCAAAATCAATATTTAAATAGTTTAACCAATTACTATCAAGGAATATACGATGTGGTGGGTGCTAGAACTAAATTGGAAAAATTATACAATGTCAATTCAACGAAACTTAAATAAATCAATCATATGAAAAATAGTATCTACGTATTTGTTCTTGCTGCAGCCTTAGTTGCTTGCAGTCAACCAACCGATCCCAAAGGAAATTTAGAGCAGCTAAAAGCTCAGCGTGATGCCTTAAACAAGCAGATTGCAAAAATTGAGGCAGAAGTGAATCCCGCTTCAGCTGAAGTTAAATCATTTCCAGTAAAAGTGCTTTCTGTATCAGAAAGTGTATTTAGTCATTATGTTGAAGTTCAGGGTGTCGTTGACGGGGATCAGAATGTTGCTGTTAGCCCTCAAGTGCCTGGAATTGTGACAGCAGTCTATGTTACTGAAGGAACCAATGTGAAAAAAGGTCAAGTTTTGGCCGAGTTGGATGCGGCCGTGCTCAAACAAACGCTTGATGAGATTAAGACTCAATATGATTTAGTTAGCAATCTTTTTTTGAAGCAAAAAGCGTTATGGGAAAAGAATATCGGCAGTGAGATACAGTTTTTGCAAGCCAAGACAAATAAAGAGGCACTTGAAAATAGACTGAAGACGCTTCAAGGTCAGATTGACATGGCGAGAGTTATTTCTCCAATCGCTGGAACGGTAGAGAGTAATCCATTAAAAGTGGGTCAGATGGCTAGTCCGGGCTTGCCGACCTCTGCTATTCGGGTTATCAACATGAATGTTGCAAAGGTAAAAGCAGAGGTTTCAGAGAACTATGCTTCAAGAATTCAGAATGGGAATAAGGCAATCGTTCGTTTTCCAGATTTAGGATCAGAGATTGAGACGAAGCTATTTTTTGCAAGTAATTTTATTGATCCTACTAACCGTACTTTTCAAATTGAGTGCAAGATTCAATCTCGGGAGGTTAAATTGAGAGCCAATATGATTGCGTACGTCAAAATTAACGATTACACCAATGAAAAGGCTATTTGTGTTCCAGTTAACTTTGTTCAGAACAATAAAGATGGCAAATATATTTACATCGTAACCCAAAAGAATAATCAGAGCATTGCAACACGACGCCCAGTAAAACTTGGGATGGACTACAATGGAACTACTGAAATCCTTGAAGGAATATCTGCTGGCGATAAGATCATCACAGCCGGATTTCAAAGCTTAAACGAAGGATCCCTAATTTCCTTTTAACCATCATCAACATTAAGATATGTCAATAGATAAACATAAAATCAAAGAATTTCTTCCAACCAGTTGGGCGATCGATAACAAGACGAGTATTTACGTCCTTGCTTTTCTGATCTCACTTCTGGGTTTGATGAATTACTTGTTAATTCCAAAGGAGCAATTTCCTCAAGTAATTATCCCTTATATCGTGGTGAACACGCCTTATCCAGGCACTTCACCTGAGGATATGGAGAACTTAGTCTCTCGTCCGATTGAAAAGCAGTTGAAGTCAATTGCTGATGTGAAGAAGGTAACGAGTAATTCGGTTCCCGATTTCTCTTCCATCATTGTTGAGTTTGATCCTAATGTGTCGATCTCTGATGCCAAGCAGCGTGTGCGCGATGCCGTTGATAAGTCGAAGCCCGATCTTCCAAATGATTTGCCTGATCAGCCTCAAGTTCTGGATATCGACTTATCGGAATTTCCGGTTATGTATATCAACATCGTAGGGAACTATAGTCTGGATAAGCTTAAGAAATATGCCGATGTGGCACAGGATAAGTTTGAAGGAATAAAAGAGATCACTCGTGTCGATATAGTTGGTGCCTTGGAACGCGAGATACAGATTGAGGCCGACATCTTTAAGATGCAGGCTGCAAAAGTTACGTTTAGCGATATTGAAAGAGCCGTAGCAGGGGAAAATATTACCATTTCTGGAGGTATAATCACCACCAATGGGACCAAAAATACGGTTCGCTTAAAAGGGCAATTCCAAACAGTGCAAGCCTTAAGAGACATAATTATTCATTCGTCTAGCGGTGCTTTTATTCGCTTGAGTGACTTAGCTGATATTAAGGATGATTTTAAAGAGCAAGAGAGTTTTGCTCGTTTAGATGGCAATAATGTGATCACCTTGAATGTGATAAAAAAGAGTGGAGCAAACCTTTTAGATGCTTCGGATCATATTAAAGATATTATTGACAATGAACTAAAAGGAAAAGTTTTCCCTACGGATCTTACCCTTTCTGTTACGGGGGATCAGAGTTTGTTGACACGCAATACCCTTGAAGAGCTTAATAATACCATCATCATTGGATTTATTCTAGTAACGATTGTATTGATGTTTTTTATGGGCTTCACCAACTCATTCTTTGTGGGTCTTTCGGTTCCACTATCGATGGCAGTGGCTTATTTAGTCCTGCCAGGTATCGGATTTACCATGAACATGATTGTGATGTTTGGGTTTATTTTTGCCCTTGGGATTGTGGTAGATGATGCAATTGTCGTCATAGAGAACACCCATCGATTGCATCGGAATAATCCAGATATTAAAGTGGCCGCTAAGATGGCTGCTGGTGAGGTTTTTCTTCCGATCCTATCGGGTACTTTAACAACCTTGGCACCATTCTTCCCACTTGCATTCTGGCCAGGAATCGTTGGGCAGTTTATGCATTACTTGCCAGTGACTTTAATCATTACGCTATTTGCCTCCTTGTTTGTGGCTTATATCTTTAATCCAGTTTTTGCGGTCTCCTTTATGCAACACGAATATGATGCCGAAGTTGATAACCAGAAGTCATGGCGTAAGATGCGGAAGTATTTAATTGGTGCATTCGGAGTTTCATTGGTCTGCTATACCTCAAAATCTTATGGATTGGCTAACTTCCTCGTGATTGCCATAATACTTATTGTGGCCTACAACTATGCGATTCGTTTTTGGATCTTAGGGTTTCAGGAGAGATTATGGCCTTCGTTAATGGATGCTTATGAAAGAACTATCCGAAAGGTCCTAAAAGGGAATCGGGCTGTGTGGATGCTTGCCTCTATGGTGGCATTGTTCTTCTTTACCCTATTTCTTGTTGGCATTGTTAAGCCAAAAGTTTTGTTCTTCCCGGAGAATGATCCGAATAACGTGTATGTCTATATTAAGATGCCAGGAGGTACCGATCAAATAGTAACTGATAGTGTTACAAAAATTGCGGAGACCAGGGTCTATAAGGTGCTAGGACGGAATAACGCAGATGTTGAGTCGATTATTTCTAATGTTACCATTGGGGCCGAAGAGCAAGGATTTGCTTCGACAGGTAACGCGTTTAATAAAGGAAAAGTTTCGGTTAATTTCATCGAGAACAAAAGGCGTACAACAGGAATCTCTACCACTAAATATATGAATATGATCAGAGAAGGTGTGGGTCGTATCCCTGGTGCAGAGATTACTGTGAACAAGAATAGTAATGGTCCTCCGACAGGTAAGCCAATCAACATCGAGGTCACTAGTCAGAATTTGGAGAATTTAGTATCTGATGCTTTTGCGTTTAAGGTGTATCTCGACTCACTGCGGATTCCAGGTGTTGAGGAGCTTAAAGCCGACTTTGAGATGAACTCACCGGAGATAACTATTGACATTGATCGGGAGCGCGCTATGCGTCAGGGAATCTCCACCGGACAGATCGGAATGGAAATACGGACTGCCTTATTTGGCAAAGAAGTATCTAAGTTTAAGCAAGACGAAGATGAATATCCAATAACCTTGCGTTATCACAAAATTACTCGGGATAACATCAATTCGCTAATCAATTTGCAGATTACCTACCGGGACATGAATACGGGTCTTCTGAAGAGCGTTCCGCTCTCAACGGTAGCCAAGATAAAATATGAGACTTCATACGCCGGCATTAAAAGACTTAATCAGAAAAGAGTTATTACGGTTTATTCGAACGTTCTTTCAGGTTATGCTGCAAATGATATTGTCCCTTTGATTAAAAAGGAGGCGTTGAAATTTAATAAGCATGAAGGGACTGAATTTAAGTTAACTGGAGAGCAGGAGGACCAGCAGGAGACCTCTATGTTCTTAATGAAAGCCATGATTATTGCACTCGGCATCATCTTCTTTATCCTGATCACCCAGTTTGGATCGATCAGCAAGACCATCATTATTCTAAGCGAGGTACTGTTTAGTATCATAGGAGTTCTGCTTGGGGTGATGCTGTTTAAAATGGATCTCGTTATCATGATGACTGGTTTAGGGATTGTCGCTTTAGGAGGTATTGTGGTTCGGAATGGGATTCTGATCGTTGAATTCTGTGATGTGATGAAGCAGCGAGGATTAAAGACGCGTGATGCCATTATTCAGGCTGGAAGAACACGTATCACGCCAGTTGTCTTGACTGCAACTGCCACCATGCTTGGACTTGTTCCGTTGGCTGTTGGTATGAACATCAATTTTGTGACGTTGTTCACGGAGCTTAATCCTCACATCTATTTTGGAGGTGACAATGTGGCTTTCTGGGGACCTTTGGCTTGGACCATTATCTTTGGACTTAGCTTTGCCACATTCTTGACCTTGATTCTTGTGCCAGCATTGTACTATCTTGATTATATCATCCGCTTGAAGTTCAAACGGAGAAGGAATTTGAGAAGAATCAAGATGATGAACGAAAATTAAATTGATTGTTAAATAAGTTGTTTTTTAACAACTAAATTTGGAGCCATGATTGCGATATTCTCATTTTGAATGGTGATATTTTAATCATGGCTCTTTTGTAACCTATTAACCTAAATAACCACCTATGATCAACCCTATTAAATGGATTAGATTACGTCGTCTTGTAATTTTAATCTTGTTAGTATCTCCTTTCATTCAGACTTATGCGCAAGATGTTCCGCTGCATTGGACAAAAAAATCAGCCGGTGTTTGGGCGGCTGAAGCTGGCCAGCCTGAAAAGATAAATCTAACTTCAGTCTCTCAGGTCAAGCCAAAAACTGATGCGTTAACCGCTATGGGTGACCTCTCTTTTCCGTTGTCGGAGAATGAGATTAAAGCGACCATATTTGATGGAAAGACCTATCTCCAGCTTCCGCTAGAAGTAGGAGAGCAAATCTTTGGCCTTGGTCTAAACTTCAAAACAGTTGAGCAACGCGGAAAGATTCTTCGTCTTCATATGGACCATTATGGAGGTACTGATAACGGACGAAGCCATGCACCGGTCCCATTTTATGTCTCATCAAAAGGGTACGGAGTCTTTATTAACTCGGCACGGTATATCGATATTTGGGTGGGTACCGCAGTAAGTGCCACGAGTAAAGTGCCGATGGATGCTCGTGATCGGAATACCGATAAATCATGGAGTGCACAGCCTTATTCCGACAATATCTCGGTCTTGATACCTGCACAAGGAGTCGAGATTTTAGTTTTTGGAGGACCTACACCACTAGATGCAGTCAGTCGATTCAACCTCTTCAATGGAGGTGGAACCTTGCCACCTAAATGGGGGTTAGGATTTTGGCACCGCACACCCACGCTTTATTCCGATAGTCTAGTTTTAAATGAGGTAAAAGAGTTTAAGCAACATCAATTCCCCTTGTCCGTTATTGGACTTGAGCCAGGATGGCAAAGTAAATCATATCCATGCACCTACGAATGGGATAAAGGGCGATTCCCTGATCCTGCAAAATTTATGGCTCAGCTGAAAGATCAAGGTGTCCAAACGAATCTTTGGATGAACCCGTATATCTCTCCCGAATCAGAGCTTATTAAGAAGTTAAAGCCATTCACCGCCTCTCATACCGTTTGGAATGGATTTATCCCTGATTATGGGCTGCCTCAGACAAATAAAATCATTGGAGATCATCTAAAGCAGCACGAACTTGATCTTGGCGTTAGTGGATTTAAAATGGACGAGAACGATGGTTTCGACAATTGGCTTTGGTCTGATGTGACCAGGTTTCCATCTGGCATCCCAGCTGAGCAGATGCGCCAGCTTTATGGGGTGATGATGCAGAAGATGACGACTCAGCTTTATCGAGAACAAAATAGAAGAACCTATGGATTGGTACGAGCTTCGAATGCCGGTGGATCTTCGTATCCATATGTGATTTATAACGATTATTACAGTCATCGTGATTTTATCACTGCGTTGATTAACAGCTCATTTATCGGGGTGTTATGGACTCCCGAAGTACGGAGCTCTCCAACAGCTGAAGAGTGGCTTCGTCGAATGCAGACGGTCTGCTTCTCCCCCTTGGCGATGCTTAATGCTTGGTCTGATGGGACCAAGCCTTGGTCGTTTCCAGAAGTTGAAAAACAGGTTGCCGACGTAGCAAAACTAAGAATGCAATTGATACCGTATATTTATACATGCTTTGCAGAGTATTCCTTTTATGGAAGACCCCCTATGCGGGCCATGAACCTCCTTGCTGGTTTTTATTCGGCACCTGAAATAGTCGCAGGGAAGTTAAGTTCAACAGATAATCCTTATGCTAAAGCAACTCGAAAAGAGATCAAAGATCAGTTTATGGTTGGCGATAATTTATTGATCGCCCCTCTTTTTGCAGGAGAGAGAGAGCGAAAAGTAGTCTTGCCAAAAGGCCGTTGGTACGATTTTTATACGGGTCAACTAGCAGGTGAGGGAGAAGTCATAAAAGTGGCCCCTGGACTAGATAAGATCCCAGTTTATGTTAGAGATGGCGGAATTATTCCGATGTATGAAACGCCACAGCTTTCGCTAAAATCGCAAGAGAAAAGGGACCTAATCATCCGGTTTTATGGCAAAAAAGAGGCTGTTTATAAACTTTACGACGATGACGGTGAGACTTTTGATTATGAGAAGGGCGCCTACTCTTGGCGAGAGATTCGTGTCACTTCTGCCAAGGATGGCAAGTTAAAAGGTTCGATCTCGAAGGCGGAAAAGACGAAGCCTGATAATTTTGGTTCCGTGAAATTTCAATTTATGAGTGAATAATTATACATGCTCTAATTTATATTACTTCCTGCGATTGTTTCATTAACTTTATGGTTTAATAATTTAAATACCCCATCGATGAAAAAGCTATCCGTTCTGGCCGTCATGTTTGTTGCAGCTATTTTTATTCTATATACTGGAATGCCAGTTCTTGCGTATGGTTTCTGGGGTGTTCCTGTGGCATTAGCCGCTTTAACCGGGATCTGGATTGCCTTTAACATGACCTTGATTCCGCAGATGAAAGGTGGAGTGCAGACTTTTCAGGTGCAGCCAAATAGCAAAGCGCCAGTTGTCATCTTATTCGTTCTATTCCTATATGCAGCAGTATTGCCTATTGTAACATCATCGCCATTTTTACGCACGTCAGAATATCGCAATTTAATTGGGGAAGTCGAAATTGGCGAGAGCCTGTCAAACCATATGCCTCCTATCGCTTTATCGCAGATTCGTGTGGTGGATCAGTCCTTGGCAAATATATTAGGTGACAAGGTGCTTGGAGCACAACCGGCCTTAGGGAGTCAAGTTCGCTTGGGAACTTTTCATATTCAAAAAGTAAAAAATGAACTTTACTGGGTTGCTCCATTACTTCATTCTGGTTTTTTCATGTGGTATCAGAATGAATTAGGGACCAATGGTTATGTGATGGTTAATGCTTCAAATGAGCGCGATGTGAAGCTTGTTCAAGAATCAGGAGGAAAAAAAATTAGAATTAAATATCAGCCAGAGGGCTACTTCAGCGACTTTTTAGAGCGGCATCTATATTTAAATGGGTATTATAATGTTGGTCTGACAGATTATAGCTTTGAGATCAACGATGAGGGCGTCCCTTTTTGGGTGATCACAAAGTATAAAAAGAAAATTGGCTTCTATGGCGAAGATGCAGTAGGTATTGTCCTTGTTAATACCGAAAGTGGTAAGTGTGAAGAGTATGGAATAGCCAATGTGCCAACTTGGGTTGATCGTATTCAGCCGGAGGCTTTTATTGAAAAACAGTTGAATGATTGGGGCCGTTTTGTCAAAGGGTATTGGAACTTCTCAAACGAGAGTAAATTACAAACCACGCAAGATTTAACCTTGGTATATGGGGAAGATAATAAGTCGTATTGGTATACCGGTCTTACTTCAGTGGGTGCTGACGAGGCTACAGTGGGGTTTGTCTTAGTAGATACTCGAACAAAAAAATCGGTTTGGTATAAGCAAAGTGGCGCTACAGAGTTGGCAGCTCAGAAATCAGCAAGAGGGAAAGTTCAAGAAAAAAGATTCTCCGCCTCACAGCCTGTGCCGTATAACATTAACAATATCCCAACCTATGTGATGACCTTAAAAGATGACGGTGGTTTGGTTAAGATGTTTGCGATGGTCGCTATCGAAGACTATACCATCGTGGGTGTTGGAAATACACTTTCAGAGACTTTAATGGCCTACAAGAATGCCTTTAATATGGCAGGTAATAAGATCAATGTCAAAGGTAATTCACGAAAGTTGATTCTTAACTCCATTGTGAATCGGATCAATTCGGATATCAAGAATGGGAATAGTTTTTACTACTTCACCGTTGCTGGCCGTGAGAATATTTTCATCGGGTCATCACAGATCTCTAATGAGCTACCAGTAACCTTAAAAGGCGATAGCATTTCGATTAGTTTTGATGACGATACGCAAGGATTGATCGACATCTCAAGCTTTAAAAATAAGAGTCTCGAGAAGCGATAGTTTTATTTATTGGAGATTGTCAGTTTGCGTATTATGGTTTTGTGGCACTAAGTTCCTTTGTCGACAGCAATCCACATGCGGCATAAATATCCTGACCACGCGAAGCTCGGATCGTGGTTGTGATATCTTTTGCGTTCAGGAGATCTTTAAACATGGTGATGGTCTCCTCGTCAGGACTTTCTAAGGGTGTCCCAGGAACAGGATGGAACCTAATAAGATTGATTCTACACTTAATGCCGGCGAGTAGTTTTGAGAGCTCACGAACATGATATGCGGTGTCATTCAGCCCTTTAAATAGGATATATTCGA
>JAPLDS010000042.1:0-63217 GCA_026391295.1 Bacteroidia bacterium | reverse complement strand
GCAATCTGAACTGGCATTAGCTTACGTCGCTCCTCATCAAAAGGGGTATGCAGACTGATAGCTAGATGAGCATCGCTCTCATTTAAGAACCGAATCATGGCCGGAATTATGCCAATAGAAGAAACCGTAATTCTTCGTGGACTCATGGCATAGCCCCAATCGGAAGTAAGAATTTTTAAACTTTTAAGGACGGCTTCAAGGTTATCAAATGGCTCGCCCATCCCCATATAGACGATGTTTGAAACCTCCCCATTTTCGTCAATACTTCGGATCTGATTGACGATCTCACCCGCAGTTAATTGTCCTTGAAATCCTTGTTTGCCTGTCATGCAGAATAGACACCCCATCTTACACCCTACCTGTGTTGAAACGCAAACAGTTTTTCGATCCTCATCAGGGATCATAGCTGTTTCAATAAACTTATTAAGCGCTGTTGGGAAGAGATATTTCTTGGTCCCGTCTATGCTAGTCTGAATTTTTGATGGTGCTGAGAGTCCAAATTCGTACTTTTCATTGAGTAGATCACGGGCATTCTTTGAGAGATTACTCATCTCGTCAATGGAGTGAATATTTTTCTTGTATAGCCAGTCGGCTAGTTGTTTGCCTGTAAATTTTGGCAATCCTAGTGATAAGCTAACCTGTTGTAGTTCTTCTAAGTCTTTGCCGAAAAGTTGATCTTTCAGTACCATACGCGAATAAAATAGAGCTTCTTGAGTTGTTTTGCTTAGAAATAGATCTCTGCAAAAATCTGAGCATACGGTACTCCTTTGTCTATCAGAATATCACGTACCTCCACGACCATCAAGGATTTACCACAAAGGTAGTATTTATAATCCTTCGGCAGGCTATCCAAGGATAAAAGATACTCTGTAACTCTCCCTGCAAAGGTTGACTCATCCTGTTCTTGCGAGCAGCATTTTATGTATTTCGGCCCTAAGGCCCATGAGAGCTCTTCTTCGAAATAGAATTGGTTGAGGTGACTAACACCATGGATTAGCGTTTTCTGGTCAGACAATCCAGATTGAAACATACTATAGAAGGGCGATATTCCGGTTCCTGTGGCAATCCAATAGGCCGGATCATGGTCTCCATGAAAACTTCCATAAGGTAAGGAGACGAAAAGGTTATCCCCAGCCACAGCTTTTGCCAATTTGGGAGTTAGATAACCCTCCTCTTTAATGTTGTAAAGGATACTTACTAGTTCGGAATTGTCGCCACTGCAAACACTGTAAATTCGAGGAGGCTGAAGCTTATCAAGGGCTACTTTAATTACTTGACCTGGGATAAAATCAACTTTTTGTCGATATGAAAGGACAAATACACCAGGCGAAATCTCGAGATTTTCGATTATTTCTACTGCAAAGAGGGGGATCTCGGCTCTTGAATATTCTGCTGGTCTAGCCATTATTATTTTTTAATTATCAAACATACAAACTTACTCAAGGTTCTGACAATTGTAAAGAGTTTGGCAAATTTTGTCTTTTTCGATAGAAAAGTAAAACAAATCGATTTCTTATAGGTTAATAAGGTGTATCGTTTCTCTTTTGAGGAAAGAAGAGAGGGTGATCCGCAAAAGAAATAAATAGTTAATTTTGCTTTCCAAAATTTAAGCATATGATGACTTTGATGAGGCACGATCATGAAACGGACGAAAGCTTCTACAAAATATTAGAGATTAGACATTTAACAGGTAATGCATTTTCAATAAGATTACCTAAGGCTCGTTTTGCCTTTAAAGCTGGGCAGCATATCTCATTAGGTATCGTTGGCGGAAACCAGAGTCGTGAATACTCGATTTACAGCGGCGAGAATGAAGAAAACCTAGAAGTCTTAATCAAAGAGGTGCAGAATGGTTATTTTACTCCTCAGTTACGCCGATTAAAAATTGGACGGATGCTTGAAGTGCATGGTCCATTTGGTAAATTTGGCATGGAACCAGGAAAAGCAGAGAAGGGGAAATTTGTTTTTATTGCAAGTGGAACGGGTATTGCACCATTTCGTAGCATTATTCGCACTTATCCGAATATTGACTATAGGTTAATTCATGGTGTGAAAACTCTTGAAGAGGCTTATGATAGTCATGAATATGAGAAAAGTCGTTATGTACTTTGCACGAGTCGCGAGAAAACGGGTGATTATCATGGCCGATTAACGGGATATTTAAAGACTTGTACATTTGCTCCTGACACTCAATTTGATTTGTGCGGCAATAGTGAAATGATCTTTGATGCACTTGAGATATTAAAAGGCAAAGGATTTAGTCGCGATCAAATTCATTGCGAAGTTTATTTTTAATGGCGTTTCCTATTCTAACCATTCATCATTTGAACCATAACTTAACTTTATTCGTGTGAAGTACCACTTAATTACATTGGGTTGCCAAATGAACCTCGCGGATAGCGAAAGGGTTAGTGCTGTTCTTGAGGGGATGGGGTATCATAAAACCGATAACGAAGAAGAGGCAAGTTTGCTGGGCATTCTAGCCTGCTCTGTGCGTCAAAAACCAATCGACAAAGTTTACAATAAGATAGCGCAGTGGAACAGATGGAAGAACAAACGGAATCTGATAACCTTTGTCTCTGGATGTTTATTGCCTGCCGATAAAGATAAATTCCTGAAGACTTTTGATCTTATTTTTCAGATGAGCGAACTAGGCCAGCTTCCCGATATGATTCGAGAATATGGCGTAGTAACTCCAGCTGGATTAAAGATGCGTCAGCCGATTATGCCAAAGAATGAGCATATCGCTGCGATGTGGAATATCAAGCCGAAATATCAATCGACCTACGAAGCCTATGTCCCGATACAAAATGGATGCGATAAATTCTGTACGTTTTGTGCCGTTCCTTACACCCGTGGCCGGGAAGTCTCTCGCCCTTCGCAAGAGATTGTTGATGAGGTTCGTCACTTAGTGAACCAAGGATATAAGTCGATTACGCTACTAGGACAGAACGTTAATTCATATGGCTTAGATAAGAATGGCGAAGAGATAACATTTGCTCAATTGTTGCGTCAGATTGGTGAATACGGGAATACCTCGGACCAAGAGTTTTGGGTCTATTTCACCTCTCCGCATCCGCAAGATATGAACCGTGAGGTTATTGAGGTGATTGCAAATTATGCTTGTCTTGCCAAGCAGATACACCTGCCGATGCAGAGTGGTGATGAGCGCGTCTTGTTGAAGATGAACCGTCGTCATTCGATGGAGAAATACCGGAGTATCGTTGATGATATTCGTGAATTAATCCCTCAAGCAACCCTTTTTACCGATATTATTGTCGGCTTTACAGGAGAAGGAGAAGCCGAGTTTCAAAATACCACCGCTGCATTTGAAGAATTCAAATTTAACATGGCTTATATCGCCATGTATTCGCCAAGGCCGGGTGCAGCAAGTTTCCGTTGGGAAGACGAGGTGTCATCAGACGATAAGAAAGATCGTTTGCACCGATTGTCTCAAACCTTGAAGGCCTGTTCGCTCGAATACAATAAAACACTGGAGGGAAAAACGATGCGAGTTCTGATCAATGGGACCGATCGAAAGACTGGTTTCATGACCGGTATCAACGAAGGGCGAATCATTGTTAGATTAGATCATCACGATGACTCTCTGATGGGTAAGATTATCAGTGTTAAAATTACTGACGCGGCTTTCTTATCTTTGAGCGGCGAAGTTGTACCAGCATAACAATCGACATAAAATTTAAATTAGACCAACCGCGTGATCCTAAACGAAAAAAAGAGAGTAGCCTTCAAAACTTTGGGCTGCCGTCTTAATCAATACGAAACAGATGCTTTAGTCACAGATTTTAGTCAGGCCGGCTATGAGCTTGTCGATTATAATGAATCTCCTGATGTGGTGATTGTGAACACCTGTACCGTCACAAACCAAAGTGATCATAAGTCTAGGTCTGTCATTAGTCAGACTGCGCGCAAAGCTAAGAATGCGGTTGTTGTCGTTACGGGCTGTATGGCTAATAATTTCAAGGAGAAACTGGAAAGTCAGGAGAATATCACTTTCGTAGTAGAAAACAGTCGTAAGAGCTCTATTTTGACTCTCGTTGATGCCCATTTCTCTGGTGAGATTGCGCACCCTGATCAGCTACCACAAGATGTTTTTCGGTATGAGCCCGTCAAGAAAAGTCTGCATACCCGAAGTGCCGTTAAGATTCAAGATGGGTGTGATAATTTTTGCACGTTTTGTATCATTCCAATGGTTCGCGGTAATGCTGTTTCGCGACCAGTGGCCGATGTTCTTGAGAGCATTCGGAAGACAGTTGAGAATGGCTTTAAAGAGATTGTTATTACCGGAGTTAACATTGGAAGATACAGCGATGGAGCTACTCGATTTGAAGATTTGTTAGCTCAGATCTTAGAAGTCCCTGGTGATTTTAGGGTTCGAATTTCATCATTAGAGCCTGATGGCTTTGGTCCTGATTTTGTGAAACTCTTTGCCCATCCTAAGTTAATGCCTCATCTTCATCTTTGTCTACAAAGTGGTTCCGACAAAACATTACTCCGGATGCGCCGCATGTATGATGTAGAACAGTTTCGCAAGACTGTAACTCAGTTTAGAGCTATTTATGCTGATTTTAATTTCACAACAGATATTATCGTTGGCTTTCCTGGCGAGACGGAAGAGGAATTTGGACAAACATTAGAGGCCATTAAGGAGTTTAATTTTAGCCATATCCATACGTTTAAATATTCGGTTCGAAAGGGAACACGAGCTGAGCGACTTGAGAATCATCTCCCCGAGAAAGTGAAAACCGAAAGATCACTTCAGATAAGAGATCTCTCGGTTGAGAATAAGATTGATTATTTTAATTCCTTTATCGGGAAGACTCAAGATGTCCTTGTGGAGAAAGTTGCACATGGAGTCGCAAGTGGTTATGGAGAACATTATATCCCTGTCCGATTCAAACTTGCAGGGGCGCAGAAAAATGCGATCCATAAAGTTCGACTTCTTGAGCGCAAAGGAGACGATGAAAATAGCTACTTGTTTGGAGAAGCCGTTCTTTAGCTCCCAGCAAGGATTATTAATCCTAAGCCAGCCACGAAAAGCACAAACATCAAAGCAAGCAAAACGTTGACTTTCCTAGATGAATTTTTAAATTCTTTCCAGATAAATACACCCCAAAGAGCCGCAATCAAGGTGGCACCTTGTCCCAGACCATAGGATATTGCAAATCCTGCTTTTCCAGCTGCAAGAATGCTAAGCGACATCCCTATGCACCAGATCGTTCCGCCAGCGATACCCGTTATGTGCTCCTTAATCCCCCCTTTAAAATATTGAGCATACGTTACAGGCTCTCCTTCAATTGGTTTTTTCATCAAGATGGTATTGAAAAGAAAGTTGCTAACTAAGATTCCCAAGGCAAAAATAAATACAGCCGAGTAAGGGGTCAGCAGTCCGGCTTCAGGTGTTATCAGATTTTTAGCCATTGACTCGGCAACAAAACGATAAAATACGGCCATTAATATACCGCCAATAGCCGCAATGATGATCCCTTTGGCAGGGACGGTTTGTGATTGCGCCGCTTTTTCTCTATAGGCAAATGCATCAAGCACAATGGCAATTCCAACAAGTGTAACCCCGCTAAAAAGAAGTACCGCATCCCCTTGTGGGTTCCCAATATAATTCACAATTACTCCTAATACTAGCGCTATCCCAACGCCAACAGGAAATGCGACAGCCATTCCTGCAATTGCGATAGCGGCCACCACTAGAATATTTGAAAGGTTAAAGATGACTCCTCCAGCTAAGGCTTTCCCAATGCTAGACCATTCGGCCTGACGTAAGTTGTCAATAAATCCCATCCCTTGAGCTCCAGAACTTCCAAGTGTTAGGCCCATGAGCAATGAAAATAGAAGTATGCCCAATACATAATCCCAATAAAATAGTTCAAAACGCCACGTTTTTGCTGCTAGTTTTTGGGTGTTTGCCCAAGATCCCCAGCATAACATGGTTATCAGAGTGAGAATGACGGCAACGGAATAATTTTCTACAATGTACATACAAGTTAGTGGTTTAGATAAGGTTTATTTGAGGATTCTTTGTTTCGGATTGATCTATTTTAGGGTTGTAGTATTTTGTTTTTATCTCTTTAGATCAAGGTTATTTTTGGAATGAAAATTTAAAACTCTCACTCCGTTTTGAGCCAGTTTTAAACACAATAGCTTTGGTTAGGTATATATTCTCTCCAGTGGCTTCAGCTCTTTTAGTCCCTTTAACGACTACTTTAAGTGTATGTTTCCCTGGCTTTAGGTTTGTAATATGATAGAGGTCCATATTATTGTGCGTCTGGTTTGCAAAGAAAAAATAGGTGTCAATCGTTCGGTCGAATGCTCCGTCTAAATAAATATCGGCTTGTCCACAGTCTTTAAACCAATTGCCATTTAGGGATACTCCAGTTCCAGCAAAATCAAATCTAGCTTCATCACCAGCATGATTGCTAAATTTGGCTTTAGGATTGTCTTTATTAAAGGCCATCCAGTTTCCTTTAAAGGTCCATCCATTCTGGTCATTTACTTCGACCGTTTTATCGTAAATTAGCTTAGGGAATGATGCTTCATAGGCAGAAGGTTTAAGCACCTGAGTTTTTATTTTGATCTCCTTTGAGGTTATAGTTCCACCATTTTTAACAATGAGCTCTTTCGCATATTTAAGGGTTTGATCAACCGCTTTATTGAACGAATAGTTGGTATGAATAAATAGCGAATCTCCCATTTTACGCATCGCCTCTTGGTAGTCGATTGGTAATCCACTAAAGCCCTTGATAACGCCTAGCACCGCCATAACATTTGATGGATTACAGTCGGAATCTTGACCGCAACGTGTGGCTATTTCCATGGTTTTTAGTGGTTCTCCCTCCCCAAATAAGAGTCCCATTACAATAAAAGCGCCATTAAATTTTGCGTCAATATTAGAAGTCGTTCCAGCATCACAGATATGCTCAGTTCCCCATTTTGCCTCTAGTTCAGTCCAAGCTGCTCGCCAATCTTTAGGATAGTGATCGTGTAAGATTAATACGTCGTGGATTATTTTAGCATATTCGCTTTTGGCTGGCAAAGCCTGTAGTGCTTTCTCTACCAAAGTGCGAATGTTGCTCTCGAAATAGGCTTGAGAATATAAGGCACTTAGGAAAACACCGCCATATACACCATCGCCATAGTTCATAACATGACCAATCTTATCCGCAATTCGATTTGAGGTCTGAGGCATGCCTGGGCACATAAAGCCAATGTAGTCGGCTTCTATTTGAAAGTCGATGTCGTCCGCATGGATGTTATTTTTGGGATGGCCTGACATGGGCGGGAAAATGCTATCGAAATAGTTTTTTCTTGCTTGTACATTGGCATGCCAAAGTTCGTATCCCGCTTTAGCGAACAATTCTTGGAATTTTTTTGATGGAGCTTCGATGCCATATTGATCCATGGTCATTAGGAACGTGAGTTGAACATAGAGATCATCTTGTTCAAGTGAGCCAATTACATCTGCAGGAACCCATGTAATGGGCTCATCATAAGTTTTCTCCTGGGCTTTAAACTCAGTGGGGCCGCCATAGGTGACTCCAATAATCTTACCTGCCCATCCCCCTGCGATTTTGTCTTGCAATAGCCTAGCCGAAATGGATTGGCTAGCAGGCAAAACTGTTTGTGCAATACCTGATTGAATTAGTACTTGCAACAAGAGCCCAGTAAGGATTAATGATTTAACCGAAAGGTTCATGTGATAGATTTTGAGGTTCGTTTGAGTTTAGCTAATTTCTGATCGGCTAGGGGCTGATGCTTGCGCTCCCATTCGTGTTACTGAGATAGAGGCGGCTTTGCAGGCAAATTCCACCGCTTCTTTAAGATCTAGACCTTCTGAGATGGCCACTGCTAGGGCTCCATTAAATACATCTCCAGCAGCCGTTGTGTCGACTGCCTCTACTTTTGGAGCACTTACGATAATCGCTTTATTGTCATTAAATACCAAGGCTCCTTTGCTACCCATCGTGATAACAATAACGCGGATACCTTTGTAGGCCAGATAACGTGCTGCCGTTTCAGCAGAAGCAAAATCGGTTACAGGAATGCCGGAAATTAGTTCTGCCTCAGTTTCGTTTGGCGTGATCATATATAGTTTTGACAACAGCGAATCTGATAATTTCGTTGCTGGAGCTGGATTAAGGATGACCTTAATAGCTGCTTTGGAGGCTATTTCAGTAGCATACTCCACCGTCACTAACGGAATTTCCAATTGCATTAAAATCAAGTTTGACTGCAGAATATCTTCTTTTGCATCATCTATCTCCTTCGTAGTAAGAGAGCCATTTGCCCCAGATGCTACGACGATGCAGTTCTCCCCATGTTGATCGACTGTAATTAATGCAATGCCTGAAGGATACGTAGGATCGATCGTCAGATGCTTTGTGTTAATATTGTCTGCTTCAAATAGTGCTTTAGCTTGTTGCCCAAAAATATCATTACCAACTTTTGCCACTAGGCTTACGTTTCCGCCCAGACGAGCTGCAGCAACAGCTTGATTGGCACCTTTGCCGCCAGGATTCATGAAGAAATCGCCCCCGAGAATAGTCTCGCCAGGAGCAGGTAACTTAGAGGCCTTAATGACCATATCGGTATTACTACTTCCGATAACAGTTATCTTATTTTCCCTCATTTTTTTGGAGCGGCTTTCTTGCTTTTCACAGCTTTTGGTTTTAATGTATCAGCAGGTTTTGCTGGAGCCTTTTTTGCTTTTGTCTCTTTAGGCTCCTTCAAAGTGACCTCCTTTTGGATTTTTTTTAATTCTTGCTCTGCTAGTTCTAGCTTTTTTGAATTAGCTTGAAACAATTCCCGTAGACTTTCTAGTTCTTGATGTTTCTCATCTTCAGGAATAATAGCGTTGAGCCGAATCTTAAAATCACTTAGGATGTTCATGTAATTTATAAAGGCCTCATACGGTGTTCCGTATGGGTTAAAATATTTATGCACTTCTCCATCTGAGAAAAATTTAGTGCACATGTAATAGAAATGATCAATTGTCTGGAGATAGTTCCAATCTTTTAATAAGGCAGCGTCCTGGCATTGAGCCATCCGATCTTTTAAAAGATAGAGTTTTTCAAAGGCTTCTTTTTGAAGTTCATTCCCTAGCCAAGCTGATAGGTCTCGTTCTTCGTCTGCCCAAGAGATCGGATACAGCACATGAACGGAGGATATGGGTTGGAGCGAGGCAACTACTTCTGAAGGTGTGGAAAACTTTAATTCTCCGGTTTTTAATACAGCCTCAGGGAGATGCTTGAGGAAATCAAAAATGCCAGATTTCTTAGTATGCAACTGTCCAAAAGTTTCATAGTTTATGAATATGGTAACTACCTCTTCTTCTTTCGGTAAGGCAACCATCCATCCGGCATACTTTTCAGCTGTTAATGGATATTCGCTCCATTCTTTATTCGAGAATTTAAAGGATAGGTCATCACTAAACCTAAAATTGCGCATCAGTACTTTAAGTCTGGGATTGATGGTATTACAATATAAATAGTTCGGACTCTTCCAGCCCAGAACATGTTTTGCACCTTCTGTGATCATGGCCTCAAAGCCCATTTTTTGCACGCGGTCTCCAATTTCATCTGAATAGATGAGCTCCGTATTGCGGAATACTTTAGGGCGATAGCCAAAGAGCTCTTCGATCAAATCGTCGTGCGCTTTAACTTGTGATTCAAATAGATCCCCGTCCTTCAAGGATGCCATTGAATTGGCGTAGGTTTCAGATAGAAATTCAACACAGCCTGTAGCCGCTAAATGAGCGAACGAATCAATGACTTCAGGAGCATAGAGTTTAAACTGGTCGAGAACAGTCCCAGACAAGGAGAAGGCCACCTTAAAGGCTCCCTTATGTTTGATAATTAAATCATGGATGATCTTATTTGCAGGCAAATAAACATGATCAGCGACTTTGCGCATAAAGGTCTCATTCGCAAAATCGTCATAATAATAGGCATCATTCCCAATATCAAAAAATCGATATTTGCGGTATCTAAATGGCTGATGGATCTGAAAGTTAAGACAAACTGATTTCATATCATTTAATTTTTGACTGTTTTTAATGCCGATAAATAGACTTTGTGAACATGCTCTGCCGAATGTTTCCATTGAAGGCTATCGACTTCTTCTTTCCCATGCTTTTTAAACATGGTTGATAAGGCTGGATATTTTAAGATCCCATAGATTGCATCTGCCATTGCATTGATATCCCAGAAATCAACTTTAATGGCATGTGTAAGAATCTCCGCAACACCCGACTGTTTTGAAATAATGGTTGGAACATCTGACATCATGGCTTCTAAGGGTGAGATGCCAAAAGGCTCAGAAACAGATGGCATCACATAGACATCGCTCATCCGAAACATATCAAACACGTCGTCGCCATGCAGGAAGCCAGTGAAATGAAAGCGATCTGCAATGCCAAGTCGGGCAGCACGACGGATCATTTTCTCCATCATATCGCCACTTCCTGCCATAACAAAATGGACATTATCTGTCCGTTTTAGTACTTGATAGGCCGCTTCCACAAAATATTCAGGTCCTTTTTGCATCGTAATACGACCTAAAAAGGTGACAATTTTCTTTTTTATTCCTCGTCCAGAATCTTGATTTTCCGGTTTTTCTACTGGCTCGACAGCGTTGTAGACCGTTGTAATCTTTGATGGATCAATTCCGTATTTCTCAATGACGATGTTGCGGGTTAGGTTGCTGACGGTAATAATCTGATCGGCGATCTCCATCCCTTCTCGTTCTAGGGCATAAACCTTTGGATTGACACTTCCGCCACTACGATCGAAGTCCGTGGCATGAACATGAATGACCAGAGGCTTGCCGCTTACTCGCTTAGCAGCAATGCCTGCAGGATATGCAAGCCAGTCGTGGGCATGGATAACATCAAAGTCATATTCTTGTCCGATTTGTTCAGCAACAATGGCATAATTGGCAATCTCGTCGAGTAGTCCGTTTCCGTATTTCCCGGTAAAGGGGAGCTTTCCTTCTGAATCGGTCTCAATAAATCGGGTGTGTGAAGAGAAACGTTGTTCGGTAAGTTTCCAAAATTCTTCGGGGGAAGAATAGGGGACTAGATTAGACTCAACTTCTAACGTTGTTACTTTATGATTTTTTGTGGCGAGATGTATTCGTTTTTGAGAGATGGATATTTCGTTCGCACCGATGATCTTTTTAACAGCTGAATTGTCTTCGTCTCCATAAGCTTTAGGCACAACAAAAAGAACCTCAACATCGGCAATTTGTGCCAATCCTTTAGTTAGACCGTAACTTGCTGTGCCGAGCCCTCCACTAATGTGCGGCGGAAACTCCCATCCAAACATTAAAACTTTCATCTTATAATCGCTGAGTTGTGAAACATTTTTTATATCAATCGACAGCTACTTATTCTAAATTTTATAGTTCTCAAGCGCCGAAATAGCACTCAATACTCCACCTACATTCCAGGCTTGCGAAATTGCTCCTCTAGCCGTGTAAGGTGGATTTCCCTCATATACCTCAGAAAGTGTTCCTAAACAGTGTTCTGACATCTCTTCCTCGAATACCGCCATTATCTGCTTTAATAGGGATAACCCACCTGCTTTATGCACTTCAAGATAGGTTTTCACAAAAGGATAGATTAAGAAAGGAAAAACACTACCCATATGCAGTGTCGCAGATCGTTGATCAACATTCCCTTCGCAAGTTCCTTTGTAGTGCAAGTCGTTTGGAGCTAAAGTTCGAAGTCCTCGCGGCGTAAGCAGCTCGTTTCTAACTTTACTTAGAATCATCTTTTTCTGTTCTCTACTTAAAGGCGAATAGGCGCAGGCAGCGGCAAGCAACATATTTGGACGAACAGCCCAATCGGTATAATTGCCATCAACAAAGTCAGCCAGATATTCGTGGGTGTCATCCCAGAAAGTATCCAGAAATGATTGGGCTATTGTTGAGGGCAGTTCTGACCATTCACCAATGAACTTTTTATCTTTAGCTGCTTCTGCAAGATCTAGTGCAAAGCAGACCGCATTATACCATAAGGCATTAATTTCAACCGCTAGACCACCTCGTTGTGTTACTGGACTTCCATCGATATAAGCATCCATCCAGGTGAGTGCAACCCCATCTTTCTTCGCATAAATAAGTCCGTTAGGCTCCATATGAATATAAAAATGGGTCCCATTTTTATAGCTTGATAAGATCTCTTTTAGAGCAGAGCCATAATTTTTCCATAACGTCTTTTTATCGCTAAATGGGACGAGCTCTTGAATAGCGCTGAAGGCCATTAGGGGTGCATCCGCAGCGTCATAATCGCTTGGAGTTCCAGCATATTTAGGCAGTAGCCCGTCTTTTAATCGACCTAAATTGGTTGCTAGTATGGCTTCGTAGCTGGCTACCTCTTTCTTGGTAAGCAGGATGCCTGGCAAAGCGAAAAAGGTCTGCCTAGGGATCGATTCATACCAAGGAAATCCAGCGATTAAATCCTGTCCGTCCTTCCGATCTGATCGAAACTGTTGGGCGGAGTTAAGCAGACAATTAACGAAACTATCTCGTGGGAGTCGACTCTCTTTTTCAGTCTCGTAATGCTTGTAAAGATTCTTAGGATCACAAAGTTCTGTTGAGGCGGAGAAGAATATCGATTCCCCCTTTTTTATGTCTAGTTCAAAATAACCTGGAACTAAAAGGTCCTCTTGATATTCATAACCTCTTGAACGCTCTTTTATGTACTCAATATTTAGTGACCAATCTGGAACAGGAACAAAGTCAGGCTCTTTTGAAAATTGCATATAGAGGTTTGGAAAGCCATCATAAAGTTTCATCATGATCCCATTTTTCACTTTGGCATATTTGCTATTCGCAACCATATTAGCCTTGGTAAGTTGGTGTACATTTCGAAAGGCAAGAAAGGGTTTAAAACGCAAGGTGGTTGGACTATTGGCTTCCTCTAAGGTGTACTTTACAATCACTTGGTTGGAATTTTCCACAAGCATTCGAGTCTTGGTAAGTATTACACCACCAACACGATAAGTTACTTTTGGAATCGTCTCAATCTCAAAGTTGCGAATGTATTTATGCCCTTTAGGCTCGTAAAATTCACCAGGATACTTATGAATTCCTAAGTTAAATTGGGTGTCATGTTGTATAATTGATTCATCAATAGAGGAGAGTAAGACATACTTTCCACCGTCGAGTTCGTCAAGTTGAACAATAAGCATTCCATGATATTTTCGGGTATTGCAACCGGAAATAGTTGAGGAAGAGTAGGCGCCTAAACGGTTAGTTCGCAGAAATTCGCGCTGTAAAGAGTACTCCAGATTTACCAGCTCCTCTTTATCGAATTTTAGGTAACTCATACTTCATGTTTTAAATTACATTCTTTTAATTGTCTGCAATGGTCTTTAGTCGCTGCCGTCAACGATAAAAATAGATAAAGGTATTGTCAACTAAAAATTTAAATTCCTATTTTTTCCTGAAACAGTTTTTCAACCGAACCAAGTTCAAGATGAGGATATTGTATTTTTAACTGATTAATTTTTTCAAGTTGCAAGGTGATAAAATCTCGATAGATTTTTTCGCTTGCATTAAACGGTCTGTGTTTAGCTGCTTGAAGTAATTTTTCAATGGCCTCTTTGACTTGTTGGCTATCTTTTTCAAGGAAGACCGCACTAAATTTTTCTCTAAAATACTCAAGAGCCAGCTCGCTTGGATGAAGCATGTCGTTCGCATAAAAGCGATAATCCCGAAGCTCATCTAGCTGCAATTCATAGGCAGGGAAATAGGAGCATATCTCATCGCTATTATGCGCAACTAGCTCATCTATAGCAAGCAGCAGGGTTGACTTGCTTAACTGATTTTCGTGTGCCCCATCTTTAAGATGACGAATAGGACTAACGGTAAAAACTAAGTGCAGTTTCGGATTAAAGGCTTTTAATTGATCAATTAATGCGATCCACTCTTCTTTGATTTGGCTTACAGTTAAACGGTACTGGACGAACTCTGATGCTGGCAACTTATGGCAATTGGAGACAATCGCTCCCGATTTTTTGTTTTCAAATACCCATGCTGTTCCGAAAGTTATAAAAAGATGCGAGGCTTGCTTTAGTCTATTATATGCCTCAAGTGAATGCTTGTTAATTTGATCAAGGACAGTCTTAGGGTTGGAATTTGAGAAGCTACTGTGATGTGAAAAACTATGAAATAAGCCTTCTCTCTCGAATAAATCTTGATCTGTAAATTTCTTTTGTGTGATAATATGTTTTAGACAATTAGCTATCGATGACGGATTGTATAAAATTCCAAAGGGATTAACCGTAATAGGCATGCAGCACTCCTGGAGATTGCGCCCAATGTTTTCTGAGAAACATGAACCAATCATCATCGATTGGGTATGGTAACTTATTTTAGTCCCCGACTCATTTAGTGCTACTGGGGTATTGAATTTAACCATTTATCTTTTGAAATAGATGTCAATTATTCTATCTCCTAAAGATACAATTAAATTAGTTAGTTAGGTAGTCGATGTTGCGTTTCAATCGTGTATATCCTGCTCTCTCAAAGGCCGTTTTCTTAAATCTCACACGATAATCTTCAGGGCTTAGTTCAGACCATTCTACTTTAGTCATCTCTAAAAGTCCTGGCATTGGCTTGAAATCATCGCTTTTATTAGGGGTAATGACTTTATTCCATGGACATACGTCTTGACAAATGTCGCATCCATAGATCCGATTTTCTAAATTTGCCTGAATGTCGGCAGGTGCCTCTTCTTTGTTTTCAATGGTGTGATAGGAGATACATTTTGTGGCATCTATAACCCGATCGGCAACGATTGCCTTTGTTGGACATGCATCAATACATTTGGTGCAAGTGCCACAATGGTCGCTGGTAAATGGAGTGTCGTAAGCTAGCTCAAGATCTATAATTAGCTCAGCAATAAACACATATGAGCCATGATATTTATTGATTAATAGGGAATGCTTTCCAATCCAACCTAAGCCAGCTGCTTTAGCAAGTGCGCGTTCCAGAACGGGTGCCGAATCGACAAACCCTCTCCCTTGGCACGGTGAAAGGTCTGATTGGATGTATGTTAAAAGTTCATTAAGTTTTTCCCTGACCACAAAATGATAATCTCTTCCGTAGGCATATTTTGAGATAATGGGTGCGGAAGGATCAGCTTGTTGCTGGGTTGGAAAATAATTGATAAGCAAAGAGACCACGGACTTTGACCCCTCTTCTAGCTTCCCTGGATCGAGCCGTTTTTCGAGGTTATTCGCCATATAGGCCATATTCCCATGCATCTGGTTTATCAACCATTTTTGCAAGGGTTCACGCTCTTCTTCCAGCACTCGGACTTGTGATATTCCACACTCTGCAAAGCCAAGTTCTAAAGCCTTTTGTTTAATTAGCTGGCTATATGTTTGGCGAGAGTGATCCATAAGGGGACATAAATGCTACATAAATCCCAATTCCAGTCGGGCCTCTTCCGACATCATCGATTTCTCCCAGGCGGGTTCAAATGTTAGTTCAATTTTGCAGGTCTCAACCCCTTCGACCTTGTTTGTCATATACTCGACATCAGCCAAAATCATGTCAGCAGCAGGACAGTTTGGCGCAGTTAAGGTCATCAGGATTTGAGCCTCATTTCCAGCTACATCGACACTGTAGACCAGCCCTAGATCATAAATATTAACTGGAATTTCTGGGTCAAATACCTCTTTAAGGTTTTCAATAATTAAATCTATTCTTGGATCCATTTTTAATTGTTTTTAGTTGAAATTTTCTCGTAAGCCAAGGCGTAAAGTTTCATTTGTTTAACCATGGCCAAGAGTCCATTAGAGCGTGTGGGTGAGAGATGTTGACGTAATCCAATCTCGTCGATAAAACGAGGTTCAGAAGCTAAAATCTCGTGTGGAGTTCTACCTGAATAGATTTTCAGTAGAAGTGCCACCAATCCTTTTACGATTAATGCATCACTTTCCGCTTCAAAGGTGATCGTCCCGTCTAGATATTCTTGATGAAGCCAGACTCTCGACTGACATCCACGAATTAGGTTTTCATCGACTTTGTATTGGACATCTATAGGGGCCATTTCGTTTCCTAATTCAATGAGCAAGCTATACTTATCCATCCAGTCTTCAAATCCTGCAAAATCGTCGATTATCTCTTGTTGTATTTCGTCTATAGTCATTCGATAGGTCTATTGAATCTTGTTATGTCTTTTAAAACATGGTTTTAAGCCTTATCAAGGCTTGGTAAAATACCTCTACTTCTTCCAATGTATTGTAAAAAGAGAAGGATGAACGGACCATATTTTCAACAGAGAAATGGTCCATAACGGGATCGGCACAAAGTCTTCCTGTGCGGACAGCGATGCCCAATTGATCAAGTAGCGTTCCTAAATCGAAAGGGTGAATCCCTTCTATGTTAAAACTCAGCACTCCCGCCTTTTTGCTGGCCTCACCGTAGATCGTTAAGCCATTTATCGTTTTAAGTTTTTTAGTTGCAAACTGGAGCAGATTTTGTTCATGTTTGAGCACTACGGAATGATCATGGCTTTGGATATACTCGATAGCCGCTCCTAATCCAATCGCACCAACGTAATTTGGTGTTCCAGCTTCAAATTTATAAGGGATCTCATTGAAGGTTGTTTTACCGAAAGTCACTCTGTCGATCATCTCACCGCCACCAAGAAAGGGAGGCATCTGATCTAACCATTTGCGTTTTCCGTAAAGGACTCCAATGCCTGTTGGACCATAAATTTTATGTCCAGAAAAGGTATAAAAATCACAGTCAAGTGCTTGAACATCGATCTGAAAATGAGGAGCTCCTTGCGCCCCATCAATCAATACAGGGATATTTTTAAGATGCGCCTTTTCAATGATTGTGGCAATAGGGTTTAGAGTGCCAAGAACATTCGAGACATGCGTCACCGCTATGATCTTTGTTTTACCGGTGATTAGGCTGTCGAGTGCATCCATAGAAAGTTCCCCTTTTTCATTAAAAGGGATAACCTTGAGCTTGGCTCCTTTCCGTTCGCACATCATTTGCCAAGGGACGATATTTGCATGGTGCTCCATCTCTGTAACGATCACTTCATCACCTTCATGGATAAAGGCATCTCCAAAGGAGTGGGCAACTAAATTTATCGATTCAGTTGTTCCAGATGTAAAAATTACTTCCGCTGATTCTGTTGCATTTAAATAGCTTCGAACAATTTCACGAGCCTGTTCAAATGCTTCAGTTGTTTTGTTTGCAAAGGTATGGGTGGCCCGATGGATGTTGCCATTGGTCTTAAGAGAGAACTCGTTCATCCGTTCGATGACCTGCACTGGACGCTGGCTTGTTGCCGCATTATCCAGATATACCAATGCTTTCCCATTGACTTTTTGGTCAAGAATTGGAAAATCTTTTCGTATTTTCAGGAGATCAAAACTCACAGTTTCGCGAATGAATAAGGTTCAGTTTTTTTAACGAATGCAATCTAATGCACACGAGTGACACCGCGAAACTTCGCCGCGCAGACGTTTATTTACCAATTGATCAATTACATCGCGTAGTTTATCAATCTTAACCTCGGCTAATACTTCGTGAGCAAAGGCAAACATAAGCATTAGTCGGGCCTCTTTTTCATTAATTCCACGAGCCTGAAGGTAGAATAGTGCTTCATCATTTATGCGACCAACTGTTGCACCATGCGAACATTTCACATCATCGTTATCAATAACAAGCTGAGGCTTGGTGTTCATTTTTGCCGCATCCGTTAGTAACACGTTGTTGTTCCGTTGATAAGCTGCGGTTTTAGTCGCATATGGCGATACATGAATCCGTCCCGTAAAGGCTCCTGTTGAACTATCGTCAAGAATATTTTTATACAGTTGATTACTGACGCAATTTGGCTTAAGATGCTCGATACTTGTATAATTATCGACATGTTGATTTTTATCTGACAAGGCTAATCCACTGATGTTTGCAGAGGCATGTTCACCATCAAGACTAATCTTAAGGTTGTTGCGGATAATGCCACCATGGAGCGTCATGGCATTGGTGGATAAGGTTGACCCCTTATCTTGACTGACATATATTCCAGAAAAGCTAGCTGTTTTATTATGCTGATTTTGGATGCTATAAATGTCGACTACGGCATCTTCACCAATCTTTACCTCGGTGATATTCGAGTTAATAAATTGCTGTGATGTTAGTGTATGATCGCAAAGCATAATCTTAGCTTGACTATTTTTACCTGCAATAATCATGTTTCGCTGGGTAACGAAAAGGTCATCTTCGCTTCGTAGTATATTGATTATTTGCAGTGGCTTGCTGATCTGCACATTGTCAGGGATATAGATAAATACCCCGTCTTGAGCAAAAATGGTATTTATTGCTGTTAACGGATCTTCATTTGATTTAGCGAGTTTTCCATAATAAGCCTCTACTAAATCGGCATTTTCCAACATGGCCTTGCGCAAACTTTTAATGATTACCCCTTTTGGAAAGAGTTCGCTATTGGTGCTTTTTTCGTCGTACCATCCGTTTGCAACAAGAATTAGATGGGTATCGAATTCTGGCACGTCACAGCTAAATACTTCGGCAAGATCGACATCAAATAGATCAGGCTTAAAGGATCTGCGAAAATTCTCATTCTCGAATAATCGGGTGAGGTCGCTATATTTATAGTTCTCGGTTCTAAAACTTGGGATTCCCATTTTTTGGAAGGCCTGGAGCGCAGGCGTTCGTGCTTGGTTGACCCAAGCAGGCAATCCTTCTCCAACCATAGTTTGATTCGCAACAAAGATGTTGCTAATCCTATCGACGGCTGATATTTTTTCTAATAATTCTGCCATAACTATGCTTCTACCTCTTTTTTGATCCAGTCGTAACCTTTTTCTTCAAGCTCGATGGCAAGTTCTTTGCCAGCTGATTTTACGATTCGTCCTTCATAAAGAACGTGAACGAAGTCAGGCACGATATAGTCTAATAAACGTTGATAATGCGTCACTAAGATGGTTGCATTATTCTTATTTTTAAGCATATTAACCCCGTTTGAAACGATTCGAAGTGCATCAATATCTAATCCACTATCTGTCTCATCGAGAATGGCTAATGTTGGCTCAAGCATGGCCATTTGAAAGATCTCATTCTTTTTCTTCTCTCCGCCTGAGAACCCTTCATTAACCGATCTATTGGTCAATTGGGAATCGATTTGAACCATCTCTTTTTTCTCCCGCATAAGCTTTAGAAAATCTCCGGCTGACAGCTCTTTCTGATTGCGGTATTTACGATGCTCATTAACCGCAGTTTTAAGAAAGTTAACCATGCTTACACCTGGGATCTCCACTGGATATTGAAAGCTTAGGAATAGTCCCTCTTTAGCTCTTACATCGGCCGACATCTCAAAGATATCTTTACCATTGAAAGTTGCCGTTCCATGAGTAACCTCGAAGTTCGTGTGCCCAGCCAAAACGTTGGCAAGGGTACTTTTCCCAGAACCATTAGGTCCCATTATTGCATGAACTTCACCCGCATTCACGGTAAGGTTGATCCCTTTTAGGATATCTTTCCCCTCAACCTTTGCATATAAATCTTTTATAACTAACATATTCGATGTGTTGTAATTCGTAAAACTTTATTTTTTGTCTTATCCTACACTGCCTTCTAGGCTTATGGATAATAGTTTCTGAGCCTCAACGGCAAATTCCATTGGGAGCTTATTAATCACCTCGCGAGCATAGCCATTCACAATCATCCCTATCGCATCTTCTGAAGAGATTCCTCGTTGGTTGCAATAGAAGATCTGGTCTTCTCCAATTTTGGATGTTGTTGCTTCGTGCTCAATAATCGAACTGCTGTTTCCTACCTCAATATAGGGGAAGGTATGCGCACCACATGTATCGCCTAATAGCAGCGAATCGCATTGTGAATAATTTCGAGCATTGATGGCCTTCGGTGCTACTCGCACTAATCCACGGTATGAATTAGAGCTGTGTCCTGCAGATATCCCTTTCGACACAATGGTACTTTTTGTGTTTTTCCCGATATGAATCATTTTTGTTCCCGTATCGGCTTGTTGGAAGTTGTTGGTCAAGGCTACGGAGTTAAATTCGGCAATCGAATTATCACCCATTAAAATGCAGCTTGGGTACTTCCAAGTGATAGCTGAGCCTGTCTCTACCTGATTCCAAAGTATCTTAGATGATTCTCCTTTGCAGATTCCACGTTTAGTAACGAAATTAAATATTCCGCCCTTCCCGTTTTTATCTCCTGGATACCAGTTCTGAACTGTAGAATATTTTACTTCAGCCCTGTCGAGTGCAATAATCTCAACAATGGCAGCATGAAGTTGATTTTCATCACGCATTGGCGCTGTACATCCCTCCAAATAAGAGACATAACTATCGTCGTCGGCAATGATAAGTGTGCGCTCAAACTGTCCAGTATTCTTCGCGTTGATACGGAAATAGGTTGAAAGTTCCATTGGACAGCGAGTTCCTTTAGGAATATATACAAACGACCCGTCCGAAAAGACTGCCGAGTTAAGCGCTGCAAAATAGTTGTCGTTATAAGGCACAGCCATTCCGAGGTATTTCTGAATTAGGTCGGGATGGTGCTTAACGGCATCGCTAAAGGAGCAAAAGATAATACCACGTTCGGCAAGCGTCTCTTTAAAGGTTGTCTTAACCGAAACACTATCGATCACGGCATCTACTGCCACTCCGGATAACATTTTCTGCTCTTCAAGAGGTATTCCAAGCTTTTCAAACGTACGAAGCAATTCGGGATCTACTTCATTTAAACTTTCGTATTTCGCCTGTTGCGTTGGAGCGGCATAAAAAATAATATCCTGATAGTCAATAACAGGTATTTTCAGTTGAGCCCATTCAGGCATCTTCATTGTCAACCAGCGACGGTAAGCTTTCAGGCGGAATTCGAGCATAAATTCAGGCTCTTCCTTTTTGGCAGAGATAATCCGAATTACATCCTCATTAAGCCCTTTGACAATTGTATCAGTCTCAATATCTGATACAAAGCCAAATCTATAGTCGCGCTGGGTGACCTCTTTTAATAATTTATTTTGGTCTTCCATGATTATTTCACATTTCAATATACATACCAGTAACAAATGAAAAGCAGAAATTCCTACTCTTTCCTCAATTAGACCGGTATTAAATTGCAAAGATACAAAATGAACACTACTTTTGAGCCTTGAAATTTTAAATAAATTGTTTCCTCGATGACAAATGCAACGCAAAGTAAGACAGAGCTTTCCGAGCTTGGTGAGTTTGGATTAATCCGTCGTCTGACCGAAAATATTCAACTGAAAAATGAGAGCACCATAAGAGGTGTTGGAGACGACTGCGCTGTACTTGATTTTAAGCAGAAGAAAGTTGTCGTGACTACGGATTTATTAACCGAAGGAGTTCATTTTAATTTGATGTATGTGCCACTAAGGCATCTCGGATACAAAGCGGTGACGGTAAATCTTAGCGATGTATATGCGATGAATGCCACTCCGAAGCAGATAACTGTTTCTATTGCGGTCTCCTCAAAGATGTCGATCGAAGCTTTAGATGAACTTTATAGTGGGATCTATTTGGCCTGTGAGCGCTATGGCGTTGATCTTGTGGGAGGTGATACCACCTCTTCATTAACGGGGTTGTTAATTTCAGTCACGGCTATTGGTGAGGCTGAAGAGGAAGATCTAGTCTATCGGAACGGTGCTAAGGATACCGATTTATTGTGCGTCACGGGTGATTTAGGTGGTGCCTATTTAGGATTGCAATTGCTTGAGCGTGAGAATGAAGTTTTTAAGGTGAACCCAAAAATGGTGCCTCAGCTCGAAGGCTATGATTATATTTTAGAACGACAACTTAAGCCAGAAGCGAGAAAAGATATCCCTGTTTTGTTTAAAGAATTAGGCATTAAGCCGACTTCCATGATTGATATCTCTGATGGCCTCTCTTCCGAAATTTTGCATTTATGTACTCAGAGTGATGTTGGGTGCCGACTCTATGAAGATCGATTATTATACGATAATCAAACGAAAAAGATGGCAGCCGAATTAAATATAAACCCTTTAGTGGCTGCGTTAAATGGCGGAGAAGATTATGAACTGCTTTTTACGCTTCCCGTTACTAATCTTGATGCGATACGGAATAATCCAGACATCTCTGTAATTGGTTATATAACTGATAAAAGTGAAGGTGTTAATTTGATTACAGCGGGTATCGGGCAAGAAATTCCTTTGCAAGCTCAAGGTTGGAATCCAATAAAAGGGTAGTCTAAACAAAACTTTATTGGCTAAGGTTTGTTTAATTAATATCTATTTTTCGTAACTTTAAGAATATCCTGAACCTGCCTAACAAGTTGATGGGAAATAGGGGCGATTGCCATTAAACTTTTGATCTAAGAAAGTGTCCAATGGTTGATTCACCTTTTATTGCCAATTAAATTTGATAATTCCATATTAAAATGATACAGATTAAGGACTTACATAAGTCTTACGAGATGGGGCATAATAGCCTTCATGTATTAAAAGGGTTACATCTTGATATCGAGGAGGGTGAATTCGTCTCTATTATGGGCTCTTCCGGCTCTGGCAAATCAACCTTGTTGAATATCTTAGGGATTCTTGATGATTATGATCGAGGGACTTATTACTTGGGAGGTAAGTTAATCCAGGGGCTGAATGAAACGAAGGCGGCTTTGACTCGCAATGAGATGATTGGATTTATCTTTCAGTCGTTTAACCTTATTTCGTTCAAGAATGCCATGGAGAATGTGGCACTTCCACTCTATTATCAGAAGATTAGTCGTAAAAAAAGAAATCAGATAGCTTTAGAATATCTCGACCGACTAGGGTTAAAAGAGTGGGCTCGCCATCTTCCTAGTGAGCTCTCGGGGGGACAGAAACAACGTGTCGCTATTGCTCGAGCATTAATCTCACAACCGCGTATTATTTTAGCAGATGAGCCAACTGGAGCTCTTGATTCGGCAACATCTCTGGAAGTAATGGAGATTTTAAAGGAGATTAATGATCAAGGAAAAACTGTAATTATCGTTACGCACGAGCACGACATCGCTGCTATGACCAAAAAAATCATCAAATTAAAAGATGGAGTTATTGAAGAGGTTATAAAAAATGGCGAGTTGCTGGCCTTTAAAAATCGTGTTAGCACAGAGTAATTAAAGGGTATATGTTTGACATTGATGTTTGGCAAGAAATATTTGCCACGATAAAGAAAAATAAGCTTCGCACCTTTCTCACCGGCTTTTCAGTCGCGTGGGGAATCTTTATGCTTATGATTTTGCTTGGCTCTGGGAATGGTCTTCAGAACGGAGTGAGAACACAGTTTGCCAGCAATTCAGTCAATATGATGTGGCTTTGGGCTGGTGAGACATCAATGCCATATCAGGGACTCAAAGAGGGACGAAGTGTTAAATTTAATAATGCTGATTACACCTTTCTAAAAGGGATGAACCTAGATTTAGAACTGGTCTCTTCCCGTTATTACCTGCCGGGCAATATTGTCTATACGTACAAGAATGAATACGGCACTTTTGAGACTTCATCCTGTCATCCATCGTTGAAGTTAATGGGCAATATGAAGGTCACATCGGGTCGCTTTATCAATGATTTAGATATTAATGATTATCGAAAAGTTATTGTCATTGGAGATAATGTTCGTCTAGCTTTATTTAAAGATGTTGATCCGCTTGGTGAATACATCAACTTGAATAATGTTCCCTTCAAGGTTGTAGGTGTCATCCACGATAAGGGACGACGCAATGATGATGAGCGGACCTCATATATCCCTATTTCAACAGCTCAGCGCATCTTTAATGGCGCGGACCGTGTGCATACTTTTGCCGTTACCACAAAAATGGTGACAACTGTCGAAGAGGCAGATTCTATTACTGCAGATGTTCGAAAAGCGATGGCGCTTCGGCATAATTTCGATCCTAAAGATAAGCGTGCAATGGGCTCATTTAATCTCCTTGCCATGTATATTAGAACCATGAAAATTTTTCAAGCAATAAAAATTTTCGTTTGGATTATTGGTATTGGAACTTTAATAGCCGGTATTGTCGGAGTTAGTAATATCATGCTAATCCTTGTTAAAGAGCGAACACGTGAGATCGGCATACGGAAGGCCATTGGGGCAACACCTGGATCTGTTATTGGATTAGTCCTACTGGAGTCAATTTTAATTACAACTGTTGCTGGATATATCGGACTATTATTTGGAATTGGCCTTATGGAAGCGGTCAATTATGGACTAGAACAGGCTATTGGTTCAGGCGAGGGAGAGCGCATATTTTTCCGCAATCCTACGGTTGATTTTACAACCGCAATAACTGCGATGGTTATATTAATTGTCTCAGGTGCTTTGGCTGGATATCTGCCAGCACGAAAAGCCGCAAATGTTAAACCAATTGAGGCATTACGTAATGATTAATAGATCTACGAACGCTCTTAAGGGTAAAATAAATCGAGATGTTTGATTTAGACCGGTGGAATGAGATTTGGAATGCTTTGGCTAAAAACAAAGTAAGAAGCTTGTTGACTGCTTTTGGAGTCTTCTGGGGTATTTTCATGCTTATTGTGATGGCTGGAGCAGGCAAAGGTCTTCAAAATGGGGTTACTCAGGGCACGGCTAAATTTGCTGCTAATTCTGCATTTTTCTGGAGTGAGCAGACAGGAGAGCCCTATAAGGGATTTAAGAGAGGTCGTTATTGGCATATGGATTCTGAGGATATTCAGTTTCTTAAAGATAATATACCTGAGATAGAATATATTACTCCGAGGAACTTTACTGGTCGTTGGGGCGGTGGCTCCAATGTTATTCGGGGGAAGAAAAATGGATCATTTAACGTTAAAGGGGATTATCCTGATTATATCAAAATAGATCCTGCAACGATTCTAAATGGTCGTTGGATCAACGAACTAGATATCCGGGATAAACGTAAAGTATGTGTTATCGGCGAGAAGGTTTTTGAGTCGATGTTCGATCCTAAAGAGAATCCAATTGGTGAATATTTGAAAATTTCAGGCGTCTATTATCAAGTTATTGGGGTTGTCAGAGCAGAAACCACTATCAATATAAATGGACGGACCGAAGAGTCAATTTGTTTGCCTTTTACGACCATGCTTCAGACTTACAATATGGGTAATACCGTAAATTTTATGGCGATTACCGCAAAGAGAGGAGTGCCTGTCAGCATTGTTGAGGAGCGTGTTAAAGAGTTAATTAAAAAGAAACATGTGATCGCTCCTGAGGATCTCCAAGCCTTAAACAGCGTGAACATCGAAAAGGAATTTGAACAAATGAATGGTCTATTTCTAGGAATTCAGATTTTAACCTGGATAGTTGGAATAGGAACGTTATTGGCTGGCGTAATTGGAGTAAGTAATATTATGTTGGTAATCATTAAAGAGCGGACTAAGGAGATAGGTGTTCAGCGTGCCATTGGGGCAACACCGCGGATGATTATTTCTCAGATTATGCTTGAAAGCGTGGTGCTGACAACTGTTTCTGGTTACCTTGGCTTGTCCATTGGTGTTGGACTTTTAGAATTGGTTAATAAGGTGATGGAAAATTCGCCGTCTACGACTAATGATCGCGTATTTTTCACGAATCCTTCAGTGTCGCTTACGGTTGCACTATCATCGCTTTTTGTGCTCGTGCTAGCGGGGCTGCTTGCTGGACTGATCCCCGCATCTAGGGCCATGCAGATCAAGCCAATTGATGCTTTAAGAGAGGAATAAAATTTAACAGAATATAAAAGTAAAAGTATTATGAGTAACAACGGCGTAAGTATTTTTAAGAAAGTAGTTAAGATCATAGGTTTAACCTTGCTTTTAGCTGTGTTTATTGGAACTTTGGTATTCTTGTATAAGAAATCGCAACCGAAGATCGAAATCTTTGAGATCCAAAATGTGCAGGTGCGCGATATTATCAAGAAGACGGTGGCCACCGGATCGGTTATTCCAAGAAAGGAGATTGAGATAAAACCTCAAGTTTCAGGTATCGTGGAGAAGATCTTTATTGTAGCTGGTCAAAAAATTAAAAATGGAGATGTTATTGCGCGAGTGAAAATTATCCCCGATATGGTTAATCTAAACAATGCGGAGTCACGCGTTAACCGTGCGAAGCTTACCCTTGAAGATGCGCGGATAGATTTTGATCGTCAGACCACCTTATTTGGCAAACAAGTGACTTCAAAAGAGGAGTTTCAAAAAGCGAAGCTGACATTTAATTCAGCCAAAGAAGAGGCTGAGGCGGCAGAAAATAACCTGGAATTAATCAGAAAAGGGGTGACAAAAAACTCTGCCACGACGACTAATACCTTAATTCGATCCACCATCGAAGGGATGGTTCTTGATGTCCCAGTGAAAGAAGGATTTTCGGTTATTCAGGCGAATACCTTTAATGCGGGAACTACCATTGGAATTATTGCAGATATGAATGACATGATTTTCCAAGGGAAAGTAGACGAAACAGAAGTTGGAAAGATCAAAGAGGGGATGAATATAGAGTTGACTATTGGTGCTATTGCAACTGAGAAGTTCAACGCCGTATTAAAATACATCGCCCCTAAAGGGTTGATCGATAATGGAGCAATTCAGTTTGATATTAAAGCGGATGTGAAGCTGAATGAGAATCAGTTTATTCGCTCTGGCTATAGTGCAAATGCTAATATTGTTCTTGAAAAGCGCGATAGCGTTCTCTCCATTCCAGAGGGCTTGTTGAAATTTGAGAAGGATACGGCATATGTTGAAATTGAGACAACACCTCAGAAATTTGAAAAAAGACTTGTAAAAACAGGGATTTCAGATGGGATTAACATGGAGATCATCTCTGGACTCTCGAAGAGTGATCGTCTGAAGGGAGCCGTTGTTGATCAGAGTAAAAAACCGGCAGAAAAAAAAATATAACTTAACAGCATCGCTGACCAAAATATATCAATTAGACATCAATCTGATTTTTAATACCAAATACCTATGAAACGAATACTCTTTGCGCTGACCATAACTCTAGTCGGATTTAATCCTACGCTGATTCAGGCCCAGCAAGTTTGGAGTTTGGAGAAATGCATCAATTATGCACTTGATAATAACATCAAGATAAAGCAGGGCGCTATAGCTACTGAATATCAAAAAAATCAACTGCAACAAACGAAATTTTCGCGATTGCCTAGTTTGAATGGGCAGACGTCTCAAAATATGAACTTTGGACGGTCGCTAACCTATGAAAATACCTATAAAGACATTAACTCTTCAGAGACAAATTTTGGATTAGGCGTTTCATTGCCTGTCTTTCAGGGATTTCAGATTTCGAACAATATCTCAAAATTGGAGTTAGATCTTCAAGCAAGTGTTGAAGATCTTTCGAAAGCCAAGAGTGATATCTCTGTTAATATTGCCTCTACTTTTCTGGAGATCTTATTTGCTAAAGACTTAGTTTTGGTCTCATCCAACCAGCTAGATATAACTCGTCTTCAGATTAAGCAAATTAATGAAAAAGTTGAAGCAGGTAGTTTGGCAAAAGGGAATCTTTTGGATATTGAAGCTCAAGCAGCCGGGGAGGAACTTAATCTAGTCAATGCAAAAAATCAGTTGCAGCTTGCAAAACTTAAACTAGCACAACTGCTAGAGCTATCTTTAAAAGAGAGTTTTGATATTGAAACACCTTCATTTCCAGAAATTTCTGCTCAGGCATCTATTGTAGCAGCTAATGAGGTGTATAATGCAGCTTTGCTTACGCGACCAGAAATCAAGGGTGCTGATTTAAGATTCCAAAGTTCGAAGTTTCAGTTGAAAATGGCCCAAGGGTTACAATATCCAACCGTTAATCTTTATGCCAATGTTTATGATACGTATAACAATAAGTATACTGATCGAGATGGTAAAAGCATTGCTTTTTCTGATCAGCTTAAAAACAATCAGCGTAAAGGGGTTGGCTTGCAGATGAACATCCCTATCTTCAATAAATTTCAAACGAAGTACCAGATCGACAATGCAAGACTTCAGGTCCTAAATACAGGTCTTGAGCTAGAGGGGGCAAAGAAACTGCTCAGATCCGATGTTGAAACGGCACAGACCAATGCTATAGCTGCCTTAAATCGTTTTACGTCAAATCAAAAGGCTGTATCTGCTATGCGTGAGGCTTTTCGCTATTCATCTGAGAAGTTTGCGGTGGGATTGGTAAATACGATTGAGTATAATACTGCCAAAACGAAATTGTCAAAGTCGGAATCCGATTTACTTCAAGCGAAGTATGAGTTTATTTTCCGTACGAAGATTCTTGATTTTTATCGTGGACTTCCGTTGGTTTTATAGAATAACAAGTTTTTAATCTAATCAGAACATAAAATGCCGAGTTTGTTTTACAATTTTCGCGCCGTTTCTATTAGCGGTGAATTAATTAATATGGCTGATCTTGAAGGTAAGGTTGTGCTAATTGTGAATACCGCAAGTAAGTGTGGCTTTACTCCTCAATATGCAGGACTACAAGAACTACATCAAAAATATAGTGATAAAGGATTGGTTATCTGCGGATTCCCTTGCAACCAGTTTGGGAAACAGGAGCCAGGGGATTCCAAGCAGATTCAAGAAGGTTGTTTGATTAATTATGGTGTTAGCTTTCAAATGTTTGAAAAGATTAAGGTAAACGGGAAACAGGCGCACCCCTTATTTGCGTATCTTAAAAAGCAGCTCCCAGACTTTTTAGGTGGCCGAATAAAATGGAATTTCACCAAATTCCTCCTAGACAAAAATGGAACTCCGGTAAAGCGTTTTGCCCCTTGGACAGCACCTCAAAAAATGGAGTTGCAAATTTTAAAGCTTCTGTCGCTCTAAGTTTCTCTTTTTAATTCTGCGGCTTGTCTCCTTGCTTATTACCCCCTTTGGGATCAGATATTTGCCAAAATGTTTTTAATTGCTTATACTTGAGTTCAATTTTGGAAAACTAACCCAATCTTGATCTCGTGGCGTATACGAATAGGTTTTAGATAATTCCATAATCGTATTCGCTGGACTTTCTAAATAAGCCAGTTATGCATTTTCTGTCATCAAAAAAATTGTTCATTGGAGTCGCTCTTTTATTGGGAGTAATTGCCTATGTGGTATTTCATAAGCCTCTTGAAAAAATAGATTATAGCTCTCAGGTAAAGCCTATACTGAATAAAAATTGCATTGCATGTCATGGCGGCGTTAAGCAAAAAGGGGGTTTTAGTGTTCTTTTTCGTGAAGACGCCATGGCGAATACCAAATCGGGCAAGCCTGCAATTATTCCAGGTAGTCCTGAGACAAGCGAATTCATTAAACGAATCACCTCAAAGGATCCTGAAGAGAGAATGCCATATAAGCATACTCCACTTTCAAAAGAGGATATTCAAATCTTAACTCAATGGATTAAAGAAGGAGCTCAGTGGGGTCAGCATTGGGCTTATACTGAGATTAAATCTGAAAAAATTCCTGATTACTCTTCCAGTTGGATTAAAAATGAGGTAGATCAGTTTGTCTATCAGAAACTTAAACAGGAACATCTCTCCCCTTCTGATGAAGCTGATAAGTCCACGCTTATGCGCAGAGTCAGTCTCGATTTAACTGGGCTTCCCCCAACTCAATTAGTCGCAAAACGATTTCTCGCAGATGATTCGCCAAAAGCATACGAGAATCTCGTTGATGATCTCCTGGCTTCGCCTAGCTATGGTGAGCGCTGGACCTCCTTGTGGCTTGATCTGGCTCGTTATGCCGATACCAAAGGGTATGAAAAAGATGGAAGTCGGAATATCTGGAAATACCGCGATTGGTTGATCCGAGCTTTTAATGCCGACAAGCCATATAATGAGTTTATTAAGGAGCAGATTGCTGGCGATTTGATGCCTAATCCTGATGACGCTAAATATATTGCAACTTCTTTTAATCGCAATACCATGACAAATGATGAAGGCGGAACTGATGACGAGGAGTTTCGCACGGCCGCCGTTATGGATCGGACAAATACCACCTGGAGTGCCTTAATGGGGACAACTTTTAACTGTGTGCAATGCCATAGCCATCCATATGATCCCTTTAAACATGATGAGTATTATAAGTTCCTATCCTTCTTTAATAACTCAAGAGATGAAGATGTTGATCTAGAGTATCCTTTACTTCGCCAATATAATTCAGTGGATAGTTTAAAATTAAACACCTTGGTTGATTGGATTAAAACCAATGCCTCTCCTGAAGAGGGGAAGAAATATTACACGTTCTTAAAAACGTGGCAGCCAACAATCAATTCGTTACAGGGTGATAAATATATCAATGGAGCACTTTTAGGCTGTACTGCAGGTCTTCGGAATTTAGGTTCTTTCCGGTTGAAGAATGTTGTTCTCGATCAAAAGGAACAACTTATGCTTCGCTATAACGCACGATTAAATACAGGTAATGTCTATATCTACCTCGATAGCTTAAAAGGAAAGCTGATTAAAACAGTAGCACTTAAGTCGAATCAAACGCCTTTTTGGAAACTTCAAACCATCGACCTCCCTGCAATCTCCGGAACGCATAACTTATACTTTAAATTTCATAATCAGGCGATTCCGGCACTTGATGAGACTACCGGGGTGCGATTTGACTGGTTTGCCTTTGGAACGAAATTTCCTGGTAAGGGAAAACCTGGCTATGACGACGCCATGAAATCGTTCTCTGAGCTGATGGAAGCTCCTGTGGAAACTATCCCTGTCATGGTGGAAAATAACAAGGATCAATTTCGTACTTCCCATGTTTTTGAGCGGGGTAATCGACTTGTCGAAGGGGCCGTTGTGACTCCAGATGTGCCTCATATTTTAAATCCAATGCCTGCTGATGCGCCAAAAAACAGATTGGGTATGGCGATGTGGCTGACCGATGAGAAAAATCCATTGGTTGCTCGTACCATGGTGAATCGTTTGTGGGAACAATTATTTGGCTATGGAATTGCTGAAACATTAGAAGACCTTGGTTCACAAGGCATTCCACCTACCCATCGGGCGCTGCTTGATCATCTGTCGTGGAAATTTATGCACGATTACCAGTGGAGTCTTAAAAAGGTATTAAAAGAGATTGTTCTTTCTGCTACGTATCGCCAAGAGTCGAAGGTTACTGATGGCTTATTGAAGAAAGATCCAATGAATAAATTTTTTGCAAGAGGTCCAAGAGTTCGGTTATCTGCTGAGCAAATCAGAGATCAGAGTCTTGCGGTAAGCAATGTGCTAAGCAGCAAGATGTATGGCAAAAGTGTGATGCCTTATCAGCCTGAAGGTATCTGGCGTTCACCGTATAGTGGCGATGTATGGAAGAAAAGTCAAGGCGAGGATCAGTTTCGTCGGGCTGTATATACCTATTGGAAAAGAACTGCACCTTATCCGTCTATGATCACTTTTGATGGAGGGGCAAGAGAAGTATGCATCACAAGGCGGATTCGCACTGACACCCCATTACAAGCTCTTACAACGCTGAATGACTCAACCTATCTGGTTATGGCTCGCTATTTTGCTTCTCGAATAAACGAAGTTGGCGGGGTAGAGGTGAATCAGCAAATTGCAAAAGGGTACGAATTAATGATGTACAAACCGATATCGAAGGCTCGTCTGAATGCGTTAATGGAGTTATATAACACCTCTTATACGAAATTTCGGAATGATGCTAAGGCAAGTGCGTTAATGGCAGGTCAGCTAGAAAAACCCGATAAGCCGAAAGCTGCCTCCATGGTTATGGTGGCCAGTGCTATGTTGAACCTTGACGAATGGCTGAATAAAAACTAGAACCGATGAGAGACGATAATCAAACTAGAAGACTTATTAAAGAAGCTGAGCAGGCGATGCTTCAGCAATATACCCGCAGGCATTTTCTTAAGGATGGCGCCATGGGATTTGGGGCGTTAGCGTTAGGCTCATTACTCGGCAATTGTTGGGGTAATTCAGGGTCAAAGAAATTATTTGATGCGGCGAATCCTCTTGCCGCTCGACCTCCCATGTTCCCAGGGAAAGCGAAATCGGTCATCTATCTGCATATGGCTGGAGCCCCGTCGCAACTAGAGCTTTTTAGTTACAAGCCCGAGCTGGCTAAATTGGATGGTCTCGATTGTCCGCCATCACTATTAGAAGGAAAGAAATTTGCATTTATTCGCGGTGTCCCTAAGATGCTTGGGCCTCAAGCGGTCTTTAAGCAACGCGGGGAGAGTGGATTGTGGTTATCCGACAATCTGCCTCATTTGGCAACTGTTGCTGATGATATTGCGATGCTAAATGCGGTAACAACCGAACAGTTTAATCATGCTCCTGCTCAACTATTAATGCATACCGGATCGGCAAGACTTGGTCGTCCAAGTATAGGATCATGGGTTACTTATGGTATGGGAACCGAAAATAATAACCTTCCTGGTTTTGTTGTATTAACCTCTGGGGGGAATAACCCGGATGCAGGCAAGAGCGTCTGGGGAAGTGGATTTTTGCCTAGCGTCTATCAAGGCGTTCAATGTCGTAGTGAAGGTGATCCAGTGCTATTTATTAAAGATCCGAAGGGGATGGACCGTGATTTACGGAAGGCCTCTATCGACGCCATTAATAAAGTGAATCAAGAGCAGTATTCAGAATATAACGATCCGGAGACACTTTCGCGGATCGCACAATATGAGATGGCTTATAAGATGCAAATCTCTGTCCCCGACGTGATGAACATCAATGATGAGCCTCAGTATATTCATGAGATGTATGGGACTCAACCGGGCAAAACAAGCTTTGCTAACAACGTGCTTTTAGCCCGTAAGTTGGTTGAGAAAGGGGTTCGATTTGTTCAGCTTTTCGACTGGGGCTGGGATACGCATGGTGATTCTGCCGGGAATGCAGTTGATATTGGATTGATCAATAAATGCCGAAAGGTGGATCGACCCATCACTGCCTTGCTGCTCGACTTAAAACAGCGAGGATTACTCGATGAGACTTTGGTAATCTGGGGTACTGAATTTGGAAGAACACCTATGCAGGAAAATAGAGAAGGTAAAAAAATGCCTTTTAAAGGAAGAGATCACCATGCTGCTGCATTTAATATGTGGATGGCTGGCGGAGGAATAAAAGGGGGAACATCCTATGGTGTTACTGACGAAATAGGTTATAACATTGTGAGCGGCAAGACAGAAGCTTATGATATTCAGGCGACAATACTTAATCAGCTTGGCTTCGATCATGAGAAGCTAACTTATGAGTCGCAAGGACGAAACTTCCGCCTGACGGATCTAAGTGGTAAGGTAATCAAAGATATTCTTGCATAATGAAAAATAGTAAAACTAACTTCCAATAAATAATCTAACCGAATTATGGTCGTTTTAGCTTTAAATGCCACTGAATTTATTGGTCGTTTTCACCCGATCTTGGTCCATCTTCCAATTGGAATTTTGATCTTGGCGGTCTTATTTATTGCATTGTCGCTGAAAGAGCAATTTAGCTACTTAAAAGATGCGATTGGAATAACCTTGTTCTTAGGGATGCTCAGTGCCATAGCTTCCTGCATAAGTGGATATCTATTATCCCAATCGGAAAGCTATGATCCAGGTTTGATTTTCAAACACCAATGGTTTGCCATAGCGCTGGCGGCTTCTTCGATTGTGCTTTATGTACTCCATCTGAAGCAGAAACGTTTGACTTGGACTGCAGGTCTAATGGCGATATTACTTCTGATCACTGGTCATCTTGGAGGTTCCATTACCCATGGGTCCGATTTCTTATTCAAAGAATCTTCGGCAAAAAATAGTAAAGTTAAAAACGAACATAAGCCGATTGCAAATATTCAAGATGGTGCTGCCTATGCAACCCTTATTCAGCCAATCTTTGAGTCAAAATGTATCGCTTGCCATGGTCTTGAGAAGCAAAAAGCAAAGCTTAGGCTTGATGATCCTGCCTCAATTTTAAAGGGCGGAGAAGGTGGTGCCGCAATTGTTGCAGGACAAGCTGAGCAGAGCAATTTGATGAATAGAATTCTGCTTGCAAAGGACAATAAGGATCATATGCCGCCTTCGGAAAAACCGCAGTTGACCAAGGAAGAGATCGATTTAGTGGAATGGTGGATTAATGGTGGTGCCTCATTTGATCGAAAAGTTAGCGAGATACAACAGACGGAGAAGATCAAGCAAGTCTTTAAGAATCTGACTTCCGATCAATCGAATGAGGAGATTTCGCTTGTAGATATTCCTGAAACATCGGTGAGTAAGGCCTCTGAGTCTGCTGTTCAAAAGTTAAGAGAACGCGGTATAACCGTTGTTCCAGTTGCCCAGAACAGCAATTATCTTTTGGTAAATTATGTCGCTATTGAGGCTTTTTCTGCAAAAGACCTAACGCTTTTAAAGGCTATATCAGATCAACTTATTTGGTTGAAATTACCCAATATTTCATTGACAGATGATGATGTTGACGACCTTGTTCAGTTAACCAATCTGACTCGACTATATGTACAAAAGACAAATCTTACGGATCAAGGTATCGCAAAACTCACAAAACTATCGAACTTACAATATCTGAATCTCTCAGGGACAAAGGCAACGGCTAAAGGTGTGGCATCACTTAGCATACTTAAGAATTTGCGACATCTTTACCTCTACCAGACAGCCATTACAGACGATGAGCTTAAGAAAATTCGATTGGAACTTCCTAAGACCAATGTTGATGGAGGTGGATATCAAGTTCCCAAAATTGAATGGGATACTGCTGTTTCACGTACTCCAATTGTAAAATAGAGGTAATGGTATTTTTCAAGAAGAAAGCCTCCGTATTTGCATTGCTTATTGCAGTTCTTGCTTTAGGTTCATGTGGCCCCAAGCTGCCAGCGGATATTGTAGCCTCCTTAAAACTCCTTCCTGATAAGATCGACTATAACCAACATGTTAAACCGATCCTATCTGATAAATGTTTCTCCTGCCATGGCCCGGATAAAACAAAACAGAAGGCTGGGCTTCGTTTAGATATTCAGTCTTTTGCTTATGCTCCTCTGCCTGAGACTCCAGGTAAAGTTGCTATAGATCCAGGAAGTTTGGAGGGTAGCGAATTCTATCATCGGATTATCTCTGAGGATCCAAGTTATATAATGCCTTCGAGCAAATCACACCTAGTGCTTAGCTCGAAAGAAAAGGCAATCCTCGTTAGATGGATTCAGCATGGGGCAAAATACAAGCCTCATTGGGCTTTTGTGAAACCGGAAAAGCCAAGTGTGCCCAGTGCCCATATATCTGGATGGATGGTTAATTCAATAGATCATTTTATTGCCCGTCGTCTCGAGTCGGAGCATATCCAACCCTCTAAAGAAGCGTCAAAGGAGTTGTTGTTACGACGACTCTCTCTTGACCTCACCGGCCTACCTCCTACGCTGGAGGAGATTGATTTATTCCTTTCGGATCGCGCCGCAAATGCCTATGAGAAACAAGTTGAACGATTGTTAAAGTCGCCTCATTTTGGTGAAAAAATGGCTGTCGACTGGCTTGATCTGGCTCGGTTTGCTGATTCTTATGGCTATACTGTTGATCGACTTCGCGATATGTCGCCTTACCGCGATTGGGTTATTCAAGCTTATAATCAGAATATGCCTTACAACCAGTTTATACAATGGCAGCTGGCTGGCGATCTAATGCCTTTCCCTACCAAGGATATGATTATCGCGACCGCTTTTAATAGACTCCATCAGCAGAATATGGAAGGTGGAATCATTGAGGAGGAGTTTCAAACGGAATATGTCATAGATCGGACCAATACCATGGGAACGGCTATCATGGGACTTCCGATTGGATGTGCGAGGTGTCACGATCATAAATTTGATCCCATTACCCAGAAAAATTATTACGAGCTGACCAGTTTTTTTAATCGGGTAAAAGAGGCAGGTCAGATCTCTTGGGATGATGCAACCCCTACACCTACGCTGATGCTTCCTACGAAAGAGAAGGAGAAAAATGTAGCTGTTCTGAATCAGCAAATTGCGGATCAAGAGAAAGCTGTTGAACAAACGAAGGGAATTGCGATTCCTGGCTTTAAAGATTGGCTTAATATGAAAAAATATCAGCAGTTGGGTTCTGAAATAATTCCTCAGAATGGGTTGCTGGCGTATTATAATTTCGATAATGGGACTCTAAAATCCAGCAGTAAGCCTCAGCTGATTGGCGCGATGAAACGTGGGCTTGGAAACTCAGATGGTGATGCTCCAGTATTTGAAAAAAATGAGTCTGGCAAAGAGTTGGTTTTGAATGGAGATCAATGGATGGCTACAGGTTCAATAGGTGCATTTAGTCGTTCTGATCCATTTACCATTAATCTGCGTGTTTTAATCCCAAATGACTTTAAAGAGGGGGTCATCTTTCATAAATGTATTGCTGAACGACTCTATAACTATCGCGGCTATCATGTGTATCTCAAGGAGAATAAACTTTCTGTGAACATGTCGCATACGGCTCCTTCCAATGCAATCTCTCGAGTGATGAAAGATCCGATCCCTCGGAATAAATGGATTATGCTATCGATGACCTACGATGGCTCATCGAAGGCAAATGGCCTAAAGCTATTCCTTGATGGCAAAGAGCTAGCGCTTGAGACTACGATGGACCAATTGACGAAAGACATTGTTCGAAATAGGAAGGATCAACTTGGCTTACAGATTGGTGCCTGGGATCGTGGACTAGGATTTAAAGGGGGTAAAGTTGATGATCTTTCTGTTTATAATCGGGCCTTAACCGATTTTGAGTTGAAGATTATAGGAGACCATTCAGCTTGGAAGTCAATCTCAGCAAAGAATCCTGAGTTGCTAGCTTCCGCAGATTCATTAGCCTTAAAAAACTATTATTTATCTGCTGTGGACCCCGGATTATTAGCTGAGCAGAAAAAACTGCAGCAGCTACGAACAAACGTGTCAGATACTGTATCCAATATTCAAGAGCTTAGCGTGATGCAAGATATGCCCATTCCACGCAAGACTTATATCCTAAAAAGAGGCAATTATGATGCCTTTGGAGAAGAAGTTTTCCCGAATGCACCTCCTTCAATCTTCCCTTTCTCAAAGAAATTTCCTCAGAATCGCTATGGCTTAGCCATGTGGCTGACCGATGATGATCATCCATTGACTGCTAGAGTCGCTGTCAATCGTATCTGGCAAAATTTCTTTGGGACGGGATTAGTGAAGACCGCTGAAGATTTTGGTAACCAAGGGGAACTTCCGAGTCATCCCGAACTTTTAGATTGGCTTGCCGTTTCTTTTACAGATTCAAAATGGGATTTTAAAAATTTATGTAAGCAAATAGTGATGTCTGCGACCTATCGACAAGATTCGAAGAGTACCCCTCAAAATCTGGCCTTAGATCCTGAAAATCGTTTGTTGGCACATGGTCCGAGCATCCGATTAACGGCTGAAATGATTCGTGATAATGCCCTTGCGGCTAGCGGTCTACTGAATACAACTCTAGGAGGCAAGAGTATTAAGCCTTATCAACCTGATGGGTTGTGGGAGATTAATAATAGCAGTTATAGGGCTGATACAGGCGCAAATGTTTATCGAAGAGGAATCTATGTCTTAGTAAAACGCTCGGTGCCGAATCCAACTTTGGCAACTTTTGATGCCACTTCGCGAAGCTATTGTGTTGTCCGTCGACAGAAAACAAATACCCCTCTTCAGGCTTTAGTGACACTGAATGACCCAACCTTTGTTGAGGCGGCTAAAGTTATGGGCGAACAGTTAACGATGGCTGCAGAGCCTGAGAAAGCGATCATATCAATCTACCGGAAATTATCAGGTGTGACTCCATCTTCTATGGAACTCTCCTTATTAAAAAACTTGCAAGCATCAGAGCTCGTCAAGTTTAGGAGTTCCCCAGAGAAGACAAAAGGGTGGCTTTCGGCGGGTCAGTATAAGATTAACAAAATACTCGATCCAGCCCAGGTTGCAGCCAATGCCGTTGTGGCCAGTGTAATCTTAAATTCTGACGCTACATTAACGAAAAGATAAGCTATGAGCGATCATCATCACGATATTTTTAAATTGCATACGCCAGAATTTAATCAATTAAATAATCGATTAGATCGTCGCAATTTCTTAACCAAAACCTCCTTGGGAATTGGGGCACTCGCGCTCGGTTCTTTATTAGGAAATGATTTGCTTGGCAAAGGCGTTGGTGCTAAAGGTGATATCCCAGCTGCGACGCTTGAGGAGGAAATTTTGCGTGCAATTCCGCATATCGCGCCACGAGCCAAGCGTGTGGTTTATCTTTTTATGAGCGGTGGACCTTCTCAGTTTGAGACGTTCGATTATAAGCCTAAGTTAGTGGAGATGTATGGGAAAGGGCTGCCTGACTCCGTGCGACAAGGACAGCGATTAACCAGCATGAGTGCCAATCAAAGTATTCTTCCGATCGTCCCTTCGGTGTATAAGTTTCGTCAATATGGTGAATCCCAAACCTGGTTAAGTGAACTTCTTCCCTATACTTCGGCTGTTGTTGATGATTTATGTATCATCAAATCAATCCATTCGGAAGCGATTAACCACGATCCTGCCATAACCTTTTTTCAAACTGGAAATCAATTGCCTGGACGACCTTCTATCGGGTCGTGGGTTAGCTATGGATTAGGATCTGACAATAAAAATCTTCCTTCTTTTATTGTCTTAGTTTCAAAGAATGCCGTTAAAGATCAACCGCTCTATGCCCGTCTTTGGGGCAATGGCTTTCTCCCTTCAGAACATCAGGGTGTTCAGTTTAGAGCTGGGAAGAATCCGGTTTTGTATTTAGACAATCCGGAAGGGTATGATGGAGCCGATCGGAAACAGATGCTTGAATACCTGTCTAAATTAAATACACTTCAAAATGAGCCTTATGGCGATCCTGAGGTGCAAGCTCGAATTGCGCAATATGAGATGGCTTACCGCATGCAAACATCGGTTCCTGAAGTGATGGATACTTCCGATGAACCTGATGAAGTTTTCAATCTCTATGGTCCTGACAGTCGCGATTCAGGAAGCTATGCCGCTAATTGCCTTTTAGCGCGCAAACTATTAGAGAAAGATGTGAAGTTTATTCAGCTTTACCATCAAGGGTGGGATCATCATGGTGGTCTTCCTGCTGGAATGGCCAAGCAATGTAAAGATACCGACCAGCCAACGGCTGCCCTGCTAAAAGATTTGAAAAGAAGAGGCCTTCTTGAAGATACTTTAGTGATTTGGGGAGGTGAATTTGGACGGACTGTTTATTCTCAAGGCAAGCTTCAAGCGAATGACTATGGTCGCGATCACCATCCACGGTGTTTCACCATGTGGATGGCGGGTGCGGGAGTTAAACCTGGAATAAGTTATGGAGAGACAGACGACTTCAGTTACAATGTTGTTAAAAACCCAGTCCATGTGCATGATTTCCAAGCGACCTTGTTAAATCTAATGGGCGTCGATCATGAAAGACTTACCTTTAAATTTCAAGGAAGACGATTCAGATTAACCGATGTTGAGGGTAACGTAGTAAAAGATATTTTGACTTAAAATGATAACGACTAACAATAGATATTTATGACCTCTAGAAGAACATTTTTAAAAAATTCAACCCTTATGACAACCGCTGCTGCAGTATTGCCAAGTTCTGGATTCTCTATTTCTCCCGGAAATCAACAATTAAATGATCCTTTCATTGGACAGGGGGACTTTAAATATAAAGTTGATAAAAGTTGGGCGAAGATAAGCGTCAATAGCAATCCACTTTTCAACTGTCATGAAATGGTTCAGGATAGTCAAGGTCGATTAATTATGTTAGGTGATAACATTCATAACAACATCCTGATCTTTGATAAATCTGGCAAACTTTTGGATAGCTGGGGAAATTCGTGGCCAGGCGGTCATGGCTTAACACTTTCGAAAGAGGGTGGAGAAGACTTTTTGCTTATTGTTGACTGCGGATGGTTTCAGGATAAGACTGGTAAATGGACCAAGCAGGCCGGACAGGTTGTAAAAACAGATCTAACTGGACGGATAATATTTACACTTGGGCATCCACGGACCATCGGAATTTATAAAGACACGGAGTCTTTTATGCCTACCGAGACAGCCGTAGCGCCCAATGGAGATATCTATTTAGCTGATGGTTATGGTTCCGATTATATCATTCAATACAATAGTAAAGGGGAATATATTCGTCATTTTGGGGGGCATAACAATACGAATCCTGACCACAATCTTCATTGTGCGCATGGTGTAACTGTGGATACTCGCGATAAAAATAATCATAAGCTTATCTGCACTTCGCGTGAGGAAAATTGCTTCAAGGTGTTTACCCTCGATGGGAAGTTCCTATACCGTATTGATTTGCCAGGCATGTATGTCTGCCGTCCCGTTTTGAAGGGCGATAACTTATATGCAGGTGTTTGTTGGTCAAAAGATGAGGATGGAAAGATGATCGGCGGCAATAGTGGCTTCGTGACAATTCTAGATCAAAATAATAAGGTTCTATCAAATCCAGGGGGAAATGCTCCTGTATATAAGAGTGGCATTTTGCAGCCAACCTTGCAAGATATGAATCATATTTTTCAGCATTGTCATGATGTTTGTGTCGATGATGATCTAAATCTTTACATCTGTCAATGGAATGCCAATCAAACCCCACCTGTAAAATTAACTAGGGTATAAATTATGACAATGGACCTATCTGCATTTTTAGGACATCTTCATCCGTTAATTGTTCATCTTCCGATTGGGTTTTTAATCCTTGCGGTAGCTTTTGAATTTTTGTCGTTTGCAAAACGGTATGAAGCGTTAAAACGTGCGGTTCCATTTGTTTTATTTTTAGGTTTTATCTCGGCAACTGTTGCAGCTCTTTTTGGCTATTTGTTAGCTCAAGGGAGTGGCTATGATTTAGAGACTCTTTCAGATCATCAGTTATATGGTATTTTGCTGGCTGTCGTCTCAGGTATCTTGTCTCTTTTTACATGCTCATCTATTGAGCTTGCTATGAGATTAAAGCGGAGGACCTTCTCTTCTTTAATGCTTATCATGTTTTTATTAGTTTGTTATACGGGTCATCTTGGAGGCTCGTTGACACATGGGAAGGATTATATTTCGTTAGATATTTTTGGCAATAGCACGTCCGATAAGATTCAAGGAGGGGAGAATGGTTTAACGACGGTTCAGGCTAATGCTGATATCCCATTTTTATTAGACCTTAAGGCATTAGATAGTCTTAAAACAAAAGGTGTTGTTGTTCGCATTATGTTGCATGCTCCTTTGCAGCTAGATGTTACCATTCCTGCTGGAAGCGGCATAAAGATGACCCAGATAGCTTCCCAATTGCGAAGCATCGCAAACCAGGTGATTTGGCTAAATCTTTCAGGCAATGGGTTAACAGATCAGGATTTAGATTTTTTACCTTTGATGACAAATCTAGAGAAATTACGACTGGAGAAAAATCCGATCACAGATCATATTGTTGGTCAATTAAAAGGGTTGGATAAACTGCAAGCCATCAATTTAAACGACACTAAAATAACGGCAGTCTGCTTGGATCAATTAAAGCAAATGCCGAACCTTAAACGAGTATATAGCTGGCATACGGTGGAAAAATAAGTTATTTTTGGCTTCACAATATGTTTGCATTTTAATAAAAAGAGAATTGGGAGCTCTTTGAACATTCGGAAACCCTTTACGCAATTTTCAACTGCATTAAAAGCTTTTAAAATGGGTAAGAATCTGGTTGTTTTCGTGTTTGGTATTATTTTATTTAGCGCTTGTCATTCAAGTTCCGATTCTAAGAAAATTGTTCGTCCGGCACCGGATGACATTTCTGTATTAGGCGCTCTTCCTTTAACGGTTTCGACCCCGATAAATAACCCCAGTACTCCAGAGAAAATTGAGCTTGGGAGGCTTTTGTTTTTTGACCCTATCCTTTCCGGGAATAAAGATGTGGCTTGTGCCACCTGTCATCACCCTGATTATGGGTTTGCAGAGAGTTTAGATCTATCCATTGGCGTTAATGGAACAGGTCTGGGCGGTAGCCGTAATTTCAAGCAGCCCAATGATATCCCTTTTGTAAAGCGGAATTCCCAATCTATTATAAATACGGCCTTTAATGGGATCACCAACAGTGGTATGATTGATCCTTTACAATCTCCCATGTTTTGGGATTTGCGAGTAAAAAGTCTAGAAAGCCAATCGCTAGAACCAATAAAGGCATTTGAGGAGATGCGTGGGCATGCTTTTATGGAAAATAATGCTTTGGCAAAGGTTATATCAAGGCTAAAGGAGATTGAAGATTATCGAAAATTATTTAAGAAGGCGTTTGGGGGTCAAGATGCGATCACAAAGGATAATCTGGGCAAGGCGATTGCCGCTTATGAGCGCACCCTTGTTGGGAATAATTCACGGTTCGACCAATATATGAGAGGAAACACTGCGGCGCTAACCAGGAATGAACTCGAAGGGTTAAGACTATTTCTAAAAGATGGCTGTACTAAATGTCATCATGGACCTATGTTTTCAGACTATAAAACCCATGTCATGGGAGTCCCTGAACAAGAAAAATTAAGATATTCTGATTCTGGTTATGCAAAGAGCTATGCGTTTAGAACTCCTTCGCTTCGTAATTTATTGCATACCTATCCATATATGCACAACGGAAAGCTTAAGAGTCTTGAAAATGTTTTAGAGTTTTATGAAGATCTTTCAGGGGGCAAACAGGCAAATTCAAGGCTTCAGTTTAGTCAGATTGATCCGTTGGTCTCGAATCTTAATGTTGATTTTAAGGATATTGCGTTTATTGTTGAGTTTCTTGGGGCATTAAATGATGAGCCATTAGAGAAATCGATTCCGGCAAGGGTTCCAAGTCATTTATTAGTAGGGGGAAATATTCACTAGTTTGCTTATTTAGGCGGAAAACTTATTTAAACATTGCGTATTCCTGACCTTTTCAAACGAAACATTTAACATGATAAAGATCATTCCTTTATTTTTTATCTTTGCAAGGCTCCTAATGAATGATTTATGTCTGTTGCACTCGTTGTTGTGAATGAAATATCAAATAGTTTAGCTGCTGAACTGCCGCCTAAGGAGGTTCAAGCAGTTAAAAAAAGCACTACGAAAGCTAAAGCAAAAACTACTGTTTCTAAGCCAGCAAAGGTGGTAAAAAAGGGAGCTGTAGTGAAAAAAGCGGTTTCCAAGGCCACTGCGCCAACAAAAAAAACGATAAAGAAGGAGCCTGCAAAAAAGGCTCTTCCAGTTAAGAAAGAGATTAGTAAGAAGGCGCTTCCACAAAAAAATACGGTTGCAAAAAAGGCTATTCCTGTTAAACAGGAGGTGGTTAAAAAAGTTGTTCCGGGGAATAAGAGTGTGGTGAAACCGATTGCGAATAAGGCTATTCCGGTCAAAAAAGCAATAGTTTCAAAAGCTATTGTCACAAAAAAGCAAACGAAGAAAGAGGTCAGCAAACAAGTTAACTATAGCGAAGAGAGCGTCGTTAGAGATTCTCGTTTAAATATTTATACCGGTAATCCGGGTTACTATGCCACCTTGGGAGATACGGCCTATTTTGGCAATGTCCCCACCTTATCGGATTCCGCTTTTATTCAAGCTCAACGGACTGTGATCCCTGTTTCGACAAAGCCTTATGGCAAGGTGGGCAAGGAGCGAATTGCGCCAAGTCAAGATTGGGTTTTAGGACTAATTTTAATCCTTTGGATTATTTTTGCCTCTGTTACCGCCAATTTCCCCAAATATTTAGATCAAATATTCTTAAGTCTAGTTAATTTTAAGGAAGCCACCAGGTTATTTCGTCAGCGTGGTTATAAAATGATGTTCGGGGCAGTGCGATTAGACCTAATCTTTCATTTAGTGCTGCCGCTTTCGGTCTTTCAGATCGCACAATTCTTTAATGTGAGCATTGGTGGTTATCCAAGTATCGTCCTTTTTATTGGAATGGCAGCAGTTATCAATACCTATCTCTTTTTGAAAATATTGCTCAATAAACTGGTTGGCTCTATCACCATGGTAAAGGAGCAAACCAAGGAGTCTTTATTCAATATTAGCCTGCATTATAGGGCATTAGGATTCATCTTATTGCCGCTAGTTACTATTCATGCAATCTTACCTATAACTAATTTTATTACCATCTGGATTATGGCAGTTTTACTGGTAATACTTCATATTGCAGCCGTGATTCGAACAATTTATTTAGCCTATCAAAAAGAGATTTCAATTTTCTATTTGATTTTATACCTTTGTACCCTAGAAATTCTACCATTGCTTTTGATTGTCAAGCTTATCGTGAAACAATAGATAAGGCTTGAAGAGTGCCAATTTTTAAAAGTATAGAAGTTGAGAATTAAAAAAATATTAGTATCGCAACCAGAACCAACTCCAGGTAACTCACCTTACCACGACTTGGCTGTTAAACATAATTTGAAGATTGATTTTCGTCAATTCATTCAAGTTGAGGGTGTTCCTGCTAAAGACTTCCGAAAGGATCGAATTCAGATCTTGGATCATACTGCGGTTATCTTTACCAGTAGAACGGCTATTGATCATTTCTTTCGGATCTCTGGGGAATTGCGCCTATTGATCCCTGATACCATGAAATATTTCTGCATTTCAGAAGCTACGGCTTTTTATCTTCAGAAATATATTGTTTATCGTAAGCGGAAAATCTTCTATGCTAACGGAAAATTTCCCGATTTAGTCGATGTTTTGGCCAAGCATAAGGAGGATAAGTTTCTTATTCCACTTTCAGATATGCACAAGGAGGAGATTCCAGTGCTTATGGAAAAGGCAAAATTAAATGTTACTGAAGCGATCATGTATCGCACGGTGAGTAGTAATCTATCTGATTTAAAAGATGTTAATTACGATATGCTGGTATTCTTCAGTCCGAGTGGGATAAAATCGTTGTTTGTTAATTTCCCTGACTTTGAGCAAAAAGATACTAAGATTGCTACATTCGGTCCAGTTACGGCGAAGGCTGTTCGTGATGCTGGTTTGCGCTTAGACGTTGAGGCTCCATTACCAGAGGCTCCATCAATGCCAGCTGCCTTAGAGCGATTTATTTCCGAATTCAATAAAAATAATAAATAGATTTTTATTTAAATTATCTGAAGGGGGAAAGTGATTTTCCCCTTTTTTGTTTCTTTACCTATGACCACATTTACTTTTAAGAAAGACGAGAAGCTCTGTAGCCAAAAAATTATTGGCGATCTTTTTCTTAAAGGTTCTTCATTTTTATGCTATCCCCTAAAAGTGGTCTGGAAACAAGAAAGCTTGCCAACTTTAGCCCCTGTACAAGTAGTTTTTAGTGTGCCAAAACGACTTTTTAAACGGGCACATGATCGAAATCTATTAAAACGACGACTTCGTGAAGCTTATCGTTTTCATAAGCATGAGCTTCATGAGTTGCTCATGGCACATCAGCTGCAGGTTGCACTTATGATTGTATATATTGCGAAGGAAGAATTAACTTTTGCTCAGATCGATGAGGCAATGGTTAAAGTTATCGAACGGTTTAAGAAAAATGTAACCCTCACAAACTAAAAAAGAGACCTTATAAGGTCTCTTTTTTAGTTGACTACATCAACACTTATTTTTTGCTTTAAAGACTACAAGTCACGGTCCATGATTTCGGTTTGCTGACGCACTGAATCTTCATGTATAAGTTGAAACAACAATTTAATAAGGGTCTCATCTAAATTAAGTTTTTTCGCAGTCTTAATGCGGTCTTCCATAATTTGAGTCCACCGGTTAATCTGCAATGCAGTAACTTTATTGTCTCTTTTATAGTTTCCAATTTGTTTTACAATCTCCATTCTTGAGGCAAGGATTTCCATAATTTCATGGTCAATGCCATCAATTCGTGAACGAAGAGCGTCTAGTTTATTTTCAAATTGAGGATCGTTCGAATTCTCATAACGAATGACCAACTTATCTAAGATCTTTGAAAGATCAGCAGGCGTAACTTGCTGGTCTTTATCACTTAGAGCACAGCTTGGATCGATATGCGATTCCAACATCAGTCCGTCTAATCCAAGGTCAAATGCTTTTTGAGAGATCTCAAATAGGTATTCGCGTTTACCGGCAATATGGCTAGGATCACAGATAATTGGCAGGTTTGGCATAAGCTGGCGTAGCTCAATAACGGTTTGCCAATTTGGATAATTGCGGTATTTTGATTCGCCAAATGGAGTAAATCCACGATGTATTGCAACAAGATTTTTTAGTCCTGCATGATTTAATCTTTCGATTGCCCCAAGCCAAAGTTGAACATCAGGATTAACAGGATTTTTAACCATTACAATTTTATCAGTTCCCTTTAAAACGTCAGCGATCTCCTGCACCACAAATGGTGAAGCTGTTGATCGAGCGCCAATCCAAAGGATATCGACATCTGCTTTAAGACACTCCTCGACATGTTGGGCATTAGCAACTTCTGTTCCGGTAAGTAATCCAGTCTCTTGCTTGGCAAGTTTTAACCATTCTAAAGCTACAGAGCCCATTCCTTCGAATGAACCTGGACGGGTACGTGGCTTCCAAATCCCGCCACGATATACCATAACTCTTTTATCTTTTGCTAGTTCTCTTGCTGTTGCTAACGTTTGTTCCTGATCGGGCGTATGTCTAATTGTAATCCCATGATTATTTTGTATAAAATTTAATAATTGTTTCTTCTTTTTTTGTCAAGGAAGAGTTCTCTCCCCCTAGGATTCCGCGAATGTTATTTGCGTTTTCGATAAGGGCAATTAACTTTTCGTGGTCATTATTTTTAAGGCTCTTTTTAAATTCTTCTAAGTGATGAATATAGGATTCTAAGGCTTCATAGATGTAATCGCGGTTTTGCCAGAAGATCGGTCCCCACATCTGAGGCGAACTTTTTGCGAGCCTAACTGCCGATTGAAAGCCACCTGAAGCTAAATCAAAAATGATATTACGATCTTCAATAGCCTGGACAGTATTCGCCAAAGCAAAAGAGGTCGCATGCGGCAGGTGAGAGATAAAAGCGGTGGTATGATCTTGCTCATCACTGCTCATATAGGCAATCGGCATTCCTAATGCTTGAAACATCTTCTCTGCAAGTGCTAAATGTTGAGGCCTGCTATTCTGATGGTCGCAAATTATGCATATTTTATTTTCAAATAGATGTTCTAAGGCAGCTGTAGGACCACTATTTTCGGTCCCTGACATTGGATGCGATGCCACGTAATTTCCACGCATTGGATGGTCTTTAACCGCTTCTGTAATCTCGCGCTTTGTTGAGCCAACATCAATAACTGTAGTGGAAGCAGAGACTTGACTTAAGATCGTTGGGAGTACCTGAGCAATTTTATCGACAGGAATCGCCAAAAGAACGATATCGGCTTCTTTAACTGCGTTTTCCAGAAGTTCAATTCGATCGACAATGCCAACTTCTAGGGCAATCTTCGCATTATTTGGATGGCTATCAACGCCAATGATCTCGGTGGCAAATTTGGTTCTACGCAAATCTTTCGCCATCGACCCTCCAATAAGTCCTAATCCAATTACTGCAAGTTTCATTTATCTTTATTTTATCAAAAAGAACAGCGTATTTTAAAGGTGCTAAACCTTAATTACTGTTGTTGATTTAATGCTAAAAAAAGAGGTCTCCTTATCTGGAGACCTCTTTTTGATATCATATTGTTTGTTTACAATACCTTACCGATCAGTCCCCATGCGAAGGCCGAGATAATCAAACCAAAAGTAAGAAGTACTGTTTTTCATTAAAGTCAATTTTTATTTTGTAGGACAAAAATAAATAAAATATAATTACGAAAAGGTTCTTAAGTTGAAAATATTCACTTCTCGACTTATTTAGAGCAAATTAAACCTCTTTCTATCGTTATAGGGTCGGTTACCCTCTGTATCTTGAATCGTCTTCTGCGATTAAGGATAGGTATGATTCATAGCGTGTTGCGGGAATGTCGCCCCTCTCAGCTGCCGCTTTTACCGCACAGCCAGGTTCGTGAGTATGCATGCAATTGAAAAATCGACACTGATCTAAAAGCCCAAAAATCTCTGGAAAATAGTGGGCAATCTCCTCTTTTTGCATGTCGATAACGCCAAAACCTCTAATCCCCGGAGTATCAATAATCATGGCATCTTCCAAAGTTTCAAACATCTCAGCAAAAGTTGTCGTATGCTTCCCTTGCTGATGATGGTCTGAGATCACTCCAGTCTTTAGCTTTAGATTGGGGTCAATGCAGTTTAAAATCGATGACTTTCCAACTCCTGATAGCCCAGAAAATAGACTAATCTTTCCTGGAAGTTCTTTTTTTAATAGATCAATATTGATATTTTTTTCGGCTGATACCTGGAGACATTTATAGCCAATTGACTCATATGTTTGAAGAAACTCTTCTAGCTTTTCATAGTCTTTCTCGTTGTATAGATCTATTTTGTTAAAAATAAGTGTGGCTGGTATGCGGTAGGCCATCGCAGAAACGAGATAGCGATCGATAAATCCGGGAAGCGTTACGGGGTAATTCACAGTAACTATAATGTAGGCCTGATCAATATTAGAGGCTATAATCTGACTCTCGCGTGAAAGATTAGAGGCTTTTCGAATAATGTAATTCTTCCGCGGCTCAACAGAAACAATAATGCCAGTAACTCCCTCTTTTGTGGTTTCGTCATATTGGAGTTCAAAAGCAACTCTATCACCTACTGCTATGGGATTAGTTGTCCTAACCTCCTTCATCCTTAGCTTCCCTTTTATGCGGCAGTCTAGAATCGTGCCATCATCCGATTTTATCGAATACCAGCTGCCTGTTGATCGTATGACTAATCCCTTATTCAAATGCGTTATTTTAGATGCTAAAAATACTTAAACTTTTGAACTCATAGCGTTTCTTTATTGTTTGAAGTGTAGATCAGTCTATAATTGGGGCTTAAATGTGATGGGCTATAAACAAGCGATCAATATAGATTAGATTAACCTCTGAATTGTTACTTTTGCAAATATGGTGAACAGTGATAATTTTTAATTTTATCGTTTCGATGACTAAAAAAATGTTGAAAGCTAGCATTGCGCTACTTCTTGTTGTAATCTTGGGATTCTCTTTATGGGGCTTTAAAAGCGATCAGAAGAATTTCGAAATCTCTAAAAACCTAGATATTTTCTACACCTTAGTTCGGGAGTTAAACCTCTTTTATGTTGATGAGGTGAAGCCTGATAAACTAATTAAAAAGGGTATTGACGAGATGCTCGATACCCTTGATCCGTATACCACGTTCATCCCGGAATCGGAAATGGATGATTTTAAGTTTATGACTACTGGCGAATATGCGGGTATAGGTGCGATGATCAGCAAACAAAAGAATCAGATTGTCGTTGCTGAGCCTTATGAAGGTTTTCCTGCACAAAAGAGCGGATTGCGCGCTGGAGATATATTTCTTGAAGTTGACGGGAAGGCTGCAGATAAAATGGCAGTTTCTGACGTCTCGGATATGCTTAAAGGGCCTGCCACTAAGGCTGTAAAAGTTAAGATTCAGCGACCTGGGGAGAAAGAACCTTTTACATTGGATATTGTTCGCGAACAGATTCAGATCGATCCGGTGACCTATTTTGGGATGATTGATTCTAAAACGGGCTATATACGTCTCTCTAGCTTTACCGATGGATGCGCCGACAATATTCGCAAGGCCTTGATCAATCTTAGAGACACTAAAGGTGCGAAATCGCTTGTTTTAGATCTTCGTTCTAATCCAGGCGGTTTGCTTGGAGAAGCTGTTAAAGTGACGAATCTATTTGTCAATCATGGTCAGGAAATTGTCAGCACAAGAGGGAAGGTAGCGCAATGGGATAAAGTTTATCAAGCTACCGAACAGCCGGTTGATAGTGTTATGCCCCTGATTGTACTTGTGAACAGTGGCTCCGCATCGGCCTCTGAAATTGTGGCTGGGGCTTTGCAAGATCTTGATCGTGCGGTAATTCTTGGAAATCGGACTTTCGGAAAGGGGCTGGTTCAGACAACCCGTGATCTTAGTTACAATACCAAATTAAAGGTTACAACGGCTAAATACTATATCCCAAGTGGGCGCTGTATTCAGGCACTCGACTATTCACATCGAAATACCGACGGTAGCGTTGGGCATATTGCTGATTCTTTGATCTCTGTTTTTAAAACGAAGAATGGAAGATTGGTAAAAGATGGAGGAGGTGTTACTCCGGATGTGAAAAATGTACAAGACACATTAAGTACGCTTGCCTACAAGTTGGTGCAAGACTATATGATATTTGACTTTGCAACTGAATATGCATATAAACATAAATCCATTGCTCCTGCTGATAAATTTGCTGTTGATGATCAGATTTATTCTGAATTCCGACAGTTTTTATCGGGAAAGAAGTTTACCTATGAATCGCGCAGCGAGCAAACGCTTAAAGCACTCATCGAGGTGGCGAAAAGAGAACGTTATTTTGAGGGTGCAAAGAATGAGTTTGAAGCACTTGGGAAAGGACTGACTTTAAATCTTGAACTTGATCTTGGTAAGTTTAGTGAGGAGATTCGGGAATTATTAAAAGATGAGATCGTTGGACGCTATTATTACCAAAAGGGAGCAATTATCTCTGAATTGGGTACAGACTTGGAGATTAAGCGGGTCTTATCTATCTTCGGTAATCCTGCCGAATATACCTCTATCTTAGCGCCTCCTGCTGCTGAGATCGGTAAAAATAAAAAATAGGTTGCCTTTAGCGAATGTTTAAATCATCTATTTTAGTCTGTTTATTAACCATTAGATTTTTAGATCTCACAGCTTTTTTAAATCAATCATTATGAAAAAAAAGATACTCGTATTAGCTCAGCTTCCATTGGCTGGTCTCACTGCTCTAAAAGAAAATTTTGAAGTTCTTTATCCTGAAAACTCCTTTTATTTTAGTGATGCTGACGTTCAGGAGCATTTAGCAGTTGCCGACGGCGTTTTGTCGGTATTTACTAAGCCATTTAAAGCTGACTTACTTAAATTGGCACCTAACGTGAAGATCGTCTCTAACTATGGTGTTGGATATAATAATATTGATGTCGAATACGCCACTTCGAATGGAATTGCAGTTTGTAATACTCCAGGAGCTGTCACCGAGCCAACCGCAGAGATGGCTATGGGCTTAATGATAGCTTTGATGCGCAGGATCTGCGAAACAGATCGCAAGCTAAGAAATCCAGCTGGTTTGAAATGGGGAATGATGGAGAACCTAGGAAGTTCATTGTGGGGTAAAACACTAGGTATCGTTGGCATGGGTCGCATTGGTCGCGCGATCACACGAAGGGCTGTAGCCTCTGGGATGAAAGTGATCTATTACAACCGAACCAAACCAGCCGAAGGAAAAGAAGAAGCTGATGCAAAATGGGTTCCATTTGATACCTTGCTTGAATTGTCGGATATCGTATCGCTAAGCTGCCCATTGACAGATGAAACATTCCATTTAATTGGGGATGCGCAGATGCAAAGAATGAAGACTGGGGCTTATTTAATTAATACCGCTCGTGGTCCCGTTGTTGATGAGCAGGCATTGGTCAAAAATTTACTAAACGGCAAATTAGGTGGCGCAGGACTAGATGTGTTTGAAGATGAGCCAAGGATTACCCCAGAGCTTTTTGCGATCGATAATGTGGTTTTAACACCTCATAATGCCACTGGAACTATTGATAGTCGTATCATGATGGCAGAAGAGGCCAGTGAGAGTATTATTCGGTTTTTTAATGGACGCAAAGATATTCCAATTGTTAATTCAAGTATTTGGGGGTAGTACGATTACCCGCCTAATATTTTGAAGTTTTATTTCTCGATTCGAGGAGTGACAATTTTTTTAATTGTCACGACCTAGTTAAAATTGACGGAAAGACGATGGCGAGAAATAGAAATAATAAAATCAGTCCAAATACCGTTATTCCAAAGATTGTTATCCCTTTCTTGAATAATCTGTTGCTGGCCACAAGTTCTCGTAATGCGATCAGTTTATTAATTTTATCTGAAAGTTTTATAAGAGCAAATTCATCCTTGACGATGTAATCATAGGCTCCATATTTGATGCAGTCAATCGCAACTTCGATACTGTCTTGTCCTGATAAAAAGATAAAATCGGTAGTTGGGGATCTCTTTTTTGTCGCGATAAGGACATCCAGTCCATTCATCCCATTCATTAAATAATCAAGAATTATTATATCTGGCTCTCTAGTGATCCCTTTAAGGCAGGCCTCTCCACTTGTAAAACTTTCGCAGTTAATAAACTTATGCGAACGGAGATGGCTGACGATTAGCTTTGAATAGACGGAGTTATCTTCAACAATAAAGATAAGTGGGAATTTAGAAGTCTTCATTTTCTAGAATTATTATGTGAATTCCATTCCATTATTTGAACCGATGAGTGCGGATCTGAGACTACATTATGTACAATTTAAGAAATTGACGCGACATATCCAAATTTTAATTTCTTTTTATATCTTCGCTGAATATAATCACCAAAAACTTATTTCATGAAAATTCTAAGTAATCTCTTAATCTTAATCGTTCTAATGACGGTAGGATGCAAAACGCAAAAGATTGCGCCAAAGCCACAGCCAGTAAAGTCTGAAGCTGTTGTACCTGAAACTGTAAAGTCTGAGACTGTTGCTAAACCTGCTGGATCTAGTAGTGCTGCATCGTCTGTGAAATCAAGAGAAGAGCATATTACAGCTGCCAAAGGGGAAGCAAGCGATTTAGGATCTAAGCGATTTTATATAATCTTAGGTAGTTTTGGAGTGTATGAAAATGCACAGAAATTTAAGAAGACACTTGCTTCTGAGGGTTTTTCTCCAGGAATCCTTATCAATGAAAAGGGATTGTATCGCGTTTGTGCTCAAAGCTACGATGATGAATCGGCTGCTAGAAGCAAAATGGGTGATATCCGTCAGCAATACACCAAGTATGCTGATCTCTGGTTACTAATTAGGAAATAATTAATAGATATAAAAAAAGAGGGTTTAGCCCTCTTTTTTTATATCTATTAATCTGCTTTTTATGTTCAGCTAAAAGACTTCTCCTAAGTTGAAGAATAGTCCATGTGAACCTCCTACTCCAAAGCCATAATCAATTCCTAAATTTGTATTGGAGTACTTATTCATTTTGAGTCGGATCCCGACCCCACCTCCAGGGATAATAGCATGTTTATCAGACCAGCGTTGATATATGTTTTGCATATTCCCAAACACAACTCCACCCAATAACCCATTGTGAGATAGGACGAATCGGTATTCTGATTCAAAATACATTAAGTTTTTCCCGGCATACCTTCCCGGCACATACCCTCTGCCAGTATTTGAAAATGCATCCCAGCCAATACTAGGTGTATCTAAATAGGGAGGTGTCCCATTTAAGGTAAAGTTGTAATAATTCCAAAGCGCTAAGACATTGCGCGAGGAGGCAGGGAAAGGGATAAAATGTCTGAGATCTAAAAGAAGGGATTGCCAATTGGAATCGCTTCCTAGAATGGTCATATTAGGCCTATACTGCAAATTCACATAGGTTCCTCCAGCTGTATTTTCTGGATTCTTTCGGCTGTCATAAATTACATTAAAAGAAACCCCTGTTGAATTTGAGTGATTTGTTCTTTGATACCTATTCAGGTCATTTAAAGCTTTCCCTTGCAAGGTGTCTGGATGTATATTCCAGTGATAATCAAGGTTGAAGCCAATGCCAACAAAGAAATTAGGGAGTAACGACCTTGTGATGATTTGCGAAATGCGCACATACGAGTAATCAATTTTTAGCGCATCCTTTAAAGTGCTATTTGTTCCTAAGCCATAGGTTTGAGTTGGGAATTTATAGTAGCGCATATCTCCGATTAAATGCAGCTTAGATTTTTCAAAAAATAGATTGTTGTTTGCCGTAAACCAATATTGATGATATTCCGAATAGTATCCATTAATCAGGAGGTTAGAAAACCTACTTCTATGTTCGTCTAGATAAAATGAGGTGTTTGTTATTATAGCGCCTGTCAGCCCTGACTGCATCGAATATCCGACAACAGGTATGACTGAAAAAAATGGTTTTTCCCCGTTTGTAGAGTCTTTCTCCACCTTGTTTTTCCCCTTCTTGAATAGGTCAAGGACATCGCTTGATTCTGTATTGCCTCCAATTGGCTTAAGTAGCGTCTTGGGTTTGTCATTGGCTTGGGCGGCCATGACTGAAACTAGCATTAAAATTACAACTATGTTCTGACGAATTGAGATGCTCATTTTTTGATCTGGAGAACAGAGTTAATTTTAATTCTCAGCGGTTTGACTCGAATTTTGGGAGGAAGTTTAATTTTATCTCAGAATTTCAACTGAAATAAAACGAATTGTATTTGCCTGATTGTTATTTCTCTTTGTAGTGCTCTGGACTTAAGGCGTCACGGGTCCAAGCTTTAAGAAATTCGACAACTTTTTTCTTCGAATATCCGTCTCCTTCTTCTAGGTAAGATGAGTTTTGAGTATGAATTCGTTTGCCATTTTTATCTAAGATAACGAAAACAGGAAAGCCAAATCGTTGAGGGTAATCAAGCTTTTTAAGTTCTGCTAGGTTCCGATTTTCTTTGCTGTAGTTCACAAGCAAGTAGATATAATTGGCATCCATTACGGTCTTTATCTCTGGATCTTCAGTGCAATTTTTATGAAACTTAATACACCACGGGCACCAGTTGCCCCCCACTTGTAGCAAGAGATGCTTATTCTCCGCCTTTGCCTTAATCAATCCTTGACTAATTGCTTTTGATACATCAGCCTGTGGATTATAGATCTGAGGTTGTTGTGCATTGCCAACCATTGAAATGGCGCTAAACAAGAGAAGAAAAAGTAGTGTTTTCATACGGTAAGGATCTCTTTCTCCTTGGTGGCAATTAATTCATCAATTTTTCTTGTGTATTTATCGGTTAAGTTTTGAATCGTCTCAACCGTATCTTTCTCTTCATCTTCAGATATTTCTTTCCCCTTTAGCAATTTTTTAAGATAGTCATTCGCATCTTTTCGGGCCGCTCTTACGCTTACCTTAGCCGTCTCACCCTCATTTTTTGCATCCTTCACAAGATTACGCCTTCTCTCTTCTGTTGGAACTGGGACGTTAATACGAATGAATTCTCCATTATTTTCTGGGTTAAAACCAAGATTAGAGTTCATAATGGCTTTCTCAATAGTTTGAATCATCTTTTTCTCCCAAGGCTGAATCGCAATGGTACGAGCGTCAGGAGTGTTCACATTCGCAACTTGCATAATAGGAGTCATAACGCCGTAGTAATCAACCATGACACTTTCAATCATTCGTGGACTAGCTTTTCCCGCACGAATATGGGCTAATTGATGGTCTAAATGGGCAATAGCATGATCCATCCTTTCTGTGGAATCGTCAATTATCAACTCTATCTCTTCGTTCATCTGATGCTTGAATTTAATGCACTTCTAAAATTACTAATTCCTTCTATTAATTGTGGACTACCGTCCCTATTTTTTCACCTCTTAGGACTTTCATTAGATTTCCTACCGTATCCATATCAAAGACTACGATATTTAGATTGTTCTCTTTGCACATGGTGGTTGCTGTTAGGTCCATTATCTTTAACCCTTTGTGGTAGATCTCATCGAACGTAATGGCATCAAATTTTGTGGCAGTAGGATCTTTTAACGGATCAGCTGTATAAATCCCATCCACTCGGGTTCCTTTAAGCATGGCATCAGCTTCGATTTCAATGCCTCGTAATGCTGAAGCTGTGTCTGTTGTAAAGAATGGATTTCCGGTCCCTGCAGAAAATATTGCAACTTCACCATTTTTAAGCATTTCTATGGCCTTGTCCTTCGAATAGAACTCTGCGATGGGTTCCATTCTGATTGCGGTTAAAACGCGCCCTTTAACCCCTTCGCTGCTCAATGCGGATTGCAGAGCAAGACTGTTAATTACCGTCGCTAACATTCCCATCTGATCCCCTTTCACTCGATCAAAGCCTTTCGATGCACCACTAACTCCTCTGAAGATATTCCCGCCTCCAATAACGATGCCTACTTCAACCCCTAGGGCAACTGCCTCTTTAATTTGGATGGCGTAGTCCTTGAGTCTTTGTGGATCAATTCCATATTGCTGTTCTCCCATCAGGGATTCGCCTGAGAGCTTCAAAAGGATTCGCTTATATTTTGCCATTTGAAAAGTTTTGATCGACAAATTTACATCAAAAAAGAGTTTAAACAAAAAGAGCCTCCAAATGGAGGCTCTTTCGTAAGAATAAGTATTAGCTCTTAAACGTTTAATGTAAAACGGATGAAAGTCGTTACTTTAACTTCTTTATCTACACTTGAAAGATACTGACGAATCGTTGATTTGTTGTCTTTTACAAAATCTTGATTCAACAGTGTGCTGTCTTTGTAGAATTTATTCAGTGCACCCTGGGCGATTTTATCAAGCATCGCTTCTGGCTTACCTTCTAATCTGAATTTTTCTTTAGCAATTTTTAATTCTTGTTCTACAATCTCTGGAGCAACATCGTCATTGTCAACGGCTACAGGATTCATCGCTGCAATTTGCATTGCAACATCTCTTCCTGCTTGATTGTCAATTGCTTTGCTAAATCCAACTAGCGTAGAAAGTTTATTTCCTGGGTGGATGTAAGGAACAACATTTGCTGCTTTAATGCATGAATAAAAGGCCAATTCGATCTTCTCTCCAATGATACCTGTTTGTTCAAGCACTTGTTCTCCAATAGTACGGCCATCCATGATCAACGCTTTCACGTCGTCTGATGATTCGCATTTATTGGCAATTGCATGACTTAATATTTTATCAGCAAGGGCAATAAAGTTGTCGTTTTTAGCTACGAAGTCTGTTTCACAATTTAAAGAGATCACAGCTCCAAAGCTTTTGTCGTCAGAAACCTTTGAAAGCACAACCCCTTCAGAGGATTCTCTGTCGGCACGTTTACTTGCAACTAGTTTCCCTTTTTCACGTATAATTTCAATAGCACGGTCGAAATTGCCATCTGCCTCTGTTAAGGCATTTTTGCAATCCATCATCCCAGCACCAGTTGCTTTGCGCAATTTTGCAACATCAGCGGCAGAAATATTCATTGTTATAGATTTTAAAATTATCAGTTAAGATCGTAATTACTTTACTTCAGTTGCATCTTCATTCGCAACATCTTCGATTGACTCATCATCACTAGCTTCAGACGCTGAATCCTCTAGTTCATCTTTGTCTTCATCTTCTACGATGTCATCTTCTACGATAATTTTCACGACTGCTTTACGACCACCTTTTTTAAGTTCAAGTGCTTGTTCGTCTGTTTCGTCTTTTTCACGCTCAACCTTACGGTCAGCAAGACCATCTTTAATTGCATCACACATGGTGGTGATGATTAAATCAATAGATTGAGATGCATCATCATTTGATGGGATGATAAAATCAATTCCATCAGGATTTGAGTTTGTATCAACCATTGCAAAGATTGGAATCGATAGACGTTGAGCTTCGCGAACTGCGATTTTTTCTTTCAAAACATCAACAATAAATAGCGCAGCTGGAAGACGAGTAAGATCAACAATCGATCCTAATACTTTTTCCAATTTTGCTCTTTGACGAGTGATCTGAAGTTTCTCACGTTTTGACATATTGTCCCAAGCAGTATCTTTCATCATTTTGTCGATAGAAGACATTTTTTTTACCGCTTTACGAATAGTTGGGAAGTTGGTAAGCATACCACCTGGCCAACGCTCTGCCACGTAAGGCATGTTGATTGCAGAGATTTTCTCCGCAACAATTGACTTTGCTTGTTTTTTTGTAGCAACAAAAAGGATTTTACGTCCTGATCTTGAAATTTGTTTCAATGCTTCAGCAGCTTCATCAATTTTGACGATAGTTTTCTGAAGATCGATAATGTGAATACCATTTTTCTCCATAAAGATATACGGAGCCATAGCTGGATTCCATTTGCGCTTAAGGTGACCAAAATGTACCCCAGCGTCTAACAATTGCTTAAATTCTGTTCTTGGCATATTACTTATTTGTTTACGTTCTGTTCAGTCAATCACTAGGTAGTCCAACAATGTTGAAGTCCTAGCAATTTAGATTCTAAACAATATTTATAAAAAATTCTTTCGATGAATCGATTAACGTTTAGAGAACTGGAAGCGTTTACGTGCTTTTGGACGTCCTGGTTTCTTACGTTCTACTTCACGAGGATCGCGAGTAAGAAAGCCAGCTGCTTTCAGTTTTGGACGGTAATCTGCTTCGTTAATTTTTAGCAATGCACGTGAAATACCCAAGCGAAGAGCTTCTGCTTGACCATTTAATCCACCGCCATCAAGATTAACTTTAATATCATACTGACCTGCTACTTCACATAGATTCAACGGCTGTTGAACGATATATTGTAAGGTGCCTACAGGAAAATATTCTGCCAATTCTCTTTTGTTAATGGTAATGTTACCTTTTCCTTCAGAGAGATATACACGGGCAACAGCAGTTTTTCTTCTGCCAATAGTGTTTATGATTTCCATGATAGTTATCTAATATTGTCCAGGTTAATTAATTTTGGCTGTTGAGCTTCTTTGTCATGATTTGCGCCAACAAAAACATGTAAATTGGTGAAAAGTCTGCTGCCTAAACTGTTCTTAGGAAGCATCCCTTTAACGGCTTTCTCCAATAGTCTTTCAGGATACTTTTTCAAGATATCCGCCGCAGTTTGCGTACGTTGACCACCTGGATAACCCGTATGACGGATGTATTCTTTCAACTTCCATTTATTCCCGGTTAATCGTACTTTTTCAGCATTAACAATAATCACGTTATCACCACAATCAACATGAGGGGTGTAACTTGCTTTATGTTTGCCTCTAAGGACAACAGCCACTTTACTGGCTAAGCGACCTAGAATCTGATCAGTGGCATCGATTACGACCCACTCTTTGTTTACCGTTGCTTTGTTCAACGATATCGTTTTGTAACTTAAAGAATCCACTTTCGTTTCAAATTAAAATGTGACACAATCTATTTTTTGCTGATTCACACGATTAATAGGCAGTGTAACAGGTTTATTAACAATTAATTGTCAATAACTTATGCTAAGGTTGCTACCCTACCCAATTAATACTTCAGCAAATAAAGATAAAATCGGGACTGCAAAAGTATTTATTATTTTTGATTTAACAACTGCTTATTGAAAATAACTGCAACAAAATCAATACAAAGCATGCCAGATGACTTCAAACGAGACTTAATTTTGCTGTTTCCTATTTTGTACGTTTGGGAATTACGCCAAAATTTAGAATCAGATATAGCCCTTCGCTATTTACAGCTGTCTTTTGAAGGGTGTCGTAATAGTAATCAAACATAAATCCAAAGTAGGTATCTTTTATGATTCGATATTGATAGTGATATTTCAAGTCAACTAGATTTTTTGTGGTCGTCCAAGCCTCCCCGGTTCCAGCATAATTTTGAAATATAGGAGTTCCTTGAGGTGTATAAAATAGATGTCCGTGCCAGAATGCAGCGGTAATACCTCCAAATCTTGAATCCAGTTTGCCGCTAAGATATGTCCCCCATCCACTCGATTGCTTGAATATGACATCATCTTTGGGATAGGTTGAAAGAGAAAATGAAGAAGTAAGCTCTAGCTCTGTAAATACTTTGCTCGCGATTTTTTTCTTATAAACCAAGCCTGGCGTAAGTGTTATAAAACTTGTGGCGAGTCCCGGGGCCGTTCCAATTGTCCCTCCATGGTGGACTCCATAAAAGGAAAAAGGGAGTGATACCGATGATTCTTTGCTTTCTTTTACTACTAGATTGGTTTTAGTTCCAAAGACAAATCGCTCCTTAAAGGGATCTCCAGGTAAGATCATCTGCTGCCAGTCGATCCAAAGATCAGCTGAAAAACGGGTAGATTTATACTTCGTCTGAAGTCCAACTTCTGGAGGTGCGGTGTAGAATAGCTCAGAATTATAAAGCTGTTCCGACAACTGATGATTTTGATCGGCATCTAAATTTCCAATAATGACTGAAATTTTATCTGTGGGCTTATAGTGTGCATTAAACCAGGGATTTAAATGTGCATAGTCTTCTCTGCCATTGTACTTAAGAATATGACCCCCTAATTCGATTCGCAACTTTGAATCGGGATAGTATACCGCTTTGGGCCTCAGCATTGTCCCGGTTAAAGTATAATCGATGCTGCGACTTAGCTTATTCTCATTGTTTTTAAAGAAATTTATATTGTCAACTGCAAAATAGAACGGGCCAATAGTATCCGGTCTAAACGGCTCATAGGTTTTGAATAAGTTATAGCTATTCTGGCCATACGCGCTTAATAGTGCGAGGTTCAAAATTAAAAGTATGACGAGGTGCTTATACTTGTTCATCTTGTTGATTCGGCTGGTCCGCTTTATTGAACTTGTGAGGGTTGCTTTACACTTTTAAGAATTAATCTATCGTAAATATAAAGCATTACTGCTGCAATTGTTCCTATTGAAGTGACTACCATCCAAAACGACGAGGGGTGATATTTATCCCATAGAAATTGGGTCAGCTGATCAACCGACATATTCATCTTTGTTGCAGCACTCTGAAAGTAATCATTTTTGGAAAATTGAGAGCTTATGCTTGGAATATCGAGGCTTCGCGAACCAACTTCTTTTTGCGTTAGGGTGATTTTATCCGACATGCTTTGGTATAAATTACCAGACACCAATCCTGCAAACAAATTTCCTAAAGCAATAGGGAGATAGGAGCATCCGATATAGAGGGCCGTTTTGTCTGATGGCGCTATCCGTCCAATATACTCCGTAATCTTTGGCGAACTCATCATCTCTCCCAATGCAAAAATTAGCAAGGCCACAACAATAAATAGTCCATTTTGAGTCGCTAGACTTAGTCCTATGCCTATGGATGCAATGAGAGTTCCAATGATCATAGCATTTAAAGGTTTATATCGCATCACGAATGCAGAGATGGCTAACTGGAAGAGGATAATATAACCAGCATCCAGATTTATTAGATATTCAGCAGGGATCGTTCCAGAAGCTGTTCCCAGTTGATGCGCTAGCCAAGGCCAATATTTTAGTAAGAAGTCATAAACTACGGATGTATTTACCCATTGATCTATAAAGACAGGTAACGTCATATAGACCTGAAAAAACATAGTCCAAAATCCAGCTATGATAAATAAGAATAGGGCAAATTTCCAGTCCGATAAGGCTGTCCCAATGTTTTGAACTACATGCTTCAGTTCTTCTTTCAACTTAGGTTTGGACTCATTCTTATCTTGCTTTTGAATCGGATCCTTATAATATAGTGTGACAAGTATGAAATTTAAGGCAATAACTACTGCTGAAGCATAGAACACATAGTCCCATGAGAATTTTCTAAAGTATCCAGTCACAAATGGACCAATGAATCCTCCGATGTTTATCATCATGTAAAAGATCCCGAATCCTATAGAAGAGGTCTCTTCGTCCGTTGTCTTAGTTACGGTGGCTGCTATGATGGGTTTAAAGAGGGCCGCGCCAACTGCGAGAAATAGGTAAATAAGAAAAACGGCGGTAAACGATTTACAGATTGGAATTAAAAGAAAGGCTACCGTATATATAATATACGCAATGTATAGAGTCTTTCGATATCCAATTCGATCAGAAAATGCGCCAGTAAATATCGGTAGCAAATAAAGAAATGCGGTCCCAATACCCATTATCAACCCTTTTTGGGTTTGTGAAAAGCCTAATGCTCCTTCGTCTGTTGAATTGGTAAGGTAGAGTGCAAAGATGAGATAGAATCCATACCAGGCCCATCGCTCAAACAATTCCATCGCATTGGCGACCCAAAATGTAGTTGGATATTTTTTAAGAAGTTTTAGAGAAATCATAGTTAATAACTTTAGAGAGATCTCAAAAGTAAAAAAAATGGAATACATCCATTCGATTCCCTGGTCTTTAAAATGAGTATCTTCGCAGACGCATAATATAGATTCACATGGAGCCATCCCCTTTTGTCTCAATAATTGGCAATTCAGGGGCGCATATTAGTTCGGTTAATGAAAAATACACTCATACAGTTTTTTGATCTCGGGGTTTGCGATTATAAGATTGCATTAGCGCGGCAGGAAGAATTGCTGAAACAAATTGTCTCTATAAAGCTCGATAGAGATCATAATGGAGAGGCTTTGACTCCTAATTTCTTGTTGTTTGTGGAGCATCCCGCGGTTTATACGTTAGGGAAAAGTGGCGATGAGCATAACCTTCTTCTTAATTATATTCAATTACAAGACAGGAAAGCTTCTTTTTATAAGACTGATCGTGGTGGCGATATTACTTTTCACGGGCCTGGTCAGCTTGTGGGTTATCCGATTTTAGACCTCGAAAATTTTACGATTGGATTGCGACAGTATATATATAGTATAGAGGAGGTAATTATTCAGACTATTTCGACGTTTGGGTTAAGCGGAACTCGTGATCCAGGGGCTGCCGGTGTTTGGCTCGATGTGGGTACTGCTAAGGCCAGAAAGATTTGTGCCATTGGAGTAAAAAGCTCTCGTTCGGTCACGATGCATGGATTTGCCTTGAATGTAAATACCGATCTATCCTATTTTAATGACATCAATCCCTGTGGATTTTCTGATAAAGGGGTTACTTCACTCCAGAATGAGCTTGGTGAAATTATCGATTTTGACCACGTCAAAACTATTTTACGCGATAAATTCGCTGCGATCTTTGGTGTGGTAATGCTCTAAGGTCCCGTTTAGAGTCATATTTGATCTTAAATTCACCCATTTTTTAGGCCTCATCGAGGGGCTTAACATTTACTTAACATAGCTAGTGTGCTGAATGGCTGATCGGTGACCGAGATATTTTAAAATATCTCAAAACTCTTGTATTATTTAGGTTCTTTAGGGTAATTGGCGTTAGAAACCTTCTACATTTGCACCACGATTTTAGGATCGTATGAAGGCGAGTTAAAAAGATTAACGTTCCACAATTTCTTGAAAAGATTTTTTCCTTAAAAAAAGGTTGATTAAAGTTTTTGTGGAGTTAATAATTGAATTACCTTTGCCGAACTTTCGCCAGAAAAAATTGGGTTGGGAGTATTTAAGAAGATAACAAGTTCATTGAAGATATTGAGAAGGTAAGAAAACGAACTTACAAAGAGATAAGCTGCGACAGCTTGTTGTATAATAGGTTCACGAAAGCCGGGTCAGGACAGAAAATTATTTTTAAAAAT
>JAPLDS010000056.1 GCA_026391295.1 Bacteroidia bacterium | reverse complement strand
GGAGTAAAATAACTTCTTTTCTAGAAACAGAGAAGGGAATTATTAAATTTCCTTCCTGTTTTGAAGTTTATTCTACTTCGAAATCTAAAAGTTGCATTTATTACTTGAATTTAATGTTTAAATTTTCACTGACTGGAGAGAAAGGGAGATTTATTAGACTATTGGCAAAAAACGGACAGCGAGGATTTCTGTTTACAGACGAGGTGATTGTATATTAAAACCCAAATTTGAGGTAATACTATGCTTGGATAACCTCTTTCCAGCAGAAATAATCGGATCCCAAGGTTAAGGAATCCATCTCAACATCTTTGCTAAATATTCCAAATACAGAAGAACCACTGCCCGACATGGCGGCATAAACGGCTCCTAGCTCTAGTAGCTGTTGTTTGACTTTCTGAATCTCAGGACACCGGGCAAAGACTGTTTGCTCAAAAGCGTTTACAACGAGACCACTCCAGCTTTCTGGGTTATTTCTTACGGCATCCGCCAACGAATAATTAGGAATAGCTGGTTTTATTTCAGCATAGGCTGATTTTGTATTCACCTCTACAGGCGGCTTCACGACTATTAAATGGTAGCCTTTCAAGGAGCAATCTATTGGGAACAACATCTCGCCTATTCCTGTAGCCAACACAGGCCTATTTTCAAGAAAAAAACTACAGTCGGCACCCAATGCTACTGCATAACCCTTTAAGGCCTCTAAGTTTAGTCCCAATTGAAAATAGTCGTTCAAAGCCTGCAGAAAGAAAGCTGCATCAGATGATCCACCACCAAGACCAGCTCCTGATGGAATAACTTTATGCAAATGAATATCGAGTGTTGGAAGGGTAAAATCAGCGGCTAATAAACGATAGGCTTTAAAGACAATATTATCCTCATCGGGAATTGACAAGGGGATTCCTGAGCTTGAGAAACGAAGTACCCCTTTATTGTTCTCAATAAATTCGAGACCATCTTTTAATCCAATCGGATAAAAGACAGTCTCCAATTCATGATACCCATCCGCTCGTTTACGTAGAATGTTTAATCCAAGGTTAATTTTCGCATTTGGGAACAAGACCATAATTCGATGTTTAGTTCTCCGAAAAAACAGGACTTAGCTAAGCCCAAAACAAGAGTAGACCTTACTTATAGCTCTCTAATGGCTCGCAAGTACAAAAAAGATTTCGATCGCCATAGGCATTATCAACTCTCGCAACTGGAACCCAAAACTTATTCTCACGAAGCCATGCTAATGGGAAAGCAGCTTTTTCGCGCGAATACGAGTGATTCCATTCGTTAGCGGTTAACATATCCGCTGTATGAGGTGCATTCATCAGTACATTATCGACTGAATCAGCAATACCAGTCTCAACTTCCTTAATCTCTTCAAAGATCGCATTCATCGTATCTATAAAACGATCAAGCTCTTCTTTTGACTCACTTTCAGTTGGCTCAATCATCAGCGTTCCATGCACAGGGAATGAGAGTGTTGGTGCATGAAAACCATAGTCCATTAGTCGTTTTGAAATATCAGTCTCAGAAATTCCAGCCGATGTTTTCAAGTGTCGGCATTCTAAGATCATCTCATGACCAACGCGACCATGCTCACCAGTGTATACGATACCATAATTATCTTTTAACCTAGCGGCAATATAGTTTGCATTTAAGATCGCTACTCGAGTGGCATCAGTAAGTCCATCAGCTCCAAGCATTTTGATATAGCCATAGGTGATGGTCAAAACCGAAGCGCTACCCCATGGTGCACCAGAAACGGCATGAATGCCCACATGACCGTTATTCATCACTGAATGAGTTGGTAAAAACTCAACCAGATGTTGAGCAACACAGACAGGTCCAACACCAGGTCCACCACCCCCATGAGGGATCGCAAAAGTCTTATGCAAGTTAAGGTGACAAACATCAGCTCCAATTCGACTTGGATTAGTAAGGCCCACCTGTGCATTCATATTGGCACCATCCATATATACCTGTCCACCATTTTGATGAATAATACTGCACATCTCGGTGATAGATGACTCAAATACACCGTGTGTGGAAGGATAGGTAACCATAAAGCAAGAAAGATCGTTTTTATATTCAACAGCCTTTTCACGCAAGCTCTCAACATCAATATTTCCATTCTCATCGCAAGGGACGACCACAACTTTCATCCCTGCCATTACGGCACTTGCAGGATTTGTTCCGTGGGCAGAAGATGGGATAAGGGCTACATTACGATGACCTTCTCCCCTACTTTTATGATATTCGCGAATCACTAAAAGCCCAGCATATTCACCAGCAGCTCCTGAATTTGGCTGAAGAGAAATATCGGCAAAACCAGTGATTTCAGAAAGATCTCTACGCAACTCCTCCATCAATTCGTGGTATCCCATAGCTTGATTTTTAGGGACAAAAGGGTGAATACCATTAAATTCGATCCAGCTTAATGGAAGCATCTCGGTTGCAGCATTTAGTTTCATGGTACACGATCCCAGCGAGATCATCGAGTGGACCAATGAGATATCTTTCTTCTCCAACCGTTTAATATATCGGGCCATTTCGGTCTCAGAACGATACATTTTAAATACTTGTTGCTTTAAGAATGCTGATTTACGGATAAATAACTTATCAATTGAATGTTCCTCCGTAAGGTCTGTTAGAGTTGGAATAGGCTTATTGGCAGCTTTAGCAAACACCTCAAAGATCCAGTTTACATCCTCAATATTGGTTGTCTCATCAATACTTAATCCAACCTGTCCATTTTGGAAATAACGGAAGTTCATTTCCAGATCAAGAGAGAGCCACTCAATATCTTCACGCTTTACATGACGTGGTAAGTCAATGCGTATTGTATCGAAAAAGTTTGTATTCGCTTGAGTATACCCTAATTTAGTGATCTCTTGAGTTAAAAGATTCGCAATTCCGTGCACACGCTCCGCAATAGCCTTGATCCCTTCAGGACCATGATAAGTTGCGTACATTCCTGCCATCGTAGCCAAAAGAGCTTGTGCAGTGCAGATATTTGAAGTTGCCTTTTCCCGTTTGATATGCTGTTCGCGAGTTTGGAGAGCCATTCGAAGGGCATTATTCCCATTCACATCTTTTGACACACCAATTATACGGCCCGGCAAATCACGTTTATATTCATCTCTGGTAGCAAAAAATGCTGCAATTGGACCTCCATAACCCATCGAAACACCGAAGCGTTGAGAGGAACCAAAAACGATGTCAGCGCCCCATTCACCTGGAGGGGTAAGTAAAGCCAAGGCTAGTAAATCAGTCCCAACAGAGACTTTACATCCTTTAGCCTGAGCATTGGCAGTAAAGCTCGAATAATCTTCGATTGCGCCATTTGAATTTGGATATTGCAAGATGGCTCCGAAATAATTTTCGGTCACATTTGCATTTTTAAAATCGCCTACGACAAGTTCAATACCAAGAGGTTCTGCACGAGTAATTAACACATCAAGGGTATGAGGCCAAATTAGCTCATCAACAAAGCACACATTGGCTCCGGCTTTTTCTTGAGCTCGTGAACGAAGAGCATACATCATATGCATAGATTCGGCCGCTGCAGTAGCTTCATCGAGCAACGAAGCATTCGCCAAAGGCATAGCCGTCATTTCGCATACCATGGTCTGAAAGTTCAACAAAGCCTCAAGTCGACCTTGGGAGATTTCAGCTTGATAAGGGGTGTAGGATGAATACCAGGCAGGATTCTCAAGAATATTACGCAAGATAACCGATGGTGTAATGGTATCATACCAACCCATCCCAATGTAGGTATTGAAAACTTTATTTTTCTTGGCCAACTTCATGATCTTACGGTAATACTCCCGTTCTGTCAATCCATTTGGAAGATTCAAGGGCTTATCTAAACGAATGTTTGCAGGTATTGTCTGATCAATAAGCTCGTCTAATGACTTCACGCCAATAACCTTTAACATCTCCTGAATATCACTCTCCCGAGGCCCAATATGACGGCCAACAAATTTATCAATTGCCATTATCCTTGTGATTTATAGTATTAATCTAAAAGTATTTATTTTAAAAGTTCTCTATCTTAAGAACGGGTTTTGCTCTAATTCTGCTCCAATGGTCGTTTCTGATCCATGACCGCAATAGACCTTAATTTGCGGATCCAGGATCATTAGTTTCTCCTTAATACCGGCAATAAGCTCTTCATGATTTCCACGAGGCAGATCTGTTCGACCTACTGACCCACGAAATAAAATATCACCACCAATTAGTATCTTATCGTCTTCGCAGTAGAAAGCCACATGACCAGGGGCATGACCAGGGACGAAAATAACTTGCAACTTAGTTGATCCGAAAGTTATCAATTCACCCTCTTCGATGTAACGACCAGGCAGTGGTGGATTTTCCATTGAAATACCAAAACGTGCCGAACTGGCCGATGCATTTTCAATAAAAAAAACATCCTCTTGATGAATCTCACTTTTCAATCCCCAGGTGCGCTCCACAAATTCATTACCCATAACATGGTCAAAATGACCGTGAGTATTCAGTAATCGGACAGGTTGAAGTTTATTTTCCTCGATGAAATCTTTTAGTTCTCTTTCTTCCGAGGAATTTGAACATCCAGGATCAACGATCACACATTCTAACGTTTCGTCCCACAAAAGATATGTATTGACCTCAACTGGATTAAAAGTAAATTTCTGAACAAACATAAGGGATCGAATTCAAACAAATAAACGACTGGAATAGAAATTATTAGCGCAATAACCTGTCAATTTCAATGCTAAAAAAGGTTGGGCTGATCAGGAACTACGAAGGTAAAAAATGTATTAGCAAGATCAAATTATTCACTCAAATCCGGAACAATATTATCAAACACTTATCAACAAAATGTCAAATGCAATATAAATAGTTGATTTAAAATTTATTACAACAACCAAAAGCGATTAAAGATGTTTTGCCCAGCGCTTCTTTACCCAATGCTGTTGAGCCTGAGAATCCAAAAAAGTCCAGGCTACAAAACGACTCTTTTTGTTCCCTTGAGCCATTGAAATAGTTTGTTGTTCTGAAACGCCCACACTTTTTAAAGACTTCACTATTTTCTCGAGATTTGATTCTTTTGAGACCAAGGTGGAGAACCAAAAGCAAGAATCTCCAAAAATTTTACTCTGAGAAATCATCGCATTTATAAAACTAAGCTCACCACCCTCACACCACAACTCGGCTTGTTGACCACCAAAATTTCGAGTTAAGCTAGGCTTATTTTGTTTTGAAAGATTCCCTAATTTTCGAAAAGTGCCCGCTTCGGCATCAGCCTGGGAAGCATGAAACGGAGGATTACAGACCACCAAATCAAAGAATTCATCACTTAGAAAAATGGTCTTGAAAATATCCTTCGGCTCAGGCTGCAAGCGCAATTCAAGACGATCTTTTAGCAGTGGATTTCGCTCTACAATAATCTCTGCCGACTCAATAGACTTTTGATCGATGTCACTTCCCACGAATGACCATTCATAATCATGTATTCCAACGATCGGATAGACACAGTTTGCACCAATACCAATATCTAAACATCTTATTTGGTCACCTTTAGGAATTAGACCATTATTAGCATTAGCGAGCAGATCGGCAGCATGATGAATATAGTCGGCACGGCCAGGGATTGGCGGACACAAATAACCTTCAGGAATCGACCAATATTCGATGTTGTAATACGATTTTAACAAGGCTTCATTTAGGGCAAATACGGAATCCGGATTAGAAAAATCGATGCTAATATCGCCATATTGATTTAGCTTTAAATAGCCCTCTAAATTAGATGAGTGCTTTACTAATTGATCAAAATCGTATCGCGTGCTATGCCGATTACGCGGGTGAAGACCTGGCTTCAGAATCGGATGATTTTTTTTAGGATTATGCATTTGTTAAAGGCAAAGAAAAATAAAATGAACTCCCCTGTCCCACTTCGCTCTCGACCCAAATCTCACCTTTATTTCGCTCCACAAATTCCTTACAAAGCAATAATCCCAAACCACTTCCTATTTCATTTTCGGTTCCAGGCATCGTGAATTTTTCAGATATCGCAAATAATTTCTTCTGGTCTCTCTTGTGAATGCCAACACCATGGTCAGAAACACAAATAACAGTGCTATTTTTATTCTTCTGAGCTTTAATCTGAATTGCCTGATTTCGCTCAGAAAATTTAATCGCATTACCCACTAGGTTTCGAATAATAAAACTTAACATATAGCGATCAGCTTTTACAATTTCAGGATTATCAATTATAATATCAAGGGCTATATCCTTCGCAGCTAAACTAGCTGATAAATCACTCGCCATATTATTCAAAAAAGGTTCAAGCACAATATCCTCTACTAAAAACTGGATCGTATCAGACTGAGATCTAGCCCACAACAATAGGTTTTCAAGTAACTGACTAGCAGTTTTACTGGAAGAAGCAATGGAACTTATATATTTAATTTTTTTCTCTTGGTCGAACTTTTTGTAATTGGCTAATAACAATTCAGACATCCCATTTATAACAATAAAAGGGTTGCGCAGATCATGGGCTATAATTCCGAAGAACTTATCTTTAATTGAATTAATATCTTGCAATTGCTTGTTAGTATCGACAATTAGTCGCTCAAATTTCTTTCGCTCTTCAATTTTTCGAGTAACACCTAAAACCTCGAGTTCACCATCATTATTGTATTGGTATCGTGAAATAATCTCGACCCAGATAAGATCACCATCTTTGTGAGGCAAAAGCACTTCATCAGTAAAATAACAATCAAAATCTTGATCATTCTTAAATAAAACAACGCGACTCTGTATAGACTCAAGCAGTTCCTTACTTGACCCAGGCCCATCACGTCTTAAATCAATATCTTGACTCAGAGCTTCCTCTGCTGTGAATCCGCGCAAAGCAAATACCGATGGACTAATATATGTAAACCGTTTTTGATCAACATTAAGCACCCAAATGACATCTATTAAATTTTCAGCCATTAGTCGAAATCGAGCTTCACTCTCTCTCAATTTTTGGGCTATCAAACGATTCTCAGTAACATCCACTTGAGTTCCCACTAATCGCAATAATTCACCTGTAATCGGATCAAATTGTTTAGTAGCTTTAGACAATATTATTAAATAATGACCATTCTTGTGTTGCATCCTATATTCATTATCATAATACTCGGAATCCCCCATTAGAAAGGACCTCAAATAGGTATTTGCCAATTCAAAATCATCGGGGTGAATTAGTTTTTCCCATGACGAGAAATCATTCTGAACCTCCTCATCGGTATATCCGAGCATTGCTTTACCAAATGGAGAGAAATAAACCTCATTCGTGGTAAAATCCCATTCCCAAACACTCTCCTTCGCCGCTTGTAGTGCTACACTTAGACGTTCTTCACTTCGTCTATATTGGATGGTTAAATCGGCAGCTAAAGCTCTTGCCTGGTCTCCAGCCTGATAAACAAATAACAATAAAAGAAAGACTAGAAAGCACAGTAAGGATCCAATAAAGATCGATGAAAGGATATATCCATCAAGCCAAAGATTTTTTTCTCCTAGTTTTGAAAACTTGAAATACCACTTGGCTTCATTGAAATTATACAATGCATCTCGAAACCCAACCTGGCTTAAATCATTAGATGGATGATTTTCAAAAAGTAGCGTACTAGAAGAAACACTATCATTGAAAATCTGCAATTGAAAGTCTTTAAGCAATAACAACTCCTCCTTAATCTCCAAAGAACTAGTCATGAAATCTTGTACGTTAGTCCTTAGAAAGACCCATGCTTTTAAAGCATTACGTCTTTCCAAGCTATTTTGCAATGGTTTGCCCTTTTGATAAATAGGCGAAAACATGACAACTTGCTTTTGGGGTGCACAATTTTTGTCGTAATTCAGATCTAGAATGGCTCCCATTGTTAAAGATCCCGAATCACGAGAGATTTCGAGTAATTCCTTACACCTCCGATTTGTCATATAATCAAAACCAAACGATTCATAGGGTTCGAGGTTCGATCGCTCTTGAAAAGCAACAAAAGATTTGTCCATACTATGTTCGGTCGACAAGTCTCCGGCTACCGCAGAGACCTTCTCTGATTTTTGAGACCCAGGTAAGATACAACCTATACTATAAGGCAATGCAATGAGAAGATTACCTTTTGACTCTTGATAAAACTCATGAAATGATTTGAAGGTGATACTATC
>JAPLDS010000032.1 GCA_026391295.1 Bacteroidia bacterium | reverse complement strand
TATGGTTCAGGTATGATGTTGCCTGCATTCGAACAAGCACTTGCAGGCAAGAAAGTTAGTGATGTTTTTGAAATCGCTATTCCAGCAATTGACGCTTATGGCGAAGTTAACGATGAAGCAATAGTTGATCTTCCAAAACATATTTTTATGGTTGATGGTAAGATTGATGAAGAGTTAATCGCACCAGGAAACAGTGTTCCAATGATGTCAACAAGTGGCCAACGGATGGAAGGTCTTGTGATCTCTGTTGATGAGCAAGTTGTAAAAATGGATTTCAATCATCCATTAGCAGGCGAAAATCTTCATTTCACCGGTGAGGTGCTTGAGGTTCGTGATGCAACACCAGAAGAGTTAAGCGTAATGTTTAGCGGCGGTGGTTGTGGTAGTGGATGTGGCTGCGGAAGTGGCGAAAGCAAAAATAGCGGTGGTGGTTGCGGTAGCGGATGTGGCTGTGGTGACACCGAAAGCAACCTTGAAAGCTGTGAAACAGGTAGCTGTGGTGATGGCAAAGGTGGTAGCTGCGGATGTAATTAAGAATAGTCATCTGGTTTTCCAGATTCGATAAAATAGCTTACTTTTATGAACCCGAAGTGCAAACTTCGGGTTTATTAATTTTTGTATTATGAATACATTTGGTAGAGTTTTCAGACTTACTTCATATGGCGAGTCGCACGGTGGAGCTATTGGCGGCGTTATCGATGGCTGTCCTGCTGGTTTAAAGATCGATCTAGCTTTTATCCAAAATGAGCTAGACCGTCGCAAACCAGGACAATCGCATATCACCACACAACGTGCTGAAGGCGATAAGGTCGAATTCCTTTCTGGCATCTTCCAAGGTCAAACAATGGGAACTCCGATTGGTTTTATGATCAAAAACCAAGATCAACATTCTTCTGATTACAACGATCTTAAGGATGTTTATCGTCCATCACACGCTGATTATACCTACGATCAAAAATACGGCATGCGCGACCATAGAGGTGGCGGACGCTCCTCTGCGCGTGAAACGATCGCCCGAGTGGTTGCTGGGGCTATTGCAAAGCAACTTCTAGCTGAACTTGGAATAACTATCCATGCATACGTTTCTCAAGTAGGTCATATTTCCATAGAAAAACCATATCAAGAATTAGATTTAACGCTTACCGAATCGAACATCGTTCGTTGTCCTGATCCAGAGATCGCATTACAGATGATTGCTCGGATCGAAGAGGCTGGTCGAAATCATGATACGGTAGGTGGCGTTATAAGTGGCGTTATATCAGGTGTTCCAACAGGATGGGGCGAACCAGTATTTAATAAGCTACATGCCGATTTAGGTCATGCCATGTTAGGAATTAATGCTGTGAAGGGTTTTGAATATGGTTCAGGATTTTCTGGAACATCTCTATCTGGATCAGAGCATAACGATATTTTCACCAAAGTGGGGGATAAGGTTACCACTATAACGAATCATTCAGGCGGTATCCAGGGTGGGATTTCAAATGGTCAAGACATTAATTACCGGGTAGCATTCAAGCCTATTGCCACCTTATTAAAGGAACAAAAGACCATTGATAAGGGCGAAAACGAAACGACCATAAACCCTAAAGGTCGTCATGACCCTTGCGTTTTGCCTAGAGCTGTTCCCATTGTTGAAGCAATGGCAGCTATCGTTCTGGCAGACCATTACCTATTGAGCAGATTGGCCAAATTATAGGTTTGCCTTTTGTTGTAGGTTCGCTTTTAGATTAAGTTTTTTCTTTGATTAAGGAGGTTTTGAACACTTCTTAAACGTTATTTAGTTTAATTTCAACACCTATTCTTATTGAGATTATCTGCTATTTTTCGCAAAAAATCGCTTTCGCTGATTCTCCAAGATGCTGAAGTATTAGCATCATCAGAAACACGTCTTAAGCGCAATCTCACCGTTGTTGACCTTACTGCAATGGGTGTTGCAGCCATCGTTGGGGCTGGAATATTTAGTACCATTGGGAACTCGGCTGCAAGTGGGGGACCCGCGATCTCTCTTCTCTTTGTTTTTACAGCTATTGCTTGCGGACTTTCAGCAATGTGTTATGCTGAGTTTGCCTCTTCAATTCCAATTAGTGGCAGCGCCTATACTTATGCCTATGCAAGCTTTGGGGAGTTAGTCGCCTGGATTATTGGTTGGGATTTAATCATGGAATATGCAATCGGAAATATTGCAGTGGCAATCTCCTGGTCTAGCTATTTGGTCGGTTTTCTAGAAGGATTTGGTATCCATATTCCCTATTACCTAACAACAGATTATTTAACCGCTTTTAGAGGGTTTAATACGGTAAGCCAGGGGTTGATGCAAGGCGGTCAACTTGAAAGTTATTCATTGGCTTTACAAGATGCCTATCATGCGTGGATGACTGCCCCCGTTTTGGGTCAATTTCGAATTATTGCTGATTTACCTGCCTTAGCTATTGTTGTTTTAATCACAGTTATCTGCTACATCGGAATTCGAGAATCTAAATTGGCAAATAATGCCATGGTATTATTAAAGATTGGAATTCTATTACTGGTGATTTTTGTAGGTATCTTTTATGTCAATCCAGCTAATTGGCATCCGTTTGCTCCAGAGGGTCTTAAGGGCGTTTTAAAGGGTGTTTCAGGCGTGTTCTTTGCCTACATTGGATTCGATGCAATCTCGACCACCGCAGAAGAGTGCAAGGAGCCTAAGCGGGATATCCCAATCTCCATGTTCTTAGCTTTAGCCATCACAACAATTTTATATGTTGCCATTAGTCTAGTGCTTACTGGAATGGTTTCCTATAAAGAACTTGGTGTGGCAGATCCCTTGGCATTTGTCTTTAATCGTCTGCACCTTACTCAATTTTCAGGAATAATAGCTTTAAGTGCCTTAATAGCCATGGCTAGTGTATTGTTAGTGTTTCAACTTGGACAACCACGTATTTGGATGAGCATGAGCCGGGATGGATTGCTGCCGAAAGTGTTTAGTAAAATTCAGCCGAAGTATCGTACGCCAGGATTTTCTACCATAGTTACCGGTTTTTTAGTTGCAATACCCGCTTTGTTTATGAACCTAACTGAAGTGACGGATCTAACAAGCATCGGCACTCTTTTTGCTTTTATCTTAGTCTCTGGTGGTATTCTTGTCTTAAATCCTTTGGGAAAAAGAGACTCTGAGGCCAAGGGATTTTTTGTGCCGTATATCAATAGTCGATATTTTTTAGTGCCAATTTGGCTGATAATTGCACTCTTAGTTTCAAACAGCGGGCTCTATAACTCAAAAGGTTTGGTTTGGGATTCAATTTTTACCAACCTTATACATTCCGATTCATTGATCACTTTTCTTTTATTTATTCCCGTATCGATCATTGTCACGTTCTATTCGGTTAAACTACAATGGTCGTTAATCCCAGTTCTTGGATTGCTGACAAATCTCTATCTTATGTGTGAGCTTGGAATCACAAATTGGATCAGATTTGGCATTTGGTTGGTGATTGGCTTGATTCTCTATTTTACATATGGACTTCGAAAAAGTAAGCTGAATAATTCCAAAATTATAGGTTGATTTATCATTTTAAAATTGTATATCTTTAAATAGTATATTTGTTTCCGCTTTGTTACTATGGTAAAACTTAGTGTTTAAAAATTATAATCCATCAAATTATGGATCTTCGATTTTCCCGGTTTTTGTTGTTCTGCTTTTTCTTGTTTTGTGCTGTTCTGTCTGAAGCTCAGCCGAAACGGCCAGGTGGGGACAAATCAAAATATAAATATTTTCAAATACCAGGTAAAGTAAAAGTTGAAAGTGGTGATACAGAAGGAACTACTGTTAATCTGATTAATTTAGAAACTAGACAGACAGAAAAGAGTATCACAGTAACATCTGCTGGTAAGTTTGACTTTGATCTAAATTACTTTAAGGAGTATCGTATCTCTGTTGTTAAGGTCGGATATTACCCCAAAGATATTGATGTCTCTACTCTTGTCCCGCCAAATGTTTGGGAAAAAGATAGCATTTTCCCACCTTTTTATATTATTGTTTCACTATTTAAAAAGGTAGAAGGGGTTAAGATGAGTTTTGAAGGCTCAGTCGTTGGTAAGATTTACTATTCACCGAATGGGAAGCTTGATAATTTTGATTCCATAAGCTTTATTGATGATCAGGCGATCGAAAATGAGATTAAGAATGCTCTAAAAAGTATTGCAGATCAGAAATTTAATCAGAAAATTGCCGAAGCATTAGAATTTGAGAAGAAAGCAGAATATTCACCGGCCATCTTTGCTTATGGTGAGGCATTGAAAATTAAGCCGAAAGATAAATTCGTCATTGAAAAGCTTAAGGAATTAGCTGAAGATATGAAAAATCAATCTGCGGAGGCTAAACTTAAAGCTGAATTTCAACGCTTGTTGGCTCTTGGAGATGCTCAGGTTTCTGCGGTTAAATATGTCGATGCTATTCAAAGTTACAAGGCTGCCTTAAAGTTAATTGCGAACGAGCCTATTGCTTTGCAGAAACTTGCTGAAGCAGAAAGACTATTAGCTCAAGCATTTGATCAGGAAAAACAAAATGCAGCATTTGATAAGCTTATAGCCACAGGTGATGCGCAAGTGAAAGTCACCAAGTATACTGAAGGGATAGTTAACTTTAAGGATGCGCTACTGCTCCGTCCTAATGATGCCGCAACTTTAGTGCGAATTGCTGACGCTGAGCGTCTATTAGCTCAATCTTTAGATCAGCAAAAGCAAAATGCAGCATTTGATAAGCTTATAGCCGCAGGTGATGCGCAAGTGAAAGTCACCAAGTATGCTGAAGGGATAGTTAACTTTAAGGAGGCGCTACTGCTCCGTCCTAATGATGCCGCAACTTTAGCGCGAATTGCTGATGCTGAGCGTTTATTAGCTCAATCTTTAGATCAGCAAAAACAAAATGCAGCATTTGATAAGCTAATAGCCGCTGGTGATGCACAGGTAAAAGTCACCAAGTATGCTGAAGGGATAGTATCTTTCCAGGATGCACTTTTAATTCGTCCCAATGATGCTGGAACCTTGGCGCGTATAGCAGCCGCTGAACGCCTATTAGCTCAATCTTTAGACAAGCAAAAGCAAAATGCAGCATTTGATAAACTAATTGCAACTGGCGATAGTCAGGTGAAGAGTGCAAATTATGCTGAAGGGATAGCTAGTTTTCAAGATGCGCTGTTAATTCGTCCGAATGATGCTCCTACCTTGGCGCGTATTGCAAATGCCGAGAAGAATTTGACATCTTTACTTACAGAACAAAATAAACAAAGACTATATCAGCAGGTTCTAAAAGAGGCAGATGATCAATACAAAGCTAAGAACTGGTTGTTGTCTTTGGCGGCCTATCAAAAGGCATCTGCCATATTACCTAATGAGGCTTATCCTCCTAAGCGCATTTTGGAATTGAATAGTATTATTAGTCTTGAGAATGCCACGAATAGGCAATATCAGGAAGCAATACAAAAAGGTGCGGAAAGATATGCTGGAAAGCAATATTCTGAAGCCATTGCTGCTTATCGGGAGGCGCAAAAAATTAAACCGGCAGAACAGCTTCCACCAACAAAAATTAAAGAGATTCAAATGATTCTTGATGGCTTAGTGGCTTCCAAACTGGCCGTGAAAAAGCCTGCTCCAATTGTTTTAAAAGATGATGGCACAGATGATTTGTATCTAGAAAAAAAGCGATTAGCTGATGAGAACTTTAAAAATGCACAATGGAAGGTAGCTCGATTCTATTATCTAGAAGCTTATAACATTAAATCAGGTGAGAAATATATACAAAATCGTATTGAAGAGTGCGATAAAATGATTGATTCAGCTATTTCAGCTGAAGTAATCAAGGTATATAAATCGGCTCTTGAAAGTGCTGAATTGCAAATGAAATCTCAGAATTATAGTTCAGCGCGGTTTTATTATAGAAAGGCAAATGAATTAATCAAATGGGAACCTTATCCAATAGAGCGCTTGAATGCAATTGATAAGCTTCTAACTGAGATGCTATCACTTTCTGACCAAAGAGCCTTTAGTGAGAATCTCAAAAAAGCGGATGCTGCCTTCGCTCAAAAAGAGTATCCAAGTGCTAAGTTCTATTATAATAAGGCTAGGTTGATAAGTGAGACCGATCAGGTAGTGGCTCGACTTAAGGAGATTGATTCTATTGTAAATGGGTTTGAGGATCAAAAGAATAATTCAACTTATTCAAATTTAATCGAGAAAGGCGATGCCGCGCTTAGGCAAAATAATAAGTCGGAAGCAAGGTTTTATTATGAAAAAGCTAGTCAAGTTAAACCGGATGAAAAATATCCAAAGGATCAAATTAAACTTATTGATTCTAAAAGCGCTCGATAGGCTCTCTACACTACCTTAAATTAATAAACTATGCAACCAATCTATGTTCAGTTAGCCGATGGTTTTGAAGAGATTGAGGCCTTAACTGTTGTTGATGTCTTACGTCGTGCCAAATTACAGGTGATCACAGTTTCAATAGGCTCAACACTACAGGTGACTGGATCGCACCAGATATCAGTCGTTGCTGATACCTTATTCAAGGATGTCGATTTTTCCGTTGGATCTATGATTGTTTTGCCAGGTGGTATGCCAGGAGCAAAGAATTTGAATGAGCATGCTGGTTTACGAACTGTAATTTTAGAGTATGCCACGAAGGGAAAATACCTTGCTGCCATTTGTGCCGCTCCACTAGTCTTAGGAAGTTTAGGTCTTTTGAAAGGTAAAAAAGCTGTTTGTTATCCCGGTTTTGAATCTACTCTCGAGGGTGCTCAGGTAACTTTGGATGGCTGCATCGTAGACCATAAAATTATTACGGCACGAGGGGTAGGAGCAGCGCTTACCTTTGCCTTAGAACTAGTTAAAATTCTTGTTGGAATAGAGCTTGCCGAGAAATTAAAAAAAGAGATGCTCGTTGAATGATCTTTTGATTTAAAACTTTTCTATTTTTTTAGTATGTTTGACAACATTATGAAAAATAAATCAGTCATATTACCTATCAAACTAAAACCTTTAGCATGAAAGTATCTGATCGTAGAGATTTTTTAAAGTCAACTTTAATGGCAACTGCTGGCTTGTCGATTCTTCCAGCTGCCTTGTCAGCCATGGATACCACCACTGATGCATCGGCATCTAAATTAAAATCACATGCACTAAGTGAAAAAAGTGTGATCCTTTTTCAAGGTGACTCAATCACTGATGCTGGCCGAAATAGAAAAAGCAACGATTCAAATAACCCATCAGCCTTAGGGACTGGTTATGCATTTCTCGCTGCAGCAAACTTGCTGAATACATTTTCGGCTAAGAAATTAGAGATATACAATAAAGGAATTAGCGGAAATAAAGTCTATCAGTTAGCCGAGCGTTGGCAGACCGATTGTCTTGATCTTAAGCCAGCTGTATTAAGTATTTTAATTGGGGTAAATGATTTTTGGCATAAGCACAGTGGAAATTACAAGGGGACCGTTGAGATTTATGAATCAGATTATAGAGCCTTACTTAAACGAACTAAAGAGCAGTTGCCTCAAGTTAAGCTTGTGATTTGTGAGCCATTCGCTGTCATAGGCTGCCGTGCAGTTGATTCTACTTGGTTTCCTGAATTTGACCAGTACCGCGCAGCCTCTAAGAAATTAGCCAAAGAGTTCGGGGCTATTTTTGTCCCTTTTCAGGAGGTGTTCGATGATGCATGCAAGATTGCTCCACCTACACACTGGACGCCTGATGGTGTTCACCCTTCAATAGCTGGAGCTCAGCTTATGGCTGACACCTGGATGAAATTCGTTTTCGGAAAATAAGGGGGTACTGAGCTAAACTATTTTCACGAGCAACCTGCCAATGTAGACTGCTACTAACCCAAGAAAGAAGCTTAAGCTGGTATATAAACTAAGCTTAAGCCATTCCTTCCCTTGCATTAGAATGTAACTGTCGTTAGCCAAAGTTGAGAAAGTGGTAAACCCACCGCAGATTCCAACCGTAAGAAATAGCAGTATTTCAGGGCTTAGGATGTTCCCTCGCTCTGATATGCCATAGATTATTCCAATCAGTAGACTGCCAATGATGTTTACTGAAAATGTCCCCCAAGGAAATAGGGATAAAGAATTTTCTTGAAAATAACGTGAAATTAAAAATCGGATTACGGTTCCGATAAATCCACCTGTTCCACATAATAATAAAGTCTTAAACATCGGCACGATTAATTTAATTGTCTATTGTAATTTTGGACATAATTAGTTTAGCTGCTAATGTGCATTGTGCCAAAGGTAATAAAACCTATTGGTATTTTTGAAATAGCCTGAATAGGCTCTTTTAATGGCTGATGGTTTTGATTAAAAATTGGACCTTTCTTTAAGTTTAACTGTCAAAATGCTTTTAAAACTAATTTTTACGCGTTTTTGGAGTGAATTGCAAAGGATTTATTTAGAATGATTATGTTTAAGTGTCTGTATTTTAGACATATATAATATTTAATCCGATTTGAGAATTAATGAATAAAATTCACGAAATTTGAACATAAGTATTAAAGGAATTGTTTTACCAATATTAATTGGGATTACAATAGTGAATCTATTTCTTGATCCTAAAACGTATTTTAATTTTAACCTTAAATTTGTTCAACATGAAAAAATTAGTCTATCTTTTTGTAATGGTTGCTGGAATGACTCTAGTTTCTGTTAATGTTATGGCTCAGGCAAAACCTAAAGCAGCTTGTGCTAAAGAATGCAAAAAAACTTGCGACAAAGCAGGTGACAAAGCAGCTTGCAAAAAAGCGAAGTAATTTATTTCCTGTTTAATCTAATACCTGAAAAGGATATAGACTATACAGTATCTTCTTAAAAAGCCCCGATAGAATTGTCTGTCGGGGCTTTTTGTTTATAGCTTGTTTTAAATGAAGTTAATGAAAGAAGAGGTAGCCAATTAATATTGCAGCAATTAATCCCGCTAAATCAGCTAATAAAGCACATGCTAAGGCGTGTCTGCTCTTTTTAATACCAACAGATCCAAAATATACGGCCAGCACAAAGAAGGTCGTGTCTCCTGCGCCCTGAACTATACACGATAATCTGCCGATGAATGAGTCAGCCCCAGAATTTTTCATCACATCGATCATCATGCCTCTTGAGCCACTTCCGCTCAACGGCTTCATTAATGCGGTAGGCATGGCTCCAATAAATTCACTATTTATTCCTAGGGCTTCAATAAACCACTTAATTCCGGCAATCACAAAATCCATAGCTCCAGAGGCCCTGAATACTCCAATGCCAACTAATATGGCCACTAGATAGGGTATAATTTTAACTGCCGTTGAAAATCCCTCTTTTGCTCCATCTATAAACGTTTCATACACATTAATCTTCTTCCGCATACCCAGAAGCAGAAACAGGGTTATAATCGAAAATAGAATTAGGTTGCTTGAGACTTTAGAATAAAGAGATAGATCTTCAGGCGATAAGGTGTGCGTCCAATAGATTAGTCCAATTACAAAAGTAAGCATGCCTGTAAGATAGGCCATGATGGTCCGGTCCCAGAGATTGATTTTTTGATAGATAGAAACTGAGATAAGTCCAGTTATTGTTGAGAAAAATGTAGCTAGTAAGATTGGTATAAACACATCCGATGGATCTGCAGCTCCAAGTTGAGCCCGGTAGACCATAATAGAGATGGGTATTAAGGTTAATCCCGAGGCATTTAAGACCAGAAACATGATCTGGGCATTGGAGGCAACTTCTTTATTTGGATTTGATTTCTGCATCTCACTCATCGCTTGCAGTCCCATTGGCGTGGCAGCATTATCGAGCCCAAGCATATTTGCGGCTAGGTTCATCATCATTGGTCCATAGGCCGGATGCTTATCGCCCAGCTCAGGAAATAGCTTGTTGAAGAATGGACCAATTAATCTTGAGATAATCGTAACAATACCCCCTTTTTCGCCAATCTTCATGATTCCTGACCATAAGGTAAGCACTCCCGCTAAGCCAATGGAGATTTCAAATCCACTTTTGGCCATGTCAAAGGTCGAGTTGACCATGTCGGGAAAGACTTGTGCATCTCCTAAGAAAAATGTTTTAACAATCCCAATTACAAAAGCAATTAAGAAGAAAAAGATCCAGATAAAATTAAGAGCCATAAATAGGGGTAACTGTTTTAGTATTTACGAGCAAAATCATCCGATAGCGTAGTTATCTCCGAATCGCTAAGATCGGATCCCGAATTAACGATCACGCGATAACGGAATACTGCAGATTTGCCCCCTTGAATACTATAATTTAAACTCTCTTTGCCTTTGGTGAAAACACTCCATCCTAGAGGATTTGCAGAGAATAGTCCGTAACCTCTTGCGTGCCAATAGGTCGGATAGCTTTGGTTTTTAGGGTGATCACAAATAACAACTGCAATTTTTTCATTTCCTATGGTGCCATTAAGATCCATCCATTTTGCGCGTGTACTCCACACGGCATCGTCTTTAATCCCTTCGCTGCTGCGATAGCTACCTGTCACACCCTCATTCGTCATCTTTTTGACAGTCGTTGGATTTCCTTGAGCATCCGTCATAATAACCTCGTCTTTAGAGGGAAGTTCAAGTTGACGCGCCACACGAATAGCCATTACACCCTCTTTGTTATCTTTTAAGGATACTGTTTTTCCTGTGGCTGTAAGAGTCGCAACACGATCGATGATTCGCATAGATCCTTTAGCACTAAAATGGTATTCTGTTTTTTCAGAAAGCAATTCCTTACCTGATGGATCTATCCAGCTCTCTGTCGTCACAAGTTCTGCTTTGCCAAAATCTTCTTTAATCTTATTGATCTTTATATGTTTAATAGTGCCGAAACCACTTTTTTTATCAGGTGAAATGGCAGGTGAGTTATTCCAGAAGTCTAATCCGTCTACATCTCCATAGTTAAACCAGATACCTACATGGTGGGGATGATCTACGCGCTCGCCGGCTCTGGGATTCATTGGATAGCCCCGGGTAATCTCTGTTCCTGCAGAGGTTAGCACCGGATAAAGAACAGGTTTCATAACATTTTCAGGCCATTGATAAGAGGTAAAGAGTTTTCCATCGATAAGCACATCGACTTTTCGTTCGCTCTCTTTTACATTTAATTTAAATCTTAAGTTGGCAGGTTTTTTGACTTGAGCAGATGCTGATAGGCCAATTTGGCTTAGCATACAGACGAATACTAGCGCTGAAATCTTCATATGTAAATAGGTTCTTAAGTTGTTTTGATTGTAAAAATAGTTATTTATTGTTATTTTCACAGATCAATAAATTGATATCTAACTATGAAGGGCTTACTTTGGATCCTTGCTTTACTAATAACCTGTTCTGCCGCTTATTATCAGCGAATTTCAAGTCCAACTTATCCATCCTTGGTTGTTATTCCTGTTGAGATGCAGAAATATCCAGTTACCTTCATTCACTCCCATACCGGAAAATCAGATTGCCCAATTATCCTTCAAATAGGTGATATTGCTGTTAAAGGTGAATTGTCTTATCGTAAGTATCCGAGCCAAAGTGAGATGACTAAACTTGAGATGAAAAGGGAAGGGGATAAGCTCGCGGCATCAATCCCAAATCAATCTTCAGGTGTTAAGATAGAGTATCAAGTCGAGTTATCTAAAAATGGCGCTCAGCTGAAATATTCTTCTTTGAAGCCGACAATTTTGCTGTTTGAAGGGGAGATTCCGAAATTTCCGTTTTTTATGAATTTAGCCGTCTTAGGACTCGCCATGCTTTTAAGCTCTTGGACCGGTTTATTAGCCTTGTTTGGGTTCGGATCATCTAGATTCTTCTCTATGTTAACATTTATAGGGTTTGTAGTTGGTGGCTTCGTGATAGCACCTATTGTACATAAATATGCTGTTAATGATTGGTGGACTGGATTTCCGATAGGCTATTCGCTGAATAACAATAAATTTTTTCTAGCTTCTCTAGTCTGGCTAGTCGTAGTAGTAACGATTCAAAGAAAATACAATAAAATAATTAGTGTGATGGCTGCCATTTTAACCTTGGTAATCTTTTTAATTCCCTCTACCTTTGTGGAAAATGAGGTTGTGGTACCTGTTGCAAAAGCAGTAAAAGGTATTATTCTACCTATTGTGGTTAATTTTATTTCTGCATAGCGTTTGCTAAGTGGCTTAACCCTATTCTTTTTTCGCTTAATTAATCGTTTTAATAATGAAAAAATATCTGTTGATCTTAGGTTTTATCTCATGTTGTAGTTTGAGTCAGGCTCAATATAACAATTGGTATTTTTCATTCTCTATGGGAGGCTCATGGCCTAAGAGCACCTATGCAAATTCACTAGCAAGCGATAAATCATCTGGATATGCGGAGAAAGGCTTCTCTCTTGTGATCGATGCGACCTTTCCTTTAAATGATCATTGGGGATTAAAAGGGATGACTTTGATTAATACTAATACAGTTGATAATGATGGGATGCAGAAACTGCTTACCGCTAGAGTGCCATCAGTTATCTCAGCTAATGATCCAAGTAAGTTCTCCTATACTTCGAACCCATGGATGTGGAATGCATTACTTGGAGGTCCTGTCTATACCCTTAATTTAGGTCGATTTTATTGGGATCTTCAGCTTCTTGGTGGATTAAATCTCACGTATCTTCCACAGCAAAAACTACAATACAACGATCCAGCCAATAAATGGTATTATTCAGATACAAATTCAACAAGTATGAATAGCTCTTTTGGCATCTTGGCAGGTACCGCCTTTCGGTTTCCAATATCACAGCAGCTAAACCTTAAATTAGGCTTCGATTATTACCGTTCGGATGCAAAGGTTTCATACCAACAAACTCGAACCTCTCAGCAAGCTGATGGCGTTAATACGGAGGTATTGGCGAAAGGTTCCTATTCAATTCCGCTCAGAATGATCACGGGAACAATTGGATTTGTTTATTATTTAAACTAAAAGTCGATGAGAAAATCACTTATTATTGTTTCTGCAATAGTCTTCTTAATCTTTACTGTTCAAGCGCTAGGGGCAAAACCTAAATATAAATCTAAGTCCAAGCCTAAACCTAAACCTGTCACATCATTTAGTTTTTATGTCGGAACCTATTCCTTGGGTCAAGATGGAAAACCACTCGCAGATAGCGAAGGTATTTATCGGTTTAGTTTAACTACCGCAACGGGAAAGCTAACGAATCTAGGCTTAGCGACGAAGTCGGAGAATCCCTCTTTTTTAACCTATAGCTCAGATGGTAAAACCGTCCTGGCAGTAAATGAAGTAAAGGATGAAAATGCCCAAAATACAGGCTACCTTGAATCCTTTTCTATCGACTATAAAACGAATGAGTTAAAGTTAATTAGCAAGGTGGCTACTGGTGGAGCCCATCCTTGTTATGTCGCTACAAATAATTTGGGAGATGTTTTAGTGGCTAATTATACGGGAGGGAGCGTTTCGTTATTTCATCTAAGTTACCTTGGTTTCTTAACAGATTATCTAGACATCCAAAAGCATGTTGGAAGTGGACCGAATAGTGCTCGACAAGCTGGTCCTCATGCGCATAGTGCCTATTTTGAGCCTAATTCTAATCGAATCTTTGTAGCAGACCTTGGCATAGATCAAGTGAAAGTTTATAACCTTAAACAAGGCGAATCGAAGTTGACTCCCACTGATAATTCAATTAATGTGTCACCTGGAGCTGGTCCACGTCATATGGCCTTTCATCCAACTTTGAAACTGGTTTATGTTGTGAACGAGCTTTCAAGCAGTGTGGCAACAGTGAAACGAAATAAAGATGGAACTTTTACTCAATTAGAGGAGGTTTCAGCGTTGCCTGTTGGTTCAGATAAACCCAATAGCTGTGCTGATATTCATATTACTAAAGATGGTCGATTTCTGTATGTGTCAAACAGAGGGTTTAACTCGATTGCAGAGTTCTCAATTGACCCGCAGAGTGGAAAGTTAACACAGATTGGACAGCAACCATGTGGTGGTGAGACACCTCGAAATTTCGCACTCTCACCGGATGAGAATTTCATCGTAGTTGCGAATCAGAATTCGAAGGATATTGTCTCTTTTAGTCGGAATGCCAAGGATGGCAAACTTCAATTGAGGGATAAAATTAAAGGTCCAAAAGCTGTCTGCATCTTGTTCTGCAAGTAGCCTTTGGATCTTAATTTATTGGTATTAAAACTGTTCCATTTCAGAGAAGAAAAATGAACCTTCAATAAGGGCATTTTCATCACTGTCGGAGCCGTGGATGGCATTTTCTGTAAAGGACTTAGCAAAAATCTTACGGATCGTTCCAGGTGCAGCATCAGCTGGATTTGTGCTGCCAATCAAGGTTCTGAAATCCTGAATGGCATTTTCTTTCTCTAAAATCACCGCTACAATTGGGCCAGAACTCATAAATTCAACTAAGCCATCGAAGAATGGCTTGCCTGCATGAACACCATAAAAAGCCTCTGCACGCTCTTTTGATAACTTTGTAAGTTTAATCGCTTTGATTCGAAAGCCGCTTTCGTTGATCATCTTAAGTATCGGGCCAGTGAAATTACTCTCTACTGCACTAGGTTTAATCATCGTAAAGGTGATAGATCCATTCATAATTTTTGGTGTTTTGTGATTTAAAATTTAAACTTCTGACCACAAATTTAGTCAAATTGAAATTATATTCTCAAACAAATTCTTTCGCTTCAGAATTAGCATGAAATAGACTATTTCGACATCATATGTTAAACAGTCTATTCCTTTTGCTTTTCATCCGTGCATTTAGGAATATTGATATCTTTGTGACCAAATAAAAAATAAGAATAATTTGAAACGATTTGACCTAAATACCTGTAAAAGAGTAAGCGATTGGCTAAGTACATCGGTGAAAAACGTGGTGATTATTCCTCATGTGAATCCTGATGGCGATGCTATTGGCTCTGCAGTTGGTCTGAATGATGTGCTTTTGAATGCTGGTTATGTTTCGAAAGTTATCGTTCCGAATGAATTTCCTACCTATCTGAATTATATTGGATCTGGTAATGAACCGCTAATTTATGAGCAGAATAGTGCTGTAGCTCATCAACTTATCGATCAGGCAGATGCTCTATTTTACCTCGATTTTAATGATTCAAAAAGACTTGGAAAACTGGAGTCGTATCTTAAAAACAAGTCCATTCCAATTGTCCTAATTGATCACCATCCCGATCCTCAGATAAAAGCTGACTTCCAATTTTCAGATACCGATGTTAGCTCAACCGCTGAATTAATCTATGATTTTATCGAATCAATAGGTTTTCTTGATCACCTTAGTGCTCGAGGGGCAAGTGCTTTATTGACAGGAGTCATTGCTGATACGGGTTCGTTTAGCCATAATGCATCAATGCCTTCTACCTATCGCATTGCTGGTGAGCTGATGCAAAGAGGAGCTGATAAAGAGCAAATTAATGAAGCGTTATTTAATAATTTCTCAGAACATCGGATGCGCTTATTAGGCTATTGTCTCTCTGAGAAATTAGAAATTTTCCCACAACATAAGGCTGCATTAATTGCGCTGACTGCAGAAGAACTTGAAAGATTTAATTTTCAACCAGGGGATACCGAAGGATTTGTTAACTATCCGCTCTCTATCTCTGGTGTTGTTTTTTCAGCTTTCTTTGTTGAGAAGAACGAATCTGTAAGGATCTCCTTCCGGTCAAAAGGGTCTTTTGAGACAAATATTTTCTCTGGTAACCACTTTAATGGAGGAGGCCATCGGAATGCTGCAGGAGGCGAGTCTAAATTGCCTATCGATCAAGTATTAGCTCTGTTTCGATCTTTGTTGCCTGAGTATTCTAAAAAATTAAATGGTAACTAGTCCATTCTAATCACCTAGCGTTAATAAATAGTATTGTTTTAACTTAGTTTAATAAATTATGAAAATTAGAAATTCTTTGCTTTTAATTGCTTTTGCTGTTCTTGCGATCTCTTCTTGTAAAAAAAGTACTGGTCCTTCTGCGCAAGAGATAGAAACAACCTTATTGGCAAAATATATTGCTAAATACCATTCAACAGTAGCACCTAAACCTTCGGGGTTATATGTTATTGAGACAAAAGCTGCTCCAGCTGGCGCAGTTGCCCTTAAAAATGGTGATTTGGTAAATGTGTTTTATTCTGGTTACCGAATAGAAGATAATGTAACAGTTGGTGTTCAAGATGGCTTTAAATTTGATTCCAACCTAACATCAGCAACACCATTTAGTTTTACCGTTGGACAGGGAAAAGTTATTGCCGGATGGGATGAAGGTTTTACCTATATGAAAGATGGTAGCGAGGCTAAGCTTATTATCCCTTCTTGGTTAGGTTATGGTGATGCTAATTTTTCTGGTTTTATACCTCCTTATTCAACGCTTGTTTTTTATGTGAAAGTTACGAAACCGTAAACTTTGAATCAAAAAGAACTAATAAAAAAACTCCTTCCAGGCTTTATTCCCCTATTCGTTTTTATCATAGCGGATGAGTTTTGGGGGATGAAAGTGGGTATTGCTGTGGCCTTACTGATTGGTTTGGCTGAGATGGGCTATACTTGGTTTCGAGAAAAACGACTCGATAAATTTGTTCTGCTTGATACTGGATTACTTGTGGCTTTATCTGGTATTTCGATACTTTTAGAGAATGATGTATTTTTCAAGTTAAAGCCTGCCTTCATAGAACTTATTCTCTGCGTTATTCTTGCTGTTTCGCTCTATTCTCCGGTTGATATCATCGGGTTGATGACCCAGAAATACATGCAGGGAATTGAGATGAACGAGGCTCAATCTGCTCATTTCAAACGTAATCTTAGAAATTTATTCTTCCTAGTTTTAGCACATACATTGCTTGTTGTTTATGCTGCATTTTGCCTTAGCAAAGAGGCCTGGGCATTTATCAGTGGCGGACTGTTTTATATCCTGTTTTTGTTTTATTTCGGATTTGAATTTCTGAAGGCAAGAAAACTAAATCGAAAAAACAAAGCCGAATTAACAAGCTCAACGCCTTATGATCCTGAAGAGTGGCTTCCAGTTGTCGATGAGCAAGGTCATATCCTTGGGAAAGCATTGCGGTCTGCCTGTCATAAAGGCGAGCAGATACTTCATCCCGTTATCCATTTACATGTTTTAAATCCGAAAGGGCATATTTATTTACAAAAGCGCCCACTCGAAAAGCTGGTTCAGCCAGGGAAATGGGATACTGCTGTAGGCGGTCATATTACCTTTGGTGAAGAGCTTCAAACCGCACTCCAGCGAGAAGCATATGAAGAGATTGGATTGACAAATTTTACAGCGAAATCATTGGGGAATTACCGATGGGATACGGAAATTGAATCCGAATTGGTCTATTATTTTGTCTCCTACGACTATAAAAAAATACGATTGCATAGCGAAGAGGTGACCGAGGGGCGATTCTGGAGTCCTGCGCAGATAGAAAAAGAGCTTGGGAATGGTGTTTTTACCACGAACTTCGAATACGAATACCCATTGCTGAAAAAGGCCATTAGTGCCTAAACAGATTCTTCGATTCTTATTTGCTACTTAATAGCAAAAATATAGTGGGTCGCTTGTTTAATTCTGGAACACTCTTCCTCCACTGACCAACTGTTTTAGTTTTCACAAACTCAGTCTCAAGCGTAAGATCACACGCAATGCATAGACGTGTGTTTTCGCCTAATGTCTTTAATAGATCCTGAATTAAGGGGGTGTTGCGGTAAGGTGCTTCGATGAATATCTGAGTCTGATTTTCGATTACTGATTTTCGTTCTAACTCCTTAATTGCCTTGGGTCGTTCGTCTGTCTTAACAGGAATATACCCCACAAAAGCAAAGTTTTGTCCGTTTAATCCAGAGGCCATCAAGGATAATAAAATCGAAGAGGGTCCTACCAATGGTACCACATCGATATTCTTTAAATGAGCATGCTTAACAACTTCAGCACCAGGATCTGCGACCCCTGGACAACCAGCTTCAGAGATGATTCCCACATCAAACCCTTTTGCGATTGGATCGAGGTAGGTTTGGATAATATGACTATCGGTATGTTGATTAAGCTCAAAGAAAATAAGGTCATCGATGTTGCACTGTGGATCAAGCTTGCGCAAGTAACGACGTGCAGTGCGAATATTCTCAACAATAAAATAGTTTAGTTTCAGAACTAGCGACGAAACATCAGTCGGAATGACATGATCTGTTGCCGATTCACCTAATGTTGTTGGAATAAGATATAGCTTGGCCATGATTGAAATTTTGTCAAAGGTAAAGAAATTCCGTTGTGTGAATTAATTTTTTGACTAAGTTTGATGCTAAACGAACTGAATTGTATGAGAGTTACCCTTTTGGGAACAGGCACTTCGCAAGGTGTTCCAGTTATTGCCTGTCAGTGTGATGTTTGCCATTCAACCGATGGTCGAGATAATCGTCTGCGTAGTGCAATTATGATCGAAGAGGGATCTACACGGGTGATTGTGGATGTTGGTCCTGATTTCCGTCAGCAGATGCTTCGGCAGAAGGTCGACAATATTGATGCGATACTACTCACTCACGAGCACGCTGATCATATCTTTGGATTAGACGATATCCGGAGCTTTAATTGGATTCGAAAATCAGCTATGGATGTCTACTGCGAACCGAGGGTGCAAAACAACCTAAAATCGATTTTCAACTACGTTTTTGCCACTCAGAAATATCCGGGTACACCACAAATGAATTTGATAGATTTGGATAGCAATGCTATTACGATCGGTTCATTAACCGTTCAACCTATTCGAGTTTATCACTATCAGCTTCCAGTCTATGGATTTCGGGTGGGTAACTTCGCGTATCTAACTGATTTTAATTCAATTGAAGACCACGAGTTGGATAAATTAGCTGGAGTTGAGATTCTTGTGATCTGCTCCTTACGAAAAACTTCGCATATCTCGCATCTGAATCTAGCAGAAGCTATCGGTTTAATCGAAAGAATAAAGCCACGCAAAGCCTTTCTCACTCATATGAGTCATGAGATGGGAAAACATCAAGATTTATTAGCTGAGCTGCCAGCTCATATCGAGCCTGGATATGATGGGCTAATCATCGATTTATAGTAATAATCTTTTATCCTATTTTTTCAATAGTTCATTGACAATATTCTGAGTGTCAATGGCAATCATAAGCTCTTCATTTGTAGGAACAACCATTACTTTGACTCTTGAATTGCTTTTGCTGATTACCCCTTCTTTACCTTTTATCTCCTTGTTGATTTCCTGATCTAGTTCGATTCCAAGGAATTCTAAATCCTCACAAGCCCCAAGACGTGTTAAATGGGAGTTTTCGCCAATACCACCAGTAAAGACTAAGATATCAAGTCCACCCATCGCGGCAGCATAACTTCCAATGAATTTTTTGATCCGATAGTCAAACATTTTAATGGCTAATAAGCTACGCTCGTCACTTTGTTCTGCGGATGCCAGAATTTCACGCAAATCAGACGATACACCAGTAATTCCAAGGAGTCCGCTGTGCTTGTTGAATAGGGTAGAGGCTGACTTAGTTCCAATCTTTTCTTTGTCCATTAAGTAGGTTACAGCTCCCATGTCAATATCCCCTGATCGTGTACCCATGATCAACCCTTCTACTGGAGTAAAACCCATGGAGGTGTCTATTGATTTGCCATATTTAATGGCACATGCGGAAGCTCCATTGCCTAGATGACAGGTAATTATTTTCACATCTTCCTTGGAAACTCCTAGGATTTCGCAAGCTCTGTTGGAGACATATTTATGACTTGTTCCATGGAATCCATATCTGCGAATGCCATATTTTTTATAGAGCGAATAAGGTATCGCATACATATAGGCATGCTTTGGTATGGTATGATGAAAGGCTGTATCAAAAACGGCCACTTGAGGGATATCTGGGACTAATGCTTTTAATGCATAGATACCTTTAAGGTTCGGTGGATTATGAAGTGGGGCAAGATCGATGAATTTCTCTAAGGCTTTAACAACTTCATCGGTAATAAATACACTTCCGCTAAATTCTTCGCCTCCATGAACCACACGATGGCCTACAGCACTTATTTCACCTAAGGAAGCGATACATCCATGCTTGGCACTCGATAGAACACCAAGGATATATTCAATTCCAATTTTGTGGTCCAGTATCTCCCCTTCAAACATAACCTTTTGTCCATCCTCCTTTTCATGTTTGAGAAAAGATCCTTTCATTCCAATTTTTTCAACGATACCCTTGGCCATCAAAACATTATCACTAAGGGAAAAAAATTGATTGAATTAGTGATTATCTAATCGAAAAGAAAACATGAAAATATTAGTCCTAAATTGTGGAAGCTCATCGATAAAATACCAGTTCTATTCAATCGACAATAGCGTGATTCTTGCCAAAGGAATCGTGGAAAAGATTGGCATGAAAGGTTCATTCTTAAAGCACGAGAAAGAATCT
>JAPLDS010000021.1:7596-42803 GCA_026391295.1 Bacteroidia bacterium | reverse complement strand
ACCCTCATCTGATTGCTGAAAATGGTGCTGTCAGCAAGGAAGTTGCTGAAGCGATGGCTATAGGGGCTAGACAAGCGATGAATACCGATTATAGTATTGCAACTACGGGTATTGCAGGCCCTGATGGAGGCTCAGAAGAAAAACCTGTTGGAACAATTTGGATTGCAATAGCGGGTCCCAAAACTTTACTCTCAAAAAAATTTACTTTTGCCAACAACCGAGAGCGTACTATTATAAGATCAACCCAAACAGCTTTAAACCTGCTCCGATTAGAACTTCTTAAATCATCATTAAAGGAAAATTAAAATGAAAAAAAACGTAACAATTGGATTTGTAGCATTTGGAATTCTGATCGTTTCAATGAGTCTAATCCCTGTTCTGTTTAAAAATAAATTAACGCAAAAAATCAAAACCGAACTTAACAAAAGCATCAATGCAAAAGTTGAATTCTCAGACATTGAGTTATCGCTATTTCGCAGCTTTCCGCAACTAAATATCACAATTAAAAATTTTGCCATTGAAGGGGTTGCCAATTTCAATCAAGTACCCTTGTTGAATATCGAAGCCCTTTATACCTCAGTGAATCTTTCTAGTCTTTGGAATAATTCAGATTTTCAGATTACATCTCTAAAATTTATCAATCCAATAATTAACCTTAAAGTTTCAAAAGAGGGGATTTCAAATTGGTCAATTTTTAAAACTCAAACCCAAAACACTAGCTCAAGTGAGAAAAAGCCGAATAATATAAATCTGGAAAGCATTAAAATAACAAATGGTTCTTTGTCGTATAAGAGCGAAGAATCCCCAATAGATTTCTCCTTTACCAAAGGCAATTTCGACCTATCGGGAGCATTAAAAGGGGCTAATAGCACACTTAAAATAGATGGCGAGGCCGATAGTATCAACTTCCAGTACAATGGATCAAATTACATATCACAACTTAAGGCCAAATTTACAGGTGGATTAAAATCTGACTTTGATCAAATGTCATTTACGTTACTTCAAAATGAATTAATAGTCAACCAGCTCCCACTTACGATTTCTGGAACTTTTATTCTAGGTGAAAAAGCAGACAATTATGATTTAATTTTTAAATCACCGGCATCCTCGCTTAAAGATCTGTTAGGACTCGTTCCAGCGCAATATCAAGCGAAATTAAAAAACGTGGAAAGTTCGGGTGCGATTGCGTTTGATGGATTCGTAAAAGGGGCTTATCAGGGATCTACTATTCCAAGTTTCGGGTTAGATCTTAAAGTTTCAGATGGCCGATTAAAATATCCTAAACTCCCAAAAACCTTAGATAAAATTGATCTAATTGCGAGTCTTAGTAAGCCACAAGGCTCAATGGATTTAATGAAAATAGACCTTAAAAAATTCAACATTAGTGTGGCTGACAATACAATCTCTGGATTCTTAAATATTGTCACTCCTGTTTCAAATCCAGAACTTGAAGGAACGATCAATGGCAAAATGAATTTGGGAGCTTTAAAGCAAGCATTACCAATGGATTCTATCGATGTCAGTGGAAACATCGAAGGATATGTGAAGTTCAAAGGACAATATTCCTCCATAGAGAAAGGAGAATATGAAAAATTTAAGACCGAAGGGAAGATATCTTTAGCAGATTTTGCATTTAGCAACAAACTATTGCCTCAGAAGCTTGAAATTTCAACAGCAAAAATAGATGTTAACCCTAAAGCAATAACCTTAACAAATCTCTCAGGCAAACTCGGCGAAAGTGATTTTACGGCAAATGGAAACCTAACAAATTACTGGACCTATATCCTAAGAAATGGGATTTTAAATGGAGCCATTACCTTAAACTCAAACTACCTTAATTTAAATCAGTTAATACCTAATTACAATCCCAAAGACACTATCCCAACGGGTAAACCATTTGAAGTTCCTGAAAAGTTCAACATCAGTATGCAAGCGAAAGTTAGCAAAATACTTTACGACAAAATTTCGATCTTGAATACATCTGGAGAGATAAAAGTACAAGAACGCAGACTGCAGCTTAACAATTTAAAGATGAATATGCTAACTGGTACAGTTTCTGTGTCTGGAGCCTATTCGACTCCTAAAGAAGCGTTGCCTAATTTTGACTTTAAGTTAAATATTTCCGATTTTGATCTACCAACAGCTTACCAGTCTTCAGGAACTATTCGACATTTTTTACCCATTGCAAATCAAAGCACAGGATCGTTTAACACAGGAATCAGTCTTAATGGCTCTATTGGGACTGGCAACACACCTATTTTCAAAACTGTAAATGGAGAAGGCAATATCTCAAGTCGAAATATTGAACTTATTGGGGCAGGCTTATTTGCCGATATTAGCAAATACTTTAAACAAGGTCTATTCACCAAAGTTAAGGTTAGTGATTTCGATGCCAAATTTAAGATTGTTGATGGCGGACTTATTATTTCGCCCTTTAACACAAAGATTGCAGGTCAGGATGTAACCATCTCAGGCAAACAATCAGTCTCAATGGACCTTGATTACTTAATTAATTTCAAGGTTAGTAAGAGTGCTCTAAGTGAACAAGTAAATGGGTATATTGGATTTGTTCCAGGGTCCGAAAACATTGACAAATATCCAATTGGAATTTTACTCACTGGAACCTTTGATAAACCAATCATAAAAGTTGAGTTAACAGAAGCTAAAAATCTTGTAGAAAAAGAGTTTAAAAAGAAAGCTGGATCTGCAATACAAGATGCCATAAAGAAATTCGGGCTCGACAAATTATTTAAATAACCTAACAAAACCTATGTTTAAAAAGAGAAGCCAGCTCCTTACGGCGTTTTTACTTGTGCTGTTATTCCAAATTTCTGCACTAAATGGAATAGCCCAGGATACAGATTATCATGGATTTAAATGCAACAACTTTAAATTCGAAGGGTACAATGCAAAGATTGTCTTTCCGCAAAATGCAGAGGCTGGTAGACATTGGATATGGCGAGCTCGTTTTTGGGGTCATGAGCCTCAAACAGAAATAGCCTTATTGAAAAAAGGTTTTCATGTGGTATTTATTGATGCCCCTGACCTTTGTGGAAACAAAGAGGCCGTAGAGCTTTGGAACCATTTTTATGCCTACCTCTTAAAAACCTACCAGTTAAACGAAAAGACGGTCTTAGAAGGATTCAGTCGTGGAGGCCTTTATATCTACAATTGGGGTTCTGAAAACACCGAGAAAGTAGCCTGTATCTATGCTGATGCTCCAGTTTGTGACATCAAAAGTTGGCCAGGTGGAAAAGGCAAAGGTACAGGGTCTCCAGAGGATTGGAAGCTTCATTTAAAAGTCTACCAACAGACAGAAGAATCAATAAAAGACTTTAAGGGAATGCCTATTTACAATGCTAGAAAATTAGCCCTTGCGCATGTCCCAGTACTACATGTCTGCGGCGCTATTGATGATGCAGTGCCTATTGAAGAGAACAGTTACATAGTCCAAAAAGTCTATCAGGAAGCAGGAGGAGATATGAAGATTATCGTTAAAGAAGGGATCGGACATCATCCCCATAGTCTAAAAGACCCAGCTCCAATTGTTAACTTTATCCTCTCACATACCGCTCCAAATTTACTAGATGCAGCTTTGCCATTCAACGAAAAAATGGCGATTAATTTCAGAGGAAACATAGATAATTCACGTGTGAAATTTGAAAAGGAAAAAATTGGAAAGGTTGCCTTTCTAGGTGGGTCTATAACAACCAATCATGGATGGCGTGACTCAATTTCGAACTATCTCCAAAAGCGTTTTCCGGATACGAAATTCGAATTTATCAATGCAGGCATAGCCTCAACGGGATCAACTCCTGGGGCATTCAGGCTCAACCGTGATGTATTATCGAAAGGAACTATTGATTTATTATTCGAAGAGGCGGCTGTAAATGATGCCACCAATGGTGTTGAACCTCAACGTCAAGTTAGAGGCATGGAAGGGATTATCCGTCATGCCTTAAAAAGCAATCCGAAAATGGATATCGTAATGCTTCATTTTGTAGATCAAGATAAGATGGCCGATTACAATAACGGCAAAGTGCCCGAAGTTATTCAGCAACACGAAAAAGTTGCAAGCCATTACCAGATCACTTCTATCAATTTAGCCAAAGAGGTGAACGATAGAATCTTAAATGGTGAATTTTCCTGGAGAGGAGATTTTAAAGATCTACACCCCTCCCCTTTTGGACAAGCTATCTATTTTAGGACACTTAAATATTTCTTCGAAAAGTCGTGGGAGAATTATGTAATAGCCAAGCAAAAAAACAGGGTAATCCCTTCAAAAAAATTTGATAAATATTCCTATTCGGAAGGAACTTTCATAGCTCCTGATAAGGCTGAAATTATAACTGGATGGTCATTCCTAAAAGATTGGACTCCGAAAAAATCATCATCACGAAATGGTTTTGTGCACGTGCCAGTTCTTGAGGCAGAACAACCTGACGCAATGCTAAAGCTCAAATTCAAAGGAAATATGATCGGATTGATGATCACTTCTGGACCAGACGCGGGTATTTTGACATACAGTATTGATGGGGCACCCTATAAAACAATTGATCAGTTTACCACGTGGAGCGATCAACTGCATCTTCCATGGCTGCTTATTCTTGAAGATGAGTTAAGCAATGGCAAACACACGTTAATCTTAAAAACTGATCACTCTAAAAACCCTAGAAGCAAAGGTTTTGCTTGCCGCATACACCAATTTACCGTAAACAAGTAGGTGGTGATTATCCATTGCTATTGTTCCCAAAGTACTATTCGCTAATTAATCAATAATCTTATCTTTGCACACTAGAAGAGATAAGAACATAAAATACTTAAAAGAATACTATGAATATTGCGCTGATCGGTTACGGGAAAATGGGTAAAGAGATTGAACAAATAGCCATTAGTCGCGGTCATACCATCGTACTGAAAATTGACGTTCAAAATCAAGCTGATCTTACAATTTCAAATTTAGCTAAGGCGGATGTTGCAATTGAGTTTACTGGCCCGTCAACAGCAGTAGAAAACTACCTAAAGTGTTTTGAAGCTGGAGTACCTGTTGTTAGCGGGACGACAGGATGGTTAGAGCAAAAATCGAAAGTCGAATCACAATGTAAAGCAAAAAACGGTTGTTTCTTCTATGCTTCGAATTTTAGTTTAGGCGTAAATATTTTCTTTGCGGCTAATAAGTTTTTGGCTCAGATCATGAATGATTTTCCTCAATATGATGTAGCCATGACCGAAGTTCATCACACTCAAAAGCTTGATGCACCAAGTGGCACTGCCTTAACTTTAGCAGAGGATATTCTAGCAGCTAACAGCACTAAAAGTAATTGGACCATCGATTCCCCTAAATCTTCTTCTGAATTGCATATTCATCCAATCAGAGAAGGAGTAGTACCTGGCATACACACTATAAAATACGATTCTGATGTAGATTACATCGAAATTACACATAGTGCCTACAGCCGAAAAGGATTTGCCTTTGGTGCAGTTTTAGCTGCTGAGTATAGTGCAACTCGCAAGGGTATTTTATCGATGTCAGATCTTTTAAATTTTAAATAACTAGCAATGAATAGTTTACTCGAAAATAAGTGGTTTAAGTTTGGCCTTGTGGCTGCGATATACCTACTATGGGTTATCTGGCTTAACAATTTCTGGTGGTTAATTGGACTTGTTATCATTTTTGATTCAAGCATTACTCAGCGTGTTCACTGGGCTTTCTGGAAGAAAAAAAATCCACCAGACGGACAACAAACAAAAGTTGTGGAATGGATTGACGCAATCATCTTTGCCGTCATTGCAGCCACTTTTATTCGACTATTCTTCATAGAAGCCTATACTATCCCTACCTCATCTATGGAAAGATCCATGATGGTTGGAGATTATCTATTTGTCAGCAAGACAGCATATGGTCCGAAGATGCCGAATACACCTATCTCTTTTCCATTTGTGCATCACACGATGCCTTTTTCGAGTACTACACCATCTTTCTCGACCGCTGTGCATGATCCATACCGCAGAATTGCAGGAACGACCAAAGTAAAGAATGACGATGTTGTTGTATTTAACTTTCCAGAAGGAGATACCGTAGCGGTGAATATGCAAGAACGTAGTTACTATGAATTAGTGCGATCTTATACTAGAAATAGAATCTGGGGCGACCAACGAACCTTTGGAAACATCATCTATCGTCCAGTTGACAAAAGAGAGAATTACATCAAGCGCTGTATTGCTATTGCTGGTGATTCCCTAAAAATCATCAAAGGACAAGTCTATGTCAATGGTAAAGCTCAAAAAGAGATTCCAGGAATACAGTATAAATATCTAATCACAATTTCTGGTAGTTCAATAAGTTCAGAAGCACTTGAGAAGTTGGATATCAATAGAGCAGATATTGAAGGTTCTGATTCGCGTTATATCCTTTCACTAACTACCGAACAGGCGAAGAAGATGGATGGAATGAAGTTTATTCAATCGAAAGAACGAGTAACTTGGCCAGCGGAAAACAGTGATCCTGCTATGTTCCCGAATGATTCTAAATTCAATTGGAACCTCGATAATTATGGCACCATCTGGATTCCTAAAAAAGGCGTAACTATAAATCTGACCCTTAACAATCTTCCTTTATACAAACGAATTATTGATGTTTACGAGGAGAATGACATTCAAATAAAAGGAGATCAAATAATTATCAATGGTTCTCCTGCATCAACCTACACCTTCAAAATGGACTATTACTGGATGATGGGTGATAACAGATATAACTCAGCAGACTCCAGATATTGGGGATTTGTCCCTGAAGATCATGTCGTGGGTAAAGCCTCATTTGTATGGCTCTCCTTAGATAAGAACAAAAGTTTTCTATCCAAAATTCGATGGGAACGATTTTTCATGAGTGTTAAATAGCTTAAGAAAAAACTCAAAATAAAAGTCGACATATATCTGTCGACTTTTATTTTACACCTAATTTATCAATGACGAACCAACTGAAAATAAGTTTACGAGTCTTGCTGGTCATATGCAGTTTACTCAGTATCTATTCGTGTCGTGTTTCGTCGTATTTAACGGATCAAAAGAGCATTGAATTACAAAAATCCTTGCGTAAACACCGAACAGGAGTCAATATAGGAGAAGGTCTTTTAATCGCAGGATCAGCCGCAGTATCACTTTTTACAGGTTTCGTATTTTTTACTCCTGAGCAACAAGCTTATCGAAAACTCAAACTAAGCAACCAATCTAGCGACACCCTATTTGTGAACATGGTGACCGATTGGCAATGGAAAGACTCGACCTATTTTGATTTAAAGGAAATAGTTATGCCTCCAAAAAAATCGATGAAAGTCGTAGTTCCAAATAACGTTGCGTACAATATATATTTCAGGACTAATTACGATGCTCCAGATGATGAGAAAGTTGAAATAAATACGGGCGAGACTCGCATTATTAAACTCAATTCAAACAAAAGTAAAAATTAAGATAACCTTTTAAACTGAATTTAGATGCAAAGAGGATTAGTAACAGGTATCACATTGGGGGCTTTCATGGTTATTTTCGCGTTGCAAAATACGCTGACTATTCCAATTAAATTTTTGTGGTTGAAATTTCCAGAGGTTTCCTTAGCGCTACTGATCATGTTAGCAGTAGTCATCAGTGTTTCTATTGCTGCTACATTTGCCTATATTGACAAGCTGAGCCTAAAAAATAAGATAAAAAGACAACAGTCAAGACTGAATGAACTAGAAGATAAGTATATCGAACAAGAACCAATTAGAGCTCAAAACAGTGAGCCTATGCATCAGGAATCCACTATAGAAGGTGAATCTGGCACTAAATTTTTTGAATACTAGATGAATCAGTCCAATTCTGCAGTTGTACTTAGCAGTGCCTACTTTGCACCGATTCAGTACTATGCCAAACTAGTTAGTCATCCCCAAATATACCTCGAGCATTGCGAAAATTACTTAAAGCAATCGTATCGCAACAGAGCCGTTATTCTTGCTGCGAACGGTCCATTAGCCTTAACGATTCCAATAGTAAATGGTCCTAGCGCAAAGGGGCCAATCAAGGAACAACGATTGTCATTCGACTACCATTGGCAGCAAATGCATTGGAGAAGCCTTGTCTCTGCCTACAATAACTCTCCCTTTTTTGAATACTATGCAGATGATCTAGCCCCCTTTTTTGAAACAAAAAAATGGCAATTTCTGATTGACTTCAATGAGGAAATTTTGGGTGCTATTGTAAAAACACTACAGATCAAAACCACTATTGAAATTACAGAAACGTATATTTCAAAAGAGAATGTAACATCTGACTTATTGGATTTTAGAACCTTAATACATCCGAAAAACAGCAAGCTTAATTCCGACGAGCGCTTCATGCCTGTGCCCTATCATCAGGTTTTCAATGAAAAATGGGGATTTGTGCCGAACCTAAGTATCCTGGATTTACTATTCAACGAAGGTCCTGCAACGACAACATTGCTTAAGAGCTGCTGTCGTTGAAAGGTGATAAGTCTTATTTTTAAAACCAAGAAAACATCAAGGAAGTCTTCTCAGGATCTACAGCCTACTTATCTTCTCTTGATTTAGAAGAATTTCGCCAAACAATAAACAAGACGATTACAATTGCCGCGAGATAACCTACAAGCTGAGTATGTTCCATGCTTGAAGTGTTTAGGTGAATAGATTAATCTATAATCAAACGTCTCATCAAACGCATCTGATGAGTATATCGACCCGTATCAATATTATAAATACCAAAGTGATCCACATTGTCAATTCGAACTTTTCCTGATGAGTGGATAATTTTATTTTTCTCCCAGATAATACCTACATGGATAATTGTTCCGTCTTCGCTATCAAAAAAAGCCAAATCACCCGGAAGAGCCTCTTCGACAAAGCTAAGGTTTTCACCCAACATCGATTGTTGGACCGCATTGCGCGGAATATGCAACCCAGCCATTTTATACAAGATCTGAGTAAAGCCAGAGCAATCTATACCAAATGGACTACGACCACCCCATAAATAAGGTGAATTAAAATATTTAAGGGCATTCTCAATGATAACCTCTCTAACAGTTTTAGGCAATGTATTGATGTTATTTCCCTGAATGGTATAGCCAATTGAGCCAATCTTAAAAGACCTATCTGCAGGATTAAAGTGAGGCAATGAGCTACCCGCAACAATTAAAAAATTAGCATAATCCCCATCAACTTGTACAATGTTAAACACATCTGTTGTCACAACACCAGGATTTTCTTCTAATTTCAAAAAACTTTGCTCGTCCACTTCATTGACCATGATGCGATCAATCCACCCTTCGCAGCCATCAAAACCAAGCTTTATCTGGGACCATTTATCATTCTCATCTAAAACAGTATAGTGTTCACCAAAAAGTATTTGGGTACACATTTCACTCTTTTCACGAGGCTCTGATCGAACTGGAACAATGCTGAGGTTGGAGATTCCGTATCTCATTAAAAAATAACTACTTTTGATTATTCCCAAAGATACAAATTAATTGATAGCTGAATAGAACAGAAACAAAGCAAAAACTATGAATCAACAGTATAAAAATTGGTTTAACTCTCAAAGCTGGCATACGATCTATCTGACGTTAATTTTTATTTGCACCTCTGTTATTATCTATTTTGCTCTTCCTCAAGAGGGTAGATTTCGCTATGAATTTCAAAAAGGGAGACCATGGATGCATTCAACTTTAATCGCGCCCTTTGACTTCGCCATAAAAAAAACAGATCAGACCTTAAAATTAGAGCGCGATTCGCTACTTAAATCTTTATCCCCTTATGTCGTATTTCGCGATACGGTTGGGAAAGAAAAAATCAAAGCCTTATCCGCGAAGATCGATGAAATAACGCTGAAAGAAAACACTGAAATCCTCTATCCTAGGATCGTGAAAAATAAGGTGATCACACTTTTCGAAAAAATTTACCTCATTGGAATACTTGAACAAACCTCTGGGAAATCCTTCAGCAATACGAATGGGGATCAAGTCATTATTATTCGAAACAATATAGCCGAGCCAAGTGATACCAAGAAGCTCTACTCGCTAAAAACAGCCTATGCAGAAATCGCAGCAGCACTAGAACTTTTAAAGAGTAGTGACCCTGATCTCAAACAGATCATTCAGAAATTTCAAGCTGAAGATTACTTGGCTGTCAATCTCACTTACGACCAGGAGAAGATAAAAGCGGAGAAACTAAAGATTCTAGAGAATTTAACTACCACACATGGAGTTGTTCAAGAAGGGGAACGTATCATATCGAAAGGTGATGTGGTCTCATCTCGTACTTACTTGGTTTTAGAGTCCTTGCGATCAGCATCTGAAAAAAACCGAGGTGACTTCACCAAATATTACCTTATTATCATTGGCAAAGCTATATTCATAGGGATTCTATTACTTACACTATTCCTCTTTATTTTTAATATCAGACGTAATCTACTGAATTCGAAAAGGGATATTACCTTCACACTAGCTATGATGGTTGTGATGATCTTGTTTTGCCGTATTATCATTTCGTCTAGTAGTATCCCTATTTATCTTGTTCCATTTGCTGCCTTAGCGCTGATCATCCGAACCTTTTTAGATGCCCGATTGGCTATCTTCGTAAATACCATAACAGCAATCATCGTTGGATTTATGGTTCCTAACGGATATGAATTTATTCTTTTAACAATTCCGGTGGGTAGTATTGCCGTCATCAGTCAAAATAAATTACAACGTCGATCACAGCTTATTCTCACTTCGATAATCATCTTTGTCGTCTATGCCATTACTTATGTTGGCATTTCGCTTATTCAAGAAGCAAATCTCTCCGCCATCGACTGGAATATGATGAAATGGTTCGCTATCAACGCTGCACTAACCTTGATTACCTATCTTTTAGTCTTTGTTATTGAGAAGACTTTTGGTTTTGTATCAGATGTTACATTGATAGAACTATCCTATTCCAATCAGAAACTACTTCGCCGATTGGCAGAAGAAGCGCCAGGAACTTTTCAGCACTCCATGCAAGTAGCAAATCTTGCAGAAGAAGCGATCTTGCGTCTGGGAGGCAACCCGTTATTAGTTCGAGCAGGTGCGCTCTATCACGATATTGGTAAGCTTAGATGCCCCATGTATTTTATAGAGAATCAATCCATTGGCAGTAATCCACACGATCAGCTTACAGCAGAAGAGAGTTCAAAGATTATTCTAGAACACGTTGAATATGGGATCGAATTAGCGCATAAGCATAAAATTCCAGAACAACTGATCGACTTTATCAAAACTCATCACGGGACAACGGTAACGAGCTATTATTACGTGGCTCTAAACAATAATCCGGGTCAAGATATTGATCAATCTATCTACACCTACAATGGGCCAATACCTTCCACGAAGGAAACGGCCGTTGTAATGCTTGCCGATAGCATTGAAGCGGCATCAAGGAGTCTTACAAAAAGAGACCATGAAAGCTTTACGATGCTGATCGAATCGATTTTCCAATCTAAGATCAAAGCGGGTCAATTAGAGAATGCTCCCTTAACATTTAAAGATATTTCACAGCTGAAAGGAATTTTTCTAGAAAAGCTGCTTAATATTTATCATGTCAGAAGTGCTTATCCCAAAAAAGAAGATTAAGTATTATCTAATTAGACTTTTGCTAACCGTCAGAAAGAACCAATCTGTCTAATTTCAATCTAACAAATGAGCAAAACCCTTTACCTTGCTTGCTTAAGCTTAAGCCTACTCCTGCTAATTGTAGGATGTAAGAAAGATTCGTCTACCGGTAATCAGACTGTTGACCCTTTGGTGAAATACACAGCAGAGACCTTTAATGATCTTTATTTATGGTATGATCTGATGCCATCCGTTAATTTAGCCAGCATAAAAACACCAACAGAATATATCAGCAAAGTAAAATATCCCTTAGATAAATGGAGTTTTACAATGAACTACACTGACCTTTTTAATCTATTGCAAAATGGGGTATCTACTGGATACGGCATTGGCTTAGCATTTGACAGTCAAAATCTTTTACGAATACTCTATGTCTATGACAATAGTGCCATGGGTAAGGCTGGAGTTAAAAGAGGATGGCAGATAAAAAGTATCAATAGTAAGTTAGTCTCATCGATGTCGAGCTCAGAATTAAACTGGAACCTAGCAAACAGTACAAACACATTTGAATTTATAAAAAATGATGGCTTACTAGTTAGCAGTTCAATGACAAAAGGGGCCATAGTGATCAATACAGTGCTCTACCAAACAATTTTTGACAGACCAGGGAAAAAAATTGGCTACCTTGTTTTTAACGAATTTCTAGACAGTTCGGTAAAAGAGCTAAATACTACTTTTGAAAATTTTTCAAAAAATGGTGTTAAAGACCTCATCTTAGACCTGCGATATAATGGTGGGGGCACATTGGATTGTGCCGATACGGTAGTCGCACTTTTAGCCGGAAAACTCAACAAAGACAGGATATACAACACGCTTGTTTACAACAATAAACATACGAATCTGGGCTTCACCAGTAAAATCAGCAGTAAGAGTAACAGCTTAGCCTTAGATAAGATTGTGGTGATAACCTCAAGTTCAACAGCATCAGCAAGCGAAGTAATTATTTCGGGTATTAAACCATACTTAAACGTTAAGCTAATCGGATCAGCAACGCACGGGAAGCCTGTAGGAATGAACATTGTAGGCGACACCAAATTAAACCTCGCGGTAGCCCCAATAAGTTTTAAGAATGTGAATTCTCAAGGATACACCGATTATTACGATGGTATTCCGGTCGATTTCACCGTAAGTGACAATGCCATGCAGGATTGGGGAATCGCTTCAGATGGGTGCCTTACAGCGGCATTAAACTATATATCCACTGGTTCTATTGGATATATACCAACTACGAAGTCTACAATAGTTTCACAAAAAATCATCAATGAAGGGTTGGAGATGAATACCAACAACTTATTTCAGTTGAAAAAATAATTACAAAAGGGAATAAATTTCATAATCCACGAATTTTATTTATTTTCGAACATTACTTTCAATCAATAGCTATGAACAAGAAAATCAATAAATTGCTTCTGCTTTTCCTAGGCTTATCTCTATTTAGCACTCCAGTCTTGGCAAAAGTCAAAGATGATGGGAGTTATAAATTCACCATAACAAAAGAGATTGCTCACACTCCGGTAAAAAACCAATCTCAAACAGGAACTTGTTGGTCTTTTGCGGGTATGTCGTTTTTTGAATCAGAGATGTTACGGATGGGCAAGCCGGAGGTTGATTTATCGGAGATGTTTCAGGTTAGTCTCTGCTATCGCGAAAAAGCAAAGAAATTTGTCCGAATGGAAGGTAAAATGAATTTTGGTTCAGGAGGCGAGCTTTACGATGATTTCTATATCCTTAACAAGTATGGATTAGTCCCAGAAAGTGCTTTTCATGGCATTAAATACAATGAAGAGAAGCATTCACATGGTGAGATGGACGAAGTATTGAAGAAAATAGTAGAAGGTGTTGTTGAAAACAAAAGCAGAAAAATTTCTCCTGTTTGGGACCAAGCATTTAACAAAACAATCGATACCTATCTTGGGGAATTACCAGAAACCTTTAAATACAAAGGGAAAACTTATTCTCCAAAATCTTTTGCTACAGACTATTGCGGGATAGACCCCAATAATTATGTACAGATAACCTCATTTACGCACCACAATTTTTATGAAACATTTAGTCTAGAAGTACCTGACAATTGGCTATGGAGTGAGTCATACAATGTTCCACTAGATGAACTACAAGAGATTGTCGATTATTCACTGAAAAATGGTTATTCAGTATTATGGGCAGCAGATGTGAGCGACAAAGGATTTGCCACTTCTCAAAAAGGGATTGCTGTAGTGCCAGATAAGACACCTAAAAATATGAACGAAGTTGAATTAGCCAAATGGGATAGCCTATCTGAAAGAGAAAAAGAAGATTCATTTTACAAATTCAATAAGCCAGAAAAAGAACGAGACATAACCCAAGATATTCGACAGCTTGCTTTCGACAACCTAGAAACCACCGACGATCATGCCTTGCACTTAATAGGTCTTGCAGAAGATCAGAATGGCGTAAGTTATTATAAAGTAAAAAATTCATGGGGTGATTACAACCAATACAAGGGTTATTTCTATGCTTCAAAGCCCTATTTGCGCTATAAAACAACGGCTATAATGGTCAACAAAGCAGCCATTCCAGAAGTAATACGTAAAAAACTTAAGTTATAGTTGTTTTATATTGGAAAATTTATCTACTTTTGCGCCTCGTTCCGTACGTAATCTCTGACAGCAAACAACTAGACACTGTGAATATTGCGTTCGTTAATATTACTGATAAAAACAAGCAGAATGGATCTAATTAAAATTGCAGAAAATGCGTTTTTAGGTGACCAAAAAGTACAACCTACATTTCACGCAGGTGACACCATTACGGTTAGTTACAAAATCGTCGAGGGTGTTAAAGAGAGAATTCAGAACTACAAAGGTATTGTAATTCAAATCAAAGGCACTGGAACAACAAAGACATTTACCGTACGTAAAATGTCTGGCAATATTGGAGTAGAAAGAATTTTCCCTTTCACTTCACCATTTATTGACAGCATAGAAGTAAATCGTATGGGACGTGTGCGTCGTGCACGTCTATATTATCTTCGTGATTTGACCGGAAAGAAAGCCCGGATCAAAGAAAAAAGATTCTAAAAAACAACTCTTACAAAGGTTCCTCAAAAAGGGACCTTTTTTTTTGTTATTTTTAAAGAAAAATAACTGTTACTTATGGCCTTTTTTGCCAGGGAGAAACTATTCACCAAACGATGGCTAGTCGACTATTGTTTGATAACAGCAGGATCATTTATCCTTGCTGTCGGTTATGTTTTTTTTATCACTCCTCATAAGATTGTACCTGGAGGTGTGTTTGGACTTGGAATTATATTACACTTCCTTACCAAAGGGATGTCAATCTGGGCCGATGGTTTTCCAATAGGCCTATTTAATTTAATTGCGAACATTCCACTTGCCTACCTGGGCATTAAATTTCTTGGAAGAAATTTTGGCACTAAGACCATTTACGGTTTTGTCTCCTCCTCAATATTTATGGACGCTATCACCTATATGCGTGTTATCGGTGATGCCCCCCTAGTAAACGACGTATTGCTCTCCTGTATTTATGGGGGCGTACTCTCCGGCCTTGGTTTAGGACTTATCTTTAAAGCACGAGCAACCTCTGGCGGAAGCGATATTATTGCCATGTTGGCTAATCAGAAAACTCGACTACCTATCGGACAAATGATCATATGGGTTGACTCAGCGATTGTGCTCATTGCATTAGCTGCTTTTAAAGATTGGCAGATCCCTCTCTATAGCATTGTCGTTATCTATATCACTGGCAGAGCAGTCGATTTAATCTTGGAGGGGGCAACATATAACAAAGCCTTGATTATCATTTCAGATCAGCACCAGACAATTCGAGATAAAATAATTATAGATTTAGAACGAGGTGGCACCTACCTTAAAGGGACAGGAATGTATACAAACACAGAGAAACAAGTCATATTTACCGTGGTAAACCGACGAGAGGTCGCTATACTAGAAGAACTTGTCAATTCTATTGACCCGAATGCATTTATTGTGATCATGGATGCCAGTGAAATATTAGGTGAAGGATTCAAATCGTTAAAACATAAAATTGACGACCACTGATCACCAAAATTCTCAAGTTAAAATGTTTAAAAGAGCCGTACTGATCAGCCTATTTTATTTTTTATTTTTTTCTAGCTATGGCCAGAAGGTAGGACTAGTCTTAAGCGGCGGTGGAGCAAAAGGATTAGCACATATTGGCGTGATAAAGGCCCTTGAAGAGAATAATATCCCCATTGATTATATTACTGGAACCTCAATGGGGGCTATTATCGGCGGGTTGTATGCTGCTGGGTATTCACCAGAAGAGATGGAAACGCTATTTAAATCTGAAGACTTTAAATTTTGGTCTACGGGTGAGATACCACCCAAATATGTTTATTTCTTTAAGCAACTTGATGAAAATCCCTCATTTATAGATCTTGATTTCGCCCGAAAAGAGGACAAAATTCAGCTTGCCCTGCCCACAAATATTGTCCCATCTGGCCAAATGGATTTTGGCTTTATGGAACTCTTCAGTCCAGCAAATGCTGTAGCAAAAAAGGACTTCAATAACCTATTTATACCATTCAGATGTGTCGCAACAGATATTTATCGTGGCGAACAAGTGGTTTTTCGAAATGGTAACTTAGGAGAGTCTATTCGTGCTTCCATGACTTTCCCTTTTTATTTTAAACCCATTGAGATCGACAGTGTATTATTGTTTGATGGAGGGCTCGTAAATAATTTTCCTAGTGATGTCATGCTGCAAGACTTCAAGCCAGATTTTACCATTGGCAGTGCTGTAGGATTTAAAAATGTCAAGCCACCAAAAGATGATCTGAAGTTGCAACTTGAAAACATGATCGTTCGTAAATCCAATTATACCATACCTGACAGTATTGGACTAACCATAAAGTCACCGGTTGATCATATTGAGCTTTTCGACTTCGAACAATTAGAGCTAATAGAAAAAGAGGGGTATGACGCCACTATTGCACAGATCGAACAAATTAAATCGCGCATAAAAAGCAGAAGAGAACTTGAACAATTAAATCGTCATCGAGAAGAATTCAGAAGCCGATGTCCGTCTCTGAAGTTTAGCAGCATTCAAGTTTCGGGAGTAGATGGATCGCAACGGCATTACATTATCCATTCGATCCAGCATAAATTAAAAGTTATTGACTTAGAAGAACTCCGAGGTGAATACTTTAAGATCCTTGCAGACGATAAAATCAAATCCTTGTTACCCACAGCCGACTTCAATAAAGAGTCAGGCTTATTTGATCTACAACTCAAAGCGGAACAAAAAAAACCACTTGCAGTAGGTGTTGGTGGATACTTTTCACTTTCTGATGTCAATCAAGGATATATCGGGTTAGATTATCGTTTATTCAACAATCAACCTATCACCATCCAATCAAATTTGCATGTTGGCAAGTTTTATAGTTCAGTTATGGCTGGAACACGTTTTAATTTCACCACAAAACATCCACTATCTCTAGAGCTCTATTTTATTAAAAATCGAACTGATTTTTTCTCAGGTGCAACTCAGTTAATTTTCGAGAACAATCTCTCCCATTATATCATCAGAAATGATGATAAGATCCAACTAAACCTTAGCTTTCCTGCCAAAACATCATCGAAATGGGATCTGGGAATAAATTTCTTAAATCAAGAAGATGCGTATTACCAATCCATCAACTATACAAAAAGTGACACGCCAGATCAAACAACCTTTACGGCAGGCGATGCTCATATTAGATTCGAGACTAGAGCCTTTAATAAAAAACAATATCCAACTGAAGGGAAAATGTTAAACATCGAATTGGGCTACCTTTTTGGCTCTGAGAAGGAAGAGCCAGGATCGCTAATTCCGCTTAATGATTCTTATAAAAAAGCGCACAAGTACGTGGAGCTAAACCTAAACTACGAAAAATACATCAAGAGCTTTAAATGGCTTAATATTGGATTATCTACAGATGCGTACCTCTCAAACAAACCCTTATTTCATAATTATACCTCAACCTTGCTAGCTGCACAAGCCTACTCTCCTACCGTAAATAGCTCGATGCGTTACATACCCTATCTTCGATCGAATAATTTTATCGCAGGAGGTCTAAAAGCTATTTTACCTATTTCATCAAATACACATTTTCGACTTGAAGGATATTATTTTCAACCCTTTAAAGAGATTACAAGCGGACTAAACCAAACGCCTATTTATAAGGATAAGCTATTTACTTCGAGTGCATTTATTGGCAGTGGTGGACTAGTCTACCATACCCCATTTGGACCTGCTAGTTTACTTTTAAACTACTATAGCAATAGTGATCCACGCTTTTACTTACAAGTAAGTTTTGGCTACCTTTTATACAACCATATTCGCAAATAATAAATCGATTTAATTCCATGATGGATATTAACAACCTAAACGCTAAGTTTTCTATTCCTGGCCAACTCTGCCTTACAAAGCTTGAAAATCAATTTATTGTGCTAAACATCACAAACAACTTCGCAGATGCTCAAATCTCCCTATATGGCGCTCAAATCATCAGCTATACTCCAAAGAACGAGGTCGATATGCTTTGGCTTAGTCCGACTAGCTATTTCACGGAAGGGAAAGCAATTAGAGGAGGGATTCCCGTGTGCTTTCCTTGGTTTGGACCGCATCCATCCGACCAGTCCAAACCTCAACATGGCTTTGGCCGAATTTTAAATTGGGAACTAGCTGAAACACGGTTAACATCTAAAGATGAAATAGAAGTCAAACTTAGACTACAATCTTCACCAGCAACCAAATCCTATTGGCCATTTGATTTCTTGGCTGAGATAACCTTTCTGATTGGGAAGACAATAACCGTAACCCTGAAAGTAATCAATCAATCTGATCTACCAGTTGAATATAGCTGCGCCCTTCATACCTACCTACGAGTTAAGGAGATTCAGGATTGTGCAATTTTAGGATTACAGGACTGTTTGTACCAAGAGGATTCTGAACAGATCATGCACACGGAAAAAGAAGCCAAGCTTACAATCAATCAAGAAGTTGATAGAAACTATACCAATACTGCTGGGTACTATTCTTTAGTCGATCCAAATCTCAACCGAACCATTCGTATTCATAAAACTGGAAGTCTAATAACCACAGTCTGGAATCCAGGATCTCAAAAGAGTCAATCTTTAAAAGACATGCCTGATGATGGCTATAAGAATTTTGTATGTATCGAAGCTGTTAATGCCTTATTCAATACTATAAAATTAGCGCCGGGAGAAGCCCACGAGACCTCCACAAAACTAGAATTAGAGGATTAAACCTTTTATTACCAAGCTATTTGCTTTGAAGGATAATAGTTAACCCCTAAAACTTTTAAACGATCGCCTTGCTTAGCTAATCTCAGCTTATACTCACTCCATGTCCGTCTAGATGAAGAGCACCATCCAACCTCTGCAATCCCAATAATACGCGGGAATGCCATATATTCTATATTTTTCATCGTTGAAATAGACTCTGTCCAAATAGGTGCTTCCACACCTAGAATATTTTCTCTCTTTATACCAGGGACAATACTTTCAGGAATCCAATCATAACTCTTTTGAACATCAAGATAACCTGCCCAATTAAGACCAAATGTAGTTAACGAATCATATTTCATATCTAAATAAGCATACATAGCAGGTGACATGATCACTTTAGCCCCCTTTTGAACACCAAGGACAGCATTTTCAGCCTTTCCCCAATACTGCACAAAAGAGTTTGGCTTAAGGTCAGAAAGGGCTATCTCGTCCCAACCAATGACATGCTTTCCTAATTTAGCGACAATACCCTGCATACGATTTACAAATGGGATATAATCCTCGAGTTTTGTAACATGTGATTCATCTCCACCAATATGAAAATACCCTCCAGGAGTCATCGCAGAAATCTCCTTCAGCACATCTTCTATAAAAGAATAGGTCGACTCTTTTGAGGTGCATAAGGTACTAAAACCAACCTCTGTGCCTGTATATAATTTTTTTGCCTTATTATCGCAATTTAGTTGTGCATAGCTTGCCAACATAGCATTGGTATGACCTGGCAAATCGATTTCAGGTATTACAGTGATATTTCGAATGGCGGCATAACTAACGATATCGCGATATTGTTCTTGTGTATAAAAACCGGCACTACCTCCACCAACTTGAGATTTACCCCCCGTGGCAGTAAGCTCAGGCCATTTTTTTATCTCGATACGCCAACCTTGATCATCAGAGAGATGGATATGAAAAACATTCAACTTATACATTGATGCCAAGTCAATATAATGTTTAACATCTGAGACCGAGAAAAAATGACGAGCTACATCAAGCATAAATCCACGATACGAATATTCTGGAAAATCCCTTATAACACCAGCTGGAATAACCCACGAATCAACCTGATGAGTAGAAGCTTCAATCTTCGCTGAAAATAGCTGTCTTAACGTCTGAACACCATTGAAAAGACCGGCTGGCTTATTAGCCGAAATCTCTATGCGACTAGGACCAATTGTTAATTGGTAACCTTCATCCCCTAAAACTGAATTCGTATGAGATAAAACAAGGTAAATATTATTTTTTCCATTTTTATCAGCTGACTCCACAATAGGCAACATAAAACCAGTTGCAGGCCTTAACTTCTCGCGCAGAAAAGCTCCAATCTTACTAACTTCAATATTATATGTCGGCAGACAAATTTCAGACTTATCAGATAACTTGAATGATCCATTACCAGAAACAACAGAAAAAGGCTTTGGAATAATTGGCATCTCAGCTAGTTTGTCTACTGTATTAGCGTAAGAGGTTGAAATACTCATTAGGATCATTAGAAGAAGTAGGATGCGCATAATAGTTCGTTTAAGTTTATTTCTGATTGGTAAAGGACACTTACAAAGGATAAAAATAATTAAAAATTCTCAGTCATTAAATGACATTTGATATTTAAGGTGCTTAAGAACAAAGCGTAATTCAGAATAGGATACAAGCTCGCCCAAGCCAGCTTTAGCCAAACTTAAACTCATCGATTTATTTGTCACTACCCAGTTCCTAATTGTTGAGATTTTCTCTTTCGACACTAGTTTAGCGATATCGATCATACCCAATTCAAGATAATGAGCTAAATGACCTTCAATTGTAGAGGTTGATAAGTCACGATCAGAGGCCACCTCCTCAATTGATTTACCTGACTGAAACAGCTCATATGAAATAAGCTTCGTATCCACTTTTATTTTTTGCTCATGCGCAACCTCAGCTGCACTTTCCTCCTCAACGGCAGAATCGCCCAAGTAAGAACTGATTATCGCAATGATCTCATTTCCAAATTGAGCTATTTTTTTCACGCCGAGTCCCTTAATTGTTTTTAAAGCTGCAACCGATCGTGGCAACTTCGAACAAAGTTCTATCAAGGTCTTTTGCTGTAATATCAGATAAGCATCACTATTTAAATCTGAGGCTTTTTGATTACGCCAATTCTTTAGCAATTTAAAGAGTTGAGCATTTTCAGCTGAAGTGACTCCAATTGTGGCACTTGATTTTATTTTTGATTTAGCTTCAATCATTATCGAAGCCTTAGCGCGACACTCCATATATCCTTGTGCACTAAAGCCATTCAGACTACCTAACAAGCAGGCATGACGAAGATTAGCCTCTTGCACAAATTTTGCAAATGCCTCTTCAAGTGATTTCTTAACCGTCTTGTTATCAATGTCGATATCTATATTTTTGAATTTTGATATCAGATTTAATTCTAGTCTTTCAGTAAAATAAGAACTTGCCTGTTTAATTCTTACCTGCAATGCATGGTTCTCCTTAAGGTCACTTTGAGCTGTTAGCAACTCAATTAATTGAACTTGAAACTTTTCGGAAACTGGATAAAGCTCTTGTTTAACAAAAGTATTGATCGCATTTAAACTATCTTTTAAAAAAGGATTAACACTCTCATGGTGATCTTCAATTAATTTTAAATTATACAATGAACCACGAAACAAGGTCTTAAAATCAAATAATTCAAGGATTAATTGGCGTTCAAACTCAAATTTAGACCGATCTAGAAGGATCTTATCTGGAAGATTCTGTCTGAATTCCAAACTAAATTGAGTTACCTTTTGGTCGCTACTCATACTTTGATTTGCAATAGGAGTGCTAAGGACAATCCCTTCGAAGGTCTTACAGCGGCTTAGTGCCACATAGACTTGGCCGTGCGTAAAAGCAGCATTTGCATCAACAATAACCTTCTCAAAGGTTAAGCCTTGACTTTTATGAATGGTAATAGACCAAGCTAGTTTCAATGGAATTTGATTAAACAAACCGATGATTGATTCTTTAATCTCTTTCGTCTGTTCATCAATAAAATATTTGGTGTTTGCCCAATCTGCCCGTCCCACAACAATATCTTCTTTATCGGTTGCGCACCGAACCTGAACAGTCTCCTCATCAATAGCTGTAACGACGCCTATTTTCCCATTGTAAAAAAGCTTCTCTCTTGAAGAATCATTCTTGACAAACATAACTTGAGCCCCAATTTTTAGATGAAGTTCAAGATCTGCTGGAAAGGAGTGTTCTGGAAACTCGCCTTCTATATGAGCCTTAAATGAATGAACTCTCGAGGTTAGCAATTCCAATTTTGCTCTATTTAAGTTATGAGCCTGCGCATTATGGGTAGTCAGATGAATATATCCATCGCCATCTTTACCAGTAAATCCAGGCACATAGCGTTCATTGAGTGCAGTTAAGGTTTCTGCATCAAACTTATTCTCCCGAATCTTGTTCAGGATACCAATAAACTTCTCGTCTTGCTGTCGGAAGATATGGGTTAATTCAACAGTAACATAGTCAGTCATCTTCAAGGCCAAACTGCTAAAAAAGTAAACCGACTCATAATAAGAGCTAAGCAATCTCCACTCCTCTTCCTTAGCTACTGGGGTGAGTTGTTGTAAATCACCTATCAGCAGCAGTTGAACACCTCCAAAAGGTAAGTTGCGATTTTTATAACGACGAAGTACACTATCGATGCCATCTAAAAGGTCGGCGCGTACCATACTTATCTCATCAATCACTAAAAGATCTAGGCTCTTTATGATTGAAATTTTATCACGATTAAAGCGCTGAAGGTTCGCTGCTGGCACCTTTTCGGAAGGGACAAAAGGTCCGAAAGGCAGTTGAAAAAAGGAGTGAATAGTTACACCTCCGGCATTAATTGCTGCCACACCAGTTGGTGCGACAACAATCATCCGTTTATGAGAATTACTTTTTAGTTGGTGCAGAAAAGTAGTCTTTCCAGTTCCAGCTTTTCCAGTTAAAAAAACGTTTTTTCCTGTAAATTGAACAAAATCAAAAGCTAATTGCAATTGATCGTTCATGCTAAAATCTTTCAATGCCACACCCTAATGATTATAGTTAAAGTTACCTTTTTCAGTGGCAATAAAGCGACCTATTATTTTGATAATACGACGGCTTAGCGTTTACTCAGAATATTAGCTTCATACGCTTGTATATCAGCCACATAATCTAAGCCAACGGCAACTCCGTTATCTAAGCAATACTTATCATATACAGCTCCAAAAAGCATTGTTTTAAGTCCTTCTAGGTAAGCAAGACGTTCAAAACTTTTGCCTTTTTCTTCATATTGTTTAATCATTTCTGTTGGCTCTAAGAGTGCAAAAAGAAAAGCTTGCTGTGCTGCTCGCGTGCCGATAACATAAGCTCCGATTCTGTTTAGACTACCATCAAAAAAATCGAGGCCAACATTCACACGATTAAGCGCGTTGCAACGAATAACTTCTTGAGCTATAAGCATAATCTCTTCATTGAATGTAACCACATGATCGCTATCCCAGCGAATACCACGAGTAACATGCAAAAGCAATTCATCTAAGTACAATAGGCATGATGAGATCTTATCCCCTACTTGCTCTGTTGGATGAAAATGACCATTATCTAGGCAAAGAAGGGTATTGTTTTGAATGGCATAGCCTAAGTAAAACTCATGTGAGCCAACCACCATTGCTTCAGAACCGATGCCGAAAAGCTTGCATTCGATTGCATCTTTAAGGTATTCCTTCGGGTATTTATCAGCAAAAATCTCATCGAGTGATTTCTTTAGGATCGCACGATGACCGCCTCTATCAACTGGCACATCTTTAGAACCATCAGGGATCCATAAATTATGAACGCAAGGGGATCCTTGTTGTTTTCCCATTTCGGCAGCAATCTGACGACATCGCTTAACATGAGCAACCCAGAACTTACGGATTGATTCATTCTTACTCGATAGGGTAAATCCATCATTTGATTTTGGATGGGAAAAACAGGATGCATTAAAGTCAAGACCAACATCCAATTTCTTGGCCCAATCTATCCAGCCTTGAAAATGTTTTAATTCAATTTGATCACGATCGACCAGTTGACCTGCAAAATCTCCATAGATGGCATGTAGGTTTAAACGCTGCTTGCCGGGCAATAACGACATCGTTTTTTCCAAGTCCGATTTCATTTCCACTATCGAACGAGCTTTCCCAGGGTAGTTTCCAGTTACCTGAATACCGCCTCCGCCAAGGGAGGAATCAGGTTTTTCGAAGCCACCAACATCATCTGTTTGCCAACAATGAAGACTGATTTTAACATCTTTCATTTTTGCTATTGCAGCATCCGTATCAACACCTAAACTTGCATATTGCTCTTTAGCCAACTCGTATGCACGAAGCACAAATTCCTTTTTCATAATCGATTCATTTAAACTCATTATTCTAAATAAAAAACCTCCTTTAGCTCAGATTCAAAAGGTGAATTATCTGGATTTCATTTGATCATCATAGAATAGAATTACCTATTCCAACAATAAATACTGAAAGCAAGATTACAGCAATTCCAACGACAATCGTCCGAGATGTCTTTTTAGAAACGCCTTTCCACTCTTTATTATAGAAACCCCACATATTTGCCGTTAAAATGATTGTTGACATATGCAAGATCCATGAACTTGCACCATTACCAAGCTTGCTCTCTCCCATTCCATAAAAGAAGAATTGCATAAACCATGCCGTTCCAGCCAATGCTGAAAAGAAATAATTAGAAACTAAAGGTGATTTAGTATTGGTATAGTCACCAAAAGTATGATTGCGAAAGTTTAGAATCATGCACCAGATTAGGTTTGTGGTTAAGCCACCCCATAATAAGACAACAAAGGTCACATTATTTTGGAATAATGGGTTAAATCCAGCCTTAACAGCGGCTTCAGCCATTGGTTTGCCAGCTTCAATTCCAAAGTTAAAGAACGAACTTAATATCCCAGAGATAACAGCAATTACTAGTCCTTTTGTTAAGCTAAATTCAGCTACACTAGCTTGACTAGCCTCGGCGGAGATCTCTTTCTCCTTTAACATTCCCGCACGACCAGATATTGCAATACCAGTTAGACAGACAACCACGCCTATCAGCACGAGTTGCCCCCCTGGATGTGAGATCATCTGCGTAAACGAGACCTTACCGGCAGTCTGAACAAAGCTATAGTAAATTGAAGGAACCAATGCTCCAAAAGCTGAACAAAACCCGAGAGTTACAGAGTTTCCTAATGACATCCCTAGATATCGCACACCTAAACCATAGGTTAAGCCGCCAATACCCCAGATAAGTCCCATAGCAAATGTCATAGCTAAGATACCAAATGAAGTAGCATGTATGATCTCTGCAAAGCCTGGAACAGTAAACCATGCGGCGAGAGGCGGAACGATCAACCAAGAAAAAAGCCCTCCAATAATCCAATAACTCTCCCATGCCCAATTCTTTACCTTTTTAAATGGCATGTAAAAACTCCCCGACGCAAACCCGCCAATCGAGTGAAAGAAAACACCTAATAATGCTTGCATAATTATTCTATATGTTTAGTTAGTTTTAAATCTGACACCCCGACAATTAATTTCTTGTCTAGCTACTTCATCGTCGGCAAGATACTAAATCATTGATGATTTAGCCATGTAGACATTCAATTTTTCACGATATTTTATCGTAAAAAATTCTACTTTGATTTTGGAGCAAAAACAAACGTGTGAATCCAATCTTAGAAAAGATCAAATTCACACGTTAATCCATCTGCAATAATTTAATTAACCTCTAAATCATCTTTAGAAGGAAGTTTAGGAAAAGGTTGATGAGGTTCAGTTTGATACCAAAAAGCGACTGAAGCCACATCATCTTGCAAAGGAAGATAGCGACCACCGCTTCTCCATCCTAGAGCTTGAATAGTAACCTTCAAATCTTTTTCAAACCGAATTGGATCGGTTATATGCCAACGATAAAGGCCAAATCGCAAGCTTGGATGGTAGGCAGCATCTGGGAGAATTACTTGATGCAATCCAGAGTAAGGCGAACAAAACTCGGTATATTTCCCATTACGATCAAAATTATAAGATCCACAGAAATAATCTTCTAAACCCGTTCCGCAAATGGTTGGGAATGTCTTATCCTCATCCATAAAGAATTTAATTTCCCCTTCGCCCCACCAGCCATTGTTTTTAGGTTGCCAAGCTAAATAAGTTCCGACATACTGTCCTTTACCTTTAATTTGGTCAACAATTGTATATACCTCTTTATATTTAATAGGTTTGGTGCGGTGAAACTGGGCATGAAAATAGGAAGCATTTTGTGGAACCTCTGTCAGGGTATAGTCAACTTGGTAATACACACTCATCGATTTATCACCAATATTCTCCATGGTAATCTTACATTTCTTACGGAAAGGCATCTGCCAGTAGCAATTGAAAGCACTGCCAGGGTTTACGCAGACCGCCAATGACTGTAAAGGAGAGTATTGCCCCCATCCCATTCCAAAAAAATCACCTACCGGACATTCTACCGAAGGTTCCTTTTCATCATCCCAATAAATTCGCAAGATTGAAAAACGCCAATTTCCTGTTGGAGTCATCCAGATATGCTCTATTGAACCTTCACCATCTATTTCTGCCAGCGTAAAGGTCTGACCTTTGGCGATAACTACATATGGATTTACTTTCCATCCTTGCCCAAGATCGCGTGCCGCTTCAGAGGCAGCACCTTCACCAAGCTTAGCCATACCACCATTCCCTTTTTCACCGGTGAAATTCTCTGGACTTATGGAGCGAGATTTGGCATTTGAGAGCAGATAAAGGTTGTTAAGCCCATTTTGCAATCCATTATAAGCTGAATTCTGTGCTATTAAGCCAATACCCAATGGCACTATAAAAATTAAAATCAATACAAATTTTCTCATGAGTAGGAAGTTATTAGTTCGTTTAAAACTAACAACTTTTTCACTTCCGAACAATAGTCGTCGGAATAACCTTTTTCATTAATCTCTCAGGTTAAAATTTGATTGTGGTGATCATTGTAATTTTAGAAGTTATAGAATTCGAAATCAAACAAGCAGCCTCCGATTTCTGAAGCACACGTTCAGCTCTTTCGCTATCCTTTTCATCTTTAATTACCACAGTTGGCTCAAGAAGCACTTCACTCATTTGAAATTTACCATCTACCTGCTCTAACTTCCCGCTAGACTTGCACGAAAATGAAACAAATTCCAATTTCGAATTTTCAGCAATAGCCAGAAAAGTTGTCATCAAACAACTACTAACAGCGGCTGTAAAGAGATGTTCAGGCGACCAATATCCAGCAATTCCATTCGGAAATTCAGGAGGCGTGGTTACGACAATTGTCTTATCTGCAGAAATACCTAACTCCGGCGATGACAACTGGCCCATGCGGGTATTTTTCCAGTTTACGTCTACATTGTAAAAATGTGGTTCCATGGGGTTAAATTTTTGATTGTAAACTAGACCATCCACCGCCATTATAGACTTCAGCAATTCCATTCGAAGACAGTATGCTCTTTGCTGAGGCACTGCGCATGCCAGAAGCACAGCAGGTGATAATTGGTTTTTTCTTATCCTTTAGCTTTTTAATGTTTTGGGCCAATTGATCGACTGGAATATTAATTGAACCACGAATATGACCACCAGCATATTCGCCTTTACTGCGAACATCAATAATAAGGGCACCATTTTTTACCAGCTGAGCATAATCAGTTTTTTCGGTGCTGAATAAATTTTTAATTGAGTCAAACATGATTGTTTATTTTTTAGATGAATACCAACGAAACAGTAAAACTTTGAACTCTTTAAAAATTGGAAGAATCTCAAAAGAATCATTTAAGTCTAATTTCAGAAGCAAAAATAGGGACACCAACAAGAACTGTCAGTGATATAGGTCACACAAGCTGAATTCGGTTGCGATAAAGTACAATTAAGCCATCCTTCTCCATTTGCTTAAGCACTCGACTAACTGCCTCGCGTGAGATTCCAAGATCATCGGAGAGTTGTTGATGCGTCACACGAATATCCTTAGATTGAAATAAAATTGATTTTTGTCGAAGCAGAGTCAATAGCCGAGCATCGACTTTTTGAAAAGCAACTGAATTAACAACCTCGAGCAACTCCTCAAACCGTTTTTGATAAAGTGTAAAAATAAAATCGGACCATTCAGGAAATTCTCGAATCCATTCGCTAGCCTTGGCGATAGGGATTAGTAATATTTCGGCATCTTCTTCAATGACGGCTGTAATCTTGCTGGTATCATTGTGTAAACCGGCTAAAAACGACATAATACAGCTTTCTGCAGGCTTGATATAATACAAAAGTAGCTCTCGACCTTCAGCATCAGTCTTAATAACCTTAATACTGCCAGAAAGCACGATTGGTATGGTTTTAATGTAAGCATCAACATTTAAAATGATACTACCAGCCGGAAAGCTTTTCACCTGTCCTGAGTCGTAAACGGCTTGATTTAACAACGTTTTAAATAGATCTGGCTTCGCTTCCATCCTAAATTTATTTTTTTCGTCCCACAAATCGAATGACAGATCCAGTTCCAACATGGCATAAACCTTCATTCAGTTCAATTACGTTTTCGCTAAGCTGAATAATTTCAAAATTATCGAAATCAGATTTTAATTCCTCGATTGAAAACAGCATATCTAAATCCTCAGGGCCACCAACAGATGGGTTATTTCTGCGCAACGGAAGATGACTTTTACTAAATGCCTCAAAAACAACAAGGCCACCTTGCTTTAGATAAGACTGAAGAATGCGATGATAATGAGACTTCGTGGCAGCAGAAAAATGAGCATAAATAAGTGCGATTGCGTCAAATTGATCTTGCTTATAGGCTACCTGATCAAATTCTGCAACTTGATAATCAATTGAAACCTGATGTTTGGCTGCTAACAAAAGGGCTTTCTTTTTCCCTTCCTCGCTCATATCAAATGCAAAGACGTCCCAACCAAGTGTTGCAGCGTAAACGGCATTACGACCTTCACCTTCGGCCGGAAATAAAATTTTCCCAATAGGCATATCAGTTAAAGTACTGCGAAGAAATTCATTTGGGTTTTCACCGTAGGCAAAATCAGCTTGACTATAACGCTCATTCCATTTTTCTTTCATCGTTTCGAGTTATGTATATTACTTTGAAAACCGGACTTTAATAATCCACTATAAGTTTGTGATAAAATTACGCTACTAATTTTAAAAATTAGATGTTATTTTGCTTTTGTATTTTAGTCTAATTTTCAATTAAATAGATCAATATGAAATCAACTAACAAACCAGACAAAGAAACTTATGAGATCTGGCGCAATGACCCAAAGAATTGGAAGCTAGGGATATTTTATTTTAACAAATTAGATCGGCGAATTTTTCCGCCAAAGAGGATGCAAGGGATGGGGTGGACAGTAAATTTTGCCAATCCATTATCGATCCTGAGTCTATTCGGGGTGGTTATTGCAATAATAGCTCTAGCTGCCACACTATTTCCACCGAAGTAGTTGCATAATACATGACTTAACAAAAATCAAGCTTAAGTAAACACTGTACTAAACCAACAAGAGCTGGATCAATCGTATTTGCGGGGAATGAACCATCTCTCCCAAAGGCAGAATCCAAGATTAAGCTTGCAGTAATTCTCTAGGATTAAATGACTCTGAAGTGAGCCTTGTTTACCAATTTCCATAGAGACATTTAAAGCAATGAAACGCCAACGGTAGCAGCATAGCTATTTATTTGAACGCCTGATATGACAAGGTAACCCGTCTGATACAAAGCACCCATCCGGTATCTTTTAACTTGTCCCAATCGTTGAACATCGTATTTAGGCGCTAACTCAACACCAACATGATAAGTTTCGTTTAGAGCAAGTCCCCTTACATCCATATTTACGGATGATTTTCGATAATCGCTACGAGAATAATCTGCCGCGAAAATGTATTTGCGATTAAACTCCAAAGCCATACCTAATGCCCCTTTAAACGGTAATTCAAGTTGACTGTGTTTATTCACTTCACTCAAAACCAATGTAGTTCCTGCAGTTACAGATAAGTTAGATGATCCATTTAAATAGCTACTTAATTCAGCGGTACCTCCTAAAGTGAAGTAGGTTTTTTCACTTAGCTTCGTATGAAACTGGAATCCAGGCTTCAAGGTTGCTCCTATGTAATTTACATTATCCACTCTAGTAATAGTAGAACCCATCGGAGGAAGATCAACGTTTGTCTCAATCATGCTACCCCAAACGACAGAAGACCGAAGTCCTATAGATAAATGTTTAGCAGCAGCACCACCAATTGAAAAGGATGCTTCAGTTAAACCGCCATTACCCGAATATTTCACAGGATAGCTCATGATCGTACCATCTAAACTCTTTGTGCTATAAATGGTATAGCCAACATTACTTTTAGGATTTAATGCAAAGCTAATTCCAATTTTCCGATTGATTGGGAAAGCAATGGCAGCCCAGCTAAGATTACCATTAAGCACCTTAACCGAGTTAAGATCATTTTTCAGCGTTGTATAACGGAAATTAATCCCTGCATCTGTAGCCATACTTTGCGGTGGCAAAGCGGTTAATGAGGCCGGATTAGCCAAGTTTATGAAGATATCTGACCTTAAAGCACTGCCACTTCCGCCCATACCAAAATTTCTAGTCCCATCAGAAGTCTCAAGCTCACCGATCCCAAAAACAGAATACGGAGAATTCGTGTTATTCTGTCCAAAAGAAAAATAAGCAGACAGTGTAAATATAATTATTAAGGTTATCCTTCTCATTCAGAAATTAGATTAATATGTATTGAGTTGATGGACAATTTTAATTTAAAGTACATAAACTAATTACTTTTATCGACATAACAATAAATGTTCATCTTAAAGAGACTCCGATTATTTGAATTCCCAAAAAACGAAAAGTGATTTAATGTCTGACCTACTTTGTTGCTAAGCATACCGATCATAAGTCCATTGCCAGTTGTTTTTTGTGCGGCAGACTCAGATTCAAAAAAGGAGGTCACGTCAAGCACATAGTAAGGGGGCTCATCAAAGGCCGCAGGAATATATTTCAAAGCAAAAATGTTGCTGCCTAAAGAATTTGTCAATTGTGATGAGATCACATTTCTCCGATCTACAACATAAACAGCAAGAGAATCAGGAAGCGGATTTGTAATTGAATACGATCCAGGACTAGGAATTAATTGAATCTTCGCATTTAACAGAATCAAATTTTTTGCATATCCTCTAAATTGCTGAATACCTGGAATTCGTAATTTTGTATAGATCCCACTTCCAGCTTGAACTAAAGTCTGATTGGAAGTATTCGCACTAGCCAACTCCGCATTTCCAGTTAACGAATTTTTACTTTGACTAAAATTGGTCAATAAACTTCCCTGACTATCATAAAGAATTTGATTAAACCACATTCCACCAGTGTTAACAGGGAAATTAAAATAAGTTTTATTGACAACCTCGGTTGGATTAATAAGCTGATGGTAATAAACCCTTAGTGACAACGAACTCTGAGCTATTCCAACAGATGTCGTATTAGCGTCAGGAGCAGAAACGAAGGCAACTCCTGGCATAAACACAGGAAAATACAAACTGCTTTCTACAGAATCGTTTTTAGCCAAAATTTTATCAAATAATTGCTTCCCATAAACATCAGAGAGATGAATGAAGAAATCCTTTCTTGAACGAGGATGAGGATATATCTTAGGATCAGCTAAACTACCAGGTCTTAATTTAAAGGTAGAAGAGTTATAGAGATGCCCATCAGAATTAGGGGTAAAGGCAGATATATTATAAAGAGAGCCATTCGAGTTAAACCCTTGCTTGTGATCTAAAAGTCTAACTGAGAATGATATTAATTTCGTCGTATCACCCATTGAATAACCATCGTAATTATATTTAACTACAATAGAATCATACACTAAATTGGTTGGGAAATCATTTTGAAACGAACCATTACCAAACTGAAAATAGGGTGAAGCAGTCACCTTTCCAGTAGAGCTATTTTTCTCACCACCAAGTAATAAACGTGGCAATCGAGTGGTCACAATCGAATCGAGGTGTACGGTTGAAGCAGTAATGCTCATCGTGTCAATCATAATCACTCCTGAAGTCGATTTAACAAAATCTTTACCTAAGGTAAAATCTTCAACTTTAGAGAAATTACAAGAAAAAAGAGAGGCCGCAAACAAAAACACAGCTACAACGCGAAAACTTCTTTCCATATTTTTTGATGCGAAAGTATTTGAACTTTTCATTTAACCCTAATTTATTATACCAAAAAGCTAATATAACCGATGAATAAAAACTATAAAAAACCAAATATACTTATTTAAATTTGACTATCAATGACTTGATAAAAATACAGCCTTGAAAAATAATCAATAAAAAAACTAAAAAAATAACAAATCTATTAAAACAAGCTATATATCGATTAAAATGGTCTATTCATCCTTTTTAATTTTTAAAACTCTGTAGCCTATCTTAGATTTGAGCCTCCTTATTAAGGATACAGAGCAACAATTAAATATTTAAACGCCTGTTTAAAAAGACAATACAAATTTACGCATTGTCGAAATTTAAAATTTGAAATTTATAAATTGTAAATTGATGAAAAAATTATTTTTGGTAATGTTTGTTCTTGCGCTTTTTCTTGGATGCAAAAAAAGTGCAACGGTTTATATTGGAAACTGGACAGCAGCATCATCTTTTGAAGGGATTTCAAGAGGAAATGCGGTGTCATTTGCAATCGGAGATAAAGTTTATCTAGGACTCGGTTTTAATAGCGCTCAAACAAATACTGCCTTAAACTACTATCTTCAGGACTTCTGGATGTGGGATACGACTCATGATTTCTGGACAAGACTAGCAGATTTCCCTGGTGCTCCTAGAATCGGTGCGATTGCATTTGTAATTAACGGAAAAGGATATCTTGGTTGCGGATACAATGGAATCACTAAACTAAAAGACTTCTGGGAATTTAATCCAGCAAACAATACTTGGACTCAAAAAGCAGACTTCGCTGCTGGTACTGGAATTGATGACAAAGCGCGCTATGGTGGTGTTGGGTTCTCTCTAGGAAATTATGGTTATATCGGAACAGGAAAAGGTATGGACGATAACAACATGAGAGATTTCTACCAATACGATCCAGCTCTTAACAAATGGACTCAAATTGCAAGTATGGGTGGAGACGGCCGCATGGGAGCAACTGCCTTTACTTACAACGGAAAAGCTTATGTCACAACTGGAGCAAACAATGGCCAGAGCTTAATTGACATGTGGATGTATGATCCAGCTACTGTTACTTGGACTCAAAAAGCTAAACTTAACGTAAATACAGAATGGACTGTTCCTCGCTCTGATGCTTGTTCATTCGTTCTTGGAACCAAAGCGTATATCGCTGTTGGTTATAATGCTGGTGTTCGTTTAGATTGCTGGGAGTATGACTTCACTGCTGACAACTGGACAAAAAAATCAGATTTCGAAGGTAGTGCTCGTCAAAATGCAGTTACGATCGTGATCAATAATAAAAAACCGATGGTTTTTTTATTTCTATAATTTATCGACGCAACTTTCCCTGTTAATAAACATCTTCCTTTTTTAATTACCTTTGGCAAAGGAATAATTTAACACCCCGAATAGTGAACTGCATAATTATTGACGACGAAAAGAATTCGGTGGAACTGCTTAAGGAGATGGTTGGGCGACTGCCTTTCTTAAATCTATTGAAAAGTTTTACAAATCCTTTTGAAGGGCTTGAATTTATCCAATCCCATGCGATAGATTTAGTCTTTCTAGATATTGAAATGCCTATGATTTCAGGGATTGAAATCGTTAAAAGCCTTAGAAACAAACCTCAGATCATCTTTACTGCCTTAGATAGCAAGCATGCCATCTCGGGATATGATCTTGATGCTACCGACTTCTTATTAAAACCTCTCTCTTTTGATCGATTTCTCAAAGGGGTAAATAAGGCGAGTCAAATGCATCGACTCAATGAGTTCGCGGGAAGCTCTAACAATCACGATAAAAATTCAAATCTTGATTTCATACTGGTCAAGACTGGCTACAACACGATTCGAATCGATCTCGATGATATCCTATATTGCGAGGGGTTGAAAGATTATATCAAAGTGCATATTACGGGTAAGACAATTGTCACTCTAAATAGCCTAAAAAAGTTCGAAGAGCTTTTGCCTGATGATCGATTCGTGAGGGTTCACAAATCTTTTATCATCTCCTTAGCAAAGATCGATTCTATTCAAAACAATAGAATCGTAATCGGAAAATCGATTATCCCTATTGGCGACAACTACAAAACAAAATTCAATAGCAAGATTAGGCAATAATGGTTATCGTCTTGGATCACCCTGCACAGGTAGTTTAGCTAGCTTCTCAACTTCGATAGACGGATGACCAAACTCCGTAACAACCTTTCCGAGAATTAAATAGACTCCATTCCCAGAGAAAGGAAATTTCTTCAAGCTAGAAGGAAAATGAACCGTCTCAAAAAATTCGCCAGAACAATCTAAGAAGCTCGCGAAATACATCAATTCGCGCTTCGAAGTGCTGACATATTTCAAGGCAACCAAGAGTCCGACCATCCGGATTTTTTTTCCGACAAGCCCAACGAGATCAGCCGCCAACGCCTCGCCTCGAAAACGAGTCTGAAGCAGATCAAACCAACCCATCGTAACGGGAAAACCAAGCAATTCAAACTCATCGTAAGCAGCTTCAACAGCAGACTGCTCCAGGCTTGGCAAAGTCCATTTTTTCGTTGGAAGATCAAATAATTGATTCGATATGCTAGGGGCTGACTTATTAAGCAACATATGCGCCTCCCATAATAGCTGCATCTTGGGCTTACCAACAAATCGAAAAGCACCTAGTCTGATGAGTAAAATCAAGTGTTCAATACCGACAGGAACACGCCGTAGAAAGTCCTCAAGTGAGACAAATTTGCCACCTTGTGTGCGCTCAGAGACAAGAATATGTTGGAAATTATGCTCCAGATTTGCAACTAGATTAAATCCCAAGTAGATCTGATCATCATAAATAGTTGTCTGCTCAAAGCTTTTATTCACGCAAGGCAATTCTATTATCCCACCGCATCGTTTGGCCTCATTCACGTAGAGCCACGTTCGGTAGAAGCCCCCAAAATTATTAATCACCACGACCATAAAC
>JAPLDS010000021.1:0-7583 GCA_026391295.1 Bacteroidia bacterium | reverse complement strand
TCTGAAAACTCTCAACAGCATACGAAGCGGAGTGAGCTTTTGAAAAAGAGTAACCCGCAAAACTCTCGATCTGCCGCCAGACCTCTTTGGCTGTCTCTTCAGAACGACCTAATGCACGACAATTATCAAAGAAGCGATCGGTGATGCGTTGAAACTCCTGTTTTGATCGAAATTTTCCACTCATCGCACGACGAAGCACATCGGCATCAGCCAGATCAAGACCTGCAAAATGGTGACATACTTTAAGCACATCTTCCTGAAAAACCATCACGCCATATGTCTCCTCCAATTGCTCCTTCATCACAGGATGCAAATAACTAAAACTTTGAGGGTGGTGAAAACGATGAATATACTCACGCATCATGCCGCTCTTAGCCACTCCAGGCCGAATAATCGAACTGGCAGCGACCAAAGAGATGTAGTTATCACAATGAAGTTTCTTGAGCAGACCACGCATGGCCGGACTCTCGACATAGAAGCATCCAATCGTCTCCCCTATTTTCAGCTGTTGCTTAACTTTCGGGTCATTTTTAAGTTCATTAACCTGGTGAACATCTACTTTAACCTTTCTATTGCGTTGAATAATGCCAACACTATCATTGATGTGCCCAATACCTCGCTGACTTAAAATATCAAGTTTTTCAAATCCAATATCTTCAGCCACATACATATCCCACTGCGTAGTCTGAAATCCCTTGGGTGGAAAATCCAATGCACTATAACAGGTGATTGGCTCTTCGGAGATCAATACTCCGCCAGCATGAATGGTACGTAAATTTGGAAACCCTTGCAACAATGACCCAACGGAAAAAATCTGTTTATAAAGCTCGCTTCCTGCGGTTTCCAGACGGGTCTCTTCTGCTAAAGTATCTATTTCATGCTTCGGCAACCCATACACCTTACCCAGCTCTCGCACGATCGACTTACCCTGAAAAGTGTTCATGGCCCCTAATAAGGCGGTGTGCTTATTTCCGTATCGTTTAAAAATATATTCATGGATGTCATCACGGTCACGCCACGAGAAATCGAGATCAAAATCGGGAGGTGAGGTTCGCTTTGGATTTAAGAAGCGTTCAAAATAAAGGTTCAGTTCAATCGGATCGACATCGGTTATTTTCAAACAATATGATTGCCAGCTCATGATACACTCTTTTTAGAGCTTCTGAATTGTTCCCATAGCGGTATTTCCATCCATCTAGCGCCAGCTTCTCAAGCAATAATTTATCATCATAACGACTTGTCGTAAAGCACTGCTTATTCTTAATCGACTTGAAATCAAACGTGATTGAGCAATCGTCGATCATCTTCTTGGTGGTTTGCAGAATCTCTGGAAAATCAGCAAACGCGACGAGCAGCTCATCGAACGAACGAAACAGATCAGACTCGCACCCTATATGCGTTGAAGTAATCTTACTCAACAGCAAATTATGATCAATCGCACGCAGGTGTTTATGGAGCAAGAAATCATATTTTCCGCAGAATGTAACAGGCTGACAAACGACTAGTTTATGAAAATGGTTTTTCGTCGTGACATAACGAAGCCGATTGATATTCGCTGGCTGAACCCCTACAAATTCATTCTCGCGCAGCTCATTGATATCCTTTTCTCCGAAAGGATAAATCACATAAGCCTGATTAAAAGATGGCGCGAGCTCAGGCAAAGGCAACTTTTGCATCAGATGAAGGGTTAAGAACTCATTTAGCTCACGAAAACCTTCATTATTTCGGGCTACTCCGGTATACAGATGATGATCGCCATTGCGAAAATCGATTCCTGCAATGGGCTTAATCCCCTGCTTGAATGACTCTTTAACAAAGTCGACAATGCCGGTTGTATTATTGATATCAGCCATCATGACCACTGGAAGACGATTTTTTACCGCCTCCAACACCAATGTTTCAGGATCCATAATCCCGTAACGCAAACTATAATAGGTATGACAAGAGAATAGCATGATAAAATCAATATCGTCGGTTAATGACTAAAGGACTCGAAGGAATTGACGGGGCGGTCATTTTCATCTCGTCGATGGCCTGCCGAACGGCCAATCCAGAAGCTCTGCGGATAGCCGATGAGCCGAATCGACTTCTAATCTGGTCCATACTTTGATAAAGGCGAACCCGCTCGGAAGTATCTTCGAACAGATCAAGTTGCTGAGTGCCGCTAACCAGGTGACTAAAGCGAACGCCAATAAGTCGAATTAGCATGCGTCGCTGATAAAGCTTGCGAAAAAGATCTTTCGCTGTCTCAAGCAGGGTATGATCAAACTGAGTATAAGGGATGCGTAGTTGTTGGCTATGGGTATCGAAATTAGAGTACTTAATTTTGACCGTTATGCAGGAGGTCATTTTTTGTTGTTTACGAAGTTGAAAAGCGAGTTTTTCAGTCATTCCCACAAGGAGCTGTTCTAGGAAATAAACATCGGTAGTGTCGTGCTCAAAAGTTCGCTCAGTACTCATCGATTTCTGTTCCGAATAAGGCTTTACAGGTGTATTGTCGATACCATGAGCCTTCTTCCACATCAGAGTCCCATTCTCACCTAGCACCTGCTGCATCATCTCCATTGGGATCTCTGTCAGCATCTGAATGGTTTCGATTCCCATTGAACGAAGCAGATAATAGGTCTTAGCACCCACCATAGGGATTTTACGAATGGAGAGTGGATTAAGAAATGGTCTAACAACCCCTTGTGGGACCTCCTTTTCTCCACTTGGCTTTGCTTCACCAGTGGCAATTTTAGAGACTGTCTTATTCACCGACAAGCCAAAAGAGATTGGCAAACCAGACTCTTTAACAATCGTATGGCGCAGTTCTTGGGCCCATTTCATACACCCAAAGAAACGATCCATCCCCGTGATATCAAGGTAATGCTCGTCTATAGAAGCTTTTTCATAGAGTGGAGCTCGTTCTGCAATAATCTGTGTTACAACATTAGAATAATGGCTATAACGCTCCATATCGCCCCGGATCAGAAAAGATTCGGGGCACAACCGTCGAGCCAATTTCATGGGCATGCCAGAGCGAACGCCAAACAGCCGAGATTCATAGCTGCAGCTAGCCACGACTCCCCGATCTGAACCACCTCCTATAATCACAGGCTTCCCTATTAGCTGGCTATTTTGCAACCGCTCTACCGACACAAAAAAAGTGTCAAGGTCGTAATGAACGATCGTCTTGTTCGATTGCTGACCAATCTCCTGCATAACCGATAATTTATTTCTTGTTGACTATATTGTTTTAAGAAAAAAGAGTTAACTTTGATCATATTTTAATCATTATTCTGATTATAATATAATCATTATTTTACAAAAACAACAAGAAAAAGAAACAAGTTTCTAAAAAACGATATAAATCACACGATGTATTTCAACAGCAATATCAAGTTAATGCGCAAGCGACGAGGGCGCACGCAAGATGAGGTAGCCTTTGCGTTACAGATGAAGCGACCCACGCTAAGTGGATACGAGAATGGCGTCGCGCAGCCAGGCATTCAACAGATGGTTGCCTATTCCGACTATTTTGGAATCTCGATTGACACGTTAGTTAAAGTTGACTTATCGCAATTAAAAGAGAGTGAGCTACGTCAGCTAGAGAATGGGTTTGATGTATTTGTGAAGGGTTCAAAATTGAGAGTCTTGACCACTACGGTAGACAGCTCGAATCAAGACAACATAGAGCTAGTAACCGAGAAAGCAAAAGCCGGTTACACCCGAGGGTTTGCAAATCCTGAGTTTGTAGGTCAGTTACCGGTTTTTCAACTTCCATTTCTCTCCCGTGAAAAGAAATATAGAACCTTTCAGATTAGTGGGGACTCGATGCTTCCCATACCAAATGGTGCCTGGATAACGGGGGAGTTCGTGCAAGACTGGGAGAATATAAAAGACGGGGAAGCTTATATCGTCTTGACGCTCGACGAAGGTATTGTGTTTAAAATCATAGAAAACAAAATAATTAAAACGGGCAAGGTTGGCCTTATCTCTCTAAATCCAACCTACAAGCCATACGAGCTGCCAGTTGTTGAGATTCGGGAGATCTGGCGGTTTATCCACTACATCAGCGAAGAGTTGCCAACAGGGGAAGTCACCTCCGCAGATCTAGCCTATACAATCAACCAACTCAAGCAGGATTTGGCGCTTATCAAAGATCGCATCCTGCCAACTAAGTAGCACGTAAGACTACTTGCTTTTTAATCGGTCTGCAAAGATCTTTCTAAATTTCTCCACCTTAGGGGTGATTACGATTCGACAATAACCTTGACTGGTATTATTCACGTAATAGGACTGATGGTAGTCTTCGGCTGGATAAAACTTCTCAAATTGAGTAATCTCTGTTACAATTGGGTCGCTCCAGATCTTCTCTTTCTCTAATTTTGCTTTCAAGGCAAGTGCTTCGGTTTTTTGATTTTCATCCGTATAAAAGATAGCAGAGCGATATTGAGTTCCAGCATCTGCACCTTGGCGGTTAAGTGTTGTCGGATCGTGGGTCGCCCAAAAAACTTCTAACAACTGAACAAAAGTGATCAAATGTGGATCATAAGTGATTTGAGTACATTCAGCATGACCGGTAGTCCCTGTACAAACCTCTTTGTAAGTAGGGTTAGTCACGGTGCCTCCAGAGTACCCTGAGACAACTTTCTGCACACCTTTTAATTGACTAAACATAGCCTCCGTACACCAGAAGCATCCACCAGCAAAAACTGCTATTTTTATCGTATTATCCTTATTATCCATTGTATTACTATTACGGGTTGAACCTCTTAATTCAGAAAAAACCACCGGCATTAGAAATGCCAAAAACACCAAAATAGACCTCATTGCGTTCTCTTTTATACTACAATAACCCATCCTAACGCGAATTGTTTAAGTGGATCTACTATTATCCTAAAAAACTGTTTAAAAGTATAAAAATAAGTGAGAATAAATTTGGATTTAGCTACATTTTAGACTAAATTCGTTCAATTCATATTTGCCCAAAGCCAAGCAAATAAACCATTCCTAAAAATCTTCTCTGCTGCATCTCTTAGGCAGCGACTTAAAAAAAAACAATTACGATGAAGCCGAAGGCCATCAAATGTAATTGCTAGAGTTCTTGACTTAATTGGGTTGTATCTATAACTAATTTTCAAAAATTAAAAGGATGAAAACTAACAATTATCGAATCAACAGATCTGATATTCCGATTCTAGCAGATCATATCCTTAGCTCTTACAAACAGGATTTGTCCTCTTTTGAAAAAAATACGTCTGAGTTAAATAGACGAGCACTTAATGATCTTGAACAAAAGATTCGAGCATTTTCAAAGCGACTGGAAACAATATCCATCGATACACTAACGACTCAAGAGAAAGAAAATATAGAGAAGCTACTTGGAGATTTCAAGCCCCTATTAAACCACACCGCTCATTTCATACAAAAAAACTCAAGCCTAAAAAACCGATCTGAGCTAAACCCAGTTTTAGCAAATATTGAACTTGCATTTCAAAAAAAAGACATTCGTGACATCCAGCAACAAAGTGTCAACTTAGTTCGGCAATTTGAGCAAAGCGTTGATCAGGTAATCGACTTAGGATTTGTTAAACTTTTAGTTCGCGATTTTAAGACGCTCATTAAGAAACTAAATGACTTGGAGAGCGAACTTACCGAACAGCATTTGATCAGCAACGATGCAAGTTTCAAAGAAAAGGACAATGAACTATTTCAACTATTAGAAACAATCATCAAGTCAACACCTATGATTTTCAGTCATAAAGACCCAGAGAAAACACAAGCTTATGCCATAGAGAAGATGCTTCTATTAGATCAACTGAACAAAAGTGAGATCCATTAGAAAAGGCAAAAATATCTGCTCAATTATGCGATCAACCTAAAATTCGGAAGTAAAATGAAACCGGATAGATGGAAAATCGCGCTGTGCCATATCAAGGATAAAGGATGAATCAGCCATAAATACATCACGGCCATGATTGTCGATTGACATCTTATTGTATTTGCGCTTCTTAAAATCTTCTAACATCGCCTTGTCATCTCCTTGGATCCAACATGCTTTATAAAGGGCAAGTGATTCCCAACGACATTTCGCATTATACTCATGCTCCAGTCGATATTCGATCACTTCAAACTGCAAAGCCCCCACGGTTCCAATGATCTTACGACCATTTAATTGACTCGTAAACAACTGAGCAACACCCTCATCCATCAACTGATCGACACCTTTTGCCAACTGTTTTGATTTCATTGGATCAGCATTCTCGATATATCGAAAGATCTCTGGAGAGAATGATGGAATTCCTTTGTAATGCAGAATCTCCCCTTCCGTAAGCGTATCTCCAATCACAAAGTTTCCAGTATCTGGAATACCAATGATATCACCAGGAAAAGCCTCATCAATGACCTCTTTCTTATCGGCCATGAAAGCTGTAGGACTAGAGTATTTAAAGACTTTTCCAAGTCGTATATGACGGTAATTCTTGTTCCGTTCGAACTTACCAGAACAGATCTTCACAAATGCAATTCGACTCCGGTGGTTCGGATCAATATTCGCATGAATTTTGAATACAAAACCGGTAAAGGTCTCCTCCTCAACGTTCACCATGCGCTCCTCTGCTTTTTTAGCTCTAGGAGAAGGTGCAATACGAACAAAAGTGTCGAGCAACTCTTTCACACCAAAGTTATAGAGCGCACTACCAAAGAATACAGGTGCTAGGTCGCCTGCCAAATACTGTTCAATATCGAAAGAAGGATATACCTCAGAAAGAATTTCAAGCTCATCACGCAAAACAGCTGCATCTTTACCGATGTAGTTTTCAAGGTCTGGACTTTGAATATCTGTAAAACTTATTCCCTTGCGGATATCCGTAATACTTGGATCAAACAGACTTAGATTTTGATCATAAATATTATAAACGCCTTTAAAATCTGGACCATTGTTAATCGGCCAACTCAAAGGTCTAACTTTTATTAGAAGTTGTTTCTCAATATCATCTAACAGATCGAACGTATCATCGGCCGGTCGGTCCATTTTATTCACAAAGACGATAACGGGTGTTTTACGACTTCTACAAACACTCATTAATTTTTCGGTCTGTGGCTCAACACCCTTAGCCGCATCAATAACAATGATCACACTATCAACGGCCGTGAGGGTGCGAAAAGTATCTTCTTGAAAGTCCTGATGGCCAGGCGTATCCAAGATATTTACTTTATATCCATTAAATTCAAATCCCATTACCGAGGTAGCCACCGAGATGCCACGTTGGCGCTCAATCTCCATAAAGTCGGAGGTCGCTCCCTTTTTTATCTTATTACTTTTTACTGCACCAGCAACATGAATAGCCCCACCAAAGAGCAAAAGTTTCTCTGTCAAGGTTGTCTTTCCTGCATCAGGATGACTCACAATTCCGAAGGTTCTCCGGCGTAGTATTTCTTCTTTTAATCCCATAACTAATTTTGTGTTGCAAACTTAGTTGAAATAATGAAATAAAATTGAATAAATAGTGAATATATCATAGGCCATTTACATTAAATCATCGCTGAAACTAAGGATAAAATATTACCTTGCATCCTAATTTTACCGAACTAAACAA
>JAPLDS010000011.1:2123-14738 GCA_026391295.1 Bacteroidia bacterium | reverse complement strand
GGGATCTCAAAGAATTTGCGAATGATTTCACTGTTTGGGATTTCAAATTTTGTATTCGTTGCTGGGTCATAAAATTCCGCACCTAAGAAAAAATCATTTGGAATAATCTTTTTCGGTATGTACGATCCAGTTCCAACAATAATGGTATAGATTTTCTTACTCATATGGATTATTTACTTATTCATAAGCGATTCATTAGTAATCTTCTCAAGTTTAAATGTCTGTCCGTCATAGACGCCAAAGGTGCAAACTTTAAACCAATCCCCAAGGATGATTAATTTGCTCGATTCGGATAGATCGAAATCTAGTGCAATATGTCGATGCCCCATCACGAAGTAATCTAAATGGGTCTCCGCTAATCTTTTTTTAGCAAAGATAATCTGATGCTCTTTGTCTTCGCCTAGGTAGCCGGGCCCCTCAATGCCTTGATTGATTCGGCTGTTTTTAGAACAGTAATTGGCTAGCCGAATACCTAGGTCGGGGTGTACTTTTGCAAATGACCACTGGACAAAGCTATTTTTAAAGAATCGGTTTAGAACTTGATATTTCCAATCCGTTTTCCCTAAGTCGTCACCGTGAGCTAGAAAGAATTTTTTACCGAGAAGTTCTGTCTCTAAAGGCTCTTTATGGATTATCATCCCTGTTTCTCGCGGTAGATAATCGAACACCCAGATGTCGTGGTTGCCGGTAAAAAAGTGCACCGGTATGCCGCTGTCGCAGATCTCAGCTAGAGCTCCAAGGACGCGAACGAAACCTTGTGGCGCAACGGTTCTGTATTCAAACCAGAAATCGAAAATGTCGCCAAGCAAATAAATCTCAGCAGCATCTTTTTTTATTTCATGCAACCATTTTACAAAAATTAATTCCCTTTCGCGACCATATTTTAAAGCAGCAGCTCCAAGATGTACGTCAGAAGCGAAATATATTTTTTTGGTTTGATTCAAAATCTGTTGAATATAGGTTAGCTAAATTAAATCTAGATTTTCGATCTATTTCAATAGGGTACTTAAGGCTTGGTTTATGGATGGGCCTTTGAGGTTTCGCGCTATAATATTTCCCTCTTTATCGATCAGGTAGTTAAATGGAAGCTCCTGTACATTGTAATTTGCTACAGCTTGAAAACTTCCTTTCATATCTCCCACGTTGATAAAATTTAGTTTGTCGGCTGCAATTGCTTCTGTCCATGCTGCTTTGTCGTCATCAACACTAACCATGAAAATCTCAAATCCTCTGTTTTTAAATTTTTGATAAACCTCAGATAACACAGGATTCAATATTCGTGATCCTCGGTCTTTTGCAGACCAGAAATGAAGTAAGACATATTTTCCATGCAGCGACCATAGATCTCGCTTATGCCCATCGACATCGGGTAGTATAATGTTTGGTGAGTTGACAGCATTGCTCTCTATCACATTGTTGAAATTCTTCGCTCTCTCCTCTTTGATAAATTGCAAGGTGTTATTGTATAAGGCCACAACTTGCTCATTTTTCGGATAGACAGAAAATAGGGCAGATGCTGCAACTTTCATGGCTTGCATGTCGTTAATAACATAGCTAGTCTCATTCCATTTTTGATACAAAGCATAAACCGACACCAAGGAGAATGGGTTATTTTTTACAAAAGCTGTAACATACTCCGAATGTCGAGTGATCGTTCTATTATAGCTTGTCTTTAAGGTTTCAGTATTTGAGGCATTGGCCAGACTTGTCTTTTGTGAATCAATAATTTTTTGCAAGGAGTCAAGCTGATTTTTTGCTCGATAAAAACGATTGTCTAATTCTCGTAAACTCTCTGAGCCAATTGATCCTTTAACCCCATAGTCGCGGGTGAAATTGCCATATGATCCTGAAACAACCAAATGCTCTGTAGAGTCAACCAGTAAGGTTATGAAGCTCTTTTTTGATAACTTAAGAAGATAAAAAGTTGGTGTAGAGCAACTCCCTTTTAGTTGAAACTCTCCTTGTGAGTTAAGTTTTACCGAATCTGAACTGGCTTGATTGCTTAATAATAGTTTGCTTAGATAAACAGTCTTTCCTTCACCACCACTTAATTTTCCAGAAATGGTAAAGTTCGATTTCTTACCACATGACGCAAGCGAGAGCAGCAGAGCGATAAAATAAATGGTGTTTTTCATTGTTAGTTTGATATTAATCTAGTTTTCAATCTGTTTTTACCTTGTAGAAACAGCGTTTGATAGCTTCTAATAGAACAACAAAAGTATAAAATCCTCGTTAATACCAATCAATTAGAGTCGTAATACTTCGCTTTAGTCCTTCATTAAATTCGATAATGATCTTTTAGGTAGCTATATTTTGACTATTTTTACACCCTGAAATTAGTATGGCGTGCAGATTCATTACGATTTAAATAAGTTTAAAGCCAATAAGGCTGTAGTTACTATCGGAACGTTTGATGGTGTCCATTTAGGTCATCGCGAAGTTATAACTGAACTTAAGCGCCTTAGTGCTTTATCAAATGGAGAATCGGTAATTTTTACCTTTGACCCACATCCACGAAAAGTGCTTGCCCCCGATGAGTCTTCTTTGCGCTTGTTGTCAACAACACAAGAGAAAATCCGTTTAATGGATTCCCTCGGCATTGATCATTTGGTCATCTATCCGTTTACCACTGAATTTTCACGATTGTCGTATGATGAATTCGTGACTCAAATACTTGTAAATCAGCTTAAAATGTCAATCTTAGTGGTTGGTTATGATCATCGATTTGGACAAGGACGAAAAGGTGATTTCCATTCTTTGCAAACATTATCTAATTCACTTGGCTTTAAAGTTGAACAACTTTCGCAATTATCTGTTGATAATCAAACAGTGAGTTCTTCAAAAATTCGGATGGCGCTTGATGCTGGAGAAGTTAAATTGGCTAAGAATTACTTGGGTTATAACTACACCCTCACGGGGGAAGTCGTTGAAGGGCAGAAGCTAGGGCGCCAACTTGGGTTTCCTACAGCTAATATCGACACCCATGACTCGACTAAGCAAGTGCCACAAGATGGTGTTTATGCCGTAATGGTTGAGGTGGCTGGCGTATTGCATCAAGGCATGGTGAATATTGGAGTTCGGCCTACGGTTAATTCAAATGCCGATCATAAGACCATTGAGGTTCATATCTTGGATTTTAATCAAGATATCTATCATACGGATATCACACTGCATTTTGTCGACAAGATTCGTGAAGAGCAGCGTTTTGATGGATTAGATCAATTGAAAAAACAACTTGAGCAAGATCAATTAACAGCTCAAAATATTTTATCAGAATAAAAAATTCGCATTGTTAAACATATTACCAATTAATAGAATACAACCAGAATGAGTAAGATCGAAAATTTTAAGGTTAAAGATATTTCATTAGCATCTTTTGGCCGAAAAGAGATTGAAATAGCAGAGAAAGAGATGCCTGGATTGATGGCGCTACGTCATAAATATGGTGCACAGAAACCGTTAAAGGGCTCTCGGATAATGGGTTCTTTGCATATGACGATTCAAACCGCTGTTTTGATTGAGACTCTGGTTGATCTTGGAGCTAGTGTTAGATGGTGTAGCTGTAATATTTTCTCTACGCAAGATCATGCGGCTGCAGCAATTGCAGCAGCTGGAATTCCAGTTTTTGCATGGAAAGGTGAGACACTTACCGAATATTGGTGGTGTACTGAGCGTGCCCTTGATTTTGGTAATAACCTTGGTCCAACGCTGATTGTCGATGATGGTGGTGATGCAACAATGATGATGCACCGTGGTTATGAGGCGGAGAATAATTCAATAATACTTGATGAAGAGGTCAGTGCGGAGGATGAAATAGCCCTTAATGCTATTCTTAAATCGGTGCTTAAAGCTGATGCTGGGCGCTGGCACAGACAAGTAAAAGAGATAAAAGGGGTGTCAGAAGAGACTACAACTGGAGTTCATCGTCTTTATCAGATGGTGGAACAAGGTCGATTATTATTCCCTGCATTTAATGTGAATGACTCGGTGACGAAATCGAAATTCGATAATCTTTATGGTTGCCGAGAGTCGTTAGCTGATGGAATTAAACGTGCAACTGACGTTATGATAGCTGGCAAGATAGCCGTAATCGCAGGTTATGGCGATGTTGGAAAAGGATGTGCTCATTCGATGAAGTCATATGGCGCTCGCGTTATTATAACCGAAATCGATCCAATATGCGCTCTTCAAGCTGCGATGGAAGGGTACGAAGTGAAAACGATGGAAAAGGCAGTCCTCGAAGGAAACATTTTTGTAACCACCACGGGTAATCTTGATGTAATAACGGCCGAACATATGGCCAGCATGAAAGATCAATCGATCGTTTGTAATATCGGTCATTTTGATAATGAGATACAGGTTTCACGTCTGGAGAAATGGGCTGGAATTGAGAAAATAAATATCAAGCCACAAGTCGATAAATACCTTTATGCAGATGGTCACGCGATCTTCTTACTTGCCGAAGGTCGTTTAGTGAACCTTGGTTGTGCTACCGGGCATCCATCCTTTGTGATGAGTAGCTCATTTACAAATCAAACATTGGCTCAACTTGAATTATGGACTAAGAATTATGAGATCGGTGTTTACACTCTTCCAAAGCATTTAGATGAGGAAGTGGCCCGTTTGCATTTGGAGCAACTAGGGGTTAAATTAACGGTGCTAACGCCTAAGCAAGCTGAGTATTTAGGTGTTTCAGCTAGCGGTCCTTACAAACCAGAATATTACAGATATTAAAGAATTACGAGTTTTCGTAGATAAGGATTAAGGAGGATTTATTTAGATCCTCCTTTTTTTGTGCCTAGACTAATGTATAACAGTTAGACTTTCAAAGCCAGTGACAACATTGTATTGCTGTAAATAGTGCGTTGCTGGACCTTTTACCGGTTGCCCACCACCCATAAGATTGAATTTAGAACCGCAAACATTGCAGATCCCAAAGAAATCACTGGCGAATACGGTATAGGGAGGGGTGACAAGGTTTTTTACCGGTTGCACGGTAACAATCCCTGAATAGTCTTTTTCATTTGGACAGCATGCATCATAAGCCGAGTATTGTGTTAAGTCGGGATTTATGCAAACAACAATGATCCCTTTCACACCATGGCTCTGAAATACGATTGAATTGCCTGGGATAGTCAAGAAATTATAGTTGACTAGTGAGATCATTAAATTGATTTTGACTGGAGGCAAGAAGGAGTTCTGATCTTTGGCGCAACTTCCCAATAACAAGGCAGCAATAATAAGTCTTGAACTTATTGATTGTATATATTTGGTCAGTTGAGTCATCAATAGTTATTCTTTATTACAAAGGTAATAATTTGAATCTGTTTTTATTTAGTTTCCTCTAGCTCTCTAATGCTCCATTTTGGTTGTCGCAAGATCTAATTAGTTCTATTATTTTTTTTAACCTCATGGTGTACACATTTCTTAAAGATTTTATTTAAATTTGTACTTATTAAGATCGGGAAGAGTTCCGCATGTCGGAGTTCTTCTTGTTTTTTACATTATACCAGACTAATAAAATTTAGATGAGCAAAATTACTTATATCTCTGCTGAAGGGTTAAAAAAACTTAAAGCAGAGCTAGAGCAGTTGGTCAATGTCGAGCGACCAGCCATTTCTAGAAATATAGGAGAAGCGATAGAGAAAGGTGATATCTCTGAAAATGCAGAATACGACGCTGCGAAAGATGCCCAAGGCATGCTCGAGGCTAAAATATCTATCTTGCAAAGCCAATTAGCTACTGCCCGAATTATTGATGAATCCAAGATTGAGACCGACGTGGTTCAGATCATGAATAAGGTGACCATTAAGAATAAAAAGAATAATGCGACAATGACTTATACCATTGTTTCAGAACATGAAGCAGATTTGAAAATTGGCAAGATCAGTGTAAATACGCCGATTTCACAAGGACTATTAGGAAAGAAAATTGGCGATAGCGTCGATATTCTTGTTCCATCTGGAAGCATCTCATTCGAGATTATCAATATTGAGTTAGGAGTATAAAACTCAAAAACCATCTAAATGCCGACTATTTTCTCGAAAATTGCGAAAGGCGAAATCCCTTGCTATAAGGTTTTAGAAGACGAAAATTACCTTGCCTTTCTTGATATCTTCCCTGTGGCTAAAGGGCATGTGTTAGTTATTCCCAAAAATGAAACTGATTATATTTTCGACCTTTCAGATGCTGATTTATCAGGTCTTGTACTTTTTGCAAAAAAGGTGGCAGCGGCTATGGAGAAAGCATTGCCCTGTAAGCGAATTGGGGTGGCCGTATTAGGACTTGAAGTGCCTCATGCACATATTCACCTTGTTCCACTAAATACAGAAAGAGATATTGATTTCTCTAAACCTAAATTGACGTTCACCGCTGACCAGTTTGGGGCAATTGCGTCCTCTGTAGCAGCTCAGTTCTGATCTATTTTACCCGATCGGGATTTTTACGGACAAACTCTTCCCAGTTTTTTATCTTTCCTCCCGATGTTGGGCTTTTCAGTTGAAGAAAATGACACACCGCAGTGGCAAGACCATCCGTGGCATCTAAGTCATTTGGCAAGATCTCAATATTGAACATTTGCTTTAAAAAATAGGCTACTTGCTCTTTTGTAGCAGAGCCATTTCCAGTTATGGCTTGTTTGATTCTAAGAGGAGCATATTCAAAGATTGGCACATCTCGATAGAGTGACGCAGCCATCGCAACCCCTTGCGCTCTCCCTAACTTTAACATCGACTGAACATTCTTTCCAAAAAATGGAGCCTCAAGAGCCGTTTCATCTGGCTTATACTCATCGACTAAATACAAGACGCGGGAGAAAATATGACTAAGTTTCTCGTAGTGTCCAGTAAATCCAGAGGTCTTAATCACCCCCATGGCAATCACTTGAGCTTTATTCTTTGTGATTTTAAGCACTCCGTAGCCCATGATATTAGTCCCTGGATCTATTCCTAGTATAGTTTTGTTGATCTCCAATGGTGCTTTTTTTTCAAATTTAGTCGAAAATTTTATCTGCGGCAAGTTAATTCTAAAAAGAACAACCTAAGTCTTAAGCTGCTATTTATGTAGTTTCCTTTAGAATGGGAGTTTGGTTAGGTCTACATTGCCCCCCGAGAGAATTAGACCAATGCGGCGACCTTGAAAATCAGATTTATTCTCTAATAAAACGGCTAGTGTAACTGCTGCTGATGGCTCAATGATTAGCTTCATCCGTTCCCAAACCATCCTCATCGCTTCCACAATTGCCTCTTCAGAAACCGTTATGATCTGATCAACTTTCTCCTTGATAATTTCAAAGTTAGGCTCTCCTAAAGAGGTTAGCAGCCCATCAGCAATCGTTTTTGGATTATCAGATGGAATAATATAACCGGCCATAAAAGATCTATAAGCATCATTCGCATTTTTGGGCTCTGCTGCAATGACCTGACAATGTTTCGATAGCGCTTTGATCGACAGAGCTGTTCCTGCAAGTAATCCTCCTCCTCCAACGGGACAAATTATAATATCTAGTTCAGGAATCGATTCTAATAACTCTTTTGCTGCAGTCCCTTGCCCGGCAATTACGTTAAAGTTATTATACGGATGAACAGGGGTAACACCAGTTTGAGCAACAACCTCCGCTAAGGTTTTTTCCCTTGCTTCAAGTGTCGGTTGGCAATAGGTGATTAATCCGCCATAACCAGCTGCTGCTCTTTTTTTTATTTCCGATGAATTAGAGGGCATCACCAAATGGGCTTTTATTCCTCGAAGAGAAGCTGCATAGGCTAGTGCCGCTGCATGATTCCCCGAAGAATGGGTGCCGACACCACGTTTGGCTTCCTCTTCCGTCAATGAAAAAACGGCATTGCAAGCTCCTCGAAATTTAAAGGCTCCTGTCTTTTGAAGGTTTTCACATTTGAAATATAGCTCTGCCCCAATAATCTTATTTATGGCCGAACTGGTCATAACAGGGGTTTTGTGAATGAACTCACCAATCAGTTGATGAGCCTTGACCACGTCAGAATAGCTTGGAAGATTCACTATTTTGATGATTTATCCTTCGTTTGTTTAGCGACGTATTCAACGAGCAGTTCACGTATCCGTTTTTCTACATCATAGGTGTTGGCATTGACGGGCAACGCGTTGAAAGCATTGCAATACAACATAAAATCTTCCAGTGCGTCGCCAGTGTAGCCTGATATTTTTCGAATTATTTCTTTGTTATACACCAAGGAGAGAATTTGCCAATCTTTTTCAGAGTGAATGGCCGTTAGCGCTGTCCGTTTCTCTTTCTCGTCCTTGCTTAAGTAATACGATGCATAAGAAAGTGGATTGGTTAACGCAGCAAGTACTTTGGGTTTTGAAGCAAAATAATTACTTCTTAATTCGACTGGAACATTGACCGATTTTCCAACCGGAATACCATTCATATTGACCTTGGGACCTGAGGCTTGTACCTCTACTTGATTCAATAAAATTCGTGCCGACGAGAGGGTGATTATGGCTACCCCGTTTTCACTTTGAGTAATCTCACTGACAGGAACTCTTTTGTCTTTGTAATTCAGTGATTTAAAGGTGATCGTATCCATGGGGTCGGCCTGAATAGAGAATTTCCCCGTCGCATCAGTCATGGTTCCTCCTCGAATTCGCATGATTAAAACCTGCACATAACCGATCGCTTCCTTACTCGCTTCGTCAACAACTTGCCCTTTCACATTGATCATGTCTTCGGGAAAGAACAATTGACATCTAGCCGTCTCGCTAAATCCAAGCATGAAAAAAAGTAATGCAGCGAATAGAAGATTATTTTTTATCATTTAAATGGTTTTTCGAAAACGAATATTGATTGATCCTGGTTAACGAATTTAACTTCCAACCGATGACTAGATCAGAATGAAAAAACAAGATGTTAATACTTCAGATTTTTAACCCTCTCCATTGCCTGAAGAACATCTGCTCGGTTGGCAAAAGCTGAGAATCGGAAATATCCTTCTCCCGAAGGGCCAAATCCAGACCCTGGCGTGCCAACTAAGTTTGCTTCGTTTAGCAACTTGTCGAAAAAGTCCCAAGAAGTTAAATTATTTTTAGTCTTAACCCATACATAAGGAGCATTGATCCCACCAAATACGGTATATCCTAATTGAGCTAAGCTCTCACGGATAATTTTTGCATTTTCTAAGTAATAGTTGATCAGTTCTTTTACCTCTTTTTTCCCTTGGTCTGAATAAACTGCCGCTGCAGCTTTTTGTACTGGATAGGAGACACCATTAAACTTGGTGGTATGACGACGCATCCAAAGTGGTTTAACCGCAACTTGGTTTCCTTGACTATCATAGGCCATAAGCTCATTCGGAATCACTGTAAATGCACAACGGGTGCCAGTGAAGCCAGCGGTCTTTGAGAAGCTTCTAAATTCAATAGCTACTTGTTTAGCCCCTTCGATTTCGAAGATACTATGAGGGATCGAATCCTCTGTTATATAAGCCTCGTAGGCCGCATCGTAAAGGATAATACTTTTATTCGCGATCGCGTAGTCAACCCATTGTTTTAAAACTTCTTTGCTTGCAACGGTCCCTGTTGGATTGTTTGGAAAACAAAGAAATATTAAGTCAGGCCTATGCGATGGTAGCTCGGGAGTGAAACCATTCTTTTCGTTGCATGGCATATAGACGATATTGTCGAAATAGCCATTCTCTTGGCAGATACCTGTTTTGCCAGACATGACGGTCGTGTCGGCATAGACAGGATATACTGGATCACAGATGGCAATGATATTTTCATTTCCAAAAATCTCTTGGATGTTTCCGGTATCACATTTCGAACCGTCAGAGACAAAAATCTCATCGGCAGAGATAGCGACACCGCGACTGTGGTAGTCGTTCACAGCGATGGCCTCACGCAGAAAGTCATAGCCTTGCTCTGGTCCATATCCCTTAAATGTGTCTTTATTTCCCATCTCTTCAACACCATCGTGGAAGGCTTTTAATATCGCAGGCGATAAGGGCTGTGTGACATCGCCAATGCCCATTCTGATAATTGCTTTATCTGGATTCGCTGCTGCAAACTCTCTTACCCTGCGTCCAATTTCAGGGAATAAATATCCTGCTTTTAATTTCAGGTAGTTCTCATTGATAAGTGCCATGTAATAAATTGTAATAGAGTTATTTGTAATCTTTTAATTCCCAATCAGGGTCAACAAAGATACAAAATATATCTTGGACTCATGGGTTATAGGCTTGGACTTTAGCTTTTGATGATGGCCTGATGGGACAAGCATTTATGCTCCTTGCAATTTGTACTTATTCTAGGTGAAATTTATTCAGTTATTCCTTTGTAATTGCCTATGATTTTTTAATTTCACCTAGTCAATTTAGACTCATAAATCAGAAGGCTATGAGAGTTTATAAGTTCGGAGGAGCTTCCGTTAAGGATGCTGCAGGGGTTCGGAATGTTGCAAATATTATACGAAGTTATTCCGGCAAACTGGTTGTCGTCATATCGGCCATGGGAAAAACAACAAATGCGCTCGAAGAATTAACCCATTTTTATTTTACCGAAGATAAACAGGGCGTGCAGAATAAGATAAATGAAGTTCGGAATTATCATTTGGCTCTTATTGCGGGTCTCTCTGAGGATAAATCAGCTAGTATAAACCTCGAAATTAGTGAGCTATTCGATGCGCTTTCGTTGCGTTTAAGCGCTCGGCCATCCTTGGATTATGATTTTGAATACGATCAGATTGTCTCATTAGGTGAGATTTTATCTACGAAGATCGTCAGTGCTTATTTAAATCAGGAAGGTATTAAAAATGCTTGGCTAGATATTCGGCATGTCATGCGTACGGATTCTACTTGGCGTGAAGCGATTGTGAACTGGGCTCTTTCTTCTGAATTGGTAAAGAAACAGGTTGACTTTAATCAGCAAACAATCTATTTAACACAGGGTTTTATTGGGTCAACGTTAAGTGCACAGACCACCACCTTTGGACGTGAAGGGTCTGATTACACTGCTGCTATTCTTGCTAATATGTTAGATGCAGAGCGTGTCACAGTCTGGAAGGACGTGCCTGGAATTATGAATGCCGATCCAAATCGCTTTGAGCAGACGCAGAAACTAGAGACTTTGTCCTATCGTGAAGCTGCAGAAATGACCTACTATGGCGCTAAGGTTATTCATCCCAAGACGATGAAGCCGTTGGTAGAAAAAAATATCCCGCTTTATGTCCAGTCGTTTCTCGATCCAGAAGTTGAGGGTTCCGTGATCTGTAAGATTGACCATGTGATGAATTATGTTCCTGTGTTTATCTCAAAAGATAATCTTGTTTTGGTGACTGTCTCACCTCTTGACTTCTCATTTATTGCAGAGGAGAGTATTAGTGATTTTTATCGCCTTCTTTCAACTACTCGTATTAAGGTTGATTTGGTACAACAGTCTGCGATGAATTTTTCGGTAGCGCTAGAGCGACCGGAAAAGGGGTTTGATGAATTTATTGCACAGCTAAAAGAGCATTTTGTAGTGCGTTATAATGAGGGTTTAGAGTTGCTAACGATTCGCTATTATACCGATGAAGTGATCGCTTCAATGACGAAAGATCGAGTGGTTTATGTCTCTCAGCGAACTAGAACGGCAGCTCGATTTTTAATGCGGTAGGACCTTATTTTTGAAAATCAGTTTAAATATGGGTTTTTGCCCTCTCGATTTCCCCTCTACATTGTATACTTCATAGGCTACAGTCATCGAGATGATTTGCTTCTGAAATGTATTAGTCAGCTTATTCCAACTCCACGATTCTTCAAATTGAATCTTCGTAATGTCTTTGCGCGTAAAGATTTTATCCGCCTCCATCTGTTTCAATGTAGATGTTTTGATGGGCTGTCCAGAGAAATAATCGATGGACGTCAGTTTGCCTGAATAGACCAAGGTGAAAATTTCTTCTATTAAGTCGTTGCGTTTGAAATCGGATAAGCACTCTTGTGCCCAGCTATCTGTAGAATCTTGCGCAACGAGATAGGTGTCGGATATGATTTTCCCAAAAGAACTATGCCTGTCTTCTTTTTTGGGATGACTACAGGCTATTAAAAACGCAACGGCAAAAATTCCAATAAGTAATCTAGGACTGGTTGCGATTGAAAGTAATTCTTTCACCTTTCGTTGATTCATGGAATGTTCCGAGGGTTTTTGGATTATTATTTTCATAAACGAGGTTTCCATTTACGAATGTCTGATTTACGAAATAGTAGAATGACTCTCCTTCGAATGGAGACCATCCGCATTTGGAAAGGATGTTTTCCTTTGAAACAGTCCATCTGGCAGCGTCAACTAAAACCAGATCTGCTTTGTATCCTTTGCGGATATAGCCTCGCTTTTCGATGCCAAATAAATCGGCTGGTGCATGGCACATCTTCTCAACCACCTTCTCGATGGATATTTTCCCTTGGCGACTTAGTTCGAGCATTGCGATCAATGAATGCTGAACAAGAGGACCGCCAGAGGGAGCTTTGAAGTAGCTTTGGTCTTTTTCTTCTAAAGTATGAGGGGCATGATCGGTAGCGATGACATCAATTCGATTGTCATTAATCCCTTTCATAATCGCTGATCGGTCGCTGGCTGATTTAATTGCTGGATTCCATTTGATATGTG
>JAPLDS010000011.1:0-2093 GCA_026391295.1 Bacteroidia bacterium | reverse complement strand
GTCTTTCGTAGTCTGAGTCAGAAAACCAAAGGTGATGAACGCACGCTTCATTGGTGATTTTCTTGTTTTTTACAGGTCCCGCTTCAAATAAGGCAATCTCTCCAGCCGTTGAAAGGTGTAAAACATGGAGTCTTGTACCATATTTTTTTGCTAATTCAACAGCTTTTGAAGTCGATTTAAAGCAGGCACTCGTATCTCTAATCTTCGGATGCTCACTGATTGGAACCTCTTCTCCATACTTCTCTTTCGCTAAGGCAATATTGGCTTGTATGATCTGTTCGTCTTCACAATGCGTTGCAATAAGCATTTTTGATTTAGAGAAAAGGGCGGAAAGCGTGTCGACATTATCAACTAGCATATTGCCTGTTGAGGATCCCATAAAGACCTTTATTCCACAAACATTTGCTGGATTCGTTTTTAATAATTCGTCTAAGTTGTCGTTTGTAGCACCAATGTAAAACGAATAATTAGCCAATGATACTTCAGAGGCTCTGGTATATTTTTGTTCTAATAGTTCTTGTGTTGTGGCTTGAGGAATCGTATTTGGCATCTCCATAAAGGTCGTGATGCCGCCTGCAATTGCCGCCCGCGACTCGGTTTCTATATCTCCTTTGTGAGTTAGTCCAGGGTCTCTGAAATGCACTTGGTCGTCAATAACTCCAGGTAACAGCAGTTTCCCTTCTGCATCTATGACATCGGCCTGAGCAAGGATGTTCGCGGGTACTTCATCCCTGAATATTTTTTCAATGACCCCATTGCGTATAAGAATACTGGTGTCTCTTAGTGTTTTACCTTCATTTACAACTCTGGCATCTTTGATGACGATGTCTCTCATATGATATTTATCTTGTTAGGTTTTTTAAAGGTTGCCCTTTGGTTAAGTGAAATTAAATAAAATTAGTGAATCAGTCTCTTTTTAGGTGCAGTTTTTATCTTTAAAAAGAAAAGTCAATTTCAGGGGAGGTTGTTACTGTTTAGTTGAATTGCTATTTTTTGGATATTTCGTAAAATAACTTTTGAGTTTCATCCAGATCACCCCTTTAAATGCCTCTCCAAAAATCCCTCCAGACATCTTTGATACTCCGTCTTTGCGGTCTGTAAATATGATTGGGACCTCTACGATCTTAAATCCATGCTTCCAAGTCTTAAATTTCATCTCGATCTGAAAGCCATATCCTTTCATCCTAATATTCTCTATTCCTATTTTTTCTAAAACCGTATTTTTATAACAGATAAACCCAGCTGTCGTGTCCATGATCTTCATTCCGGTTATCTTTCTGACGTATACCGACGCAAAATACGACATCAACACTCGCTCTAATGGCCAGTTTATGACGTTGATTCCAGATATATAACGTGATCCGATGGCTAGGTCGGCGCCTTCGTTTTCGCAAGCCTCTTTAAGTCGAATGAGATCATTCGGATCGTGCGAAAAATCAGCATCCATCTCAAAGATATAGGTGTAGTTGTTCGAAAGTGCCCATTCAAATCCTGCTAGATAGGCTGTGCCTAAGCCCAACTTCCCTTTTCTGGAAATAAGATATAGCCTCTCTGGGTGAATTGCTTTTAGGTCATTTACGATTGCAGCTGTTCCGTCAGGTGAGTTGTCGTCTATAATTAGAATATTGAAATTCCCCTCGAGCGATAATACTTTATTGATTATCTGGGAGATATTCTCTTTCTCGTTATACGTTGGAATTAGTACGATGCAATCAGACACTTCTTATAGTTTTAGAAGATGTAAAAATAGCATAATTAGGATATATATTATACTATGCCCAGCATCGATGGTGTTTTTCTAGTTTTTTGAGATGTATTGATTTTTATGATTTCTGTCAGGTTTTTGCTGTTTTTGATCATTTTAGGCGTTTTGACGCATTTGTTTTGTTGATAAATTCTTTGTTTGCTGATGTTTTTCAAGGTTTTTAGTCCGGGTTGGTGGTTGTATCTATTTGTATGATAGTTGATTATTTCAAGTAGAATATTTTTTAATTTTTTTTCCGTTTTAGTGAATGAGGTGTTGAAAAACCTTCTACATTTGCACCACGATTTTAGGATCGTATGAAGGCGAGTTAAAAAGATTAACGTTCCAC